>CP121690.1:0-626586 GCA_038396605.1 Eubacteriales bacterium mix99
GCAGCGGGAAAACATTATAAAGTATATGGAAAAGCGTTGTCAGGAGATTTGCAGCGCCAGAAGTATCACCACTCTTCTGTTGGATGCCTGCAATCGATTGTATGAAGGAATGCCGGGAGATGATACGACGATCGGTGTGATCCGGATGCGAAAGCGCAAA
This sequence comes from Eubacteriales bacterium mix99, assembly GCA_038396605.1. NCBI lineage: Bacteria > Bacillati > Bacillota > Clostridia > Eubacteriales > Eubacteriales bacterium mix99. The sequence continues at coordinate 161 of CP121690.1, forward strand.
CAGGTCAACCTGTTGATCGGGCCCCCCCGAAACCCTCTGAAGGATCAGGAGATGATGTCCCGGTTCTTTTCCGAAAAAGGCAGCCATATTGTCTGCGGAGGCACAACCTCCTCCATAGCAGCCAGGTTCCTCGGGAAGGATATTCAGACCGGGTTGGATTATATGGATCCGAAAATCCCCCCGATTGCAAAAATAGAAGGTGTCGATCTGGTAACCGAGGGAATCATCACCATCAATCAGGTATTGCGCTATGCCCGAAGTGATCCGGGCAGCCAATGCAGTGCCGAATGGAGTGGGAAAAAGGATGGGGCTTCCCGGATTGCGAGAATGCTGCTGGAAGAAGCCACAGACATCCATTTTTTCGTAGGAAAAGCTGTGAATCCGGCACATCAGAACCCTGACCTGCCTGTCGATTTCAATCTGAAAATGAGATTGGTCGATGAGCTGGCGAAGCGTCTGAAGAAGATCGGAAAGAAAATAGATATCAGCTACTATTAGATACGATTGGAATGAGAAATATCCGCTGCTGTAACGTATCAATCAGAATAGAAAGTTGGGGCTCATGAAAAGAAAATTTGATACCAGTGTTCAATATTTAAAATACCAGGTGCTGAGGGAAGTTGCCAGGCATGCCTTCGAAGACAGACTGATGGAGTGCTATCATGACATTCCCAATATTATCGTTCCAGGTCCCAAACCAACCATGCGCTGCTGCATCTACAAGGAACGGGCCATTGTGGCGGAGCGCATCAAACTGGCGACCGGCGGCAACCGGGAAAATCCGAATATCGTTGAGGTCATCGACATTGCCTGTGATGAATGCCCGGTGGGCGGCTTTGAAGTAACCAATGCCTGCCGGGGATGCATTGCCCATTACTGCATGGGTGCCTGCAGGTGCGATGCCATCACTTTTGGGGAAAATCAAAAAGCGCATATCAACAAGGATAAATGCGTGGAGTGTGGAAGATGTGCCGGTGTTTGCCCTTACAACGCCATTTCCGACAACAAGCGTCCCTGTGAAAAGGCATGCAAGGTAAAGGCGATCCATATGAGCGAAAGCAAAACCGCTTCCATCGACAACGACAAATGCATTTCCTGCGGAGCCTGCGTAAACCAGTGCCCGTTTGGCGCCATCATGGACAAATCCCTGATTCTTGATGCCATCAACATTCTGAAAAAGAGCCGGAACAATAAAGCCTACAAGGTATACGCCGTGGTAGCTCCCTCCATCTCCAGCCAGTTCAGTTATGTCAGGCTTGGCCAGGTGATCAGCGGGATAAAGGCCCTGGGCTTTCATACTGTGGTGGAAGCGGCACTGGGTGCCGATATGGTGACCTGTTCCGAAGCAAAGGAGCTGGCAGAAAAGGGATTCCTGACCAGCTCCTGCTGCCCTGCCTTTGTAAAGCTGATGGAGAAGGAATTTCCCGGGCTTACGAAATATATCTCCGGTAATCTTTCCCCCATGGCAGAGATTTCAAGATATATCAAAAAAACAGATCCCTCGGCAAAAGTGATTTTTGTCGGTCCCTGCATTTCCAAAAAAATGGAGGCCGGAAAAGAGACGGTCCGTCCTTATGTGGACTGTGTCCTGACCTTTGAAGAACTGCAGGCACTCATCGACAGCAGGGAGATTGATCTGGCCTCCCTTCCGGAAAGTGCACTGGACAATGCCTCTTATTACGGTAGAATTTTTGCACGCAGCGGCGGGGTCGCTGATGCAATCCGTCAGGCACTGAAGGAGCAGGGCTTGGAGGACTTTGACTACCAGCCGATTTCCTGTGATGGGATTGATGCCTGTAAAAAGGCATTGCTGAGAGCATCGCGAAACGCCCTGCCGGAGAACTTCATAGAAGGCATGGCCTGTGAAGGCGGTTGTATCGGTGGCCCTGCCTGCCTGACCCATGGGACAAAGGACAGCTCCGAGGTGGATCAATACGGCAGGAAAGCCAGGGAAAAGACAATCCGGAATGCCATTTGCACATTTGAACCCATTTAAAAAAGAGATTTCAAAAGAAATGGTCCGTCTTATTTTTTGGTATCCGGCTTTTTTGTGTCAGACATCGTTTCGATGATGAAATCCACTCGCCTGTTCTTTGCCTTGCCGGCTTCGGTCCGGTTATCCGCAATCGGATGAAACTCGCTGTAACCCACAGCAGAGAACTTTGCCGGTTCGATGGGGGAGCTTTCCGCCAGGTGCTTCAACACGTTGACTGCCCGGCTGGTGGATAATTCCCAGTTGCTTTGAAATTGCCGGCTGTGCATGGGACGGTTATCCGTATGCCCTTCTATCCGGACCATTTTAATTTGATCCTTATATTCCGTCAGAATGGAAGAAATGTTACCCAGCAGCCGGGCAGACTTTTTATTGATATCGGCCCGGCCCGATTCAAAAAGAGCGGAATCCTTTACACGCAGCAGGACTGAATCCTCTCCCTGCTCCATAACATTCAGCTGGTCGGAAAGATCCTCTTCCTTAATGTATTTGTTTATGGATTCGATAATCCCATTTTTTGCCGGAAGCAGTCCATCTCCTCCGTTTATTGCCTGTCCTTCCGATGCAACGACAACGTTCTCCGTTGCTTCTGCTGCAGACGATGCCGATTTCATGCCCTTGCTGTTCATCATGGCAAAGGAAAACAGGATGACAAATATCGCAAGCAGATCCGTCATCATATCACTGTAACTGTTCAGCCAGTTGCCATCGTCCTCCTCCATACTTTCTTCCGATTCCCGGTAATCCCTGGCCATGCCGTCATGCCACCTTTCTCAGCCTTGCCCTGGTACGGTTCTGCTGCTGACGCATGTTCTCTGCTTCCTTTTTTGAGAGGAAAGCCATCAGAGAATCCCGTATTCTCCTAGGATTCTGATTTTCCTGAATGGCAACCAGGCCTTCGATCACGAGCTCTTTTCTTGTTACTTCATCCCGACTCATATTTTTCAATCTTCTTGACATGGGAGTGAAAAGAATATAGGAGATAAAAGCTCCGTAAAAGGAAGTAACCAATTCCACCGCCATCAGGGGACCCAGCCTGGTGGGATCTTCCAGATTAATCAGCATCGGGATAAGTCCCACGTAGGTTCCCAAAAGTCCCAGGGACGTTGCGGTGGATGCTATCATGTCCAGCATGGCATGTCCCTGCCGGTGTCTTTTCTGCATGAAATAGATCTCGCCTTCCATGGAAGAACGAAGGATATCCTTGTCCGTACCATCCACGATAAGGAGTATGCCTTTCTTCAGGAATTCATCGTCCGCATACTCTTCGGCCGTATCCTCCAGGGCAAGGGGCCCTTTTTTCCTGGCAGTTTCGTCGAGGGATACAATGGTATCAATGTCCTTGCTCAAATCAAAGGACTGCCTGTGAAAAGCCTTTTTCATCACCGGCCCGAGGGTTTTCAGCTTTTCTGCAGGGAACGATACCACCAGAGTTCCCAGTGTGCCGCCCACTGTAATAAAGATCGAAGTCGCATCTATAAATGTACGTGCATTCCCCGCCAGTTTAATGGAGTAGAGAATACAGAATATCCCGATCGCATAACCAACCCATATGGATTTTGAAGACTTTTGCACTGCTATCAACCTCCCCGATTCCAGCCGCTTCATCCATAAATCCAAATACGGCTTTTTACAGTCCTGCTATTTGCCATCCGGTAATGCTTATAGATATCCATTCGGCTGTTTTCTGTAAAAGTTGATAGCACGCAGACAGGAACCGGTTCCTCCGTTATTTTTTCTGCCCGTAATAGGCATTGGAACCGTGCTTCCGGAGAAAGTGACGATCCAGAATGTCTTGTCCGATGGGAGTTGCATCCGGGTTGAGCAGAACCGTATGATACGCCATTTTTGCCAGTTGCTCCAGCACCACGGCATGATAAACGGCGTCCCCGGCGTTCTTCCCCCAGCAAAACGGTCCATGGCTGTGAACCAATACTCCCGGAACAGCAACGGGATCCACTGCCCGGAACGCTTCCAGAATAACCTGCCCGGTTTTTTCCTCATAACCTTCCCCGGTCTCATCCCGTGTCATTCTGCGGGTACAGGGGATTTCTCCATAAAAATAGTCAGCATGAGTGGTTCCCAGTGGGGGAATCGCCATGCCGGCCTGCGCCCATATGGTTGCCCAGGTGGAGTGGGTATGGACAATCCCATTGATGCCGGAGAAATTCCGATACAAGGTCAGATGAGTATCCAGATCAGAGGACGGCCGGAGTTCCCCTTCCACTGTCCTGCCATCCAGGTCCACCACAACCATATCCTCCGGCTTCATGTCCTGATAGGAAACACCACTGGGCTTTATGACGGCCAAACCTTTTTCCCGGTCCAAAGCACTGACATTTCCCCAGGTATACAAAACCAGGCCTCTTTCAGGAAGCTCCTGATTTGCCTCCCAAACCTGCTGTTTCAGTTCTTCCAGCACAATCCATCGCCCTCTCTTCCCCTATGTTTTTGATTTTATTTTTCTGCTGCTGTCCATGAAAAAAACAGCAGGCTATAAACATGGCATCGAAACGGAGTTTTTAATTTACTTGTTATAATTTGACGGATACTATCCTGTTCCGTGTGATTTTTTTACTTTTCCATAGAATGATTATGGTCCCAGGAGACATAAATCCCATCCTGCCGCCGGATCCTCAGGTTTCCGCTGCAGAGATCCGTCAGCCGGCTCACCAGAACATCCCAGTCCCGGCGGGTAAGGATCTGCATCTGAACCTTTTCCCCATATTGAACTTCCTGTATGGAGATTCCCTCACGGCGGAGAAAATATTCCACACTTCCAAGCAAGCTGTAGTCGATGGTCAGAGTCCCCCGGCTGCTGTATGTCATTTTTACCACACCGGCTTTTCGGATCGTGTCGGAAGCCGTGCCGCTATATGCCCGGATCAGGCCTCCTGCTCCCAGTTTGATGCCACCGAAATAGCGTACCACAACAACCAGTGTATTTTTCAGCTCATTCTGCAGCAGAACCTGCAGGATCGGCATGCCGGCAGTGCCGCCCGGTTCCCCGTCATCGGAAAAGCGGCGGATCAGCCCGTCCGCGCCCAGAACAGCCCCATAGCAGTAATGTGTGGCTCCCGGATATCGCTTCCTGCTGTCTTCCAGGGACAGAGGGATTTCCTCTTCGGACGAAATGAGATAGGTTGAGCCGATGAACCGGGACCGATTGATCACTCTTTCCTGCGCAACGGATGTCCCTGCCGACAGATAGTCCTTCATAAGCAATCCCCTCCCCGTCATCTGTTATTGTCTGATTGAAAACCCCTGACTGGCCGGATCCGGATGGTTATCGGACTCTTCCGGAGTATACTCCCGGAACTGAGCCTGGTAAAGCTTGGAATAGAGCCCTCCCAGCTCCATCAGCTCTTCATGGGTTCCCTGCTCGGCAATTCCGTCTTCCGTCAGGACCAGGATACGGTCCGCATTCTTGATGGTGGACAGCCTGTGGGCGATCACCAGTGTGGTCCGCCCTTTGGACAGGTGATCCAGCGCCTGTTGAATCCGGATTTCCGTCTCATTGTCCAGTGCGGAGGTCGCCTCATCCAGCAGCAGGATCGGAGGATTTTTCAGAAAAACCCGTGCAATGGAAATCCGCTGCTTCTGCCCGCCGGAAAGACGCGCTCCCCGTTCTCCCACCTGGGTATCGTACCCATCGGGCAGACTCATGATAAAATCATGGATATTGGCATTTTTCGAAGCCTGGATCAGTTCTTCCTCCGTCGCATCCACTTTGCCATACTGGATATTCTCCTTTATGGTTCCGGCAAACAGGAACACATCCTGCTGAACCAGTCCGATATTCTGACGCAGGGATTTCAGGGTGTAACTCCGGATGTCGCTGCCGTCGATCCGGATCACACCGTCCTTCACCTCATAAAAACGGGGAATCAGGTGGCAAAGGGTGGTTTTCCCGCCGCCGGAAGGCCCGACCAGGGCAATGGTTCTGCCGGACGGGATGATGATGTTGATATTCTTCAGGATCTTTTCATTCCCGTCATAGGAAAAGCTGACATGATCAAACTCGATATCCCCATGAACATTTTTCAGCTCTTTTGCATCCGGCGCATCGACGATGTCGGACTGAATCTCCATAATCTCACAGAATCGCTCCACACCAGTCATCCCCGATTCAAACTGCTGCATAAAGTTTGCCAGCCGGCGGATGGGCTGCAAAAATACCCCCACATACATAATAAACGCCAGAAGGTCCGCCGTTTCCATCTGCCCCTTATAAATAAAATACCCGCCGACAGCGACGACGACCACATTCAGCATATTGGAAAAGTACTCGATTCCGGTTTCAAAAACTGCCATGTTCTTATACGAAACATATTTTGAATTGCGGAACTGCTGATTCCCTTCTCCAAACTTATCCTTCTCATATTCCTCATTGGTAAAGGACTTGGAAACCCGGATACCGGATATACTGCTTTCCAGCTGCGCATTCACATCTGCCAGCTTTACTCTCATGGTCCTGAAAGCCCGGTTCATCCGTTTCCGGTACTTCAGGGCAAACCAGAGCATCACCGGAATGATCAGGTATACAATAAGCGCCAGCCGCCAGTCCACAGTGATCAGCATGAAAAAAGACCCGATCAGCATAACCAGAGACAGGAACAAATCCTCCGGTCCATGATGCGACAGCTCTGCAATCTCATTCAGATCATTCACCATTCTGGACATGAGATGACCTGTCCGGTTTTTGTCATAGAACCGGAAAGGCAGGGTCTGCAGATGGGAAAATAAATCCCTGCGCATATCGTATTCGATCCGGACTCCCAGAATATGCCCCCAGTAACTGACGATATATTGCAATCCGGTGCGAACCAGATACATGGCGATCAGAATACCGACAAATGTCCAGAACAAATTCACTTTTCCGGCAGGCAGGACCTTCCCCACCACTTCCCTGGTTACCATGGGAAAATAAAGATCAATCAACGAAATGGCAAGTGCACAGATCATATCCAGTACAAACAATTTTAAATGCGATTTGTAGTAGGAAAGAAATGTGCAGAACATTTTCTTCTTGCCCAAAATATCTCCTCCAACCTCTTATGTCATATTAAATATGGCCTGCTTCCGGCTGTACCAGACGATACACTGCATCAATCAGAGCCTTGTCCTTTGCATCGGCATCCTCCAGGCTGTTCCCTGTCACGGAAAAATACAGCTTTACCTTGGGCTCCGTACCGGACGGCCTGGCACAGAACCATGAGCCATCCTCCAGACTGAACTTCAGGACATTGGACACCGGCAGGGTCAGCTTCGACTCCCGGCCCGTTTTCACATCCACAGCCTTGCCTGTCAGATAATCCTCAATGCGCACCACCGGCACACCGGCAACGGTATCCGGCTCGTTCTCCCGAAGATGGTCCATCATGGCCGTGATTTTTTTCATACCTTCCTTGCCGGCCATCTGAATGGATTTCAATGTTTCCCTGAAATATCCGTACCTCTCCCAGAGGGAAACCAGACCGTCATACAGATTCATCCCTTTGGAACGATACCAGGCAGCCATTTCACAGATCAACATGGACGCAATGACCGCATCCTTGTCGCGGACAAAATCCCCGGTCAGATAGCCATAGCTTTCTTCATATCCAAAAAGGAACGTATGGGACCCGGTTTCCTCAAATTCCTTGATTTTTTCGCCGATAAACTTGAAACCGGTCAGGGTGTCCATGGTCTCCACACCGAAGGATTCCGCAATTTTTCTGCCCATCCCGCCGGTTACAATGGTCTTGATGATGCAGCCGTTCTCCGGAAGCGACCCCATCGCCTTCCGCGCGCTCAGATAATAATGAACCAGAAGGGCTCCGGTCTGATTTCCGGTCAGGGTCACATATTTCCCCCGCCTGTTTTTCACCACAACGCCAACCCGGTCACAGTCCGGATCCGTTCCAATGATCAGATCCGCTCCCTGTTTCTCTGCCATGGCAATGGCCAGGGTGAACACTTCGTTGTTCTCCGGATTTGGATACTCCACAGTGGAAAAGTCGGGATCCGGCTTCTCCTGCTCCGGAACAACGGTGACGTTCTCAAAGCCCAGTTCCTTCAGCACACGTCGGACCGGTTTGTTGCCTGTACCGTGAATCGGTGTATAGATCACCTTCAGGTTTTTGCCTTCCTTCTCCACCAGCTTCCTGTCAATGCACAGATCCTTTACCTTCCGGATGTATTTTGAAAGGACCTCTTCCCCGATGAAGCGCAGATAGCCCTTGTCCTTTGCCCACTGCACCGGCATACTGCGGATGTCCCCGAAACCTTCCACAGCATTCACTTCCCGGATGATCTCACGATCCAGGTGAGGCGGGATCTGGCCGCCGTCGCTCCAATAGACCTTGTAGCCGTTGTACGCCGGAGCATTATGGCTTGCTGTAATGACAATACCCGCTGTCGTGCCCAATTCCCGGACACTGAAGGACAGAACGGGAGTCGGCTGCAGTTCCGTATACAAATATGTCCTGATTCCATTGGCACACAGAACCTGGGCGGCATCCAGCGCAAAATCCGGGGACTTCCTTCTGGAGTCATAGGCAATGACAACGCCGTCTGCCATCGCTTTGTCACCGGCTTTTTTGATATAATTCGCCAGCCCCTGGGTCGCCCTGGCCACGGTGTAACGGTTCATCCGGTTGGAGCCTGCACCGATAATGCCTCTCAGGCCTCCCGTGCCGAATTCCAGATCCTTATAGAAGCGGTCCTCAATCTCCTGATCTTTCCCCTTCAGCGAGGAAAGCTCCTCTTTGGTCTCTTTGTCGATCAACGGGCTTTTCAGCCACATCTGATACTTCTCCCTGTAATTCATATTCATTTTCCTCTCTTGTCCCGTGCATGCATTTCAATCGTTCTGATTTTTTCTTCTCTTCATATTATCATTCTGCCACATTTCAGTCAAACTGTGCAGCAATTTTGATAGCGTCAATTTACTGTAGGGAAAGAAAGAATAGAGACATCCTGAAATATTCTTACTAGCAACAGTGGTCTTGATTGATTTCATTAATTTTAACAGCAATCAATCTTGTCAGCTGCATTTATTCCACGATCTGCTTGACAACGAGCCTCTGCCGGTGTGGCTTACGGCAGATGTCGGCAGCAGCCATCTCTAACAGCGGGATAGGCTTTGGAGCGGTTGCTGCCGTACCTCAATGCTACCACACCGACTTCTCGTTATCAAGCAGCTTTCGCGGCATAAACGCTTGATCTATGTCGTCCCGGCTATTAAAAACGCCATAACGAGCTTTATGAAGGGCCTAATAGCGTATTCCGGCCATACTCCTCATCTCATTAAACAGCCCTGTCTTTTTCCCCATGGTAATTACAGTTGGGCTGCTACTCCATGAACCAGCATATCTGCTTTCTGATGATTTCCTTACTTCCTTGATTAATTCATCCTGCAATTCATGTTTCCTGTTCTCCTTCTCCTTAAGCTTCTGTGCCATAACCAGGTCATAGATCCTGCCGCCATTTTTCTTATATACGATAAGTTTGGACATCCTGGCAACACCTTTTTCAGACCATCCCTTAGGCCTGCTGCTTAGCCTGCTTGAAAACACATGGCTTATATGACCTTCGGCACTGCATCCTATCAGTTCATAGTCCTTATCAGCCTTTATTTCTATTCCATGCCAGTTATTCAATATGTACCGTCTGGCATCCTTAACTGCCTTCCTCTTCGTTTTGGAAACCGTTCGTTTGAGGATCTTCTTGAAAACATCCTTGACCATGTCCTTGTCCGGCCAATCCAATGCATCCTTCAACTCCTGATAGATGTCTCCATCGTTTAAGTGTGCAGTCGCAGTTATCATATATTTCTTAAGATGAAAATTGTCCAGCACAAACTTGCTTTTGGGAATCCAGTCAAGCCCGGCCTTAATCCATGATGCCCCATCCCCGGAAAGGTATATGGTTTCAATGAAATCCATGTTGTACTGCTTGTCTATATATTCTATGACCTCCAGCCACAGATCCTCACTCTCATCATACATGCCGCCAAAATATTTAACGTTTTTAAGCCTGGTCCTTGTTTGGCTGCTTTTTTCGGGATCTACGCCTTCATGAACATAAACCAGCCTGGGCATAGCTATCTTGCTTTTATCGTCTTCTCCCTGCAGGGAAACATGATCTTCATCTGCTTCAACATACAGTATCCTGACATCCCTCTTCTTGTCCACCTTATGCTCATGTTCGCTGATCTCAAGGTTATGTATTTTATCCATAACAGCCTGCTTGCTTATTTCATCCATATATCCGGCTCTTTCTCCACCTTTCCTGTAGCTGCTGTCTATGGCCTCTTCCACCACATTGATCACCACATCTGCACTCACTCTGTCATGTGGCTTAAGACCAACAAGCTCATCAACGAGATATTTCCTTTTGCCACCACTCTTTGGCTTAAAATACGTTCTATTATACTTGATCGTTCCAAAGGTCGTTAAGATCCCTGTCTCATCTTTCCTGACAATCTCCCAATTGTTTTTCCTGACCCCGGACTTTCGAAGCTGTTCATCCATCCCCTCAAGAGTCTCCACCAGTATATTCCGACCAAGTTCAAACAGATCCTCCTGCAGCCCCAGAGTCAGTTCTGCCAGATCCTTACCTTCCCTTAAAAATTCTCTTACCTTATTTTCTGTTTTTCTTGCAAACTCGTTAAAATCTTGTATACTGTACATGGAAGGTGACACCCTTTCTTAATATTTTTGTGATGATCAATATTTTAGCAGGATGTCGCCTTCTTTTCAATCCTTATGGTAATTTATTACTCTTAATCCCTACGGTAACTTTACGCTAACAGCAATTTTTCTCACGATACAGAAAAAGAAGATACACAGTCCCGTTCCCTGTGTATCCCCATTGTGCACAATGCTTGTGTCCCGTATATCAATTCCCGTATATCCTGCAGTACCCTGCCTTTCTCTCCCTGTTTATTTATTGAAATAGTATGGCTCGCCGGATTTGGCAGATTTGTAAATTGCCTCAAGGATCTCGGTGACCACCAGTGCCTGCTCCGGCTTTACCACAGGTTCCCTGTCATGAATGACACTTTCAATCCAGAGCCTTGCCTCCCGGTCGGCTTCGCTTTCGCTGTGACCCTCATAGAAATCCACACCGCCTGTTTTCAGATCCGGCCTGGCGGTATACAGCTTGCCGAACTTTTCCCCGTTGATCCGCAGACCATCCTGCATATCGGCTCCGCCTTCCGTTCCACAGAGAGTTGTGCGGGATTCGCCGGTCTGCAGGGTATTCAGGGCCCAGCTGGACTCCAGAATGACGGTCGCCCCATTTTCCATGACGACAAAGCCAAAGGCAGAATCCTCCACCGTGAATTTCTCCGGATCCCACGGGCCCCACGCGTTGGCCGCATTCCTGCGGTCTGCCAGCTTATGGTAGGTGGTGCCTACGGCATATTTGGGCCTGTAGTTGTCCATCATCCAAAGCGTCAGATCCAGGGCATGGGTACCGATATCGATCAGCGGTCCACCGCCCTGCTCGTATTCATTCAGAAATACGCCCCATGTAGGAACGGCACGCCGGCGGATGGCATGTGCCTTTGCAAAATAAATCTCACCGAGGGTGCCTTCTTCACAAACCTTTTTCAGATACTGGGAATCAGGACGCTGCCTGCCCTGATATCCAATGGTAAGCTTCTTCCCGGTCCTTTTGCAGGCTTCCAGCATTCTTTTGGCATCTGCAGCGGTTTTGGCCATGGGCTTTTCACACATAACGTGCTTGCCGGCTTCCAGAGCTGCAATGGAAATCTCCGCGTGGGAACGGTTGGGGGTGCAGACATGAACGACTTCAATGTCCCTGTCCTTTAAAAGCTCCCTGTAATCCGTATAGACTTTGGCATCCGGAACACCATATTGTTTGGCAGCCTTGACCGCCCGCTCCTCAATGAGGTCGCAAAAAGCCACCAGCTTGACATGACTCAGCTTATGCAGGCTGGGCATATGCTTTCCGTTTGCGATACCGCCGCATCCAATGATTGCAACTTTGATCTCTCTTTCTGACATTTTTCATCCTCCCTGTTTTTGTTCTGTCTGACTTTTATCTGTCTGACAATGGCAAACTGAAGCCATTCACCGATCTATATGGATTCGGCATCCGCTGCCTATCTCCTTTTCCAATCTTTAAATTTAATACAGCAGAAGATGTCAGCAATCTGTACCGTTCCCATTTCTTATATCCGATGGGCGGACAGCAAAAGCTGTCTGATATCGGTACGCCTTCTATCCCGATGCAGCACTGCCACTACTTTCCAAATATATGTGCCAGCATATGGTTCATAAGTTTCCCTTCATCCTGCCCCCTGTTGCGCAGACATACGCTGCAGTTCCCGCAGCGCTCCCTGGCAGGCTTCTCATTGAAATAGCGCAGGATATAGGCGCGGAGACATACTTTCTCTGCCAGATACCGCTGCATGGCATCCAGCTTTTCCATCTCCACGTCCTTATGAAGGTCAATCTCCTTCTGCGTCAGCGTGAAATGCTTCTTTTCCGTTGCGTACACGATGCCGCTGCGAATCTCCGCATAACCATACTCCACAATTTTTCTCAGAGCACTTTCCCGCATGGAGGCGCCGCCCATCCTCCTGCTGATCAGCATTTCCGAAGGTATTCCTCTTGTCTGCCTTCTCCGTACCCGTCGAAACAATGCCTCTGCCACCTTCACCGGCGGATAATTTCCATTGATCAGAAATTTATTCAGCTTGTAATCATCGGGATTCTTCAGCAGGATGCAGACCGCTTTTTCCCCGTCCCTTCCCGCCCGGCCGGCCTCCTGGTAATAACTCTCCACGGAAATCGGCATATTGTAATGAATAATATAGCGGACATCACTTTTATCAATCCCCATGCCAAAGGCATTGGTAGCCACCATGACGGATATTTCCCCGTTCAGGAATCCATCCTGGTATCGGCTGCGCTGTTCCCCGGCAAGCCCGGCATGATACATCCCGGCCTGTATGCCATACTTTTTCAGATAAAAAAACAAATTCTCCACATTTCTCCGGGTTGCCGCATAGACAATCCCGGACTTTCCGGGATGGGTTTTGACATAATTCAGAATATACAGGCTGGGGTTCGCAGGATCTTCCACGCGGAACTCCAGATTGGCCCGATCAAAGCTGCTTAAAAACAGCCGGCATTGGGACAGCCCCAGCAGGTTCACAATATCCTGCTGGACTTTTCGGTTGGCCGTAGCGGTAAACGCCCCGACGACGGGATCTCCGACAGCCTGAATGAAATCCCGGATCTTCAGATAGGACGGCCGGAAATTGTGCCCCCACTGGGAGACACAATGCGCTTCATCAATGGCAATGAAGGGAATATGGACCTTTTTCAGTGCAGAGAAAAAGGTCTCGGATTGAAACCGTTCCGGCGCAATATAAACAATCTTGTATCGGCCATTTTCCATTTCGCGGATCCGGCGGGTCACCTCATGCTCCGACAGGGAACTGCTGAGAAAGGAAGCGGCAACCCCTTTCTTCACCAGGCTGTCCACCTGATCCTTCATCAGGGAAATCAATGGAGAAATCACAACAGTCGTGCCGAACATCATCATAGCGGGAATCTGAAAGCAAAGGGACTTGCCGCCTCCTGTTGGAAAAATGGCAACAGTATTTCTTCTTTGTAAAATATTCTCAATAACCTCCCATTGCCCTTTCCGAAAATCGGCATAACCGAATGTATCGGTAAGAAGCCACTTTGCATGCTCCCGCAAGCTGAAACTGTCTGGCATATTTTCCGCGATCCTTTCTCCTTCGGACTGTTTTTCCCTTTTCGCCCCTGCCCCTGACTTTCGCTATGGAAACCCCTTTTTCCTGCCTCATCCGACTTTTTGTGGGGAGCGCAGCGTTCCACCACGTACAGGACTTAAAATCCTGTGGGCCCGGTATGTCTCCCCGGTATATCTCCATGAACAGGAAGCCCATTGTGTCTATCCTCCTTGTCGGAGGCCGGATTCAACATGTTCGCATGGCCATGAAGATCATACGGCTTCCAGAAAACGGTACTGGGAAAGATAGAGTTCGTAATATTCCCCCTTTTGCTTCATTAATTCATCATGGCTGCCGCATTCCTTTATTTTCCCGTCATCAATCACCATGATCCGGTCGGCATTGCGTATGGTGGACAGCCGGTGTGCGATCACAAAGGAAGTCCGGCCCTTCAGAAGCTGTTCCAATCCCTTTTGCACCAGAATTTCCGTCTCGGTATCAATACTGGAGGTTGCCTCGTCCAGAATGAGAATCCGTGGATCCGCCAGAAGCGCCCGGGCAAAGGATATCAGCTGACGCTGCCCCTGGGACAGCCTGGATCCTCTCTCATGGACCTCTGTCTGGTATCCCCTCTCCATTTCCCGTATAAAGCCGTCAGCATGCACCACCCGGGCTGCCTCCATTACTTCTTCATCCGAGGCATCCAGTCTGCCGTAACGGATATTATCCATAATCGTACCGGAGAAAATAAAGGAATCCTGCATCATCACTCCCATTTGCCGTCTCAGGGAATTCATGGACACGGTGTTGATATCGATGCCGTCCACCAGGACCCTTCCCTTCACCGGCTCATAAAACCGGCTGATCAGGTTGACAATGGTACTCTTACCGGCACCGGTGGGGCCGACCAGGGCAATGGTTTCCCCGGGGGCCACCCGGAAGTTGATATCCGTCAGAACCGGGTTCTCCGGTTCATAGCAGAACGTCAGATTTTCAAAGGCGACTCTTCCCTGGATGTCGGGCATTTCCTCCGCATTCCCGTGATCATAGATATCCGCCGGCGTATCCAGCAGTTCGAAAATCCGTTCCGTGGAAGCCATAGCCATCAGAATGGAATTATAGAAATTGCAGATATTGTTCACCGGCTGCCAGAATCGCCAGACATAGCTTGAAAACGCCACCAGCACGCCGACCGTAACCGTTCCGCTGTCGATCATGCCTACGCCGAACCAATAGACCAGAACCACGGCTACGGTGGCAATCACTTCGGAAAATGGCCCCATCAGGTTGTTCACATGAATGGCATTCATCCAGGAGGAGCGGAGATCCTGGCACAGCCCCTTGAAAATCGCATTGGTTTCCGGCTCCCGGATATAAGCCTGGGTGACCCGCATTCCGGACAGAGTTTCATGCAGATAGGCATTCATATTGGAAGATTTCCTGCGGACGGCCTGCCATCTGTGCCGGATGACCTTTTTCAGGGACAGAATGGCAACAAGCATCAGCGGCAGGACGGAAAGGGCGATCAGCATCAGCCGGTAATCCATGGAAGCCAGCATAACAATCACAAGGATCAGTGTGGCAATATCCGTCAGGACATTGACAATTCCGTTGGTCAGCAAATCCCCCAGGGAATTGACATCATTGATGATCCGGACCAGGATTTTCCCGGCAGGACGGCTGTCAAAATAATTAAAGGAAAGCTTTTGGATGTGGTTGAA
Organism: Eubacteriales bacterium mix99; assembly: GCA_038396605.1. Taxonomy (NCBI): domain Bacteria; kingdom Bacillati; phylum Bacillota; class Clostridia; order Eubacteriales; species Eubacteriales bacterium mix99. The sequence continues at coordinate 15,594 of CP121690.1, forward strand.
CATGTCCTGCCGGATCCGGTACAATACCTTCTGCCCGACCTCAGACATGGTGCGCACCCGCTGATGCATGCACAGCGCACTGATGGCGTTGACGGCGAGAAAAACCGCGGACAGCCCGGCCAAGGCGCCATATTTCTGCTGCACCATATAGTCATCAATGGCGATCTGCAGAATGCGCGGACCCAGCAAGCCGCAGAAGGCAGCCACAAACATCAGGGTCAGAGTGATGGACATTTCTTTCCGATAAGGCCGCATGTAAGCCAGAAGCCGCTTCAGCTGATTCATGTTGAACGGTCTTTCCAATTCTTCATCCTGGGTAATCCGGTTATGCAACATCTTATATCACCTTCCCTTTCCGGTCTGCTTCCATCGGATCCGACGCATGCCAGCCTGCCCGGAACTCCTCCAGCTTATCCAGATCATGATACTGCTGTCTTACCATTTCATAATACCGGCCTTTCCGGTTCATCAGCTGTTCATGATTACCGCGTTCCACAATCCGTCCGTTCTCCAGAATCAGAATTTCATCTGCGTTTTTCACGGAGGAGATCCGATGGGCAATAATGAATGTAGTACGGTCCTTCTGCACTTCCTTCAACGCTTTCTGAATCTTATATTCCGTGTCCATATCCACGGCGGAGGTACAATCATCCATAATCAGGATTTTGGGATCCTTGATCAGCGCCCTGGCAATGGCGATACGCTGCTTCTGGCCGCCGGACAGTCCGGTTCCCCTTTCCCCGACGATGGTGTCATATCCCTGAGGCGTTTCCGAGATAAAATCATGGGCATCTGCCATTTTTGCCGCCTGTATCACTTCCTCCCGGGTGGCATCGGGTTTGCCGTAAAGAATATTTCCCTCTATGGTATCAGAAAAGAGGAAGGTATCCTGCAGGACTATGCCGATCTCCGAACGCAGACGCCGGATGCTCCAGTCCTGGATCTCCACGCCGTCTATCCGTATGCTGCCGGAGGACCGGTCATAAAACCGTTCGATCAGGTTGATGACCGAGGTTTTCCCTGCGCCGGTGGCTCCCATAATGGCAATGGTGCTACCGGCCGGTGCCTGGAAGTTTACATGAAGCAGAACCGGCTGCTCCCGATAACGGAAGGTAACATCCTGAAAGCTCACGTCCCCGCGGAATTCTTCCGGATCATATGGACTTTCCGGTTCCCGGATCGTCGTTCCGGTATCCAGGACATCAAAGATTCTTTGTCCGGAAGTAATGGCCTGCGCCATCATATTGATGATCCAGCCCAGCATTCTCATGGGCATAATAAGCATCCACAGATATCCGTTGAAGGTTACCACGGTGCCAATGCTGATTTCCCCCCTTCCGACCATGCGTCCGCCAAACCAGATCAAAAGGATCAGACAGATCCCGGAGATAAAATCCATAGCAGGGAAATATTTTCCCCAGATCCGGCTGGATTTAATATTCAGCACCCGGTTGCGCCGGTTCTCCTTTTCAAACTTCCCGGTTTCATAGTCTTCCCTGGCAAACGCCTTTACCATCCGCACCCCGGTGATGTTTTCCTGGGTAACGGTATTCAAGGTTGCCTGCTGCTCCCGGATCTCACTGAACACGGGGCGGACCACCTGATTGAACCGATAGGCACAATATGCAATGGAAGGTGTAACCAGAAGAGTTGCAACGGCTAATTTGGCATTTTGGATGAAAAGGATCACAGCGGTACCGAAAAAGTAAACGCCATTCTCCATCAAAACCGGAATACCGGACGCAAGGAATACCCGGACTCCTTCCAAATCACCGGTCATGCGGGACATCAGCTCACCAATCCGGTTGTTGTCATAAAAGGAGAAGGGGAGCTGCTGCAAATGAGTATACATGTCATTTCTCAGATCATACAGACAATCCTGAGAGAAGCTTTCAAACAAAATGCCCCGAAAATACATGGCGGCACTTTTCAGTACCGATCCCACCAGCAGGATCAGAAGCAAAACCGAAAGCATCTCCCGTTTTCCACCCTTGATGACATCATCCACAATGATTCCGGAAATCGTAGGCGTGATCAGATTGACGGCGATATAGAGAATCAGGAATATACATGCGGCAATCATCTTTCGTCGGTACCGGCTGCAGTACCGGAAGATTCTTTTTAAAATTTCCAAAACATAACCCCCAGTTAATTTGGTCCGTTTCCTATTGTCGGAAAAGTATCGTAAATACTGTGGATGAGAATCTACATCATATTAATGAACTTTCCTGATAAACGCAATGCAGGGTATCGGTAAAAAAACGCCGGAAATCTTCTCCCCGGAAACAGGAAGCAGGTGTTCCCCCTCCTCCTTCCGAATAAGCCGGATTCTTTGAATTATCTGCACAAATCATAATTATACATACCCTGCAATTCCCCGCACCGAAACATCCCCGGAAAAAACAGTGCGAAGAGTATCATCGGCAAGCCGGACCACCAGAGCACAATCCTCTGTCAGATCGATGGCAGTCCCATCGAATTCCTCTGTCCGGCCGATAACATGAACCGGTTTCCCCAATGTGATGCATTCCTTCCTGTACCCGGTCAACAGCTCCGCAAATTCTTCCTTTTCCACGTATCTGTTATAGTACTCCTCAAAGCTGTTCAGTATTTCAGCCAGAAGAAGATTCCGATCCACCTTTTCTCCGGATTCCAGGAAAAGGGAGGTCGCCGTGCGGGACAGTTCCACCGGAAAATCCTCTTTCCTGGTGTTTGCGTTCAGGCCGATTCCAACCGTTACATATTCAATCCGATCCGGATCGGCCTGTATTTCCGTCAGGATCCCGCATACTTTCCTCCCGCGGAGAACAATATCGTTTGGCCATTTGATGCCGGCATTCCGCCCGGTCACCTTCCGGATGGCATCTGCTGCTGCCAAAGCGGCCAACACGGTGATGCGGGGAGCATGCAGCGGTGGAAAAGGAGGCCGCAGAATCAGGGACATCCAGATGCCCACACCTGCCGGAGACACCCAGGCACGCCCCAGCCTTCCCCTGCCGCTTACCTGCTCTTCCGCCGCCACAAGCGTTCCATGGGCTGCACCCTTCTGCGCCAGTTCCCTGGCTCTTGCATTGGTGGAGCCAATGGAAAAATGCAGATCCATGGACTGTCCCATGATATTGGTGTTCAGACAAGAACGGATCAATTCCCCGCTCAAGCGATCGGGAACTTCCATGAGACAATAGCCCCTGTTGGAAACCGATTCAATCCGGCAGCCTTCCTCCCGGAGCTGCCCGATACATTTCCAGACCGCTGTCCTGCTCACTCCCAGCTTTTCGCTGATTTTTGCCCCGGAAACAAACTTTCCACGGTTGCCCAACAATATCCTGAAGATTTTATCTTTCAAAGAGCTTCTCCTCCCTAATTTATCAGAATGTATTGCTAATTCTTCCGTATCCTATTATTATAAAGGAAAGAGACCCGTTCGTATATACCTTTCCGGGTATAGCAACAACGAAATGGAAATAGGTACGGATCATCCGAAAGGAGAGGGGACCCCTTGGAAAAGGCATCTCTGCTGTTAAAAAAAATACAGGAAAATATGGAATGTGTGATGGTAGGCAAACGGGAATCCATCCATCTGATCCTGATCGCCCTTCTGGGCAGGGGGCATGTTCTGATTGAGGACGTACCGGGAGTCGGGAAAACCATGATGGTTTCCTCCCTGGCCAAATCCCTCAATCTCAGCTTCCGCAGGATCCAGTTCACCCCGGATGTACTGCCTTCCGATATTACCGGATTCTCCATGTACAATTTCAAAAAAGGAAAAATGGAATTTCAGCCGGGTATGATTATGCACCAGATCATCCTTGCCGATGAAATCAACCGGACCTCGCCCAAGACCCAGTCCAGCCTGCTGGAAGTTATGGAGGAGGCGCAGGTCACCGTGGACGGTATCACCTACCCGGTTCCTGCACCGTTTATCGTGCTTGCCACACAGAATCCCGTGGAGTATATCGGTACGTTTCCCCTTCCGGAAGCGCAGCTGGACCGATTTATGCTGAAGGTGACCATGGGATACCCTTCCCGGCGGGAGGAAATGCAGATCCTGTCAAGGTTTCAGACACAAAATCCGCTGGACACCCTGCAGCCTGTCGCATCCGCCGGGGATATCCTGTTTCTTCAGAAAACGACAGCGGAGGTAAAAACAGCGCAGGCCATCAGGGAGTATATCTCCGGCATTGTTTCCATGACCCGGGATCATCCCGATCTGAGCCTCGGCGCCAGTCCACGCGGATCCCTCTACCTCATGCGGGCTTCCCAGGCCTATGCCCTGCTGCGGGGAAGGGACTATGTCATTCCGGATGATGTACAGAAAATGACCGTTCCGGTGCTGGGACACCGTCTGATATTGAAGCCCGAAGCCCGCCTGAAGGAACAGACGGCGGAAAGGGTGCTGCAATCCATCCTTCATACCCTCTATGTGCCGGTGATTTCATCATGAAAACACGGGGGATCCTGTTCGTCCTTTGCACCGCGGCACTGCTGCTGCTCGGTCTGTATACCGGGGAGCTGCTCTGTTATATCGTCTTCGGCATCCTTCTCTCCATTCTCGTCTATGCGGTGCTGACCTGTCTGTGGACTCTGCTGGACTTCCACTACCTGCAGAATATTGCACCGAAGGAAGCACGCAAAGGACAGAATGCGGTCCTTACCATACAGATCCACAACGACAAACCTTTTCTCTTTCCTTTTCTCAAAGTCTCCTACCGAACGCCCGAATCCCTGCTGACCAATACGAAGAAGGAGGGCATTCTGTCTGTACTGCCCTTTCATTACGTGGAAATCCGGGAGGAGTTTCCATGTTCCCTGCGGGGAAATTATCCCATTGGCATCACAGGAGTGGAGGTCATGGACCTTTTCGGACTGTTCCATTTTTCCATGGATCTGACCAGGAAACATTATCACAAAATGCTGCAGCTGACGGTCCTTCCAAGAGTTCTTTCCCTGAATGATCTCCCTCTTCCCGAAATCCGGCAGGAGGGTCTTCTGAGCAATCAACTGCTGAAAACCAATGAAACGGCAGTTCAGTCGGATATCCGCCGGTATGCCTACGGGGATCCCCTCAAAAAAGTTCACTGGAAGATTTCGTCCAAAATGCAGGATCTTTATGTGATGAACTATGAAATGACAACACAGCCCCATATTCTTCTGTTTCTGGAAATGAATCTGCCGGACCGGATCAGCATATTGGAAAGGCGGCAGTTGGAAGATCAGATGGTCGAATCGACTGCGGCTCTGGCCCATTACCTTCTCAGCAAATGGATCCCGCTGAAATTGATTGTCTACCAAAGGGCCAGACAGGAACTGAGCGGCAGGACTCCTCAGAATTTTCCTGCCTTTTATGAGTTTCTCTCCGGCATCGCCTTTCAAAGTCCCTTTTCCATGTCCAGGATCCTGCAGATCGAATCCTCTGCATTCCATTCCAACGAAAGCCTGATTCTGGTGGTGGATCAGATATGCCATGACCTGTTCAACCGTCTTTGCCTTCTCAGACAGTCCGGTGTCCGTCCCATGGTCTTTCTGATAAAAGCCCGAAACGGGAAAAATCAGAAAGATGAAAAAATGCTGCAGGATCTCCGTAAAAAGGCAATCCCGACTTTCCTCATCCATACCGATCAGCGTCTGGATGAGGCTTTGGAGGCGATGGTATGAAAAAGAGCAGGTGGATGGACATTCTGATGGAGAGCCTTGTTTTTTTCATTATGACCAGCAGTCTGAGCACCGCGTTTCTGAGAGCCATTCACCTGCCGGTGCATATCGGTACAATCGCGCTGATCACCATCGCCCTGAGTGTCCTTCTGCGGATCGTTTTTTGGAATAAACAAACTGCAGCAATCCTTCTTCCCCTGTCCGTTCTGGTCGGGCTGGCAGTACTCCGGTGGATGGCGGGGCCGGAATGGCAGCGTTCCATCCAGGTTTTCCTTCGGTGGCAGATCGATTGCATCCGTGGAAATGCAATCCTTCGTCCGGCTAGTTGTCTCCCTGCCGCCTGGTTCTGGATCTGCCTGATCGGAACCGTTCTTTATCTGCTGCAGGTTAAGCTGCGATGGTCCTTCCTCCCGTTTGCGCTGGGGGCCGCCCTTCTGATCACACTCTGGCTGCTGGGTCATCGGGAGCCCCGATGGTGCATCTGGGTGTTTGCGCTGGGCAGCATCCTGCTCTGGGGAGGAAGTTTCCATAAAAAATTGTCTGGAAAAGCTTCCCTTCCCCATTATGGAACCTGGCTGATCCATCTCCTGCCATTGGCCGTTCTCATCCTGCTGACCGCCAGAATTCTTATTCCTGCAGATACCGATTATCGATGGCCCTATCTGGTAAACAGCGTGGATCGGGTCAAGACGCAGATCCGGGATCAACTTGGCTTTTCCGGACCGAGGCAGCCTTTTCGTCTGTCGGAAACCGGATTTCCGTCCTCTCCGGAGAAGCTGGGCGGCCCGGTTCAACTCAGTGAGGATGTGGTGCTGGAAGTTTCCTCCCCGATGCCCCTTTATCTGAGGGGCTCCCTTCTGAATGAATACGCCGGTTCCGGATGGACGGATACCATTGAGGACATGCGTTACCGATTTTGGGACATTGCGTGGGAAAAAAGCCGGAAAGGCGTCTATAATTTTGATGAACAGATCTGGAAGGATTTAAAGGAAAAAAAACAAAAAGAGCTCTTTCCGGAAGTCGAAGCCGTGGTTACCCACATCGGAATAAAGAGCTCCGCCATCTTTCATTCGCCTCAGCTGACGGACATCGATACGGTAAAGGGCGCTTCCCAGCCCTACTTCAATACCAAGGGAGAAACCTTTACCACACGGGAAATCGTCACCGGAGAACCCTATACCCTGCGGTCCCGGGTACCGGACCGGACCAATCCGGAACTTTTGCAGTACCTGACGGAAAAAGTTCCTTCCATCGACTGGAACCGGCCTTTGCCGGACTCCCTTCTCAAGCAAAAGGGATATCGGGAAAAAGTCCTGTCCATCCAGAAGCATTATATGAAGATACCGGATTCCGTACCACAAAGGGTCTGCGATCTGACGAAGCAGATCACAGCCGGCAAGGATTCCCCCTATGAAAAAATCATGGCCATTCAGTATTATCTTCAGAGCCACTTTGCCTATACGGTCCGGCCGCCTTATACGCCTTCCGGCCGGGATTTCGTGGATTATTTCCTGTTCGACCTGAAAGAAGGCTACTGTACCTATTTTGCCTCCGCCATGGCGGTTATGGGCAGGGCAGCCGGCATTCCCACCCGCTACGTGGAGGGATTCCTGATGCCTTCCTCTCCCAATTCCAATGGGATCTACGAAGTGAGAAAAAAGAACGCCCATGCATGGGTAGAAGCTTATTTCCCAAGATTTGGATGGCTCACTTTTGATCCCACCCCTGCGGATGCATTGACGGAATCGGCCGGGGAAAATGCTTACCGCAGCAACGATCAGATCCTGTACTGGCAGGATTATTGGGAACACAGGATGGACCGGAAGCAGAGCAAGGAAGATAACACATTGGATATGCCGTCTCCGGACAGCCCGGAGACGGAGGATAAAACGAAATGGTCCCTGCCGGCAGCACGGGCGGGCGTCTGGATTGCCCTGGGCTTTCCGCCCGCCCTGGTGTCTGCTGCTGCCCTGATCCTCTTTCTCTGGTATCAGCGTCATTGGAAAAAGGTTGCCAAAATGCCTTTCCGCCCCCGCCTCCACGCTTATTACAATGAAATCCTGTGGCTTCTGGAGCTCTACGGAGCGCCTGTCCGGCAGGGGGAAACTCCCTATGGGTATGCGGAAAGAATCGATACCTGGCTGATCAATCCCGCCGGGTCCATGAAAGATATTGCAGAGCTTATGGTCAATACGGAATTTGGAAATCACCGGCTGACGGAGGCAGATCTTTCCTGGGCAGAGGAATTCTATCAAAACCTAAAGGGCAGTGTACGGGATATCCAGGGACCCTTCAGGTATCGCTTCCGGACCATCCGGCGAATGTTCTCTTATCGAAAGCAGAGTCAGAAGCGCAATTTATTTTGAAAACTTTTTACCCCTTACGAAGGTCTCCCGAACCTGGAAGTCCGCGTCCAGAACATTGATATCCGCATCGTAGCCTTTCCTGAGCTTCCCTTTGTATCCGTCCACTCCAATCTCCCGGGCAGGCGTCTCGGTCAGCATGGCAATGACATCCTCGGAGGGGATCCCGATTTTTATCATATTGCAAAGAGCGCGATTCTGTGTCAGGACACTGCCTGCCAGGGTACCATCCTTCAGGCGTGCCGCTCCGTCCGTTACATGAACAGGGAGACCGCCCAGCTCATAATTCCCGTCCCTGAGGCCGGCAGCCGACATGGCATCGGTAATCAGCACAGTCCGATCCGGTCCCTTGACCCGAACCGCCAGACGCAGGGCAGCCGGATGAATGTGGATCAGGTCCGCGATCAGCTCTATGGTGGCTGAATCATTGTCCAGAATGGCGCCCACTGTTCCGGGTTCCCTGTGCTTAAGAGGCGTCATGGCATTGTAAAAATGGCAGATATGGGTGATGCCGTGCTGCATGGCACAGACACATTGATCATAGGAAGCCTTTGTATGTCCGATGGAAACGACAATGCCCCTGTCCTTCAGATAGTCCGCAAATTCCAGGGCGCTTTCCCTTTCCGGAGCCAGGGTCATCAGTCGGACAATATCCGGTGTTTCCGCCGTGATCTCCTCAAAGGTTTTCTGGTCCGGCGGAATAATGCATTCCTCCACGTGGGCCCCTTTTGCCAAAGGATTGATAAACGGTCCTTCCATATGGGCACCCAGAATCTGTGCACCCTTATGGCTTTTCCCCTGCATATATTCCGATACCGTGTGCAGGGCATCCTGAATCCGGGGAATGGTTTGGGTCATGGTGGTGGCAAGCCAGGACGTGGTACCGTTGCCTGCCAGAAAAGCCGATATATTCTCCAGAGAATCCTCCCTGGCATCCATTACGTCGGATCCGTTGGAGCCGTGGATATGAATGTCAATGAAACCGGGGGCAAGATATCTGCCCTGCACATCCACTGTCCTGCCATCCTTCCAGGTCCCCCTGGACTGGATGTCCGCTATTTTTTCCCCTTCCACCAGGATATCCAGGCCTGTTTTCCATGCTCCGTCCAGATAAATCCTGCCGTTAGTCAATATCATCAATACCATCTTCTCCTTCCATCGATTTGCCCTTTTTGATTCTTTGCCTGTTTCCTCTCTCTGATATCCATCCGCAATGGGATCCATATCTGCTGATACCTACCCATTCCAAAATGTTTCGGACAAAGAGCCGTCCTTCCGGACAAAAAAAGCCCTCCCTGCTCCTGCAGGGAGGATCCTCTTTTCAATTTCCTTTATTTTATCATTCTTTTTCCGGAATTGCAATCCCGGAGTTGCTCCGGGAAATGCCTTCTTTACCGATAGAAGGAATGGTTGCCGATGGTGCCGGTGCACTGCTTGTTGCGAACGATCCAGGAACCAGCAGCCTTTTTGGGATTGAAGAAATAGAGTGAATCTCCAACCGGCCTGCTGCCTGCATAGGCTTCCTTCGCTGCTCTCACACTGGCGTTGTCCGGCGTGTTGTAGATGGTTCCGTCGGCCACCGGGCTGAACTGCGGGATTCCCTTATAACTGTCAAATATGATCTGATAGATGGAATTCGGGAATTCGGAAACGTTCAGCCGATTCATAATCACGTTGCCTACTGCAACTTTGCCTGCATAGGATTCTCCCTGTGCTTCCGCGTGGATGATCCTCGACAGCCAGTAAATATCGCCATTGGTTTTCTTGCTCGTTGCCACATTTTTTGCCGGAGCTTTTTTCCCGTACAATGCGGCGTTGGTTTTTGGCCCGACAATTCCGTCCGGTACCAGTCCGTTTGCTTTCTGAAAGTTGACAACCGATTGCCTGGTTTTCCGTCCAAAGTATCCGGTTGCCCGCCAATGGGTAAAGCAACCCCGGTTCAGGAGTTCCTGCTGCAGATGCGTGACCTCGGTGCCTCTGCATCCCCATTTCTGAAGTCCGGCTGCGGAAGCCTCCGCCGTCGGAACCGCCAGGACAGCCGTAATCAACAGCGTGGCGGACAGTCCTTTCAAAGCATATGATAATTTGTTGATCCGATTTTTCATCATATAAACCCCCTGGAGGTTGAATTATGTCAACCTGTTTGTTGGGTACATTATATGATGACAGGTACAGGCTGTCAAAACGATCGAAAAGGCACCATTGGCTTTTATTACGGGATTATGAAACAAATATTACGTTTATGTTAAATTTGCTGACTTTTTTAGAGACATACCACATTCATCCAGTCCTTCGCCTTTCATTCCTCTATTCTTGTGACGGATACCTGAGGCAGCAGGGCATCAAAATCCGACCTGCTGCAAAGCTGAGTTCCTTCTGTCATTACAGACGCTGCTGCAGCAGCGGTAGCCATTCGCAGCATTTCCGCAGGCGGCCTGTCCTCCTCTGCCGCAAGGCATAGAGCTGCCACCATGGAATCCCCCGCTCCCACCGTGCTTTGGACCTTTACCGGCAGGGCCGGGGCAAAATACGCGCTGCAGGGGTCCACAATCACAGCGCCCTGTGCCCCTAGAGAAACACACAGAATCTGTACTCCGGAACGCAGCAGTTCCCTGGCGCCTTCCACGATCTCTTCCTTTGTATTTCGCTCTTCTCCCAATATCTTTTCCAGCTCAAACCGATTCGGCTTTATGAGATAAGGCTGCGCCTTCAGCCCTTCGGACAAAAGCGGTCCCTCCGCATCCAGTACCAGACGGCAGTCCCCTGCGCACTCTTCCATCAGTTCCCGGTACACGCCGGACCCCACGCCCCTTGGGACGCTGCCGCTGAAAACCATCATGCTGCTTTCCCTGCTGTATCGCCGCACCTTTTCCTTTAAAACCTGAATGTTCCCTTCTTGCACCGGAAAACCGCTTTCATTTACTTCCGTAACCACGCCTTTGGACCGGTCGAACAGCTTCAGGTTCGTGCGGAGTTCTCCCGGTACCATGACAAAATCATGCCGGACATGCCGATCCGATAGCCTTTCCCGTATCAAGTCCCCGCCGCTTTGATAGTTGATGCCGGTACACAGTGCAGTACCGCCCAGATTAGTATATACCGATGCCACATTGATGCCTTTTCCCCCGACATCCAATCTGCCGTTTTGAACCCGATTGAGGCCGCCATAGTGAAAGGTATCCACGGTCACGGTCTTATCCACACCTGGGTTCATCGTAACGGTTGTAATCATCTTTTTCCCCCTTGTTTTTTCAATCTTCCTGCTTCAAAAAAGAGAGCCGGCACACTCCGGCTCCCCGTTGAAAATATATTGACTATATTTACTGTACCTGCTCCGCCCCGGATTTTGCCTGTTCCACCACCCTGGCACTGATGTTGGCCGGCACTTCCTCATATCTCTCAAACGTAACCTGAAAACTGCCTCTGGCCTGCGTCATGGAGCGCAGATCCGTGGCATACCGGATCATTTCCGCCTGGGGAACCTCCGCAACGATTTGCTGCAGTCCATTGCCGGCAGGGTTCATCCCGAGAATCCTGCCGCGGCGTTTGTTCAGATCCCCGATAATGTCCCCCATGTACTCATCGGGAACCACCACCTCTGCCTTCATAATCGGCTCAAGGAGAACCGGATCGCTCTGCTCCAGCTTTTTGTAGGCCAGGGACGCGGCTACCTTGAAAGCCATTTCGGAGGAATCCACACTGTGATAGGATCCGTCATACAGGGTGGCCCGGAGTCCAACCATGGGATACCCGGCAAGGATACCGTTTGGCAGGCATTCCTTCAGGCCTTTTTCCACAGCCGGAATGTATTGCCTTGGCACAACACCGCCGACAATCCTATCCACAAACTCAAACTCCTGATCCGAATCCTCATCCTTCATCGGCTCAAATTCGATCCAGACATGACCATACTGTCCATGACCGCCGCTTTGCTTCTTGTATTTTCCTTCTGCCTGCAACGGCTTGCGAATGGTCTCCCGGTAGGGAATCCTTGGCTCCCGGTAAACCGCGGAAACCCCGAATTTATTCTGAAGCTTTCTGGCGATGACATCCAGGTGCATTTCGCCGACGCCTGAAATCAGCATTTCACCGGTCGCCCGGTTTTTCTCAACGGTAAAGGTCGGATCCTCCTCGGTAAGACGGTGCAGGCCGGCAAACACCTTATCCTCGTCCCCTTCATCCCGGGCCTCCACTGCAAGGGATATGGCAGGAGCCGGGAAGTTGATCCCGGGATAGAGGATCGGCCTGGACGCATCGCACAGCGTATCGCCTGTTACCGTATCCTGAAGCTTTGCAACCGCAGCAATATCGCCGGCGGTTACCTTGTCCGCAGAAGACTGCTTTTTGCCCCGTAAAAAGTAAATGTTGTTGATTTTCTCCAATTTATCCTTGCTGGGGTTGTAGAGGGTTATCCCGGTTTTCATTTCACCGGACAATACCTTGAACAGGGACAGTTTCCCGACAAAAGGATCCACCACCGTCTTGAATACCAGGGCGGAGCAGGGATCCGAAGTGGTACAGCTCCGCTCTGCCGGCTTCCGGGTACGGGGATCCTCTCCTTTAAAATTCCCACATTCACCGGGCGCAGGAAGATAGTCGACAATGGTATCCATCATTGTCTCCACACCCTGATTGTTGATCGCAGATCCGCAGATCACAGGTACGATATCCCCGCAGACCACACCGCTGCGCAGGGCGGATCGGATCTCCTCCTCCGTCAGTTCCTCCCCGGAAAAATATTTCTCCATGAGCTCCTCACTGGTCTCGGCAGCTGCCTCCACCAGCATGGTACGGATCGGCTCAATCATCTCGTTCATGTTCTCCGGAACGGGAGCTTCCCCCAGATCTTTTCCTTTAAACTGCCAGGCTTTCATCGCAATGATATCCACAAAACCGGTAAACTGTCCGTCTTCCGTCAACGGTACCTGAAAGGGGGCAATCGCAGTGCCATAAAGTTCCTTCAGCTGCCGGATGGTCTTTGCAAAATCGGCATGCTCACGGTCCAGTTGGTTGATAAAAATCAGTCTGGGAATATTATGTGCCTTGCACATATCCCAGGCCTTCCCGGTACCCACACTCACACCGGATACCGCTCCCACCACGATACAGGCGCTGTCCGCCACTCTGAGGCTGCCTACCATCTCTCCCACGAAGTCAAAATAACCGGGAACATCAATTACATTGATCTTCCGGTCCTTCCATTCCAAAGGGGCCAGTGCGGAGCCGATAGAAATCTTCCTTTTGATCTCCTCCGGATCATAATCCGAAATGGTGGTGCCGTCTTCCACTTTACCAAGACGATCGGCTGCTCCGGCATCGAACAACATGGCTTCTGTCAGGGTAGTCTTCCCTTCCCCACCGTGGCCGATCATGCCGATATTTCGTATCCTGTCGGTTGTATAGTTCTTCATCAACATTCCCCCATTCCATTTTTTAACTTGCGAAATTTTGTGGTAGATCAAGATGATCAAAAGATATCAAGGTAATAATTCGATAAAAATCGCAATACCCCTTCTTTATTGTAACATATTTCACATCAAAAAGGGAAAACAATATGAGGTTGTCCCCATATTGGACGGTTTCGGGACAAGGAAGAACTCCGCCCCGATACCCAGGAAGCTGCGTTCCGCCGGGTGCCTACAGCAACCGCAGGATCACAATAAGGAGTACGATGAACACCACCAGAACAATGCCCCATTTCAGGCCTTTTTTTCGCAGGAAGACGACTTTCATAACAACACCTCCTTACATAAATGGTATGCAGGGAGGTGCCGTGTTAGACAGGATATTCAAAATAGGGACAATTCGTCCCGGAATCTTCCCTTTCTGTTTTCTCAGTATTTTCTGAGGATATCTTCCAGAATGTTCTTTGCTTTCCGGATATCCTCTTTTTGCCCTGGACCGGAGATCTCCCTTTCAATGGTAAGGGCCCCCTGATAGCCATGAGCAATCAATCGGTCCAGAAGACGCGGGAAATTCACGCCGCCTTCCCCCACAGGGGTTTCCTGTCCCAGGTGCCTTCCATTCGTCGGATACCTGCCATCCTTGACATGCACGCCCCGGATCCGATCCCCATAAATATCCACTGAATCCACCGGATTGCCTTTTCCATAAAGCAGCAGATTGGCAGGATCCAGATTGATTCCCAGATTGTCCAGGCCGATATCCTCAATGGTGCGCACCAGGGTAACGGGGGTTTCCTGTCCCGTTTCAAAATTAAAGTACAGGCCCAAAGATTCACAGTAGGATGCAACATCCCGGATGGCAATCACAACTTCCCGGTATTCCGTCGTGGAGGGATTCTCCGGAAGGAACCCCACATGGGTGGTAATGTCTGTGATCCCCAGCAGCTTTGCAAACCTTGCTCCCCTTTTCAGGGCTTCCATCCGCACATACCGGAATTCCCGCGGAACCAGCCCCAGTGTTGCAGGGCCGTCGATGAAATTCCATGCCTTTGGCCCGGGCCAGCCTACCCATAAACTGGAGACTGTAATGGAATCCCCAACAATTCCCTTCAGGGCAGAAGCGTTTTCTTCCGTCAGAATGTCGGTATTCCAGGCATTCACCTGGCAGGAATTCAAGCTAAGGGCCTCCAGCTCTCCCGTTCCGTTTTTCAATAGACTTTCCAATGAGACAATAGCGCCGATGTCCAGTTGATACATTCTTCTCTTTCCTTTCCGCAATTTATACTTTATTAGATGAAGTTCATATTATCCGTCCAGGGGAATGGAATGGGAAACACGGTATCCACAACTCTCCTCAATTCCGGCTTGCCGGCCAATTCCTTCCTGACAGAAACATTCTCCGGAGAGTCCTGCTCTCTTTGGCCAAACAGGAGCTGCCCCAGATCGTCCATGCCGTTCACCGTCATGGTCTCCTCCCCGCAACAGACCGAAAACGTCCCATCTTCTTCCGTGAACTCCAGGGCATCCACTGTCTCATCCGGAAGATACTGCTTCATATAAGGCTGCAGGCTGTTCATCAGGGAAGGAAAGTCAAGTATCTTCAACGTTCCCTGCTGATCCTGATGCTGCAGCGGGATCCCCTCTTCCTCCAGCAGGATCCGGATTCCGTCATTTTTTCCGCAGACCAGGGCACATTCACTCAGATTTCCGTCCTGAATCAAACGGCGGATTCCCTGAATCACTGCCATTCGGTCTCCTGCATATTCCCTGATTTCTGCCCGGTCGGAATCCCGGAAAAAACGTACAACGAAATACGCTGCGGCTTTCCCGTCGATCCGAACCAGATAAGATTTGAAATACCGATTGCCCCATGGAGTCATAACGCCCTCATGAAGCCGGGTAAACTCACGACAGGTACGATGAAAGCGAACCGCCTCCTGATTGTAAAGATGAACCGCCTCCCTGAGATGCAGCCGCTCCATTGCCACCAGGGAAAGGCCAGTTCGGCCCGGACTCTTTCCGGGCTTCAATACAGCCCTGTCAAAGCCGCCAACCCGTACACATTGCCGGCGCCGATACAAGCCCCGGCCTCCGGAAACCAGCATGACTTCCACGCCTTCCCTGTGCATCCTGGCTTCCACATCATCCAGAATCATCGTGGCAAAATGTCTGCCCCGGTAGTCAGGATGCGTGCATACGGCTCCGACGGAAGCCGCTCGGATGGTGCTTCCCTCCACAGCGATGGTAGACGGATAATAATTGATATCCGAAACGGGCTGCCCGTTTTCCGTAATGATTCTCATGTTCTCCCGGTTTTCCTCACACAAAAGCAGCGGGAATTCGATCCCCATTGTCGGTTTGCAATGGTTTCCGGTCCGGAATACTAAATTGACCAGATCGATAACCGGCTGAACTTCCTCCGGTTTGGTTGCTCTGGGTCCTTCCATGTTTTTTGCCTCCATTCTCCTCACAAAGAATTGTTGCTCTGCCTGCAACACAATTATAAAGAAATTTAGGGAGAAAATCAATTTTTCCTAAAGGGCAGCGCAGGAAGAGGAAAACTGCATCCGATACAGCCCCGCATAAACCTGATTGAGATCCAGAAGGGCGGAGTGTGTGCCTTGTTCACAGATCCTGCCGTTTTCCATTACAAGAATCACATCTGCATTCCGGATGGTGGAAAGCCGGTGTGCCACAATCAGCACCGTTCTCCCCTCCATCAGAACCTCCAGGGCTTTTTGCACCTGATGCTCCGATTCCGTATCCAGAGAGGCGGTGGCTTCGTCCAGCAGCAAAATCGGCGCATTTTTCAGCAAAGCCCGGGCAATGGCAATCCTCTGGCACTGCCCGCCGGACAGCCTGGCGCCCCTCTCTCCCACCTGGGTATCGTAGCCGTCCGTCAGCTCCCGGATAAAGTCATCCGCATAAGCTGCTTTTGCCGCTTTCTCAATTTCTTCCGGGGAGGCTCCCCTCCTTCCGTATCTGATATTCTCCCGGATGGTGCCGCTGAACAGATAGCTTTCCTGGGGAACGTAGGCAATTCTGTTTCGGACTTCCTGCAGACTGCAGTCCCGGACGGAGCGCCCAAACAGATAAATATCCCCCTGATCCGGTGGATAAAAGCCCAGCAGAAGACGAAAAAGCGTACTTTTTCCGCTGCCGCTCATACCGACAAGAGCGGTCACCCTGTTCTGCTCCACATCCGCATCGAAGTCATTCAGCACATCCCGTCCGGCTTCATAGGAAAAGCACACCTTTCGGAAGGAAACAGCAGGCAGGTCGGAAGACTCTTCCCGGACCCCGGAGTCCTCTGCGTCCGATGTTTCCGGTGCCTTTGACGCCTCCGGTGCCTTTGATGCTTCCTGCGCCTCCGGTGCCTTTGATGCTTCCTGCGCTTCCGGTGTTTTTGTATCTGCAGGGATCCTGCTTTTTCTTTTCGAAGTCTCCTCCACAGAAGCATCCAGCAGTTCAAAAATCCGATCCGCCCCGGCCAGGGATCCCTGGAGCTGGGAAATAAAATTCCCGATGGAAGTAAACATCCAGGTAATCCCGTTCATCATCTGCACAATGGGGACAACCTCGCTGAATGAGATGTCCCCGTTCAACGCCAGAACACTGCCGGCGATCAAAATGCCGACAAAGCCCATGGTGTTCACCAGACCGTTCATGCCGTTCAGCATGGATTGATAAACAATCCGCTTCATTGCCATATCCTTTACCCCCAGGTTGGCAGAAGCATAATAAGCAAACAAACGCTGCTTTAGGTTGAATATCCTGGACAAACGATCGCCTGCAAGAATATCCGTCAGAGCCTGGGTGGATTCTGACAAATGCCGCTGTACCCCGTCGCTTGTCTTTTTAATCGGTCGGGCAAACAAGGCATTCAGCAGGGCACAGGCCGCTCCGATGACGATCCCGATCCCACCCATTTTCGGATGAATCGAAAAGATCACCACGATGGAGCCGATGCCGGACAGAACAGCCATCAGCGGCAGGGCAAGCTGCCAGCTGTACGCATTCTCCGCCGTCTGGACATCGTTGGTCATCCGGGAAAGCAGATCACCGCTATGACTCGCTCCGATTTGTGTCATGGAAAGCTGCTGGATCTGATGAAACAGCCGGCTGCGGATATTTGCAGTTGTCCTTGCCACCGAGCTTTGAAAAAACCAGGAAAACAGCGGAATGGCCAGTATAAAAATCAGCAGGCGGATCCCCAGAGTGAACAGTGTCTGACGGAGCAAGCCCATATCCCGGGTTAAACCAGCCTGGGTCAAGCCTTCCAGGGATCGTGCAAAAATCAGGTTGCTTCCAAAACTCTGCAGGGAGGTGCCCAGAATCCCAATCACATAAATCGGCCACCACTTTCCTGTAAATCGCAGCAGCCGAAACAGCCGGTTATTTCCTGTGGAAATACGCTTTTCCCCCTGCACTTTTCTTTCCCACATTCTTTCTTCCCCCCCTCACGCCTGCATTCGGCCAGAATCTGCCTCTGCATATTGTTTGTAATACAATTTACGGTACAGACTTCCCGTCTGCATCAGTTCTTCATGTGTCCCTTCCTCCACAATGTGGCCGTGCTCCATGACCAATATCCTGGAAGCGGACCGGATGGTGGTCAGCCGGTGGGCAACCACCAGAACAGTCCTGCCCTTCATCAGCACCTCCAGAGCCTGCTGCACCTCACGCTCCGATTCCGTATCCAGGGCGGAGGTTGCTTCATCCAGCAGCAGGATGGGGGCGTCCTTCAAAAGTGCCCGGGCAATGGCAATTCGCTGACGCTGCCCTCCCGACAGCCTGGCGCCTCTCTCGCCTGCCAGAGTCCGGTATCCCTCCGGCAGACTTTCAATGAAATCATGAATGTCCGCTGCCTTTGCCGCCGCAATAATTTCCTGTTCCGTCGCATCCCTCTTTCCATAGGCAATATTCTCATAAATGCTTCGGGGATACAGATAGGTATCCTGGGATACCCAGGCAATGTGGCTCCTCAGGGCTTCCAAATTCCAGTCCTCTGTTCTGCCGCCAAACACCCGGACATTTCCCGAACAGGGAGCATAGAACCCGGCAATCAGTTTCAGAACCGTACTCTTCCCGCAGCCGCTGGGACCTGCCAGGGCAATTGTCTGCCCCGGTGCAATTTCAAAGTTCTGATTCTGCAGAACCTCGCGATCTTTTTTCCTGCCCTCCTCCCCATAGGAAAAGGAAACATCTTCAAAGCAGATCGCCGGAGTCCGGACATCGCTGTCCGCAGAAAAGCATTGCCCGCTTTCCCTTTCCACCGGCTCGTTCCAGATCTCAATAATTCGTGAAGAAGCAGCGGAAGCCGTACGATAGGAAGCAATCGCAGAAGGAAACTGGGCCATGGGGTTCAGGACAAAATTGGAGAGATTGATGAAGGAGATCAACTCGCCGAAGGTCATCCTGCCAGCGGTAACAAGATAGCCGCCATAGGCAAAAATCAGCAAAATGGGAAGCATCTGCATCAGAAGATTCACCGGAGCAATGGCCTCGTGGATCCGTACCGTCTTCAGGCTTTTGCCCAGCGCCTTTTTCACTGCTCCGACACATTTCCTGTCCAGTGTTTCTTCAATTTGAAAGGCTTTTGCTTCTTCCATGCCTTCTATCATATCTTTGGACACAACATTTACCTCGGCCAAAGCTTCCTGCTGCTGCACGGTATATTTTTCAATGGGTCTGGACATCAGCAGAATAAGTATCAGGAACAGCGGAGTTGCCGTAAAGCTGGCCAGGGACAGCGCAAAGCTGGCGACAAACAGATATGCGGCAGCTGCGAGAAAGGTAATGGGTTGTGCAATCAGCTCTGCCAGGGAACCCTGCAGGAACTGCTGCAGCAGACTGATATCATTGTTCAGCCGGGACAGCAGATCACCGGAAGGATGCCGGTCCAGACAGGATGCCGGGAGCTTCTGTATATGCTTTGTTGTTTTCTCCCGAATGTCATACATGGCGTATTGTGCATACCGTCCGGCACAGTAGGTTCTCAGGATAGAAACCGGGAATTCGATGACGGCAATCCCTGCCACAATCCGGACCGTCCGGTAAAACCGGAGCCGATCTCCCGATACGGCAGCATCCAATCCCCTGCCCAGATAAATGGATGAAAAAACAGTGCAGGCAGCACCAAGGACGGAAACAACCGCCGCCAGGACGAGCCAGCTCCGGTAGGAACCGGCAATATCCAGCAAACGAATCATCGGTGATTTTGTCCCCGCTTTTTTCACCTTATATACTCCTCTCCTGAAATGGTTGTTCGCGTTTGTTTTTATCCCGGCAGATTTCCCTTCTACCGGTTCCTGTGTGGGATTCAACTGGATGGACTCCTTTCGGCATCATTTTGCATTGCTTTGTATTTGCTTTGTATTTGATCTGTTGTTTTCAAGCCTTCAGACAATTCGAATGCGGACAAGGGTGTCCTCCTCCCTCACGGTAACCAGATCCGTATTTCCGCCTTCCCGGATGGCCCGGACCAGATCCCGCATATCCCGTTGCTTTATGCTGCTCAGCACCTCCCGGGCAGTCTTCCCTCCTCCGTTGTCCTTGTCCTTATATTTGCTGTTTACCACTCTTTTGCCGATGAAAAAGCCCAGATTCAGCAGGGAAATCGGAACATAGAACCGGATATTATGATCTTCTTCCCGTACATGAATTCCCAGCCAGTGCCCTTTCCGGCGGATGATTTTCCCCGGTCCTGTACGACGCCGCTTTCCGGAATGTTCCCTTTTTTGCTGCTGTGGACTTCCGACCTGTTTCAGCAGAGAGACCGCTTCGTCCGCTGTCATCTTCCCCCGCTCCAGATCTGTCAATACTATCATTTGCTTCGTCATCATCCTGCAGGAACCTGCCTAATCCACATAGATTTCCACAAGATCGCCGTCATCTTTTACTTCCAGCAGTTTTCCGGTAGCGCCCTTCTTCACCGCTTCCAGCAGCTCGTTGAAGTCGATCCCTTCCAGCTTTTCCATTTCCGGAGCAAACTTCGGCCCAACCTGCATACCGATTTTCAGGCCAACCTCTACAACGGAAAGCGGCAGGTTGATCTGCACTTTCTGTTCCCCTTCTTCCGAAACCCGCAGCCGCAGAAATTTGCCCTTCAGGTTCAGGGAATCGGTTGGCTCTTCCGATTCCAGAAGAACAGGCTCCGGTTCTTCCGGACCCATTGCATCCAAAAGCTTTTCCGCCTCTTCCACGGTAATCTTTTTCTCCTCCACCATCTGGAGAATTTTCTTCATTTCCTCCCGCATAAATGGATTCCCCCTCATTTTTTTATACGCTTAAACTGCAGAACTACAAAAGATGCGATATCCAAAAAGCACAACAGGTTACTTTATTTTTTTAACTGATTCATTGCTTCCTCATAAGTGATCTCCCCATTGCTGAGCCTCTCCAGAATTACCTTCCTGGACTTTTGCGGTTCGCTGTCCGGATCCCGGTTGTCACTGCTCACGTGATAACCCAGGCTCTGTACCACATCATCCAGCTTTCCCCTTACGGTAGGATAGGATATGCCCAGCTCCTTCTCCACCTCCTTGATGTTCCCCCGGCATTTCAGAAAAACCTCAATAAAATACTTCTGCTCCCGGGAAAGATAACTAAATTTATCCGGTTGGAACTCTCCCTCCAACCTGGTATGACAGCGGCTGCAATACAAAGCCGTAACCTTCAGCCGGTTATGACATACCGGACATTTCGCAGGGATTGGATAGGTCAACCACGTTTCCTCCTTCTGTTATTTGTCTTGCTTTTTCTATTATATGGGGCGGCTGATGAAATGTCAATATATAATTTAATCATATTTATTTATTTTTTAAATTTAATCAATTTTATAAATCAATACATTAAATATATCAATTTTCGGTATTATGGCTCCTTGTTTTACAATTATGCAGGAAGTCGCTCCTTCAGCCATATGCACCATCCATTTTATGGAACGCTCTGACTCTTCAGTGAAAAGCATAGCGGATCTCAATACAATATCATATGCTGAAGGATGGAATCATATTGGCAGGCCGTATTGTCGAAACGGGAAGTGAAATGGAGTATCCATGCCAGGGATGAATTCTCCCATGGTACAAAAAAAGAGGATACGGAACGGGTATCCTCTGTCTTCCTTACTTTCCCTTTATTTTTGGTTTCTCTTATTTTACAACCAGATTCAGAATCCGGCCGGGAACATATATGGTTTTGACGACATTCTTTCCCTCCAGCTGGGCTTTCAGCTTCTCCTCCTTCATGGCGGCGGCCTTCACAGCATCCTTTGCGGCGTCCACAGGAACAACCATTCTGCTCCGGATCCTACCATTGATCTGCACCACGATTTCTGCGGATTTCTCCACCATTTTGGATTCATCGCATTTTGGCCAGGTCTGATCGGTAATCCTGCTGTGATTCCCGAGAATGGACCACAATTCCTCGGTAATATGAGGGGCCACCGGATTCAGCAGGATCAGCAGAACTTCAAAATCACCTTTTGTTACCCGGCCGGCCGCATAGAAATCATTGACCAGGGACATCATCGCTGCAATCGCCGTATTGAATTTCATGCTCTCAAAGTCTTCGCTGACCTTTTTGATGGTCTTATGAATACTTTTCTCCAGACCGGGAGAGAGTTCCTCCCCGCCCACCAGAAACTCCCGGGTCCTCCAGACACGGTCCAAAAACCTTCTGCAGCCCGTAATACCGTTCAGCGACCAGGGAACGCTTTTCTCAAAATCACCGATAAACATTTCATACAGCCTCAGGGCATCCGCACCGAATTTCCTTACCATATCATCCGGATTGATGACATTGCCTCTGGATTTGGACATTTTTTCATTGTTCTCTCCCAGAATCATGCCATGGGACGTACGTTTCCGATAAGGCTCCGGCATCGGAACCACACCGATATCATACAGAAACCGGTGCCAGAACCGGGAATACAGAAGGTGCAGGGTGGTATGCTCCATTCCTCCGTTGTACCAATCCACCGGCATCCAGTACTCCAGATTTTCCCTGCTTGCCAGGGCTTCGGAATTATGAGGATCCGTATATCTCAGAAAATACCAGGAAGAGCCGGCCCATTGCGGCATGATGTCTGTTTCCCGCTCTGCCTTGCCGCCGCACCTGGGACAGGTGGTATTCACCCAATCCGTCATGTTGGCCAGAGGGGATTCCCCGTTGTCCGTGGGCTCATAGCTTTCCACATCCGGCAGCAGTACCGGCAGCTCCGACTCCGGAACCGGCACCCAGCCGCATCTCTCGCAGTGAACCAGTGGAATGGGCTCTCCCCAGTACCTTTGACGGGAAAACACCCAGTCCCGCAGTTTATAGTTAACCCTGGAGGCACCCAGCCCCTTTTCCTTCAGCCATGCAATCATTGCCTTTTTGGCTTCCTTCACCTGCATGCCGTTCAGGAAACCGGAGTTCACCAGAGTGCCGTTTTCGATATCCGTATAGGCTTCCTTCTGCACATCCCCGCCGGCCACCACTTCCACAATGGGCAGGGCGAACTTTTTTGCAAACTCCCAGTCCCGGCTGTCATGCCCCGGAACAGCCATGATGGCTCCGGTCCCATACGACATCAGGACATAATCGGACACAAAAATGGGAATCTTCTTTCCATTTACCGGGTTCACCGCCTGAATGCCCTGAATCCGGACACCGGTCTTTTCCTTTACCAGTTCCGTCCGCTCAAAATCGGATTTCCGGTCGGCAGCTTCCCGATAAGCCGCCAGTTCTTCCGGATTTGTAATCCGATCCTTCTGCTCCCCGATCAATGGATGTTCCGGTGCAATGACCATATAGGTGGCGCCGAACAGCGTGTCCGGACGGGTGGTATAGACCCGGAGCTTGCTGCCGCCGGTTACCTCAAAGTCCACCTCTGCTCCGGTGGACCGTCCGATCCAGTTCCTCTGCTGCAGCTTCACCCGCTGAATATAATCCACATCCTTCAGTCCATCCAGAAGCTTTTCCGCATAATCGGTGATCTTCAGCATCCATTGGTTCTTTACCTTACGGACCACTTCCCCGCCGCAGCGCTCGCACACTCCATTGACGACCTCTTCATTGGCAAGACCGACCTTGCAGGAAGTGCACCAGTTGATTGCTG
This sequence comes from Eubacteriales bacterium mix99, assembly GCA_038396605.1. Lineage (NCBI taxonomy): Bacteria > Bacillati > Bacillota > Clostridia > Eubacteriales > Eubacteriales bacterium mix99. The sequence goes on from CP121690.1 coordinate 39,116, forward strand.
TTTCCTTCTTATACGCCAGGCCCTTTTCAAACAGCTTCAGGAAAATCCACTGTGTCCACTTATAGTATTCCGGATCCGCAGTATTGATTTCCCTGGACCAGTCAAAGGAAAGGCCCAGCGATTTCATCTGTGCCTTGAAGCGGGCAACATTCTTCTCTGTAACAATCTTCGGATGAATTTTATTCTTTATGGCATAGTTTTCCGTGGGAAGCCCAAATGCGTCCCACCCTATGGGAAACAGGACGTTATACCCCTGCAGTCTTCGCTTGCGGGCAATGATATCCATTGCGGTATACGGGCGGGGATGTCCCACATGAAGCCCCTGCCCCGACGGATAGGGAAATTCGATCAATGCATAGTATTTTGGCTTCGTCTTATCCTCCGACACCTGAAATGTGCCTTCCTCATCCCAGATCGTCTGCCACTTCTTTTCAATTACCTGCGGATTATATTTTTCCATAAAATTTTCCATCCTCTCCTTTTCCTGAGCTATCCCTGCTTACCCCTGATTTCACTGCTGCTTTCACCAAATCCCCGCAAATAAAAAGAAAGGCCTCCATCCCATTATAGAGACGAAGGCCCGCGGTACCACTCTACTTGCCGGACTCTGCGTCCGGCCGCTTTAATCAGGCAATAACGGACCTGACCGGCTGTGGCTGGTTACCTCACCACAACAGCTCCGGGACGAGTTCGGCATCCGTTTCTGCCGCTTCGCACCTGATACGGCTCTCTGAGAGAAACGACCCGCCTACTGCTTCCCATCCTCGCTTGGTTCATTCTTACTTTTATTATTATACCAAAATCACATAATAAATCAATACACAATGATTCAACATTTTTTCGGCAGGATTTCCATGGGAGATCCTTCCGTTTATCCGACAAATCACTGTTTTCCCTGCTCTGCCGGATGACCTGATCTTTTATGTATTACGATCAGTACCACCAGAACCAGAAGGATGGCTGCCAGATAGTACCCAATTGGGCTGTTATCCCCGGTTTTCGGTAAAAACCCGGTTTTATTTTCTTCCGGCTTTTTCGGCGTCTTACCGGTTTCATCCTTCCCCGGTGCTTTTGGATCCTCCGGCCCTTTCGGGTTCTCCGGAGACCTGGGCGGCTGATAGGTATTGGTTACCGTCAGACCGTCTTCGGATTTCCCATAGTTCTGCGGGACAAAGTCCTTGCCGTCCTTGTTTACTTCCTTTACCGAAAATTTGTATTTCTTTCCACTTGTGTCGGTCTCATTCAAGTCTGTCCATTCCACTTCCGTCGTACCATCTGCCAGCTCTTTGACTTCTGCCTCCGGTACTTCTTCGATGGCTCCGCCTTCCACTTCCCGGTACAGCTTCAGCCAAATGGCCGGCTTTTCTTCCGGCCCGCCGTTCCATACCTTTGTTCCCGTCACCTGCGTTTTAGGGCTCACATAGGTGTTGGTTACCGTCAGGCCGTCTTCGGATTTCCCATAGTTCTCCGGAACCTGTATTTCTTCCACCGTATAGCGGTACTCATTCCCATTTCGGTCGGTTTTGTCCTGGCTCCTCCAGTTATATTCATAGGTACCTTTTTCCAGAGTGACCGGACTGCCGACCTTTTCCTTTTTCACTGTATCGGACTCTCTGTATAACTGAAGCTGTATCGAATCGGGCCGGTTATATTCCCCGTCCACCCATACTTTCCTGCCGACAACATCCTGTTTCGACGATGCATAGGTGTTGGTTACCGTCAGACCATCTTCCGAAACGGCTTTCCCGTAACTTTCCGGCACGTTGATTTCGTCTACGGTATAGGAGTATGGCTCCCCCCTGCGATCCCTTTCCTCCAGATCCGCCCAGGTATGCGTCCATGGCTTCTCTTCTGTGCCATCCAGTGTAACCGGATCTCCGTATGCTTTCCCATTGCGGTAAAGCTGCAGCTCTATGTCCGACTTTTCTTCCGGCCCGTCAATCCATACCTTTGTTCCCGTCACCTGCGTTCTGGGGCTCACATAGGTATTGGTTACCGTCAGGCCGTCTTCGGATACCTCTTTTTTATAGTTTTCCGGAACACGAACTTCGTCTGCAGTATACTGATACGGTTTCCCGCCGATATCTGTTTTGTCCAGATCCGTCCAGGTATGCTCCCATGGCTTCTCCTCTGTACCATCCAGGGCTACCGGGTCTCCATAGGCTTTGCCATCCCGGAACAATTGGAGTTCAATGGACTCCGGCCTGCTTGCTTCACCGCCTTCCCAGACCTTGGTTCCGGTAATTTCCGTTTTTTCCCTGACATTTACGAAATCCACTTTTGCAATATTCTCTTCCTTGTTTTGATATCCCTTATCCACCGGAACCTCTGTCTGTTTGTCCGAAAGCACATAACCATTGGGTGCTTTCGCTTCCCGCAGATAATAAGTCCGAAGAGGCAGGTTCCCGATTTTCAGCACACCATTTTCTGTTTTAAATGGCTCATCACCAAACTGTTTATACTCGCCATTCAGCTTATACCATAAGGTAAATTCCGCCTCATTGTGTACAATAACGGATTTTGCCTCTGCATCCACCTTTGTGACCTGCAGTACTCCCTTCTTTGGATTCATTTCTCCGGATACATGGGAGTATTGTTTTGCATCCAGTCTCTCGGATTCCACCGTTTTTTTCTCAATTCCCGTTCCTTCGAATTCCACTTTGTTATTCACCTGACCATCGGTACCTGTCACAACCGTCTGATATCCGAGAACCAGAACGGTGTCCACATCTTCCTTAAAATTCAGAGTCAGGACGGTTTTTCCTTCTTCTGTCTCTTCCAGACCAAGGGTATAATCCTCCCCTTCCGTCAATGGAACCTTTTCCCCATCCATCAATTTATGAACTTCGAGGCTTCCCTCCACATATGTGAGACCCTTGCTTATGGTATCCACAATTTCAGCTTCTTTTATGACGGACAGACTCTCATTCACCTGAACTTCCCAGTTGATCCCGTCGCCAGTATAAACCTGATTGCCGCTGACATCAGCTGCCTTTTTGTCCAGGAATTTATCCGCATTCTCATAATGCAGAGTTGCGGAATAAGGATATTCTTTTTCTCCAACCTGCACGGTTGCCTGGTTGGGATACTGCTTTTCGGATATATCCGGTACCGCAGTCAGAAACTCTATTACATATCTGTCCTTTACCTCAAAATCATCCTGAAAGGTTAAAGTAAAGGTTTTCCCATCGACAGCAAGTTTATAATTTTCCGGTTCCAAAACTTTTCCCGTTATTTTGGTATTGCCGTACTGGTCAACATCATAAACCTTCACGGTGATGCTGTCTTCATCGATGGTTCCCTCATAGCTCAGGGTATCTTTCACAACCACACCGGTTCCAAGGTTCTGCTGCTGGTAGTTGGTGTACAGCTGCCATGCAATTTTTCTTTCCCTGCCGCTTGCCCAGCCTGCCTTTTGATTTCCTTCCCCATCAAAATGGACGAACCGGCCTTCTTTCTTCCCGCTGTTCCAGGAATCTTCCCGGACCGTAGTCTGAGCATCCCTGGTTACGTCCACACCATTTCCGTTTATCGTTTTTCCTGTGAACCTGGCGGAATTCCTATAGACTTTTGCTTCCCCGTCTGTATGAAGATCCGGAGTAAAGTCATCCACTTTCAGCTGCGGATCATAGGAAGTCTCATAGGTGATCACCATCCTGGAATTCAGCGGAAGGATCGGCGCATCAAATACCATGGTGAATCCCTTTTGATAACCCTCCGTTCCGTCCGCTTCGTTGGGTGTCAGGGTGTATCCTTCGGATTTGGATATCTCTTTCCCTCCGACCTGCACCTGCAAGGTATCCGGCAGCAGTATCAACCCCTTGTTTGGAAAGGTATCAACAATGGTAAGCTCCTCCAGCGCTTCCCTTTTGGGATCCACGACAATCTGCCACTTCATCGTTTTCTTATTGTAATCAATTGATTGAAAACTTTTTTCATAAGTATTCTTTTCCGGGTTTACCGGCCTGGATATTTCATGTTCGCCTTCGCCGACTCCGTCTCCTCCCAGCGAAGCAACGTTGTTAAACTTATCCATGGTAAAATCCTCTACCGGAGTCGTGTACTCTACGGTTATCTGATCCGTGCCTACCTCATCGAATACCATATCTAATTCTGTTTTTCCGGCATTCTCCCCATCCGTTACCGTTTGAATGGTGATGTTCGGTGTATAGTCCTTTCCTTCCAGGCTGGTAACTTTTATGTCATCTTCCGACAGGCTCAGCCCCTTCGGCAGAAGGTCGGTCAATGTCACCTGATCCAGCGGATGACGGGCTTCATTGATCTTCACGGTCCAGGTAATGGTCTTGTTTTCATAATCTACATGGGAGTTTCCCACTTTACTGAGAATATCAGGGCGTTGGACGGTGACCTCTTTCTCTGCTTCCCCTCTGGGTTTGTCTCCATCCTTTAATACCGTTTGATTGGTAAACTTATTATCCTTCTGATATTCTCCTCCGTTTATTTTTTCATAATCGACAGTGGTCAAAAATTCGATCTCATATCGTTCATCCGCTTCTATTTTCCCCAAATCCAGCGGAAATTCCAACGGTTCATCCCATTCATGCTCCATGGGCTTATCGTTTTTAAACTTTTTGACTACCATGGAACGAACCTGCTTTCAATTCCAATCCTTCCGGCAACGGGTCCTCCACCACCGCATGATCCAGCTTGCCGCCGGCTTTGTTGACATCGATTTTCCACCATATCGTTCCGTCACCCTGCGGCCAGCCATCCTTTTCTATGGCGTTACTTCTCGTAAGCCCATCTACAGTTGCTTTCGCCGGCAACTTTGTTTCACCGTAGGAGAAGATTGCATCATTGGTAAAGGTGTCTTTTGAATAATCCTCGATGGTCGTCGTATATTCGATCCGATAACCTTTATAAGGTGCCAGGCTATCAAATCCGACCGTAAACTCCTTTCCGGCAATATCCGGGGTAACCGAAACTTCATCCCCCAGTGACTTTTTCCCTTCATATCCCAGAATAAGCTCATTTATTTTAAAGCTGTCTTCTTTTAATTTCAGCCCATCCGGAATGACATCCTTCACAGTGGCGTCGGTAATTTCCCCGTCACTGGTATTCACAACATCTATGGCCCAGGTAATTTCCCTTGCATCATGCTTGTGATCGGGATGCCCTTCTTTACTGATACTGTCTTGCTTCCCCTGTGGCTTCGCAATGATCGTCAGGGTTTTATCTTTGGAATCATGGAACACAATCGCCTGCTCTATATTGTCCTTAAACTTCTCCAGGTTAAATTTCAGTCCAAAACCAGCCGTTCCATTTACCACATCATCCCGCTCAATATTTTCATTGAATACAAATTTCAATACTCCATCAAGAATGCTGTATGTTCCAACCTCCAATTCATTTCCATCTTCATCCAGAATTTTTATAGGCTGGCCTTTAATATCGACTTTCGTAAATATGCCAGGAAGCTCCATTTCCGCCCAATCTCCGGCTTTGGCATCCAGGCCTTCCGTATTCCAGTCAAATTCTATGTAAACCTCTGTACCATCTGCAATGTCTATGACATCTCCGTTATGTATATCCGTCCCGTTTCTTCCTCCCAACCGAAAAAGATCCAATGTAAAGATATTGCCCAGATCTTTTCCTTTTGTATCTTCCGAGTCACGGGACTTTTCTGCAGTCATGGAAACAGGCACAGATTTTTCCGGCTCCGGATCCGCCTTCGGAGATTGCTCTTCCGGTGATTGCTTCTGCGGTAATTGCTCCTGAGGCGCCAACTGGCTTTCCTTTTGTTTCGATAAATCCTTTTGTTCCGGTAAATTCTTTTGGGGCTCGCCCGGAGATGCCTCTTCCGGGGAAAGTCCCTCATGAATCACTTCTTCCTCCGGCTGTTTTCCCTGAGATACATCTTCCTCCGTGAACCCGTCCTTTGCTGCTGCCTCCTGATTTGTTTCACCCGCAAATACCTTTGACGTGGTTGGTATTATAAGCTGAAATATTAATAGAAAAACCAACAGCAAACTAATCCTGTACTTTCTGCTTTGCAATAAATTTCTCATTCCAATTCCCCCTTCATTTATATTTCTTTATTCTTATTCCAAAAATAGCATAAACCTCCCTGCGCAATCTATATCTACCCTATAGACGACAAGAGAAACGATAAAGTTTTCTATTTATCAAAAAACATTGATTCTCATCAGCGCACTTTATTTACTTCTTATCCGTTGCTGTTTTCAGCCACTCTTTATTTTTAAGCACATATGAAAAGGTTTCCTCAATCCCAGTATGGTTGAAATGATTTCCATTGTCAAAACATTTTTGGCTCAACCTTCATTTTCCTGCGAAACAGATTGATCGGCTCCGGATTTTAATTCTTTCGCACAAATCCAATCATCCATGTTATCCCCTGTCATAGAAATAAAGCGCTCAAAACCTGAAAATCATCGTTGAGCGCTTTATGCCGTGCTGTCCGCTTATTGCGGCCTTCTATTTCTGCCTATTTCTCCAGAAGCTTCCTGAGACGGTTGGGATAGTTGGTGATAATCCCATCAATGCCGAGATCCCTCATTTGTTTCATATCCCCGACTTCATTGATCGTCCAGGCATTTATCCTGATCTTCTCATTAAAAGCATCCTGCGCTTCCCTCTTTCCAAATGCCCTGAAATTGGGATGAATCGCGGTTGCTCCCATTTGCTTCGCATATTTTCCAGGCTTGTAGATCCGGTTGGAATACAGAAGGCCGGTCCGGATCCCCGGATCCAGGTCAATGCATCTTTTGATGGAATAATGATTGAAAGAGGAAATAATGATACGATCCTTCAATTTGTATTCGTAAATCTTCTGAAACACAATCTTTTCAAGATCCGGATACTCAAACAGATCATTTTTGAGCTCGATATTCACAATCAGATCCGAATCCTTTATCAAATCAAAAAATTCATCAATCCCCGGAAGCTTCGCTCCGATGAATGCCTTGTCGCGTTTGATCCCGGCATCGAATTCCCTGAGCTCCGCAAAGGTATAATCCTTGATAAAGCCGGTCCCGTTGGTCGTTCTGTCAATCTTTTCATCATGGCAGATAACCGGATAACCGTCCTTTGTCAGGTGCATATCCGTTTCAAATCCATCGCAGCCGGCTTCCTTTGCCTTTCGAAATGCCAGCATGGTATTCTCCGGATAGGAGCCGCTAAAGCCTCTGTGAGCAATATTCAATGGTTTATTCAAAGTACTTCATTCCTTCCTTTTTCCTTTGATTCCTGAGGTTTGACTAACCTATCCATATCATACTGACAAATGGCTGAAATGTCCATATGCATTCCATACAAATTAATTCATTTGCCGTGGCTTTCCTCACGGGCAGCTTTTATCTTCGCAATGAACTCCCTGGCTGTATTCGTAATGGAGGTATAATCCCCGGTCTTTGCACCCCGGATCAGGGAACTGCCGGCTCCCACTGCCACTGCGCCTGCCTGAATCCAGTCCTGCACGTTGTCCAGATTCACTCCTCCGGTGGGCATCAATTTTGCATACGGGATGGGCCCCCGGACCGCCTTTATGATGCCAGGCCCGAACAGCTCCCCGGGGAAAATCTTGACGATATCCGCACCGGCTTCCATGGCCTCCACAATCTCCCTGATAGTCATGGCGCCCGGCATGCAGGGAACCTGATAGCGATTGCAAAGTCTCACCATGTCCGTATTCAGATAGGGGCTGACTACATACTGGGCGCCTGCCAGTATCGCTGCCCGGGCGGTCTCCGCATCCATCACCGTTCCGGCTCCGATGAGAATATCGCCATTTTTATAGGTGGATGACAGATCGCGGATCACCTGATCCGCACCTGGCACGGTAAAGGTAATCTCGATGGCAGCCACCCCTCCTGCCGCACAGGCATCGGCAATCTTCCGGGCCTGCTCACTGGACTCCGCGCGGACCACGGCAACCAGGCCACACTCTGTAATCCGCCTCAATACTTTGTCTTTTTCCATCTGTTTTGTCAGGGCGTCTCCATGCAGCGCCGCAGCGCCCTGACCGAACCCCCTTTCCATACTTTTATACTCTTTTGTGTTCGCCATTTTTTCTTTATATTCCTTTTTCATCTCTTTGGTTGGGATACCGCTCAGAACTTTTTGCTGAGAAATTCTTCAAAGGTCCCGCCGAACAGTTTATTCACATCCCGGCGGATCTCCTCCTCGGTCAGAACCCAGCCGGTATCCATCAGATCCCGGTATTTTTCACTCAGCACGCTGGCAATGATTCTTCTGGAATGGGCCCATTTATAAATCAGCTGATCCAGCACCCTTGCGTCGGAATGCTGCGGAATCACGCTGGAACCCAGCAACTCAAACCGCATACGTGTGATTTCATCAATCAGGCTGGGATTGTTCAGGAACCACCAGCAGCCGAAGATCATCAGGTTCCGGAACTTCCTGGCTGTCACGCACAGCTCATGCTGATTTTCCCGGGACAGCATGGTCACCATGAATTTGTTGTGGGGATAATGCGCGCAAAGATAATTCACCGCATTGATATCGGCTTTGCCCACGCCGTCTCCTGCCAGCTTCAGATCCGGATTGATCTGCCGTTTCACGCCGATCATCAGGGCAAAGGGAATATCCTGCTCCCTGCACACCGGCAAGACACAGTTCTCAATCAGTTTCCCCTGCGCGGAATCCTCCGGGAACCGGAAATCCGACTCCAAGGATACTGCCATATAAACGGCGTCTATTTTTTGGACCCAGTCCGCAAGAAATCTCCGCACCTCCGCCAGCGACTTCTCCGTGAGAACCTGCTCCACGTCGTATCCCCACGATTTCAGCCTTTTCCATGTGGTGTCCCAGTGGATCACCAACGGATCAATTCGCAGGGCTGCCAAAAACCGTTTATCCTTCTTCCGTCCCTTTTCCCATGCATGCCTCTCCTGATCATCAAACGGATCATTGGTCATGACGACCTGCCGGATCCCGGCTTTTTCAAACACGATGTCGATGTACTCTTCCGTTGTCTTGCCGGCAAAATAGCTCCGGTAGGAATCCAGATCCCGGCTGGACGGATCCAGTCCCAGCTTGTTCAATACGGTCAGCACACCGCGGCAGGCCTCACTGTACGGACTGTTTTCCAAAAACAGCGTTTTCCAGATCAGATCCGCCTGCTCTTTTTTGGTCATCTTCCAGAATGTGTCGTATCCCACATCCGTAAAGCGAAAAGTCTCCGCAATGAGGTAATGGTAATTCAGAAGCTCATCCACGCCCCACAGCAACATGTCTCCAAACTCCGCCGGATACAAATGGGTATGAACGTCCGTTATCCTGACCTCGTTTACTGCTCTGTCCACCACAGACTTTACATTCTGTGCTGTTACTGCTGCCATTTTTACATTACACATCCTTTCCCGGTTTTCTATAATGTCTCGGTTCTCTATAATGTCTCAGTTTTCTATAATGTCTCGGTTTTCTATAATGTTACTCCGTCCTTGAAAATGGCAATCTCCCGATAGCCATTTTCCTCATTCCTGGTCTCCTCCCCGGAAGCCATCCGGCAAATCAAATCAAACAACTGATCCGCTGCCTGCTCCGCAGACAACCCCGCAAGCAGGACTCCGGCGTTGAAATCAATCCAGTCGGGCTTTTTTTCAGCCAGAGAAGTATTGGCCGCTATTTTCACTGTGGGAACCGGGCAGCCAAAAGGGGTTCCCCTTCCCGTGGAAAACAGAATCAGATGGGCTCCTGAAGCGGCCAGGGCAGTGGAGGAAACCAAATCATTTCCCGGTCCGTTCAGCAGATTCAGGCCGGCCGCAGTGGCCGGATCCCCGTAGCGGAGAACGTCCATCACCGGAGAAGTTCCGCCTTTCCGGATGCATCCCAGAGACTTCTCCTCCAGTGTGGTAATCCCGCCTTCCTTATTTCCCGGAGAGGGATTTTCATAAATTGTCTGACCATAACGAATAAAATAAGATTTGAAATCATTGATCAAATGAACGACCTGATCAAATACGGAACGGGAGATACAGCGATCCATGAGAATGGTTTCGGCGCCGAACATTTCCGGAACCTCTGTCAGTATGACAGTTCCCCCCAGGGAAACCAGCCGGTCGGATACCATTCCAATGAGCGGATTGGCTGTCATGCCGGAAAAACCATCCGACCCTCCGCACTTCAGGCCAATTTTCAGCCGGGAAACCGGAACCGGCTGGCGCTTTGCCCGTTCTGCCCGCTGCACCAGGGTTTCCAGTGCAGCCATGCCTTCCCCGATTTCATCCGGAACATCCTGCAGATTCATAAAAGCAGTATTCTCCGGCAGGACCCCCAACGCTTTCTTCATTTCGGCAAGATTGTTGCTTTCGCAGCCCAGACCCAGCACCAATACCCCGCCTGCATTGGGATGCCGGATCAGCCCGGAAAGAATTTTCTGTGTGTGTTTCAGATCCCCGCCAAGCTGGGAGCAGCCATAGGGATGGGAAAAGGCAAAAATCCCGTCAATCCCCCTTTTCTCATACCGGCTGCGGGCCATTTGTGCCAATCGCTCTGCTGTTCCGTTGATGCAGCCGACGGTAGGCAGAATCCATATTTCATTCCGGATGCCGACCTTGCCGCCTGCCCTTGCATATCCCTGAAAAACCGGGCAAGGCCCGGCACTTTCAAATGCCGGATTTTCTTTCTCCGGAAGGCCTTGCTTTTCCAAATCCGAAGAATAACGATATTCCCTGAAACCTTCCAGATTGGTTTTTACATTGTGCGTATGAACCCAGCTGCCGCGGCGGATGTCCCGGGTGGCATGCCCAATGGGATAGCCATATTTGACCAGGTTCTCCCCGCAGGAAATATCCGTCCAGGCAATCTTATGACCGGCGGGAATCCGGTCCCGAGCCATAAGAATTTCACTGTCCCGGCTGTGAGCTTTTTCCTTTTCCCCTCCGCTGCCGGCTGGAATCTGCTCTTCCGGCAGCAGTTCGGAAAGAGCGATTGCCACATTGTCTGTGTCATGGATTTTGATAACCCTGCCAAATGTCTGCATGTTTTGTCTCCTTTGAATCCATACATTACATTTCTTTTCGAATCCGCTCTGTTTTCCCTGAAATTCATGCCGGCATGATCACACGGCAGAAAGCAGTACGCTACAGGGCAATGAAAATACCAGGCAATATTACAGCACTGCTTCCGTTGCTTTTTGGATTCCCAACACCAGTATCGTACTGAGATAATGGGCGACCGCATCTTCCAATCCCTGAACCTCCGATAAATCCTTCCCCCAGAAATCTTTACGGGCCAGTACTTCGTGAGTCAGCTTCACCGGATCCTGAAATCGGTCATATTCCTCCCAAACTTTTGCAAAAAACTTCAGAACCGGCAAATCGTCCCGGATGGGATAGGGCTTTTCGTCCCGCATCCCGATGAGCCGATCCCCTTCCAGCCTGGTGCTCCGGTAAAAAACAATCAGAGCCGCCAGGGAAAAGCTGAGCACGGAAGGAATTTTGTTATTCTGTTTTTTATTCTGCCGGATATATTCCAACAGGGACGGCAGTACCCGTACCCGATATTTGGATACACAATTCAGGGTAATCCCCAGCAGCATATGCCGGATATATGGATTGGCAAAGCGCTCCAGAACCTCTTCCGCAAATTTCCCTGTCTCCTCCTGAGGGAGATCCAGAACCGGAATCACTTCCTCAAAGATCCCTTTCCGCATCAAACCACCCGTGACAGGATTCTCCACACATTCCTTCACCGTATCGAATCCATACAAAAAGGCAGCAGGCACCATCATGGTATGGGCACCGTTCAAAATGCGCACCTTTCTTTTCCGGTACGGCAGCTGATTGTCCGTCCGGACGACATGCAGCCCGGCTTTCTGAAAGGGCAGCTCCTCCTCCAGGGCAGGATCCCCTTCTATCACCCACAGGTGAAAAACCTCACCGGTGTCAATCAGCTGATCCTCATATCCCAGATACTGAGTCATTTCCTCAGCTTCTTCCCGTGGATACCCGGTGGCTATGCGATCCACCAACGTATTGTAAAAGCTGCACTCCTTCTCCAGCCAATCCCGGAATCCATCCTCCAGGTCCCAGTCCCTGCAGTACTGCAGAATCCCTTTTTTCAATTCCGTTCCATTGTCATTGACCAGCTCACAGGGCAGGATCCTCATGCCTTTGGAAGGGTCTCCGGAAAAGTGGCGATACCGTTCATACAGAAAAGCAGCAGCTTTGGCCGGAAACGACTTCGGGCACTGGCTCTTCGGCTGGTCTTCCGGAACATAGGCAATGCCAGCCTCCGTCGTATTGGATACCATATACCGCAGATCCGGATTATGTGCACATTCCAGAAAAGCAGAGTATTCCCTGTATGGATTGATTGCCCTGCTGATGGAAGTGATGACTTCCCGGGACTCTGTCCGGCTGCCGTCCTGCAGGCCTCTTAAATAAAGGGTATACAAACCGTCCTGCTCGTTCAGGACATCTGCAATCCCCTGCTCAATCGGCTGAACCACAACGACACTGCCGTGAAAAAGTCCCTTCCGGTTGAGCCGGTTGATCATCCAATCCACAAAAGCCCTCAGAAAATTGCCTTCTCCAAATTGAATCACCTTCTCCGGCATCGGATCCAGCGGTCCCACCGCCACATCCTCCGGTACGGAAAAATCAGAATGTAATAATTTTCGAGATAATCTCTGAATGGTTGCTCCCTCCTTCATAAGCAATACTCTTTCCAACACACAAACAGCACACAGGCAAACAGTGCAGAATCCGGCCGGGATTTCCCGGGAAAACTCTATGGACAGCTTTGCCGGAAAACCAATTCCGGAACGATGGTATGATGGGAAGGAATCTCCTCTCCATGCAAAACCCAGCATAAAATATTCGCTGCTACTTTGGCCAGAGCCCCGACCTTATTGTCAACCGATGACAACCCGGGAGACGTACAACGGGCAATGACGGAATCGTTATATCCGAACACCGCAACATCCTCCGGTACTTTCTTTCCCCTCCGCTTCAAAGCTTTCAGAACACCGGCTGCCAGGATATCCTCGCTGGCTGCTATGGCACGGTAGGAGACGTTTGCTGCCTCCAGCTGTTCCAGTGCCTTTTCCCCGCCGATGATGCCGCTTTCCGTTTTGAGAATGGAATACGGTCTGCATTCCAGTCCCGCTTCCTTCATCCCGGCACGGAATCCGTCCAGCTTTGCCAGGCCGCTGAAACTGTCCACGTCATAGACATACACGATCTCCCGGTAACCCCGTCTCACCAGACTTTCCACAATCTCCTCCGTGGCTGCCTCATCATCACACTTTACGGAATAGATATTTTCCCCGTCCAGGAAACTGTTGAGCATCACAACAGGCACAACGGAAGCCGTATCCAGGATGTGCCGGTTGCCTGCCTTTTCCCTGAAAACGGAACCGACCAGTACGATTCCATCCACTTTTTTCTCCAGAAGCAGCCCCATATATCCCTTTCTTTTCTCCAGTCCGCCTCCGGTATTGCAGAGAATCATATGATACCCGAGCTTGCGGAACTCCTGTTCCAGGATATATATGGCATTCGCATAGTAGGAATCCCGGACGTCGCTGGCCAGAACCCCTATGGTATGAGTCGATTTCACCACCAGACTCCTGGCAATATCATTAGGCCGGTATTTCAGCTCCTTCAGCGCCGCTTCAACTTTCTCACGGGTCTCCGGCCGAACCGTGGAACTGTTGTTGATCACCCGGGAAACCGTAGCAATGGAAACGCCTGCCTTTCTGGCCACTTCATAAATGTTCATCCATCCACCACCATTAATGTAAGCGCTTACATTAATTATACCCCCGGATTGCGCTTCTGTCAATGCTGCCTGCCTGGATGGATAGCGTCAATTTACTGTAGGGAAAGAAAGAATAGAGACATCCTGAAATATTCTTACTAGCAACAGTATTCTTACTAGCAACAGTGGTCTTGATTGATTTCATTAATTTTAACAGCAATCAATCTTGTCAGCCGCATATATTCCACGACCTGCTTGACAACGAGCCTCTGCCGGTGTGGCTTACGGCAGATGTCGGCAGCAGCCATCTCTAACAGCGGGATAGGCTTTGGAGCGGTTGCTGCCGTACCTCAATGCTACCACACTGACTTCTCGTTATCAAGCAGCTTTTGCGGCATAAACGCTTGATCTATGTCGTCCCGGCTATAATTTCTCCTTACGAAGAACAAAAACGCCATAACGAGCTTTATGGAGGGCCTAATAGCGTTCCTGGCAACACCTTTTTCAGACCATCCCTTAGGCCTGCTGCTTAGCCTGCTTGAAAACACATGGCTTATATGACCTTCGGCACTGCATCCTATCAGTTCATAGTCCTTATCAGCCTTTATTTCTATTCCATGCCAGTTATTCAATATGTACCGTCTGGCATCCTTAACTGCCTTCCTCTTCGTTTTGGAAACCGTTCGTTTGAGGATCTTCTTGAAAACATCCTTAACCATGTCCTTGTCCGGCCAATCCAATGCATCCTTCAACTCCTGATAGCAATACGTATCAGGACAGGAACGCTTATGATATCAGTTTTCTTAAAATATAGTGTTGTATTTTACGAAAATCTTGCTATACTATAAGTGAAGTGGAGGTGCTTTTATGTTGAATATAAAACCGATTTCGGATTTGCGTAACTACAACAAAGTTTTAAAGGACTGTGCGCTAAACAGCCCCGTTTACCTGACGAAAAACGGCCGTGGCCGTTATGTCTTGGTAGATATTGTGGAATACGAAAAAAAGTCTGCTCTGCTTGAGCTTTATGCCAAACTGGCCGAGGGCGAAAAGCAAATTGCGGACGGACAAAGTATGACACTGGAGGAAGCCAAAACAAGGCTGAAACAAAAATATGCCGAATAAAAGAATCATCGTTTCAGAGACGGCCTATGCCGATCTGGACGAAACCCTTTCGTATATTGCCAGTGATCTTCATTCGCCCGGTGCGACGGGAAAATTGATCGATAGAATTTTCGATTCGATGGAGCGGCTGGACGAATTTCCTTTGATTGGTTCGGCTGCCGATAACGATATCTTGAATGCGAAAGGGTATCGTTTGCTCCCGGTGGATAATTTCATCGTATTCTACATCCCAAAGGGCGAAGAAGTGCATATTGTCCGTATCATTTATGGCCGTCGCGATTGGGAAACAATCTTACTCGGCAAGAACTGAATTTTTACGCGCGCTTTTTTCCATTCATAATCGTACCTCCTGTTCTGCCGGCATCGTTTCTTTGTCATAGCGCCGCGTCATCACGCGGCAGAGTATGGCGGATCCAACCATAGCAATGCCCGACCATAAAAACCACTTGTCCGCTCCCATAACCTCCGTAACAGGCCCCGCCACCAAAAGACCGATGGGCATGGCCAGCGTCATGACGGTCAAGTACAGGGAAAAGACCTTACCCAGCACTTCGGGCGGCGTGCTTTCCTGTATATATGCCGTAAGCGGCACATTGAAGAAGGTGCCGGAACCACCCATGAAGAAGCAGCACACGACACAAGCCCAGTATCCGCTTTGAGGCAGAGCGCCGCTGATGAGGGCGGCGGCTCCCAGCACCCCAATGGCCAGAGACACCATTAAAAACCGCTTGCGTATGCCGCCCCACACCCCTATGATCAGCGAAGAAACCATCAGCCCGGCGGAAAACACAACCTCCACCACGCTGTTGTGCCACGCCTCGCCCAAAAAGTGTGTGCGTACCAGCAGCGGGAACAACGCCCCCAGCGGCATATAGAGGATGGTGGCCAGAACAAGGGATGGCAGTGCCGCCATCAAGGGCCTGTTTTGACGCATAGCGGCAAAGCCTTGCTTGAAATCCGTGCGGAAATCCGGCTTTTCGGCAGTCCGCGGAATATCGGGAATGCGCACGAACAGCAGGCAGGCGATGGCAAACGCCGCGCCAAGGATGTCCACCAGCATAATGCCCGCCATAGAGAAAATGCCCATCAGCACCGCGCCAAGTACCGGTCCCAGCATGACGGACGTGATCAGATTGCCCCAGCCCCCGGCCTTGGTCAGCATTTCCATCGGCACCAGCATGGGGATGGCTGCCTGCATTGATTACTGCAGGTCTATGGGGATACATTGTCATGCATCGGAAATTGTGATAGGATGGGCAAAAAGGCAGGGAGTTGGTCCAGGCAGAAAGGCCGACCTGGATATTCACGTTAATTAAGAGGGAGTGTGCTCAATGATATACGCGGTATTATCGGATATCCATGGAAACTTGCCGGCGTTTCAGGCGGTTGTTGCCGATGCAAAAGCGAATGGCGCAACAGTCTTCTTACTGCTAGGCGATTATATGCGCGATACGCCGTTTTTGAATGAAGTGGTGGATATCATCCGCACTTTGCCTAACTGTACTGCGATACTTGGCAACGGCGACATCGGCGTGATTTCGTTAAGCCGAACAAAGCCCGCCGGTTGTAAGCATGAACAAATGCTGCCAAATTTTTGGTCTTACAAAAATCTGACGCAGATAAACCTTGATTTTCTGATGTCCCTCCCCGAAACCGCTGATCTGACCACGCCAAGCGGCAAATGGCTTCATTTATCGCATGGTTTTCCGTTAATCGGACATTCTCCGCGGCTCGGCGCATTCCATTCCGGCGATTACGCCAGGAAGATGGAACAAAAACCATTTTCTTTTCAGGACGGAGTAAACGCCATGCAAATATCCGCTGAGAAATACGCACAGGAAATCGCGGATTGTCCCGGTGATATTTGTTTGTTCGGGCATAATCATTTGCAGTTTTTCGGTAAAGTCAAAGACAAGATTTTGCTCAACCCCGGCAGCTGCGGATTGCCTTTCGACTATGACACCCGCGCGCCGTATGCCATCATTGAGGATGACGGCGGTACACCGGCAATAGAACTGCGCCGGGTCAAATATGACATCAATAAAACGATTAACGCCATTCACGGGTTTTCCGCTTTTTCGCACGCGGAGTTTTGGGGGAAATTGCATATCGCTATGCTCCGGAGTGCCTCGGATATGGTGATGAATCGATTTTGGGAACATGCCCGTAAAATCGGTGACGGTAAGTTTCCGATGGAAAACGACGTATGGCGTAAAGCCGTGGCGACTTACGAATTTTGAAGTGTTTGGAACCAACTTCATGTTTCAATGATATTATGCTGCTTTATCGAACATTTATGAAAACTTATAAACATTGACCCATGAGAATGAAAGCGCTATCGGGTTGCAGCTTGCATGGGTTATGGAAAGGAAGAAAAGGTGATGGACGAAACCACAAAAATCATAAGGGATTTCTACAATGCGGGAGTGGAAGTTGAATGGAATCGTATCGCGGGCAGACCGGAATTCCTGCTGACTTGCCGGATGCTTGACCGTTATATAAAATCGGGTGATAAGGTTCTCGACATTGGCGGCGGTCCGGGGAGATATTCTCTTTATCTTGCGGAAAAAGGCTGCGATGTCACACTGTTCGACTTGTCGCCGGAGAACACCAGGTTTGCCGCCGAACGCGCCGCCGAACAAGGGCTTTTCATCCAAACGATCACCGGCGACGCACGGGAAGCGAATAGGCTGACTACCGAGCAATACAACCATGTTTTGCTTATGGGACCACTTTATCATCTTCTGGAAAAAGAGGACAGAGTAAAGGCCGTAAACGCCGCATTAAACTTGTTGAAACAAAATGGCGTTATCTTTGTGTCGTTTATCAATATGTTTGCCGGAATAATATACGCAATGAAGTTTATGCCGGATATTGTAAGCGATCCCATTGAGCAGGAGTTTTATCATACCTTTTTTGAAAATCGTAGCTATTCAGGTGCGGCGTTTACCCAGGCGTATTTCGCAAAGCAGGACGAAATCCTGCCGTTCATGTCGCAGTTTCCACTTGAAAAGCTCCACTTTTTCGGTCAGGAGAGCATTACCTCCCCCTGCGAGGGCAACATCATGTCACAGCCGAAAGAGATTGTAGATCTGTGGCTTGATCTCTGCGAAAAGATCTGGGAGCGTGAGGATTTGCTCAGTTGGTCGGAGCATTTGATGTATGTAGGGAGATCTACCTCCGACAGGTCGGTAAACTCAAATCCCGTATCCGGATCATAAAGCCTGTATCGGTTGTGATACGATACATGGAAAACCTCCCGTTTCAAAGCCGCCGGACAGAAGAAAGGCGTAATTCATTATGTCCTTTGCATTTTTCTTTGACTCTTGATGGATATCTCCGGCGGATCTCTTTCCCCTGTTGAATTCTGACTTACGATTCAGACATCATTCTTTGCCTTGCTTTTTCATCAATGATGGACCGAAGCTGTTTTAACAGTTCATTTCCTTCAAAATAATTTTTGCCGTAATCCAAATTGAATCGAATCAAAATCAGACAGTCGATGTTGTACATCGCTTAACCCTTCTCCCAATAGTCTTTTTCAATGGTCTCACCACAAAAACGCAAAAGACCGGGAATATCCCGAATCGCCTGAATCATTCCCGTACTCCCGGATCCTCAGCCACATAATCCTGATACCAGTACCCTTTGGGATGGATTTTGGTGCGATACCGATGATGCGGTGCAGGGAGCGGATCACAGGCTCTCAACATCGCAGCAGTTAACCCGGTTAAAAGGTCCGCCTTGATAGCCATATACGCAGGATTATCCCATAGATTCCGTATTTCCATCGGATCGGATACCAAGTGGTATAAGTACCCTTTTCCCATCATATCAACCTGCATTTTATAATCGCCTTTACGGATCATTCGCACCTGACCGCATTGCGTCCACGTGTTCAGACAATCAAACGTCTCCATATTCCTGCTTGCACCCTCCGTTACAATATCCAGCCTGTCCCTGTCCGTCCAATAGCGTCCGGAGTAACCGCTTTCCGAATAGGCAACCTGATATTCCCCTTCCGGAATATTTCGGTTTCGAAGAAGCGGGAGAATACTTTTCCCCTGTACTCCAAAAGGAGTTTCCGCTCTGAGAATATCACAAATGGTCGGCAATATGTCGACCAGATTTACGAAAGGGCTCTTTAACGTTCCCTGTGGAGCCACTCCAGGCCCCCGCCATATCATGGGAATATGGGTCAACACATCCGGCAGATCCGGCCCCTTGCGGATCAGCCCGTATTCCCCGACAAAATCGCCATGGTCCGATACGAACAATATGATGGTATTCTTCACGAGATTTCTTTCATCCAGACCATGGATCAAGCGTTTGAACTGATCATCAATCAACCGGAGCATGCCATGATAATTGGAACGGACGCGCAAAATTCGGTTGTCTATATCCGGGCCCAGGATCTTTTCCCAGATACTGCGAAGCCAGATAAAGCGATGTCCCTTGTCCGCCAGATTTTCCGTGGATGTTTGCTGCTCCGGCAAGGACTCCGGAGGGAACATATCGAAATAAGGCTCCGGTACCTGATAAGGGTTATGTGGCTCAGCAAAGGACAGCCAAAGGAAGAAGGGTCTGTCTCCCTTGCATTGATCAATGAATCTCAAGGCGGACGTCACATTGCGATAAGGTTGCTGTACCATGATTCCTCCCGGGGACGGCCGATGCCCTTCCATATGCTGTAATTCTGATAAATATTGATCCAGCCTGCTCTCTGCTTCCGAAATCTTCTGGTGATCTTCTATACCGGTATGCCCGTTCACTTCATGAAAGTCAAAATCCGACGGATTGCGATGGGAATGATTTTTCCCACACAACGCAGTCACATAACCCATTGATTTCAATACATCCAGCAAATCCGCCGTATAGAAAGCATCCCGGGCATTATGATTGGTGCGTACTCCATGACTTTCCGGATAGCGCCCGGTCAACATGCTGACTCTGGCAGGCATACAGGTGGGGTTGGGTGTATAAGCTCTGGCAAAATCCACTCCGCCTTTGGCCCAGGAATCCAAAAATGGCATGGTATCCAGGGAGTATCCCGCTCCTTTGCGCAAATCAGCCCTTTGCTGGTCTGTCATAACAATAATGATATTTGGGGACATGTTTGTTTCCACTCCTGTTCCTATTGTACTGCAGTCTGAAGATCGGTTCATGTGAAGGAAAGCAGAAAATCCATGCAATGAATCAATGGGCGCCGTGGCATTTCTTGTATTTTTTACCGCTGCCACAGTAGCAGGGTTCATTCCGCCCCCATCCGGCATCCACAAAAAGTCCATTTTTGGGAGCATCTTCCCACTTCCCCGCCATGGCAGGATCCTTCCTGCAGGCCTCCGCCAGCTCCCGCAGCTGAGGCAGGGCGTGCTGGTAAAAAGCTTTCCACCCGCTGCACAGCCAGCTCATATGATCCGGCGGGTTTCCGTTATAAATGCGATGCTTCAGGCAGTCACCGGAGCAATATGTAAGATATTCACAGGAACGGCATTGTGGATTCCACTGTGCCTTTTGCCGCCCAAACGCAAGATATCCGGGGTCAGACAACATGGATTCCCAGGAACGGTCCGCAAGGTTCCCAATTCTTTTGTCCTTCTCCACAAAAAAGTCACACGGATAAACATCCCCGTTATGCTCCACCACAAAGTATTGACAGCAATTTCCAGCCATATGGCACACCGAATAGCTGCCGTCTATCATGTGGTTCAAAACAGCATCGAACATGCGGACCGATACCCGATAGACATCCTCCCGGATCCATTCAGCAAACACATCGCACAGAAACTGTCCCCACTGCTCCCCGGTTATGGAAAAAGGCATGGGACTGCCGTCCGGCTCCGGCTCCACACAGGGAATGTATTGATGATACTGCACTCCAAGATCCCGGAGATACCGGTAAATCTGCTTTCCCCGGCCTGCGTCTGCCGCATTCACCAGCGTCAGGACATTGAATTCAACATGGTTCCGTTCCAGACACTGCATTCCCCTGCGAACATCCTGCCAGGATCCGGAGCCGTCCGCCCGCCTTCGATACCGGTTATGGACCTCCTCCGGCCCATCCAGGCTGATCCCCACCAGAAAATGGTTTTCTGCCAGGAAACGGGCAAAATCGTCATCCAGCAAAGTACCATTGGTCTGCAGACTGTTGGCAATGGTCCTGCCCTTTCCGTACTTTTGCTGCAAAGAGAGAACTTTCTCAAAGAATTCCCGGCCCATCAAAGTCGGCTCCCCTCCCTGCCAGCCGAAGGCATAGACCGGCTGCTCAGTAGCCAGATAGCCTGCAATCATTTTTTCCAGAACCTCATCCGACATACGATGTTTTTTGCTTCGGGGATACAACACACTCTTCTCCAGATAAAAGCAATATTCACATCTTAAATTACAATCCGCTGATGTGGGCTTGATCAATAACGAAAATGGCCTGTTCATAAAAACCGATCCCCCCTGTCTCTATTGTACTACAGGTTGAGGATCGGTATCTCTTTTTTTTGGCACATTTCTTTCTGATTCCATGAAAAGAACCGATATTATGATTTTGGAGAGCCCAAAAAATAGTGGCTCCGGAGTCCCGGCTTCCCTTAAAAATTTGCCAGCCCGCTGTTTTCCACTCCCTGCATAAACTGCTTCTGGAACACAAAATAGATGATCATCAAAGGCAGCATTGCCAGCACACATGCTGCCATGGCATCCAGATTGATCTCATTTCCCAGTGCAGTGGTGACTTTTACCCCGTACTGGGCTACCCCGGATATTCGCTGCACCAGTATTTTGTTATAGTTGGACAAATAGGTATCCGGCTCAAAGGCGTCATTCCAATGCCATACGACTGATAAAATCGATACCACCAGGATTGTGGTCTTTGCAATGGGAAGCATAATGCTGAAAAATATCCGCGGCATGGAGCAGCCCTCAATTTTTGCTGCCTCTTCGTAAGACTTCGGCAGGGTTTTGAAAAACTGCCGGAACAAAAAGATATACAGCCCTCCCTTTAGCCCAAAGCCAAAAAAGCAGGGAACCAGAATCGGCAGAAACGTTCCCATCCAGTTGAGTTCGGAATACTGGATATAGAGAGGCATGATCAGCACCTGCGGCGGAATAATCAGACTCAGCATGGCAATTCCAAACATGATCCCCTTGCCCCGGAACTGAAACCGTGCAAAGCCGTAGCCTGCCAGGCCGCAGGAAAGAACATGTCCCACCGTACTGATCAGCACCACCGTAAGCGTATTGAAAAGGGTATGGAAGTAATTCATCTTTTGGAATACGTTACTGTAGTTCTCAGCATTCACCCTGGTAATCACCCACACCTTGCTGGCATCAATCAACTCAAAATCATACTTGAGTGAATTGAAGACCAGATAGATCAATGGATACAGAAAAACAAAAACCAGCTCAATCAACAGCGCATAGATAATGAGATTGATCAGAAATTTGCCGGATACTTTCCGAAAATGATCCATGCGGAAAGTGATTTTCTCCTGCTTTCTTCTATTTTCACTTATTGTTGGATTCATCAACAGATTCCAGACCTCTTTTCCTGTTTGATTTCACCGCAAAAAGGCTGTTGCGCGACGGTTCGCACCGGAGCCTTTACTGCAGAGTCCTGTCTTCTTAATCATAATTGGTAAAACGCCTCAGGATTGTGAAAGCGAGAATGGCAATGGCTCCGGATATCACAAAGTAAATCCATCCCAAAGCGCTGCCGTAAGCAAGATTAAAGTCTTTGAATGTGGTATCCAGAGTATACTTTATCACCTTATTTCCGGCATTTGTGGAGAAATCAATTATCGTAAATACCGTATTGAGCAATATGGTCGGAGTAACCAGGGGCAGGGTGATTTTCCAGAACTTTTCCCACTCCATGGCACCGTCGCAGTAAGCTGCCTCGTAATAGGATTCCGGTATGGTCTGCAGGGCCCCGAGAAAGATAATGATCTGGATTCCGGACATCCAGAAGATATCCTTTGTAAGCGTCAGCAGGTTACTCATGAAATAAGCGATGCGGTACCCGAAAATTGCCACCAACGTACCGGAGAGACTGATCATTTCTTCAGAAGATGTCGCCATCGATTCGTACGCCTCTGCAGCAAGCTCAGAAGCCGTCTTCGCAATGTTCCCTGTGATCGTATCCATAACAACACCGGTACCCAGTAAAACAGGCAGGAAAAACGCCACTCGGAACAATCCCTTGAACTTCAATTCCCGATTCAGCAATATGGCAATAAAAAGAGAAAATACGACGACGAGAGGCGTTTTAATCAATACCTCCTTCAGCGTGTCCAGAAGCAGCGGAATAAAATCTGTATCCTGGAAAAATGCATTGGCATAATTCGTCCATCCCGCAAAGTCCAGGGAATAAGAAACGATATCCCTGACCTTGCCGAAGGAAAGAATCAGCGAATACACCAACGGATAGGTAAAGAAGGCCAAGAACCCCAGCATCCATGGAGCAGTGAAAAAATAGCCCCATTTGTTTTCCTTTGAAGTAAGCTTCGACTTTTTTATCTTCATATTGCAAACCCGCTCTCTGTCCAGGTACCTGCCTGCGCCGGCAGGCCGGTTTTAATGTACAACATATCCTTTTGCCGGAACCACAATATCATCTGCCTTACCCTCTTTCCCGGAATAATTGATATATATTGTCCTGTTGTTGCTGTATTTTACCACTGCAATGTCATCCGGCCGATATTCATGGGATATCATATAAGCATCGGTAAACCGGGAAAAGTTTTTTTCAAACTCCCGATAGGTATCGATGATCTCCTTCTCTGCCAATGGGTAAGGAGTAGTGAATTCATCATAGATATCCGCATACCTGGCCGTTTCCTCCACCGTCAGCAAATAGAACGGGACGCATCCGTATTCAATGGCCTTCAATTTTTCCAGTTCCTTATCAAAGAACGTGTTGAAAGGCTTTGCCGTATAGGGAATGGAGCCATGAACCACCATCTGATAAAACGGCACGGATTGATCGGCAAAGACATAATCTGTGGAGCCGATGGGAATATCCAGAAGCCAGGAGCTGTTTTTCAGCACATACAGATTGCCGCCCATACTGGCAAGCTCGATCTGCCTGGCTGCCTGTTCATAGCTTTCCATCCATGTTTTCACCGTCCCTGCCCGGGTGGACCGGTATTTCTCATTGTAATCATAATACATGAGATTCGGAATTGCAGAAACCATCATGCCGGGGTTGCCATATTCCTTATGAGCCGGCAGGGATTGTTTCAATAAGCTTTCCTTTACCACCAATGGTGAAAACAGCTTATCGGAATGGGTACCGAACTCAAAGATCCTCTGGTTCGTATCGTTTGCCAGCTTTTTCTTATTTATATTGCGGTCGGACGAATCGGCATAAACATAATCCTCCGCCAGAAACAGGGCATTCTTTTGCCGTTTTGCTTCTTTTTCCAGATCCTTCAGCCCTTGTCCTCCCCCGAGGCCGGCTGCTGGTCGGAACCGGGTGGGCCTTTTGATCGGATCGGTCCAGCGATCCATTCCGATCATCATGTTTTCCACACCAGCCGTTTTCAGCTTCCCCATGATATCCTGTACCTGCCCGAAAGTGGAGAAGGGGATGAACCGGCTAAAGAACAGGACTGGCTTTTCCACGCCACCGACAAATTCCAGTCCTATGGGCACTTTCCCTTTCTGAAGCCGGTCGCTTTTGTTCAGAAGGGATCTTTTCTGAAGATAAGACCGGTAGGCGTTGGCCATGCCACTGTAGTTTGCCTGTTCCCCGTTCAGGAATTGAAACCGGACTTCCGCATCAAAGCTGTTCTTCTCTTTTTCATAAACCTTGGCGGTTTTGGAGGAATAAGCACTGGAGGAGCTGATCTCCACCATATTCCGGTAAGTAAAATTTGCATTGATCCGATTCAGATTAACGGTATTTCCGCTGGGATAGAAGGATACAGACGCGTCCACGTCCCCTTTTTCAATTATGGCCAGAAAAGCGTCCTTTTCCTTTTTTGAACCGTAAACCGGCAGCATAGCCCGTTTCAGCCCTGCCAGATCCCGGTTGAATTCCCACCGGATATCCACACCCCGGTCGGAATAGATATCCTGTTCATAATGTCCGGTTACATTGCCATGATCCGGCTTATTGTAAGCGATGGCACCCGATCCGTTGGGAAAGAAAACATAGCCTTTTTCATCGTCCGAAGAGGCGCCAAAATTGGGAAGCAGCTGGATTTGTATTATCCCGCCGTATTTGATGGATTTCATCAGCCCAATGCAGTATACGGCATAGTCCTCTTCTTTCTCCAGGTCGCTCCTCATCTTTGCAAAACGGTCCTTGTCCTTCTTTGAAACCTTGTCCGATTCCCTGATCTTATTGAAAAAGCCTTTTTCATCTTTCTGCCCGCCATAAATACAGTCGTCGAGAGATTGGATGTTTGAATGACTCCGTATGACGCCACTCGCCTTCTCCGCTATATATTGGATGCCTACCGCACTCTTCACATCTTTAAAATAATCCTTGAGTTTGGCGATGCCTTTTCTGGCATTGGCAATCGTGGCTTTATTTTCACTGAGCTTCAGTTTATCCGCCTCATCGACGATTTTTTCCGTATGAGCAATAAACTCCCGGATGGTTTTGACATAGCCATCCAGTTTTTTCTTTGTCCCTTCCCCCTCCTGGATACGTTTTGACGGAACAGAGGCAATCAGGGACTTCCCGTCTATGGAAATGTCCACAGCCAGGGAAATATTTTCTTCCGGAAGATGATAGGAAAGCCTTACGCCATTCTTTATTTCCTTCATGCCAATCTCCGGTTCCAGAGTGTTTACGGGAGCGGTAATGATATCGGTTGAATTCATGCCCAGATCCGTATAGGACAATCCAAACAGCGAATTGTAGGTTTCCATGAAATACGCGTCCGGTTTCTCCCCTTCCGGCGTATATTTTGCAGGATCCACAGCTGAGCTCCATACATATCCCGTTTCTTTGTCCACTACATCGATGACGCCGGTTTCCTCCCTTACATAAAGGATGAGAAAATCATTTTCTGCAGCAAGCGTATACCCTTCCGGTTCCCTAACTTCCGATGCCAAGCCCTGCGAAATCTGCTTTTCCGGTTTGATGTCCTGCGATCTTTGCTCATCCGTCTTCTGCTCTTCCATCTTCTGCGGTTCCTGCCCTGCCGTCCCATTTTCCCGGGCAGACACTTTTCCCGGATGAAACAGACCAGGGCATCCGAAAAACAGCAGAACTGCAAGGGCCATGGTACCTACTCTTTTTTTATTCATGCTTTGCCTCCTTGTCATCCATCCACACCCTCAGTTCAACTGAAAATACATCCGATAGCTGCCCCATACTTCCTTTATGAAATCAACCAGTTCCTCTCCAAGCAGAAACACCAATCCCAGAATAATCCAGATAAACAGGATGCCCAGAAGGGTAATGAGAGCAACCTTCACCGTTTCCGTAAAACTATAGGAGTTCATGGACATCACATTGATAAAAAACAGAACAAAGATCCATATCCACATGATATCATTGATGCCGTTATACAGGGAAAGGCTGGAAAGGGACAGCACGTTGGAGAACAGCGCCAGCGGAACCGTGATCAGGATATAGGGTACCATGGAATAAGCGGATGCACTGAACACTTCGCTGATTTTCACTTCCCCGCTTCGTATCGTGGTAACCAGATAATTACAGGTCACCCAGGACAATAACGGAATCATCAGGCTGAGCAGTTCCATTCCGATGTTCCGGTTATAAAGATCCTTCTGAAACGGGAAATGAGTCAGATAAAGCGAAGCAACCCTGGAAGCCAGTACCAGCCCATACAGGATCAGCGGCAGGGTCACATCAAACTCGGATCTTTGCTCCCGGATGGTCCGAAATCCTTCCATGGGATCAAATACAGATCCGAGCAGGATCCGGAGACGGCTCCCTTTTCGGAACCACCTGCTTCGAACCGGCTTCTCAAAGGATCGCTTGTAAGCTCCGTGGAAATATTTGAAGAGCAGCATGATCAGGATTGCAATTGCCAGGATGCCAAACAGAACAAATGCAAAATGTTCCCTGACGTCGAGCAGGAGCTGTGCATCAAACGCTTCGGAATATCCCGGCAGATAAAACGAGATCCGATACTCCTGCATTGCTTTCCGATATTCCCCGTTCCGGAGATACGAGTCTCCCATCCCCTTGTGGGCCATGGGATAATTCGGGCTGATATCCATGACCTGCTGCCAGTATACCACTGCCTTGTCATACCTGCCGTTCTCATAGTTTTTCAGTGCTTTATGGATCAGCAAAGTAAATTCCGTGGGTTTCATCACGTGAAGAAGATTCTGCGTACTGTCCAGAACATAAATATTTCCTTTGCTGTTGATGGCAATGCTGGAAGCACTTAGAAATTTACCTGCCCAGTTCCCGGTTCCTCCAAATACCATCAGATTGTTTCCGTTGCCGTCGTATTGATAGATTCTTCCGGATACATTGTCCACCATATTGATGATGCCATCCGAGTCCACACAAAGATCAGCAAATTCCGGATCCGAATTTTTCTTTCCATAGTGGAGAAGGACATAGTCAATGTATTTATCTCCAAAGCTTCCTCCATATGGATAAATATTCTTTCCTATGGTGGAAAACTTCTTCAGCTGCCCCTGCTTCGTATGTATCGTGGTGGTGTAGATTGCATTCTTCTGATCGATCAGAAAATTGGAGTTTGTAGGGGGAATCCGTTTTGCAATCTTTTTCTTCTGGGATTCCGATGCAAACGCCTGAACCACATGATCCGCAAAGCTGTACTGCAGTTTGGTGGAGGCCATGTATCCCCGGAACGTATTCTCTTCATCAATAATCGTCAGGCCATGATAATCATCCTTATTCAATATAAAGATCTGATCAATTGAATTGATGGAAACCTTGGTGGGCCGAAAGGCATAGGAACTGTCATATAAATCTGATTCCGGCTTGACAAATGTCTTCAGCAGCTTTCCTTCCGGGGACACCTTCAGGACCCTTCCGTTATCGGTATCTGCAATAAGCATGTTCCCATTATCGTATACATAGATCCCCTGCGGATTATTCAGTGTCTCCCCGCCAAAATTGTTCAGAGCCCGGACATGTTCCATGTTTTCATCCATCATGACAATCCGGTTATTTCCGCTGTCCACGATATAGATATGATCCTTCTGATCGATAAAGATATCCTCCGGCTTATTCAATTGCGCCACCTGACTGCCAAAATAGCCCTGCGCCCTGATCGCGTTATAGGTAACAGGAATATAGGAAAGCCCGACATTGGGATCAAAAACATAGTCCGCTTCGTTATAGGCATGACAGGGTGCATTTGTTTGATA
The DNA here is from genome assembly GCA_038396605.1 of Eubacteriales bacterium mix99. Classification (NCBI taxonomy): domain Bacteria; kingdom Bacillati; phylum Bacillota; class Clostridia; order Eubacteriales; species Eubacteriales bacterium mix99. The sequence goes on from CP121690.1 coordinate 67,271, forward strand.
AATGATAAACAGGGAAAGCAAAACCGCAACGAATCCCTTTAAGAATTTGGATTTTTTCATGAACGATACCACCTTATCCTTTGATACCTGAATATTCCATCGTTTGCAACACCCTGGACTGCATAAACACATAGATCAGTATCACCGGTGCCGTCGTAAGGAACGTCGCAGCCGCAGCCGCTCCCATCCTGGCAATCCCTCCGTCAGCTATGCTCTGCAGCACAATGGGAAGCGTTTTTTTGGCCTGACTGGTGATATAGATCATGGGCCCGAAACTGTCATTCCAGTTTGCGATAAAGGAAAATACGACGATAGTGGAACTCGCCGATTTCGTCAGAGGCAGCACAATTTTCCGAAAGGTGGCAAACGTACCGCAACCATCCAGTTTGGCACTGTCCAGCAGCTCATCCGGGATCTGTGAAACAAATTGCTGATACAGGAAGAAATACATGGGAATCGCAAATTTCGGTATGATAAGGGACAAATAATTGTCCAGCAATCCGGCTTTGCTCACAATCAGATAGATAGGAATCTGAGACGCCGGAGCGGAATACATCAGAGCATAAACCACAATTCTGGAAAATGTCTTCATGCCCCTCAGATGAAGCTTTTCAGCGGAATAAGCCCCCATGGAGCAAACCAATACCGTGCCCACGACGCTGCATACCGTTGTAACTACACTGTTGAACAGATATCGGGTAAAGGGCACCACCTTGCTGTCCAGAGTCCCCAGCAAGCTGCTGAAGTTCTGCAGGGTGGGCTTTTTGACAAAAAACCGGGGTGGAAACAGCAGCAGCTCATCCAATGGTTTAAATGCAGTGACAACCAGATAAATCAAAGGAAGCGCCATAAAGGCTGCCAACAAAATCATTACGATATACAGAAGCACCAGCCCCGGAGTGATCCTCCTGAAATATTTCCGTTTACGGTTCCGTATATGCACAATGTTCCTCCCTCTCCTATTCATCCTTGGATGAAAAAATCTTCATCAGAATCCGTCCCAATCCAAAATTCAGCAGAAACAGCAGAAAAGATATGGCAGACGCATAGCCCAGTTCAAACCGGAGAAATGCATAGTCATACATATGGCCCACCATGGTATGAGCCGCATAGTCCGGACTTGGAAATCCTGCAATTCCCACTGTAATATCAAAGACCCCCAAAGCTCCCACCATGGCCATAATGGAATTAAACAGAAGCTGAGGCTTGACGGAAGGCAGGGTAATATACCACAGCTCCTGGAATTTATTTCGGATCCCGTCAATCTTCCCGGCTTCGTACATGTCCTTCGGAATATTATTGAGCCCCGCAAGATTGGTCAAAAAGCCGGTACCCATGCTGGTCCACAGTGATATGAAAATAATCAGCTTCATTATATATTGGGGATCCTTTGTCCATTGGACTGGCTCACTCAGGAATCCCAGCCGGATCAGGATATCATTGACCAGTCCATACCGGTCGCTGGAAAACAGATACAGCCAAACCACCGACATGGCCAGACCACTGGTCAGGGACGGCGCATAAAAGGCCAGGGCAAAGGTATTGCGGAATTTCAGCTGGTTGATGATCCAGGCAAACAGAAAAGAGGCTATAAATCCCAGGGGACCGGCAACCACAGCATAGCTGAAGGTATTTTTCACCGCCTTGATAAACAAGTCGTCATTGGTAAACAGTTCCTTATAGTTCTCAAGCCCGATGAATTTCATGGGCTGGATGATGTTGTAACTCGTTAAGCTTAAGACCAGACTCCATATAACAGGTATGACAACAAAAACAGTAAACAGAATGACAAACGGAGTGGCCATGAGATATCCTTCCGCCGTATCCTTCCGGAATGGATTGAAAAAGCCGTGTTTCTTTTTCGGAACCCTGCCCGGAACCGTGCCTGCCCTGCCCGTTGCACCCGATGTATTCATTATATTCGTCAAATCCTTCCCATTCCCCTCACATCTCCATTGATCGGTCCGTTATTCTTCCGGATCCTGACCGTCTTCCAGACCATACTCCACCTGTTTCCGTTTCATCTCAATGTTTACGGCCTTGATGGCTTTCTCCAGCGATTCTCTCGGATTCATGCCGTCCATGACGACCCGGGTCCAGGCATTACTGATATGACGGGAAGTATAATATCCTCCCAATGCATTGGGAACTCCCTTATACGAATCCCAGGCTTCCCGGAAAACCGGAAGATCTTCCTTTGGCCAGGGAAGGGACAAAAAGGCTTCCGTATTGGCCGAATTCCACCTGGCTTCCAGACCGATGACTGCTTCCACCTCCATGGAAAACCGTTCCTGTATCTCCGCGCTGGACCACCATTTCGCAAACTCCCAGGCTTCCTCCTTTTTATCGGAATCCGAAAACATGCATATGGTACTGATGGCGCCGCTGTTGCTTCGGTCCATGGTCCCATCCTCCTGCAATATCCCGGGTATATTGGTCACTCCCCATTTTCCATAGATATCCGGTGCAGCATAGGTGAGCTTGATGAAATCTCCATATCCTCCTATCACCAGCGGAACATCCCCAATCCGGAAATGATTGTAAACATCCACTGTTTTCGGAATATCATAAATCGTGTAATTCTCCGTCCACTGCAGAAAAGCCTTGTACGCAGCATCGGAATCCAAAGCCAGTGCAGACCGATCCGCATTATAGTATTCTCCGCCGTTTTGATACAGGAACGGCGAATAATCCGAAGGCATATAGAAATCCAGCGCATTCTGTTTCAGGATCGGCAGGGCGGTATAATACAGATCATCCCATGTTTGCGGGACATCCATGCCAATCTCCTCCAGAATGTCCTTTCGATAAAACATCATGGAAAAATCCATTGTTTCCGGAAGCGCGTAAACTCCACCGCGGTATTCCAGCGGAGTCAGAGCTTCCGGTAAAAACCTTTTCCGGATCTCATCAAAATCGCTGAATTTGGACAAGTCCCGGGTAGCGCCCCGGATGGCAAGCTCCACCGGAGTGGATTGATCACTTCCCAGCGCGACATCCGGCGCATTTCCGGAAATAATGGAAAGCATCAACGGACTGACGCTTCCCACTGCGCCAACGGAACCGGCAGGCAGAATATTCACCTTTACTGCGATTCCGGTTTTTGTGGAAAAGTCTTCATTGGCAAGCCTCTGAATAATCTCGCCCATCTCTTTTGTCCTGGCAACCCATACATCCAGAACAACGGGCTTCTGCTCCTGCACTTCCACCTGATTCACAGCGGCTGCCGCTTCATTCCGGGAATAGAGCACGCTGTCATAATCCTTATAAAAGGAGGAAGCAAAGTTTACCATGGTGCCTGCAGCCCTTTCCCACAGGGTGCTTTTCCGCAGCTTGATTTCCTTTTCCGGTGTGGCAAACTGCAGAAAGTCAATTGTCGCGGGCTGCTCCTGTATTTCAAAGGCATAAGTGGACAGACTGGACTGGGTGGTCGTCAGCTCCCTCAGCTTTTTGGGGATCTTCTCCGGCTTCCGGATCAAATAATCCAGCTGGTCTGCTGCTGTATTCAGGCTGTTTGCCAGAGTAGGAGTCTTTCCCGATATTTTAATCAGATAATCCACCAGATGCCGGTATCGATCCCGGATATCCGCCATGGTATCCATGAGCTTCGGAACCTTCTCATCCAGTTCATACTGAAAATTGGGATCCGGATCGCTGCCTGTCACTTTTGTAATATTTCGCAGAAGGGCGGACATGTCTTCATTGATCGAATAGATTTCCCGGGCTACATAGCCGGATTTTCCCAGCTTGTTTTCCAGGGAAATCCGGTGCTTTCCCTCCGACAGATAAAACAGATAAGGCTTCCCCTTGCCATCCGAGACGGTTACGCTCTGCCATTTATCACTGTAGGAAAGGGGATATTCCTTTACCTCCTCAAAGGGAACGACACCGTCAATGGCAATCTGCCGGTAGACATTCAACCCTTCCCCGTGATTCTGAAAGACCTTTAGGTTCAGTTTATAAAGCGCGGATTCCGGGGCATAAAAATCCCATTCAATTTTCTGATTGGCATTCCTCCAGTTGTATCCGCCGATTGTATTCAATACTACCTGACCTTTTTGATAGGGCTGCGTGGCAGGATCCGAATTGTATTCCCTGCGCAGAATCTGTTCCGACCGATAGTCGGCATCTTCCCCCTGCAACACAACACTTTCCCCCTTGTATTCCGGAAAGTCTTTTTCCTTGTATTCCTTGAGGACTTCCCGGTATTTTGGGTAATCTTCCGCAGGAATCAGCGAAATCTCCCCGATGGAAAGCTTTCCGCTTACGCTTACAAGGGTCAGGGTATGCTTCCCATTTTCTAGATAATACCGGAATGGCTCACTGGTGTACCCGTCCACATCGGTTGCTTTTACGGTAAACCACTCATTCTGCTGCTTCAGAAGAGGGTTGACCTCATCCCCGTTGATATCCTTTGTTACCTTGGAAGCTTCATACCATCTTCGCGGAAAGGCGATATTCCCGCTTTCGGTAAAGGGAAGTTCATGATCAATCCATATCTCGCGCTGTACCTGCGAGCCTTCCTCCGCGTCGGTTAAATACTCGAACCCGATTTCGTACAGGCCTTCCCGATTCACTTCAAAATCCCAGGACACAGCCTCTGTCTTCTCATCCGTACAGACGGAAACCGAATCTCTCCCGGCTTCCTCCTTTTTAAAGACAGGTTTTCCGGAATCGGAAAATGCATTGGCAGCCTTCAGAACGATCCTGTCTTTCCCGGAAAGCTGATAATTTGAGGGATCGTCATATTTCCCGGAAACGGCAGCATAGCTGTTCTCCGCTGACGCCGGCGCATTTGCTTCCCCTTTGATATTCTTTTCGGGTACATTCCCATCCGTTCCGGCATTTTCTCCGGCAGCGATCGCTTTCCGGCTTTCTGCAGGAACACCGAAAAAACTCCATCCCATTATACATAATATCAAAAGCAAGAGTATTGTAGTTTTGAAACCTGCTGATTGGTTCCCTTTTCGTCCTGCCGTTTTCAACTCGATTTCCCCTTTGAACAAAAATAAACATACAAGAGGTATCTATGCCCGGATCACACCCGGTGCATAGATACCGTAATCATTGATTTTCAGAGCTATGAAAGGCCGTTATTTTTTCTCTTCCTCTTCGGGTTTTTCTCCCTCTTTGTCTTTCTCCTTTTTCTCAGCTTCCGCCTTTTCCTTGGCTATCCGCTCTTCTTCCTTCTTTGCCTCGTCCTTCAAATTGATCTTCCCGGACTGGTAATCCTCATAGATCTGATCCGCCTGTTTCTGAAGGGCAGCGAGCTCATCCGTGACGGTAACTTCCCCGTTCAGCATTTTAAACATACCGTCTACCATAACACCGTTCCATTTTGCATTAATGATGGAATTTGTGGATCTTTTTATGTTGATTTTTTTATAAATCTCTTCCCGGTCCAAAACGCTCTGCTTGATGTCCGGCCTGGTGTTGTCCAGATATTTGTCAAAAAGGGCATTCTTCGCTGCCGGATCTGTCATAAAGACAGGCACCCAGGTCTCCGGATTATCTATGGCTTCGCCGTCCATTACATTGCTGACGCCTCCGGTGACACAATATTTCAGAAGCAGCCAGGCACCATCCGGGTTTTTCGCTCCGGTCGGGATGCCATACCATTGATTGATAAAGCCAGTTACATATGGCTCATGATCTTTCAGCTCGTCCGGACGGGGCAATGGCGCAACCCCAACGGCAAAGTTCTTGTTTTTCATATTGTTTGAATAGCCAATATCCGTATTGACCATGGCAATATTCCCCTTATCCCAGTTTATCGTATCCGGGATCTTGTCATCGCTGCCGTAGATATCGATGGTTTTCTTTAAAAACTCGAAGGTGTCCGCCACTTCCGGTGTATTGATGTCGACTTTACCGTCTTCTTCCTGATACTGTTTCCCGGTGGACAGAATCCATCCTTCAAATCCGCCCCCGCATTTATAGCCCAGCTGTTTGACCATTCCGTTGGAATCAAATGCCGTCAGCTTCTTTGCATAATCCAGAAATTCGCTGCGCGTTTGGGGTGGAGTATCCGGATCCAGACCGGCTTTCTTAAACAAATCCTTGTTCCATACCAAAGCCTCGGTGGAAACGTCCGTATACACGCCGTAGATTTTATCTTCATATGTAGTATAGTCCGGATACCAGTCGGGCAGATCTTTCAGGTTATAATCCGGATCGCCGTTCAGATATTCATCCATATGTTTGTATATATGTCAATAGTATATTGATATATTTATACAGAATGTGAGATGGAATCCTGTCAAATTGGCGAATTGCGCTTTCTTTCTTTGTGAAATCCTGCGGCACGGCAAAAATACATGGTTGCCCATACCAGTCATTCACTACAACTTCTTCTCATATGATAAGAGCCGCAACCTTGCTCATACCTAAGGCTTACGGCTCCTTTTTCTTTTTTTGCTGTCAAACCCGGGAAGGGATCCATCAGGTGACAAGGCCTATATAGAACATCCGAATTCTGCAAGTAGGGTACTTCTTCTCCACTCCAATCAGATATTTCTCCTCCCGCTTCCGTTAAAATAATCGAACCGGCTGTATCATCCCATGGCTTTGAGCTTTTCTCAAGATATGCCTCTGCGCGGCCACATGCTATATAACAAACAACAGGATAATTCCACTATTCAAGTTCCAGCCATGTTATACTATGGGGACTAAGGTCGAACCTCATAACATTATTGTCGGCGTTATATTCCACATCTTTATTTACGAACTTCACTCTATGCGGCATGAATGGAGTATTGCCCTCAGCCAACCCTTCACTGGTCATTTCCTCTGACAGAATTAAATCCAATCCCTTTAATTCATCGGAAAAAATTTTCAAAGGAATCTTTTCAAGGGGATGACGATTCACGATAGCCAGGGTAATTTTATCCTCTTTTTCGACGCATAAACTATCCACATAGGGAACATCTTCTACCTGCGGAGCCATGAAAATTCCTTCCTCCACGTCATAGCCTGATCCTTCACAGCTTATTGGAATCAGATGCCCCCCCGCAAGCCTGGAATACCTTTTGATCACTTCCACCTGTGGATCCAGGTATATAAATGGTCCTGCTTTTCTGATACAGCCTCCATGCAGAATAGCCGTGGCGTTGGCAACCCGTATATGCTCCTTCATCCGAATCAACATATTGAGGAAAAGTCCTGCATATACGGCACCCCCGATATTCTGAACCACGGGAAGATCGGGCCTTCCCAAAACGCCCCATTCCGTAATAGCCAGATCCACCTTTCCGCTCTTGCCCCTGCTGTCGATAAGTTGCAGCAGTTTGGGGATATCCACATCCTCCCATCTGGTTGTATGGGCCATGATGGACCGCCAGATATTTTCAATCCTCTCATTGTCACCCAATTGGCTGTTGTTGTCTGGCAATGCATGCAAAGTGATACACTCCAGGTTCCTGCCCCCCTCATCAAGAAGAGCCTCATGCCAATGATGATGGGATTCCACTGCGTCAAAAGGACTTCCCGTTGCCAGCAGTTCAATATTCGGGTCTGCAGCCTTCATAGCCCCGGACCATTCCTGAAACCGCCTTGCATTTTCCTCAGCGCCGCAATGACCAATCTGCCATTCGCCGTATATCTCATTGCCGACTTCCCATAACTTCACATTATATGGATCGGAATGACCATTTTCCGCCCGCTTTTTCCCCCATGGAGAATCTTTCGGACCATTCACATATTCGACCCAGGCAGCGGCTTCCTCTGCAATACCGCTCCCCATATTTACACAGATATGGGGCTCGGCCCCAATCAGCTCACAAAAGCGCAGAAATTCATCTATTCCAAAAAAATTGTCTTCCATACCACCCCACGCCGGATTGGGTAATGTCTGCCGGTAATCAACATCCCCTATACCATTCCAGAAATGATATCCACTTGTGAAATTCCCCCCTGGGCCCCTTAAAACCGGTGGTGCCAAGGTCCTTGCCTCTTCAATGATATCCGGGTCAAACCCATGGATGTTGTCATCGGGAAGAAGTACCGCCCTGTCTATCCATACATATCCATTCCCTTCCGCTGTTATGGAAAAATCAATGGGTTCATATCTGTCTGCGGCCCCCTCAGGAACAACCAAATTAAAGTGGATCTTCTCCCAACGATCCTTTGGCCACGGTAAATCTGTCCGCACTATCACACTATTTTCATCTGAATTCTGTTCATTCTTTCCTCTTCGCCGGAACTCTACGGAAAGATTTCCTTCCCCCACCGCCTTGATCCATATATGCCCACTATAGTTCTTTTCTCTATGAAGAGGAGCAAAAATTCCCTGCCTGAGGGAAACCTTTTCCTTCCCTGGATTCAATCTGACGGAAGTTCCAATCCGCCCTTTTTCGTTGCCTCTGCCCGCCCCATGCGGGACAACTTTCCAGGGGAGTGGGATCCCATCTTTCGTCTCATCATCCAGAATCAGCATACCAAATCCCGTACAACCAATCTGGGGAGACCACTCCCTGTATTTGTCGATATCTTCTTTCCGCAATCTGTGGATACCTTCGGCAACCCTGCCGTTATCCAATAGATTGTTTTTTTGATCCGGTGTCAGATTATGGTCCGCAGCCATAGCCGGATTTCGAAGGAGCTGTGCCAAGATCCCTCCCTGAACAGTAAAGCCAAGATGCTCCAAAAAATTCCCAAATAATCTGCCGGGTATCGTTCCACCTTCCTTTTGAGAAGCGTGAATACTCAATATCGCCTGATTTTCCGACTTGCGAACAAAATGAAAACGTTTACTGGCTGGATTCATTTTTAACTTCACCTTACCTTTCGTGCAATTCCCTGCTGCCTGTCCGACAGCTTGTCTTTTCCCATATTTTATAAAAGCTGTCCGCTAATTATACTCCGGCCATGCTTCCGTGAATGACGGGGATTTCCCTTGGCCCGAAGGAAGCATTCCGGGAAGCGGATATCCTGATATCTTCCCCGTCAAAGCTGCAGCGCAAAGTAAAATAAAAGGGTGTTTCAATGAACCGGAGAGTAATCTGACAGACCACATCCTCCGTCCATACGCTGCTGGCCATGATTTTTCCCGGCAGCCAATCCGCGTGCTCCGGATTTTCCATCCAGTCCCCTGTGCCGCAATGAATCTCCACGATTCCTTTTCCCTTTTCCCGCAATCGCAGGTTGCACCGCTCCGCCAGGAATTCAAAGGAAATCCTCTCCCATCCCGGTTCGTTCTCCTCCAGAACATAGCTTTTCCCTGTCCGGTCCAATGTCTGTGGGGAGGAATTCCTTCCCTTCGGAGGGAAAAGCGCAAGGCTGCGCAGGAATTTTTGAAGCGTTGCACAGACTGGCGGATTCTCCGGCAGCTCTGCGTCTCCCATGGCAGAAAGAAGATGCCTCCAGACCGACTCCAATACGGATTGCATATCGTCCAATCCGCTTGTAATGGCAATCACGGCATTCTGATCCGGCATAACGATGCAGAACTGGCCAAAGGCACCGTCTCCACGATAGGCGTTATGCCTGCAGCGCCAGAATTGATAGCCGTATCCCCGGCTCCAGTCGCTCCCGGGATCCTCTCCATTTGATATATGGGAGCGTGTGGCCTCCTGTACCCATCCTTCCGGTAAAACCCGGGCTCCTTTCCAGATTCCGTCCTGCAGATACAGCTGCCCGAATCTGGCGATGTCCTCTGTCCGTATGGAAAGGCCCCAGCCGCCGCAGTTGATGCCCATGGGACAGCATTCCCACGTGATGCGGCAGATCCGGCCGGTATGGATCCCACCACCCTTCCGAAACAACATGCCCGTTGCGAAGCATCATGAAACTGTGCAGCTCCAAGTTCTTCCCTGCGATATCCTCCAGAAACCCCCGAATGCTCGCCGATGGGATCCCCTGCTTTTCCGGTGTGGATCGTGGCAATTTACTCATGGGAAAGGTCCTCCTTTATTTTTCGAAACCCTTCATTATAGATTGCGGTTAACAATTTACTTCACCAGCTCCTGTATCTCATCCGCTGCCCGGTCAATATCCTCATAGCTCAGTGCATCCGATACCTGCAGGCGGATTCTTGCCTGACCTTCCGGCACGACCGGATAGCAGAAGCCCGTTACATAGATGCCATGCCCGAACAGCTGATTGGCAAGCCGGACAGCCTTCGGCGCATCATAGATCATAATGGGAATAATGGCACTGTCGCCCTCCAGAATATCAAGTCCCCTGTCCTTCAGCTGCTTTCGAAAATAACGGGTTTTCTCCCTCAGGGAACGTACGATCTCCGGATGAACCTCCAGATACTCCAGGGCTGTTCCGGCGATGGCGGTCAACACCGGCGGAAGGGAATTGGAGAACAAATGTGGGCGCGAAGCCTGAACACACAAATCGATGAGAGATTTTCTTCCTGCCACAAAGCCGCCCCCGGCACCTCCCAGTGCCTTGCCGAATGTGCCGGTAATAATGTCCACCTGACCCTGCATATGATAGTATTCCGCCGTTCCCTTCCCCGTTTCACCGATTACCCCCGTGGCATGGGAATCATCCACCATCAGGACGGCATCGTATTTGCGTACCAATTCCACGATTTCCGGAAGCCTGGCAATGTCCCCCTCCATGGAAAACACGCCGTCGGTAAGGACCAGTCGGACCGAGCTGTCCTTCGCTTCCTTCAGCTTCTCCTCCAGATCCGACATGTCGGAATGTCTGTAAATCGCCTTGTTTACCCCTTTGGCAATCAGTCTGCATCCGTCCACAATGCTGGCATGGTTCAGGGCATCGGAAATCACTGTATCACCAGGCTGCAGGAGAGCAGGTATCACCGCAGTATTGGCACTCCAGCAGGAAGAATAGGTAAGCGCCGCTTCCGTCCCCAGGAATCCGGCAACTTTGTTTTCCAGATCCCTGTGAATATCATAGGTACCGCAGATAAACCTTACACTGGCCCCGCCTGCGCCGTATTTCTGAAGCGCCTGGATGCCGCTTTGGATCAGCTCTTCCTTGTCGGATAACCCCAAATAGTTATTGGAACATAGTACCAGAACATCTCCCTTATCTTCAATTCGGGTATGGGCACTCATCGGGGACTCCAAATACCGGTATTCCTTGTACGTCCCGTCATTTTTCATTTCCTTCAGCTGGGTCCGGATCCTCTCGTACAGTTTTTTGCTCATGAATATCCCTCCGTTTTTACAATATATTCATTTTTCAAAGCTATATCTGTGTGGTATCAGATGGGACAGCAGATTCCCTCACCCAATTCATCACCACCTTGCCGGAAGAACCGGATGCCATTGTGTCAAAAGCCTCCTGATAATCGGTATAATCAAAGCGATGGGTAATCACCGGCGCGATATCAAGACCGGACTGAATCATGGACTGCATCTTGTACCATGTCTCAAACATTTCCCGTCCATAGATTCCCCTGATGGTAAGGCCGCTGAAGACAACCTTATCCCAATCAATCGCGGTCTGTCCTTCCTGAATGCCCAGCAGCGCTATTTTGCCGCCGTGGCACATCACATCGATCATACTCCGGAACGCACTGTCATTGCCCGACATTTCCAGGCCCACATCAAATCCTTCCTTCATTCCCAGCCTGCCCATGCAGTCTTCAATGGAATCGGTACGGATATTCAATGCGGCTGTGACGCCCATTTTCTTTGCCAGTTCCAGACGATAGGAGTTGATATCCGTTATGACGACATGTCTTGCCCCCGCATGTCGTACAACGGCTGCGGCCATAATACCGATGGGGCCCGCGCCGGTAATGAGGACATCCTCCCCCAGGACAGGAAAACTCAGAGCAGTATGTACGGCGTTGCCAAGAGGATCAAAACAACTGAACAATTCCTCAGGAATGGATTTGTCACAGTACCACACATTGGTCTGCGGGATTACAACATATTCGGCAAAAGCGCCGGGACGGTTTACACCGACTCCGCTGGTATCCTTGCATAAATGCCTCCTTCCGGCAAGGCAATTGCGGCACCGGCCACAAACCACATGTCCCTCCCCGGAAACCAGATCGCCGGGTTTGAAATCCGATACATTGCTTCCCACTTCATCAATGACCCCGACAAATTCATGGCCGATGGTAAGGGGAGTCCGGATCGTTCTCTGAGCCCATTCATTCCATTTATAGATATGAATATCGGTACCGCAGATCGCTGTTTTCCGCACCTTTATCCGGACATCGTTGATTCCGGTTTCCGGAACAGGCACCTCGTCCAGCCAGATTCCGAGTCTGTCATACTTTTTTATTAATGCTTTCATCATCCTGCCGGTGCTCATGTTCATTCTTCCTTTCTATATTGAAATGGGTGAAATGTTGGACAGGTTGCTATTTACTTCCATTATATTGTACACGGCACCGTAAGTCAATCCTTACATTCCATGAGCGTATGCACTGCGTGTTTCTGATCCATCATAATCTGTTTTCTTTGTGCCAGGCCGACGGATAGAAAGCATCACAAAAAAATCTAAAAATTTTAAAAATGTCAAAAAGAAAAGAAGGATTTATGTAGGAAGTGTCGAATAATTTAAAATAAGAAAGAAATAAGATGAAGCAAAATGGAAGGACCATGCATGGTAGAATCCCACATCATCTTATCTCCTTAAAAAAGCCTTCCATTTCTGTATTTCGTTCGTATGAAAAAAGAGCAGTCCTCTCATATCTGTACTGCTCTTTTTTCATATTCTCTTTCATATCTCCATTTTCCGCTACTATCTTCCTGCATGATCTCTTCCATGAATTTTCCAAAAAGGTTCGCTCGGCTCCGGACTTTCGACCTTTACGAAATCAAATCAATGTTTTCATATAGGAAATAAAAGAGGGGACAGCAATTTCCGGCTCCGCAAGATCCGGATGCCATTTCTTTTCCCATTCCAGAGACAGGTACCCGTCATAATGATGCTGTTTCAGGATATCCAGACTCTCTCCAATGGGCAGATCCCCTTCGCCGACCAGACACAACTTCGCACGGGGCCCCTTCCCCCTGGAATCCTTGTAATGGGTATGTCGGATATATTTTCCTAATCGGTCATAGGTCACAGCCATAGGCTCACCGAAAGCCTTGTAAGGATGATTGACATCCCACAGCACCCCGACTGCCGGGCTGTGAGTATGGGAAAGGACAGCAGAAAGATCATCGGACGCTGCAAAATCCCCATGGGTCTCAATCAGGACGCAGACATTTTTTCCTTCTGCATACTCTCCCAGCTCCTCCAGACATTTGGCCACCCAGCGTATGGTATGCTGCTTTTCATCCGGATTCGGAATATTGTTTCCAAATACACGTATGTACGGGACTCCAAGCTCCTGTGCAAGATCGATGGTCGCCTTGCCTTCCTCCATGTTTGTCTGGTAGCCCGATTCGTCATGAAGACTGCATGAAGTATCCAGACAGATGATCTCCAGCCCCTGCTGTTTTAAATCCTTTTTGGTCTGCTCCAGGTTTTCCGGCAGAAAAGGTCTTGCTTTGGGGAGAAACATTTCCCCCTCTATCCCGCGGATCTCGATTCCGTCATAACCAAGACGACCCGCTTCTTCCAGGATTTTCTCCCAGGTCCATTCCGGACAGGACAACGTGGTAAACGAAAACTTCATCTGGCACCCTCCTCTTGGCGTATACAATTCGTCCTGTGCATATTATAGCTTATTTTCCAGAATACCACAAGGTAAAATCCAGTTATGTCCAGTTCCCATCAGGCAATACCGAGCTCATCCAGGCTTTTGTGAAGGCGCTCAAAAAGCAGGCCTGCCACAAACCATGCCGGTGCAAAGGAAAAATTGATATAGCCGTTCATCGCAAACTTTCCCGTATAATGCCAGGGACAGATCCCAAACAGGGAATCCATCAAAAAGCCACTGATGTACTCAATGCAGTAAATCAGCAGGACCCAGATCAACCCCCGGATTCCCCATGGCAAATGAGCAATGCGGTCATGGATCCGCTCAAGGAATACGGCACATCCGTAAATAAAAAACATCCAGATACTGGTATACCCTGAAAGCTTGTAGTTGCCCTGGAGCAGGGAACCGAGACCCGTCCATATGATCTCAATTCCCCAGCCGGTAAAACCATATAAAATAAATCTTTTCAACATGCCGATATTTTACCCAAATATGAAAATATTAGGTATGGTTTATACTATGGAATATTCTTTCTTTCTCAAAAAGCCATAAATACAGAGTTGCCGGGTAACCGATCCTGTCCCATTTTCAAAAAAATAATCACCCTGCGGTAGCAGGATGATTATTTCAAAATAGTCAGATGGGGTGATAATCTTCTTCATCTCTCCATCTATAGAAGATGGAAAATTCTCAACACGTTTGTTAAAAATCAAAATGATCCGGATCGCTGCCGGTCCGGTAATTTTGATTCAAATCGCTGATAACATCCATGTCCTCCTGCGATAATTCAAAATCAAATACCCTGGAATTCTCGATAATCCGATCCTTATGAACGGATTTCGGGATGGTAACGACTCCATTTTGCAGATCCCAGCGCAGTATGATCTGTGTCGGTGATTTTCCGTATTTTTCTCCCAGCTGCTTCAGAACAGGCTGATCCAGTTGTCCATGAAGCAACGGACTGTATGCTTCGAACTGTATTTTTTTATTCTTGCAGAACTTGCGCAAGTCTACCTGAGTCAGCAGCGGATGAAACTCCACCTGGTCCACCATGGGAATAACATGAGCGCTTTCCGTCAGATCATCCAGATGATGGGGATGGAAATTGCACACTCCGATTGCCCGTACCCGTCCGTCTTTATACAATTTTTCCATGGCGCGCCAGGAATCCTTGTATTTTCCCTTCACCGGCCAGTGAATCAGATACAAATCCAGATAATCCAGCTTCAGCTTTTCCATACTGCGGTCAAACGCCTTCAGGGCAGAATCATACCCCTGATCCCCGTTCCACAGTTTTGTCGTAATAAACAGCTCTTTCCGCGGCACTCCGCAGTCCCGGATCGCATTGCCGACTCCCTCTTCATTGCCATAGACCGCAGCTGTATCAATGGACCGATACCCGGCTTCCACGGCATATTTTACAGCGTTCTCCACCTCCTGGCCGTCTTTCGCCTGCCATACGCCAAGGCCCATGACGGGCATTTTCACGCCATTCTGCAATGTTACGGTACTGGTCAGACTGTTCAGCATTCCCTGCACATCCTTTCTCTCATTTTGCAACTCTGTTTTCCGGTATGTTATCCTTTTGTTCTTTCCCTTATTCCTCTCATGGTTATGTAAGGGCACTGTTCCTTCTGCACCCTATTCCCATCGTCTCTTATTTCATTATTATATACCACATATTGCAGAGGCTGAAACAGAAACATGAAAATTTAGCCACTTTTTTCTATTTTTTCACCTTCAGCAAAAAAGTCCGGATTTCATACGGCCGGATTTCAAAGGAAAAACTGCTGCCCTTCAACGGAATCTCCGCCAGGGGCTTTTCCATCAGGTCACACTCGATGACTTCCTCCAGGTCCCTGAAGAACGTCAGATTCACCTTACTTCTCCGGTTGTAGCATTCATACATCCGAACGACAATCGCCCCGCTGTCTTCTGCTTTTTTAACCGTATCAATGACCACATTGGGGCAGTCCACCTTGATCATGGAGAGGTTCCCCGGCAGCACTTCACTGCTGTCGCTGCCGTCTCCCCGGCCAATCGCCGTGTGCAGGGGCACATTCAAACGGTAAGCCATCGGTACGGTGCCTCCTTCTCTCCAGCTTTCCGCATGGGGATACAGGGAATAGGTAAATTCATGCTCGCCCCGGTCCGCCTTCGGATTCGGATCCATGCCGGATTTCAAAAGTGTCAGACGCATATTGCCGTCCCGGATATCATGACCATATTTGCAGTCATTCAGCAGACTGACACCGTAACCATCCTCCGACAGATCCGCCCATTTCTGCGCGCAAACTTCAAACCTTGCCGTATCCCAGGAGGTGTTCCAGTGCGTGGGCCTTTCCACGTTGCCAAACTGAATCTCATATGTTGCCTTATCAGAATGCACATCAACGGGAAAAGCCGCTTTCAACAGAATCCGATCCTCTTTCCAGTCCACATGGGTTTGAAAATCGATCCTTGGAATATCCCGGTACAGGATCATATCCTGCACGATGGTGGAGTCCAGAAATTTCCTTGTAATGCGAAGTCTGCCCCGGATCGGTCCTGTCTCCAGAACCTCCATTTCCTGCACATCGTCCACTTCCCACATTTTCTCCTGGTAGTAGATATCAATGTCCCAATTGTCAAAACTCATGGGCCGGTCCTCGAAAGCCTGGATCACATTGCCTCTTTCCTTTCCCGAAAGGACCTGCCGCCGATTCTTTTTGTCAAACAGGGAGATAATGGTTCCTTTCTCATCCAGTTCCACACGGAAAAACGGATTTTCCATGCAGTTCTTTGTGATGCTCAGATCCCCCTGACAGAGGGATGCCTCCTCCGGCTTCCCGGTATCCGCCCCGGATGCCTCCCGAATCCGGTAGGCCCGGTATCCTTTCGCCGGAATATTTTTAATATAAACAAGTGCCCTGTCGGCATCCCCATCCTTTATGATCTGAAACGGCACAACCGCATCGTCTTCGTCCCATATTTCAGGATCCTTCATGCCTTCGGGCAGTGCAAAGGATGCCATATCGTCCCGGGGAAAGGACAGGGTGTTGAATATGACCAGCGTAAGGTCCTTCTGCGGATCCTTTTGGCGGATATGACCGGCAAGGAACTGAAGCGATGTATGCAGCAGCTCCCGGCCATTTGCCAAAATCTTTTCATATTGCCTGTGGGAATCCTGGTACACTTCATAAATGGCGGATCCCGGTATAATGTCATGGAACTGATTCAAAAGGATTTTCTCCCAGCCCAGGTTGATCCGGTCCTGCGGATACTCCCTGCCAAAAGCACTGCAAAGGGAAGACAGCATCTCCACATCCTGATACAGCAATTCACTTTTGCGGTTGAACCGCTTGTTCTTTGCCATGGAAGTATAGGTTCCGCGGTGATATTCCAGATACAGCTCCCCTACCCATTTGGGAAGGTGCTTATTCCCACTCACTGTTTTCTCCAGTTTATGGAAATAGTCCCGGGCCGTCCCCATCTTTACCTTCGGACAGCCAGGGATTCCCTTTGCCATCCTTCTGGCATTTTCCAGCATATCAATGGTCGGACCTCCGCCTCCGTCTCCATGGCCGAAGGAAATCAGAACGTCGTTGTTGATCTCCTTCTGCTGGTATCTCTGCCAGGCACCCATGACCTGGGACGGATTCAGATAGCCGTTATAAGTGGTAAAGTGGGATTTAATCTCCTTCTGGTAATCACATGTCGTGACAAAATGGGTCAGAATCTCCGTACCGTCGATACCTTTCCATAGAAAGGTATCGTAGGGAAGCTTATTGAACTGGTTCCAGGCAATCTTGGTCGTTGTAAAGTACCGGATACCCGATTTTTTCATAATCTGGGGAAGAGCGGCACTGTAACCGAACACATCCGGAAGCCACAGGATTTCATTTGTTACGCCGAACTCCTTTTTAAAAAACCGGGTGCCGAAAAGAATCTGACGAACCAGGGATTCCCCGGAAGTGAGATTGCAGTCCGCTTCCAGCCACATGGCGCCTTCCGGCTCCCACCGGCCTTCCCGGACCCGCTCTTTGACTTTTTCATAGACTTCCGGATGATCTTCCTTTAAGAATTGATACAACTGAGGCTGGCTGGACATAAACAGATATTCCGGATATTCCTTCATCAGCTTCAGCACGGTGGAAAAGCTCCGGGCCGTCTTTTCCCTGGTCCGGGCAAGGGTCCACAGCCAAGCTACATCAATATGGGTATGCCCGACGCAGGTGGCAATGACATCCTCCTGTCCGCACCTTTTCCCGTAAAACTCCGACTCCATAAACTTCCGTGCCCGTTCCACGGATTGATAAAAATCTGTGGAGCCGGGTTTGCGCAAATCCAGCAGATTTACCGTATCGTTCAAGGCGTTCAGAATATCCACCCGGTTTTTATCATTCTCATCCAGCCGGTCGGCAATCTCCAGCGGCACGGAAAGATCAAACCACAGATCCTTTACGTTTTCTTCCAATGCAGCGACAGTCAATTTCAAATCGTCTATCCCATCGGTATATGCAGAAAGATCAATCTGGACAGTAACCCCCTTCTCGGCAGAATGATCCAGAATCACCACTTTGTGATTCCCGTCCACCCCCTGGACAACCTCATCGTTCACATACAGCAACAACTGAGGATTTCCTGCACCCCAGCCGCTGCCGCCCGTCTGGATCCGGATCACCACTGTACGTCCATCCAATGCATCCGGCATCTGAAAAACCGTCCGAAACCAGGCATGGACACCCCGGCCGCCCCAGCTGCCGCCGGTTTGGTAATCCTGCCACGGGGAAGGATCCTGCTCCGCATCCTGCAGAGTCCGAAAATCCCCTGTCTTCATTTGAAAGGATCGAATTTCCACTGCATCGGAAAACATCCGGCGCATCAGTTCCTCCATCACTTTTCTGGTGCGCTCCATTACAAAAAACATGATCTGCCCCCTTCTTGTTTTGATCCCCGCTCCGCAGCAGGAACGGAGATCCTACGGATTGAATCAAATATATCATAACATAACAGGTATGGAATTACAATTTTTTTCGTCATATTTCCTTGAAGTAATGGTACCCGATCCTAATATATCATGACATGACATATGAGCACGTGCAGGACCTATGTTGGTTCCTGATTTGCCTGCTGTCTGCCAAAACTCAGCAATTTTCTTCGGATACAAGCAGCCATCAGATAATCTCCAGTGCATCATCGTCCGGCAAAGGCGGAAATTTCTCTGCCGGGAGGGTTTGATACCAATATGCCACAGAAGAAATGTCATCCTGCAGGGGCAGATAACGGCCGCCGCTTCTCCAGCCCAATGCCTGAACCGTGACCCTGAGATCCGTTTCAAAACGAATGGGATCCGCAATATGCCAGCGGTACATGCCGAATCGGGTCTGGGAATTGTATACACCGTCCGGTCGGATCACCTGAGGCAATCCGGCATAGGCAGTCGAAAACTCTTCGTATTGATGAGTTGCCTTGTTTTCAAAATTATAGGATCCGCAAAAATAATCCTCCGTGCCGGTGCCACAAATGGTGGGATACGCACGGTCTTCGTCCAGGTAGAATTTGACTTCCCCTTCTCCCCACCAGCCGTTATTGTTGGAGCCCCAGCACATATAGACGCCTACATACTGCCCTTTCCCGTGAACTCCATCCAGAATGGTATAGACTTCTCTGTAGGGCAGAGGATTTACCCTGCGGAACCGGGCATGAAAATACAGTGCATCTACCGGTACCTCCGTCAGGCAGTAGTCAATCTGATAATAAATTGTGGATACCTCATCCGTCCGGTTCTCCAAAGTAATTCTGCATCCTTTCCGGAAGGGCATCTGCCAGTAGCAGTTGAAGGCACTGCCAGGATTTACACAGACTGCCAGGGAATTCACAGGCGCATAAACGCCCCACCCGCAGGCAAAAAAATCACCAATGGGACACTCCACAGACGGATTGTCCTGCCCGTCCCAGTATATGCGGAGAATCAAATGCCGTAAGTTTCCCACCGGAGTCAGCCAGATATGCTGAATACAGCCCGGTCCGTCTATCCCGGCCAGAGAAAAGGTACTGTGGGGCCTGATATGGATGAAAGGGTTTACCTTCCAACCCTTGCCCAGCTCCCGGGCCGGCGCTCCTGCCGTTCCGTCTGCCAGCTCACATCGGGCACCTCCGCCCTTTTCGCCGGTAAGGTTCTCCGGGCTGATGGACCTTGTTTTTGCGTTGGATGCCAGAAATAAATTGCTCATGTTGGTTCCGATTCCGTGAAACATCATGCGACTCCTCCTTATCCATACGAACACACGATTACAAATAAATTATAAAGGAATCGCCCGGAAAGTCAATGATATTCGGCACGCCGCCTGCCCCTCGCCAGATAAAACGCACAGCAGAGCAGAACGGCCAGCAGTACACCGCAGCTGTCGATCAGCATATCCCGAACCTGGCAGCTTCGCCCGGGAACAAACAACTGATGCAGTTCATCTGTTGCCGCATAGGCCATGCCGGCCGCCTGTGCCCTGAGACCTGTCCGCAAGCCGCTCCGGGGAGACGGTCTTCTGGAAGCCGGGCGGAATGCTGCAAAAAACAAAGCCCCCAAAACGGCAAATTCCAGAAAGTGTGCTGATTTTCTTACAAACAAATGCAAATCAAAACGATCCGTATTGATATTTAAAAATCCTGCCATTGATTCGATGATCTGTGTGATTCCCCCGCTCATCCGGGAAGAATCGTTCCCCGGCTGATGGGAGAAGGCAAAAATGATGCACATCCACAGAACAGGGAGAGTCCATACATACCTGGTGTTTTTCCTATCCGTTTGTTTCATTCCGTTTTTTTGATTTTCCTTTCAACTTAAAAAAAGGGCCTGCACTGTTGAAGATATCAACAGTGCATGTCCCATTGGCCCGATTGGATTGGAGTTACTCCCTGCGCAGGACTTTGGGCTCTTCCGGTTGATAGAACCAGATCCAGCATGCAGAAGCAGATGCCATGGTAGCAAGGAATGTCAGGAAACCAGCACATACGGTTGCGGCCTTCACGATGGACTTTTTCACGCTCTAACGCCTCCTTTCCACGGATTAAATTTTATTAAGAGAGAATCCATCCAGCAGATGACCCGGTGCATCACCGGGGTAATGCTGAGCGCCTGCCAAAGCATTCCCAGCTGTATGCAGACAAGGAACTGAAGTGCCATTTCCGAATCCGCTTTCAGATGAACCTCCCATAATATCGCAGTAAGCAGCTCTGCTGCCATTACAAAGAAGAAGGATGATTTTTTCAGCCGATACCGGGTATCCGGATTTTTGATCCTTTTGTTCGGACTGTCCGCCGGTGCATACCGATACAGGAAAACGAGAATCAAAGCAAGGGCTCCTCCTTGAAAAAGAAGAGCAGGCATCCGTGATGAAAAAAGCAGCACATACTTCACAAGAAGGGAAAGTCCTCCAAAGATCAGAACACTGAGTACCGCACAGCGATAGGGGGAAGTGGCGTGCACCCCTCCGGAAAATTGACGCAACAGGGCAGCTGTCAGTGACAGGACGAGAACCTCCGGCAACGATCCGGCCAGAATACCAAACAGAACAATCAGAAGAATGGTAAACAGGGTTTGCAAAAAATTCAGGGCACCATATTCCAGAACTTCCCGATGGTCCTGGTCCAGATTCAGAATAGCAGCTGTCTTCGATGCAATCGCCTTGCTGGTCTTTTCAATGATGGACATTTCAAACCGCCTTCTCCTGCAATTCCCTTATTTACTTATTTATATTTACATATATTCTCTTCGACACCGCTCATGAAATTCCTTCCACATAAAAGAAAAAACTATAAAAAATGATGAATTCTCACCATTTTTTATAGTTCCTCCTGCAAAATAAGGCCATCTTCCATCCGGCAATCATTTTTTGTACTTGCCGACAACCCGTCTGCCGATGGAATCATATAGAACCGGTGCCTTTTCCGCATCCTCCAGACGGTAACAGTTTCTGCCGTCCAGGATAATGGGAGTGCGCATCCGCTCCGCATACCCGGACAGACTGAAGTCTGCGATCTCCGGCCATTCCGTAAAGATGAAGCAGATATCCGTATCGTTCAGTGCTTCTTCCATGGATTCGCAATAGGTGATCCCGTCGGGGTAAAGCCTGCGGAAGGAGTCCATGCCGATGGGATCCCAGGCCCGGATATCCATGCCGTCCTCCAGCAGGATCGGTATATTGGAAAGAGAGGGAGCCTCCCGCAAATCATCCGTGCCCGGCTTGAACGTCAGGCCCAGAGCCGCTGCCTTCAGCCCGTTAAAATCTTCATAATACTGTCTGGCCTTCTTGATCAGCTTGATCTTCTGATTTTCATTGACCTCAATGGCTGCCTTCACCGTTTTCAATTCATAATCATGAAAACTGGCCAACCAGTGAAGGGCCCTGGTATCCTTTGGAAAGCAGGAACCGCCGTATCCGATACCGGGTTTCAGGAATCGGCTTCCGATCCGGGGATCCATGCCCATGCCGGTGACCACATCATCCACGTTGGCACCGATCACGTCACAGACATTGGCGATTTCATTGATATAGGACACCTTCAGGGCAAGGAAATCATTGGATGCGTATTTTATCATTTCCGCACTCCTGCGGTCCGTGACAACCAGAGGCCGGTCAAAGTTCCGATAAACATCCCGCAGAACCTTTTCTGCCTGTGGGGATTCCACTCCAATCACAATCCGGGAAGCGTGCAAGGTATCCCTCACTGCCGTACCCTGGGCCAGAAACTCCGGATTGGAAGCCACTTCAATATTCAGGCCGTCCCTGACGCGTTCCTTCAGAAGTCTCTCAATCCGATCATTGGTTCCTATGGGAACAGTGGATTTGATCACAACCAGGGAATCCTGCTCCACGCTTTTCGCAATCTGCCCTGCCACTTCATAGACATATTTCAGGTTGGCGGAACCGTCCTTTTTCTCCGGAGTGCCGACACCGATGAAGATGACCTTCGCAATCCGGTAGGCATTTTGATAATCTGTGGTAAAGGTCAGCCGTTCCCGGTTCTTTTTCATCAATTCCTCCAGTCCCGGCTCATAGATAGGGGATTTCCCGGATTCCATTTTCCGGACTTTTTCCTCATCAATATCAACGCATACCACGTCATGTCCCATCTCTGCCAGGCATACACCGGTAACCAGCCCGACATATCCGGTTCCTGCAACTGCAATTTTCATAAGCATCATCCTTCGTTTCCCTTAAATTTGGACTGCTGCCGTCCGGAACCCTGTCCCGGCCCAAACCGGTCATCAAAACAGAACCGAAGTTCCTGCAAAGCAGCCATTCCCGCAAAATACGACATATTGTTCCCGTATGTACTAGGATATCAGATTCCGGACGTTTTATGAAGTACAATATTTTACATTTGTTATTCAAATACGGCATTGATAAGACGGATTGGGATTGGTATAATAAGGCGAACAGGAGGAACATGAAATTGTTTTTAGCAGAGAACTGGAAAGATTATGAACTGATCGATACCGGAGACGGGGAAAAGCTGGAGCGTTGGGGAAGGTTTGTATTGCGGCGCCCGGATCCCCAGGTGATCTGGCCCAGGGCATCCGATGACAAGTTCTGGAACATTGCCCATGCCCGCTATCACAGAAGCAATACGGGCGGCGGTTCCTGGGAGTATTTTTCGAAACTCCCGGAGCAATGGGGGATTTCCTGGGAAAATCTGACCTTTCATGTAAAGCCCATGGGGTTCAAGCATACCGGAGTGTTTCCGGAACAGGCCGTTAACTGGGAATGGATCATGAAAAAAATAAAGCACAGCAGCCGCCCTGTCCGGGTGCTGAATCTGTTTGCCTATACGGGCTGCGCCAGCGCTGCCGCAGCCTGCGCCGGCGCGGAAGAGGTCTGTCATGTGGATGCGGCAAAGGGAATGGTCACCTGGGCAAAGGAAAATCTTCGGTTGTCCGGACTGGCAAACCGGAGAGTCCGCTTCCTTGTGGATGACGCTGTAAAGTTCGTACAGCGGGAAATACGCAGGGGCCGACAGTATGACGCAGTGATCATGGATCCTCCTTCCTATGGAAGAGGTCCCGGGGGAGAAGTCTGGAAAATCGAAAACAAACTGTATGGTCTGATCGAGCTTTGCAGAAAGGTGCTCTCCCCCCACCCTCTGTTCTTTCTGATTAACTCCTATACCACTGGCCTGGCGCCTACCGTTCTGTACAACCTCCTGACCCTTTCCATGAAAAAGGAATATGGAGGAGCCGTCACATCCGATGAGGTGGGACTGCCCATTACCCGTTCGGGACTGATCCTGCCATGCGGAGCGTCCGGACGCTGGGAAGCGGAGGCGGAAAAATGAGCCAAACCGTCTTCTCTCCCCCGATCCCTGTATTATACGAGGACAATCATCTTCTGGTCGTGGAAAAGCCGGTGAATATGCCATCACAGGGAGACGCATCCGGCGATCCGGATCTTTTGTCCCTTCTGAAGCAGGATATCAAAATCCGGTATCAGAAGCCGGGCAATGTCTATCTGGGGCTGGTGCATCGTCTGGACCGGCCGGCAGGCGGAGTCATGGTCTTTGCCAGAACCTCCAAGGCCGCCGCCCGCCTTTCGGACCAGATCCGGACCCGTGCATTCGGGAAAGTCTACCTGGCAGTGGTCCGTGGTACACCAGGGGACAAAAAAGGGCGGCTGGAACATTGTCTGCAAAAAGACAGGACAACCAACATCGTGCGGACGGTATCCCCGTCCGTTTCCGGAAGCAAACGGGCCGTTCTGGACTATCAGGTGCAGGACAGCAAGGGGATTCAAACAGGGGATTCCTGCAATCCGGGTTCCCTTGCCCTGGTCCGCATCCGCCTTTGGACCGGACGCTCTCACCAGATACGGGTTCAGTTTGCTGCCATCGGACACCCCCTTTACGGGGATCAGAAATATGGCGCTGATGTGAACTCTCCCGGGCAGCAAATGGCACTCTGGTCCCATCAGCTTGTTTTCCGGCATCCGACAACAAAAAGGGAGATGGTATTTACCTCCCATCCCCCGGATGTTTTCCCATGGAATTTATTTGATCCCCGCAAGTCCCAATGAACCGGGATCCCAAGCCACAAAAGATCGGAATCAGATGGAATTCAGATTTCCTTCAGAAGCTTCTTCAGGGAATCATAAGCCAGGGTAAACGCTTCTTCCCCCGTCAATTTCTTTCCGATCTTTCCTCCCTGTTCCAGATCGGAAAAGCCGACAAAATTGGTTAAATGAGGTTCCAGCGACAAATATCCATGATATCCGCTTTCCTTCAGCTGCTTCAGGATCTCTTTCACATGACCGTCTCCGTAGCCTGCCGGAACCACAGTTCCGTCGCTCCATCGGGCGTCCTTGATATGAACATACTCCACATAGGGCTTCAGCATCTCATATGCTTCCAGGGTATCCTGCCTGACCTGAACAAAATTGGCAAAGTCAAACACTGCCTTAAAATGATCGCCGTAAAAATTCTTCATGATTTCCAGACATTCCGGGGCCTTTTCCCCGTAAATATTCTTTTCATTCTCATGAAGCAGGATAACATCATTGGAAGCCGCATAATCCACAAACTGCCCCAATCGCTCCAGAACCGCTTCCCTGTATGCAGTCCGCTCCTCTCCCTCCGGGATAAAGAAGCTGAATATCCGGATATAGGGAGTCTCCATCTCATGGGCAATCTCCACCGTGTGCTTAAACTGCTCCATATGCGGTGCAAAATCGTCCGCAATCCCAATTTTGCCGATCGGCGATCCCACCGCCGAAAGGCGAATCCCGCCTGCATCCAGACGTGACTTAATTTGTTTTACCTCTTTTATCGGATAGTCCACCAAATTTTTGGCGTCCGCCCTGCGCATTTCCACATGAGAAATTCCAAGCTTTTTCAGGACCTCCATCTGTTTGTCCAGCATCGGATCAATTTCATCTGCAAATCCGGTAATTGTAACACAATCTGCCATTTCCACCCCTCCATCTGTTGTTCCCTTTATCTTTTTGTTTCCTTTATCTTTCATCTCTTTCCGGACT
Source organism: Eubacteriales bacterium mix99 (assembly GCA_038396605.1). Taxonomy (NCBI): domain Bacteria; kingdom Bacillati; phylum Bacillota; class Clostridia; order Eubacteriales; species Eubacteriales bacterium mix99. The sequence continues at coordinate 92,864 of CP121690.1, forward strand.
TGTTATCCCGGATCCGTCTTGTTCATCTGTGCCCCGGAGTACTTTTCCCGTTTTCTGTCTTTCTTCCTTTCGTGCCCCGCCGGTCTGCTCCTGCCAGATGGAAAGTCCCTGACGGGCAAGGATAATGGGAACAACCTGATAGCCTTTCCCCTCCAGGGCCCGGATCAGTCTGCGTTTTTTTACCATATCCCCATCGGTCAATGCGGTGACGGTCCCACCGTCTCCTCCCGCTCCGTTTACCTTACAGCCCAGCACATCAAATTCCCTGCAGACAGCTATCACTTCCTCAAAGGAATCGCACACCAGCTCCCGATGCATCCGGCGCTGAATCTCCGTATTCTCATCCATGGTCCGGCCCAGTGCGGAAAGGTCTCCCGCAATCACCGCATTTCTTGCTTCCCGGGCCAGAATCCGCATGGCACAAAACAGCGGATCCTCCGAAGCATCCTGCCCCATTCTCCGGATGACTTTCTGATGTACTTTATCCGAATTGTGAGGCGCACCGATATAAATCAGCAAAAGGCATTGTCCCAGCTCCCACCATATCTGCTCCGGAAGGGACACAGGGGAAACAGATGCATAGGGATACCTTGGTATTTCAATATAACGGATCCCTCCATAGGCAGACGCCAGCTGATCCTGTATGCCGCTTTGCTGCTTTAACTTTACCGTCTCCGCCTGATGAGCCAGCCTGGCCGCCTCTCCCGCAGACAAATGTCCTTCGTTCAAAGCATCCAGCCCGCCGATCAGGGCAACGGAAATGGCACTGGAAGTCCCCACCGAGGCTCCCGGAGGCATGGCAGAATAGACATTGATCTCCAAGGACATCTTTTCCGGTATGGGAATGCTTTCAATGGATGCATCAATCAACGGGTGTATCCCATATTGAATCCTGTTTGGAAATTGAGTATAACGGTAATCAAAATTCTCAAGATAAACCCTGATTTCCGGTTCCCCGACTGTGGGGAAACACTTGATCTGAACCTCCGCACCGGGATACACGGCGATGCTGAAAACATTGCCGTACCTTGCAAACCAGGTATCCGTCCAGCCCCCGATATCACAGATTCGGGTCGGAGCATAAGAATGAATCGTTTTTATGGGATTTTCCATCTCTTTTGCCTCTCATATTAATATTTGAATCATACCATGTTTCCCATGGAAAATCAAGGATTTCCCCTTCGTTTTCCCCTTCCGAAACCAGCCGGAAAGCGAAAATCATTTACCGGCGACTTTACACCAGGCAAAAAATTTGTTAAAATGGTTGAAAATTGATTTATGGCCTGACAGGAAAACACGTCAAAAGCCGGATTCAGATTACCGGCTGCGGCAAACAGGCCTTTTGCCGCAATCACGGGAGGACATTCGTCTTGAAAGGATGTCGGAAAGCGGGTAGTGCTTGTATACCCATGAAGTGATGCCACGTAAGGGAACGCTTTCGTCTCTTGCAGGAGTGCAGTCAGACGAAAGCTTTTTTGTTTTTCGAAGAAGCCTCTCCGGGATTCCGCAATATATCAGCATATATCAACAATATATCAAAAGTGAGGAGAATGATAATGAGCCATTATATGGAAACGGAAACCGTCCAGGACAGTCCTCTGTATGACAACGCCGCCGGGACCGGAAAATACATATGGAAGCACGATATCCTGATCGATCTTACCTTTCCGCAGGTATTGGACCGTGTCACAGAGGAGTTTCCGGACCAATACGCCTTCCGTTATTCCACCCTGGACTATATCAGGACCTATTCCGAATTCCGGGACGATGTGCATACTTTTGCCCGTTCCCTGATTGCTTTGGGTGTGGAACCGGGGGATCAGGTTGCCATCTGGGCCACCAATGTACCTCAATGGTTTATCACATTCTGGGCAACCACCATGATCGGAGCCAATCTTGTTACCGTCAATACCTCCTATAAAATCCGTGAAACCGAATTTCTGCTCCGGCAGTCGGATACCCATACCTTGGTGATGATGGATGGCTTCAAGGACTCTGATTATATCAGCATCATGAAGGAGATCTGCCCCGAGCTGGAGACCGCGCCTTCCAGAGAACCTCTGCATACCAAACGCCTTCCCCGCCTTCGCAATATCATTACGGTGGAGTCCAGTCAGCCGGGATGCATCACCTGGGAGGAAGCCGTCTCCCTGGCAGAAAAGGTACCGGAGGAAGAGGCGGAACGCCGGGCAGACGCCATGGACAAGGATGATATCTGCAACATACAGTACACTTCCGGTACCACAGGCTTCCCCAAAGGCGTCATGCTTACTCACTATAATGTGGTAAACAACGGAAAATGCATCGGGGACTGTATGGATCTGTCCACAGCCGACCGCATGATGATACATGTACCGATGTTTCATTGTTTCGGGATGGTATTGGCCATGGTGGCTGCCATGACCCACGGCACAACCCTGTGTCCAATGCCCTATTTCTCGCCAAGAAGATCCCTGGCATGCATCAACAAGGAAAAAATTACCTGCTTTCACGGAGTCCCCACCATGTTCATCACCATGCTGGAGCATGAGAATTTTCCAAAAACCGATTTTTCCCATATGCGGACCGGCATCATGGCCGGCAGTCCCTGTCCCGCCAGGGTCATGCAGGACGTGGTGGATAAGATGAACATGAAGCAGATCACCATTGTATACGGTCAGACCGAATCCTCCCCCGGGTGCACGCAAAGCCGCGTGGACGATCCCCTGGATGTCCGGATCAATACGGTGGGGCGTCCGCTTCCCCAGGTGGAATGCAAAATTGTGGATACGAAAACCGGTGAAGACCTGCCGGACAATGTAGACGGGGAATTCGTCGCAAAAGGTTACAATATCATGAAGGGATATTACAACATGCCGGAAGCCACGGCTGCCGCAATTGACGAAAATGGATGGCTCCATACCGGGGACCTGGCCAGGCGGGACTCCAACGGGAATTACATCATCACCGGAAGAATCAAGGATATGATCATTCGTGGCGGAGAAAACATTTACCCCAAGGAAATTGAGGACTTCATCTATACCCATCCCAAGATAAAGGACGTGCAGGTCATCGGCGTACCGGACAAGACATACGGCGAGGCAATCATGGCCTTTGTCATCCTGAAAAAGGGCGAGGAAATGACAGCAGAGGAAGTCAGGGAGTATGTCCGCTCCCATATGGCCAGGCAGAAAACGCCCAGGTACGTCAGCTTCGTAACGGAATTTCCAATGAATGCAGCAGGAAAAATACTGAAATATCAGATGCGGGAAGATGCCGCCAAAAAGCTGGGACTCCAATCCGATGACCAGATCATAATGGCATGATATTCCGGTACAGCCGGTATGGTATGATATTTCCGGCGGGTTCTTTGTCTCCTGTCTCCCCGCTGTCTCCCTTCTTGCATTGGGAGGGACATTGTGGTATTGTTTTCATGGCCGGCGACACAGAATAGGAGAATATTATGAGCAGTAATAATGATTTCAGGGAATTGGGCCTTTCGGAGCCTATTTTAAAAGCTTTGAACGGGATGGGTTTCGAAGAGCCCACGGAGGTACAGAAGAAAGCGATCCCCCATATATTGAGCGGGGAGGATGTGATTGTCATGTCCAAGACCGGCAGCGGAAAAACGGCTGTTTTTGGGGTATCCCTTCTGCAAATGACCGATCCGGAAAAGCCGGGGCCCCAATGTCTTATATTGGAACCGACAAGGGAACTGGCGGTTCAGGTGGACAACGACCTGAAAAAAATGGCAAGCCATCTTCCGCACCGTACCACGGCAGTATACGGCCAGCACAACATGAATAAGGAAATTCAGGCTCTTAAAAGTCCCATTTCCATGGTTACCGGCACTCCCGGCAGAATTTATGATCACATCCAGCATAAAAACCTGATCACAAAAAACATTCGCTTTTTGGTATTGGATGAAGTGGACCGGATGATGGACATGGGCTTTATTGGTCAGGTTCGCAGGATCATCCGCACCCTTCCCCCAAATCGCACCACCCTTCTTTTCTCCGCCACCATCCCCGGGGAAATCCGCAGACTGTGCAGTGCATACATGAATCATCCGGCTACCATCGAAATCGAATCCAAAACCATGACAGTGGACACCATCGAACAGAAACATTACCGGGTCCGGAGAAACGAAAAGCGAACCCAGTTAAACCGGATTCTCCTGATGGAACGTCCGGAAACGTGCATGATTTTCTGCAATACCCGTGCAGCAGTGGACCGGGTGCAAAACTTTCTGATCCGAAAGGGTTATGACTGCCGCTCCCTCCACGGGGATATCCCCCAGGCAAAACGTATGAGAAACATTCAGCAGTTCAAGAGAAGGGAATACAATATCCTGGTTGCCACGGACGTGGCTGCCCGCGGCATCGACATTGACAATCTGTCCCTGGTCATCAACTATGATGTTCCCGAAGAACTGGACGGTTACGTCCATCGGATCGGCCGGACGGGGCGGGCAGGACATGACGGCCATGCCATCAGCCTGGTAACCGGTGAGGATATTATGACCCTGTATGAAATAGAGGAACATATCGGCACCCTGATTCCGGAAGCGGACCTGCCGACGGATCAGGATCTCGCAAAATGCAGGGAAGAATCCCACCGTTGGATTCAGCACAATCGGATAAAAAGCCGTCCTGTGCCGGTCTCCAGGTCCAAAGGCGGGAGAAAAAAATCATCCCGCAATCCGTCTCCTCAAAGACCTCAAAGACCTCAAAGACCGAAATCCCGACAGGGGCAAGTTCACAAAGCAAAAGAGACAGTGCCGGAAAAAAAGCCCATCGAAAATCCCGGGCAGGGAAAAAGCCATCCGCCTGCTCCTGATAAAGTTTCCGAAGCCAAAAAACCTCAGGAAAAACCTTCCGGAACATTGAAAAATTCTGCCAAAACACAGCAAAAGACTGCCGAGAAATCTCTTCTGCATCGTATTACCGGACGGCTCTTCGGAAAATAAGCAGACTCCATGGCAGGCTTCGAATTTTCATGATATAATATATTGGGTTAATTTTTTAACGAAAAAAGTCGGTTAAATGTTTTGAAAGATGGGTAAAGATGTTTTAGGATTATACAATGGTGCATTACCATTCTATAAAATACTTATTCAGCAAAGGAGTAATCAGATGAGTGACAAGATGACCACGAATCAGAAGCTGTTGGATTGGGTACAAGAGATGAAAGACATGTGTCAACCTGATAAAGTTGAATGGTGCGATGGTTCCCAGGAGGAAAATGACCGCCTGTTGCAGGAACTGGTAGATAAAGGCACAGCAATCAAGCTGAATCCGGATAAAAAGCCGGGCTGCTATCTGTTCCGCAGCGACCCTTCCGATGTTGCACGTGTGGAAGACAGAACGTTTATTGCCTCCAGGAAAAAGGAAGATGCGGGTCCGACAAACAACTGGATTGATCCGGATGAATTGAAGGATACCATGAAGGGTCTGTACAAAGGCTGCATGAAAGGCAGAACCATGTATGTCATTCCTTTCTCAATGGGACCGGTTGGCTCCCCTGCCTCCAAAATCGGTGTAGAATTGACCGACAGCGCATACGTTGTTGTAAACATGCGCATTATGACCCGTATTGGAAAGAAAGTACTGGATGTCCTGGGAGACGGTGAATTTGTTCCCTGCCTGCATTCCGTAGGCGCTCCGCTGAAGGAAGGGGAAAAGGATTCCACCTGGCCCTGTGCCCCCATGGAGAAAAAATATATCAGCCAGTTCCCGGAAGAAAGGACAATCTGGTCCTATGGTTCCGGCTATGGCGGAAATGCACTGCTGGGCAAAAAATGTTTCGCCCTCCGCATTGCTTCCGTTCAGGCTAGAGATGAAGGCTGGCTGGCGGAGCATATGCTGATTCTGAAGCTTACCAACCCGGAAGGCGAAGTAAAGTATATAACCGGAGCATTCCCAAGTGCCTGCGGGAAAACCAATCTGGCCATGTTGATTCCTACCATTCCGGGCTGGAAAGTGGAAACCGTCGGAGACGACATTGCCTGGATGAAATTCGGAAAAGACGGACGCCTGTATGCCATCAATCCTGAAGCAGGGTTCTTTGGAGTGGCACCGGGAACCTCCTACAAATCCAACCCCAATGCCATGCACAGTGCAGCAAAGAACACCATTTATACCAACGTTGCATTGACGGATGACGGAGACGTCTGGTGGGAAGGAATTGACCAGGACGCACCGGATCATCTGGTTGACTGGCAAGGCAACGACTGGACTCCGGACAGCAGAAAACCTGCTGCTCATCCCAATGCCCGGTTTACCGCACCTGCGAAGCAATGCCCCGTAATCGCCCCGGAATGGGAAGATCCTGCCGGAGTTCCCATCTCTGCCATACTGGTCGGCGGACGCCGCCCCACAACCATCCCCCTGGTTCATGAGAGCTTTAACTGGGAGCATGGCATCTTCATGGGATCCATTATGGGCTCCGAGATTACAGCAGCAACCATCTCCAAAAACATCGGTCAGGTACGCCGTGATCCATTTGCCATGCTTCCTTTCTGCGGATACAATATGGGCGACTACCTGAATCATTGGCTGGACATCGGAAAGAAAGCAGATCCCGACAAACTGCCCAGGATCTATTATGTCAACTGGTTCCGTAAAGACGATGACGGCAAATTCCTGTGGCCCGGATTCGGCGAGAACAGCCGTGTACTGAAATGGATCTTTGAAAGATCTTCCGGCAAAGGCAAAGCTGTAAAATCCCCCATTGGAAACATTCCTGGCCCGGGCGCCATCAATACAGAGGGACTGGATGTCAGTGAAGAGGACATGCAGGAGTTGCTCCATGTGGATAAGCAGGAGTGGCTGAAAGAAGTGGATTCCATAAAGGAATATTACAGGATCTATGGGGATAAATTACCAAAAGAGCTGGCTCACCAGCTGGCAAACCTGGAAGAACGTCTCCACAACTGATTTCCGCTTTGTAAATCGATGAAACAAAAATAGATAAGTGGCTGGGTTGTCCCAGTCACTTATTTTATAGTCTCATGCAGTTCTACCGATTCATTTCCCGATACTTTCCGGGAGTCAGCCCTTCGTATTTCTTGAAAATACGGATCAAGCCGTTGCTGTTACAGTATCCGACTTTCTTTGCTGTCCGGTCCAGGTTCCAACGTTCTTCGATTAACAGTACTTTTGCCCGCCGGATCCGTACCTTGTTGATATAATCCTGTATTCCTTCCCCCGTCTGATCCTTGAAGATCTTCGAGATATAAGGGCCGGTCAGTCCAAACTCCTCTGCAATACCGGCAATGCATAAATTGGTGTCCGTATAGTTCTGATCAACAAGAAAACGGATCTGATCCGCTATCTTCTGATTCCGGTCTTTTTTATTGCACACAATGTAATCGCAGATTTTTTTCAGGATATTCATGATCTCATATTTCATTTCCATTACCGTATTGGATCCGGACAATCTCGTTATAGGATTCAATTCTTCCACAAAAGCGCTGGTATCCGGCATATCGATGTCATTCAATGCTTTGATCATCGTGCTCATCAGATCAAAAAGGAGGCATTTTGTCATTTCCACAGAAATCATCTCTCCGGAGAAATGTTGTTGAAACACATTATTGATAATGTTTTGGGCCGCCTGAAAATCTCCCGTTTTGATTGCGTTGATCAGCTGTTGTTCCTTTTCTATGGGGTAGTCATAGTTGTTTTTTGGATTGACGATCTCATAGTATCCAATAATCCGTTCGCTCCCCATGATCATCCGATATTGCATCGCCTCCTTTGCCTCCTGGAAGGATTGTGGAATCCCGGCCATTTTGAAGTGAATATTGCCTATGGATATGGTCATGTGAATAAAGAAGTTCTCCCGGATAAAGTGCTGGATTTCCCCGGCGATTGTATTCAGATCATTTTTGGCCCCGGCTTGCCGATCCTCCCTGATGTTTACCAGACATGCCGTCAAATCATCCACTTCCAGTACAAATCCCCTGTATTTTCTGTTGATCAATTCCTCCGTCACATTTGCAATAATAAACCGAACCAGTTTTAATTGTTCGACGGAATCTGAAGATTCTCCGGCAAACAACTGCCTGAAGTCTTCAATGTAAAACAGTATCACACAAAAGCTGTCTCCCGGCCACTCAATGCCATATGAGGAGAGAGCTTCATCAATCGGCACAGAGCGCTCCGGAATGCCCTTGATCAGGCGAACCAGAAAGTCGGAGCGCAGTGTAATCTTTTGCCGCTCCAGCTTCTGCTCCATCTTTTCCTTTGCATCCAGGGTATTGGTGATTGCTTTTCGGATAAAACGATATTCATTCCAACCAGGATTCAATTCGATACCGGCAGTATCTGCGAGCGCATGAACAATTTCCTGAACCGGATTATAATTTCTCCTGGTAAACAGGTAGGATACGATTCCTCCGATGATCAGGCATAACAAAATGCTGTATCCGGTAAGCCGTTTGATATACTTTACTTTTTCCAGAAATACACCGGACGGAAGAATAAATAGATACTTCCAGTCATTGACCTGGGAATGGATGCTGGACAGTACATACTCCTTCCCGTCTATGGTCTGATGGGATAAGCTGTTATCCTGAAACTTCCCATATTGAATCCCGGAATAGGAGTGTGCGGAGTCGGTGGAAGCAACCACCTGGCTTTTCTCATCCAGAATCACCACATTCCCCTGCTGGAGGCCTTCCAGACTGGATATCTCATCCAGGAATGCATCATAATCCAGTAATATCAGCATGGTTGCCTGGGCTGTGTAATGTACTCCGTAAGGCAGGGACTGGATACAGGCAATGGTGGATTTCCTTGTCTTCCCCTGCCATATTTCCATATTGGTAAACTGATTCATATATTCCCTGCCTGATAACTTCTTAAATTGCCCGGCTGAAATCTTCTCATGATCTGCCAGCACCCCCTTCAGCAAATCCATGCTGTATGAGGTCCGCGAATTTATAAACATATCAGTATCATGCAAATAGATATAGATCTCGTCAATATAGCTGTTGGCCACCCGATACAAAAAAACATCTTTTTTTACCTCACTGATCACATACCTCCCGTGGGAATCCATAGGCGCGCGGGAATATACAAGAGACTTTATCTTTGGATCCCAGGCAATCTGGAGACTCAGGCGCTGTACATCCGACATCTTTTTATCAATGATCCTCTGAATCTGTTTCAGCATTACAAAATTATTGTTGTTGATTTCCTTTTCAACAATCCGTGCGGATTCCATGTAGAAAAATCCGCTGATAGTAATGGGAATCAGGAGTATGGACAGATAGGAGATCAGCCAGGAGATCAATATACTCTTGTTATTCCAGGATCTCTTTTTTAATCCATTCCATATAGCCGTCCGTATTTTTTTGGTACATGCCACTGGAATCACTCCTGATTCAAAGCTCTTTCATGATGAATGGTTTCCCATTTTCATCTCATCTGTTGTCTGTGCTGCAAAAACATGCTTTCACAGCTGCTCTACCCTTTCAGTGCTCCGATCATAACCCCTTTCACGAAATACTTCTGCAAAAACGGATATACACACAGAATGGGCAAAGTTGCAACCATTATTGTAGCATATTTCACCGTCTGTGCAACGGGTTCCCTGTCCACCACAGCCGTTTCCGTCATCATGTTATCCAGACTGCTGGCAATCAGAATTTCCCGCAATATCAGCTGCAGCGGATACAAGTCACGATTTCTCAGGTAAATCATGGCATTGAACCAGGCATTCCAATGTCCTACTCCATAAAATAGTATCATAACCGAGATCACCGGCATGGACAGCGGTAAAATAATCTTAAACAAAATCGTAAAATCCTTTGCCCCGTCGATTCTGGCCGATTCTTCCAGACTTGCGGGAATCGACATAAAAGAAGTCCTCATAATAATCATATTATAGGTGCTTAAGGCGTTCGGTATGATAAGGGACCACAGGGTATTGGTCAGATGCAGCTGCTTTACCAGCAAATAAGTCGGGATCATTCCTCCTCCGAAGAACATGGTGAGCACAATCAGGAACATGAAGACTTTTTTCCAGTATAGATCCTTACGGGATAACACATATGCCCCAAGCGATGTCATCACAATATTGACGGTCGTTCCGACCACGACAATAAACAGCGTATTGATATAACCCCGGGATATCATGGGATTATCAAAGACTGCCTGATATGCCCCGGTTTCAAACCCCAGAGGAACCAGCAAAATACCCCGATGCTGCATGAGCAGGGATGGGCTGCTGATGGATGCAAATGCGACATACAACAACGGATACAGTGTCACAATGATTAATAATATCATGAATATTACATTGATCCCGTCAAAGGTTCTTTCTCCAATGCTTCTTTTAATTTTCACACTCTTCTCCTCCTTACCAAAGGCTGGTTTCCGTAGCTTTGCGGCTGAACCAGTTCGCTGCAATCACCAGTATCAGATTGATTATGGAATTAAACAGCCCCACTGCCGCGCTATAGCTGTAATTTGCCTCCAACAGACCCTTTCGGTATACAAAGGAGGATATGACATCTGCCGTCTCATAGGTACTGGGATTATACAGCAGAATAATTTTCTCATGCCCAACGCTCATCATGGAGCCGATTCTCATAATCAGCAAAATCACGATAGTGGGCAGAATACCAGGAAGTGTGATATGCCAGATCTGGTTCCAACGATTTGCTCCGTCGATAACGGAAGCCTGATAGAGCTCCGGATCGATCCCGGACAATGCCGCCAGATAGATAATGGAGCCCCAGCCAATGCCCTGCCAGATACCGGAAATGATATAAATCGATTTGAACAGCTGTGGTTCCAACAACATTGTGCTCCGCTTTCCACCAAGCAGGACAACCAAATCATTGATAATCCCGTCCCTTGCCGTAAAGTCATGAATCATACCACATATGACTACCAGCGATATGAAATGCGGCATATAGGTAATCGTCTGCACGGTTCGCTTAAACTTCTCCTTTCGCAGTTCATTCAAAAGGAGCGCCAGAATAATGGGAGCAGGAAAAGAAAAAAGCAGGCTGAATAAATTAATCAGCAATGTATTCTTCAGCAGCCTTTCAAAATAATAACTGTTAAAAAACTCCTGAAACCATTGAAATCCCACCCATGGACTTCCCAGAATTCCTTTTGCGGGAGTAAAATTTTTAAATGCGATTGTAAGGCCATACATAGGGCCGTATTGAAAAATAATATAATACGCCAGAACAGGCAAAGCCATCAAATAGATCAGCCGATTTTTTCGGAAATCCCTGGCAAGCATGGACCGATAGCTGCTTTTTTCCGAAACACCGTACTTTGCATTCTGCATCTTTTGCCTTTCCATCGTCACAAAGACACCTCTTTCTCTGATTCCCAAAATATGCTCATTTACTTCTGAAACATATTACTGAAGGGATGTTAGCGGCATCCCTTCAGTAATACTTGTGCCATCAGATATCGTTCTATCCTGCCCTATCTCGCATTGTATCGATCCAATGCATCCTGACGTATCTTCAGAGCTTCGTCCCCTTTCATTTTCTTTATCTGCTTTACAAATGAATCAAACTTGTCCGGAGACTCCTCTCCCATGATAAATTTGGTCGTCATCTCATCCACATAGGTATTGATTTCAGACATGATATTGGTAGACTTCTGGCTTTCCTCCGTAGTTAAGGTAACGGGGGGCATGTTCAATGAAATATCATCACTGTCTTCAATCCATGTCTTTAATGCCTGCTGCTGTTCCGGATAAATCAGAACCTGATCAAAATATCTGACATCCTGTACAAACGGGCCAATGGCTATGGATAAAGCGTAGCGTATCAGGGAATTTGCCACTGGAAGATCCGGATTGTTCAGTACCATTTCCGTATACTTCGGTTCGCCGTTTTCCATTGTATAGCTTTCTCCTTCAATTCCAAAATTAAACAGCATCTTTCCTTTTTCCCCATAGGCATAATCCAGATATTCCGCTGCCTTGTCTGCATTTTTACATGCTGTGGTAATGGCCGTTCCCGAGCTTTGAACGGAAGGCTCCAGGTAACCGAATGATTTTCCGGCATCGCCAATTGGAAAGGGAGCGCCCGCCAACTCAAATTCCGGCTGTTTTGCTCTTACGGATTGGGTAAATCTGCCCATATTGCCCAGTATCATACCATAAAACGCCCCCGCAAGGGAACCGGTTACCTTGGCATCAAAGCTGGTGGCGTCCGTAGCTGCAAAATCCGGATCAATCAGGCCTTCTTTATACCATTTTGCCATCGTCTTCAGAAAGTCCTTATACTCCGGCTGCACCGGGCCATATTCCACGGTGTCTCCATTCCTGTAAAACCCTTTCAATATACCCCAGGCCCTTGTAAAAGTCGCAATATTTCCAAGACCTGTGCTGACATAAGGCAGTTCATCTGTCTTATCCCCGTTTTGATTCATATCATTTTCCCTGAACGCTGTTAAGACCGTATGCCAGTCCTCCATCGTTTTCGGTACTTCCATATTCAAACGATCCAGCCAATCCTTTCGGATCTGAAAGCCCTGGCTTATCCGCAGTTTTTCATTACCACGGATAAACGGGAACATATATAGGGTGCCATCATCCAGCACTGCTTCCTTTTTCCAGTCCGGATTGGCTTCCAGTATTGCTTGATAGTTTGGCGCATGTTCTGCAATCACGTCATTCAGTTTTATAATGGAATCGTCAGCTATGGCTTTTGCGGGCCCCCCTGATACATCGCGCCAACCCCAGTAAATAAGATCCGGAAGCTCCTGTGAACCCAGCATCAGATTAAATTGTTCGGTGCCCTGCCCAGCCGGTGGATGCATCCACTCAATATTCACTCCGGTATCTTTTTCTGCTTCCTTAAGGCAGGCGATCTCGTCATAGCTTTTCATACTCATGGAAGCCTTGGAGTCCATGTCCCAGAAATAGGTTAATGTAATGTTCCCGTTTTTCTCCGATTTTTCGGATTTTTGCCCCGAATCGTTTGAGCCTGGATTTCCTTTTCCATTGGCAGGCCCATCGGATTGATCGGCATCTCTGGTGGCACAACCGGCAATGAATGTGCCTGAAACAAGTATCATGGCAATCAGAAGCGCCAACATTTTAATGTGAAATCTTTTTTTCAAGAAAATAATCCTCCCCATCTTCTTCTAAGAGCACTCTTTACCCCTTTATGATGACATCTCCGATTGTGTCTGTAAATATCAAATAATGCGAAAGCATCATCAAAGCCCGGAATCCTGCCCTATCTTCCACAGATTCAAGGTAATTTGAGCTCTTACCTTGCATGGTATCGATCCAATGCATCCTGTTGTATCTTCAGAGCTTCGTCCCCTTTCATTTTCTTTATCTGCTTTACAAACGAATCAAACTTGTCCGGAGACTCCTCCCCCATAATAAATTTGGTTGTCATCTCATCCACATAGGTATTGATTTCAGACATGATATTGGTAAACTTCTGGCTTTCCTCTGCGGTCAGCGTAATGGGAGGCATATTCAGGGGGACACTGCTTTCATGCCAGGTTTTCACTGCTTCCTTCTGTTCAGGGTAAATCAGATTTTGCCAATGGTATCTTACATCCTGTACAAATGGCCCGTCCGCTATGGCCATGGCATATTGAATCAAGGCATTTGTCATCGGAAGCTTGGGGTTCTTCGTTATTGTGTCGGTATAAACCGGTTCGCCGTCCTCCAAGGTATAGCTTTCCCCTTCAATTCCAAAATTGAATGCCATATGTCCTTCTTCACCGTATCCATAGTCCAGATATCCGGCAGCCTCTTCGATATGTTTACAGCCTGACATTATGGCGGTTCCACTGTTCATTACTGCAGGATCCATATAACCATAGGACTTTCCGGCCGGACCAATGGGAAACGGCGCTCCTGCCAGCTCAAAATCCGGTTGATTCGACCTTACGGATTGTGTAAACCTTCCCATATTGCCAAAAATGGCGCCGTAATAGGATCCCCCAAGGGAACCGCTCACTTTCGCATCAAAATTGGTGCCGTCCGTAGCAGCAAAGTCCGGATCCATCAGGCCTTCTTTATACCATTTCGCCATGGTTTTCAGAAAATCTTCATACTCCGGCTGAACCGGCCCGTATTTCACTTGATCCCCGCTTTTATAAAACCCATTTGTAATTCCCCAGGCCTTTGCGAAATTTGCAATATTGCCAAGACCTGCACTGACAAAGGGCAGTTCATCATTGGAATTTCCATTATGATTCATATCGTTTTTTCTGAATGCGGTCAAAACCGTATACCAATCATCAATGGTTTTCGGAATTTCCAGCTGTAATTCATCCAGCCAATCTTTCCGTATCTGAAATCCGCCTGGTATTCTCAAATTCTCATCACCCCGGATAAACGGGAACATATATAAGGTACCGTCATCCAGAATTGCATCTTTTTTCCAATCCGGATTTGCTTCCAGTACGGCTTTGTAATTTGGCGCATAATCATCAATTATATCATTCAGTTTCAGAATGGAACCATCTTCTATTGCCTTCACAGGTCCTCCGGAAACAGTACGCCAGTCCCAGTAAACAAGATCCGGAAATTCCTGCGAGCCCATCATCAGATTGAATTGTTCCGTCGCTTGTCCGGCCGGCGGATGCATCCATTTGATATTTACCCCTGCTGCTTTTTCCGCTTCCTTAAAGCAGGCAATTTCCTTATAGCTTTTCATGCTCATGGAAGCTTTCGCATCCATATTCCAGAAACATGTCAGAGTAACCGGCCCGTCCTTTTTGGTCTCTCCTTTTGCCTCCTTTGAATCCGCATTGTCCTTTCCATCCTTCTCAGAAACTTTTTCATCAGGAGATCCGTTAGACGAATCGACATTGTTGGTACATCCAACGGCAAACATACCCAAAATAAGGATTGCTGTCATAAATGCCAGCATTTTAAAATGAAACGTCTTACTGTAAAACGTTTTCTTCAAGAAAATAACTCCTCTCTTCTTTGCATTCTTTGTAAGAGCACTCTTTATCGGTACCATTATGACGGCTTCGCCTCTTTCTGTAAATATTCAAAAATGCGAAACCATCATCAAAGTCCGGAATTCCATTTTATATTCCAAAATTAAAGAAATGTGTAATACGGATAGATTCGGTTACTATTAAATACTACAAAAAGAAACAGACCGAAAGTGCTGCCGCACCTTCGGTCTGTTTGAGTTATCTGTTATCGAATATCCGATATTGGATGTCGGATTTGGATTGACACTGTTTTTTATGACAGGAATATCTCTTTTCCCGTTTTGGCAGATTCATAGATTGCCAGGATCAGATCCACCGCTTTTCGGGCGGACTCCCCGGTAATCATGGGATCCCGATCCTCCAGAACAGCTGAAATCATATCATCAATCAATGCGTAATGTCCTGAACCGGATATCGCTTTCGGGTCCGAGGAACCGCCGACTTTTTCATTTTTGATATCCGGGAAGGTATCCTGTTCCTCTCCAACCTTTCTCCATTGCCGGAATCCCGAATCGCTGAAGATCACACTTCCGTTCTCTCCATGTATCTCAAAACGGGTCTCCTGTGCCGGATACACGGATGTTGTCCCTTCAATCACTCCCACGGCTCCGCTTTTGAACTTCAGCACCGCCAAAGCCGTATCTTCCACCTGGATCTCCCTTGCCAGAGTCTCGCATCTGGCAAAAACACTTTTCACATCGCCGGCCAGCCAAAGGATCATATCAATTCCATGAACCCCCTGGTTCATCAATGCTCCGCCGCCGTCCAGATCCCATGTTCCGCGCCACCCGGCGGAATTATAATATTCCTGGCTCCTGTAATATTTCAAATAGGCGTCTGCGAGGACAATCTTCCCGAACTCCCCGTTTTCAAATGCTTCCTTTGTCGCAATGGCTTCTTTCATCAGCCTTCTTTGAAAGACGCACCCCAGCTTTACATGATTCTCCCGGCAGGCATCGATCATCTGCGTCATTTTCTCCGAATGAATATCCAAAGGCTTTTCACAGAATACGTGTTTCCCCGCCCTGGCAGCATCGATCGTCATATCCCCATGCATCCCGCTTGGCGTGCAGATACATACGACATCCACATCCTCCCGCTTCAGCAGTTCATGATAATCCTTATGGAAATAAGGAGCCGCGTATTTCTGCTGAAAGGCCTTTCCCTTCGTCTCATCAATATCGCAGACGGCAACCAGCTGCGCCCTGTCATTGTTTACAATGGCATTGGCATGATTCGGAGCAATTACCCCGCAGCCAATGATTCCAAAACGAACTTTTTTATCCATTATCGTTTCTCTCCTCAATGTCCGGTATTCTAACAGGAATTGCCGGAATTGCACCGGATATTCCCCCGAATTTCCATCCGGCATTCCCCCGGGCATTTCCCGGAACCTTTGCCGGACATTTTAATAAGATTTCGATCTGTCTTTTCTTTCTTACGGTATCCTTTTAAGGCATTGTTATTTTTTCCATGCTTTCATCCATTTGTATTGCCGCGCGGCTGGTCCGAAGCACCTCCTGATTGGTAATAAGTGTCCCAGGCTTCCCCTCAATCCGATTCAGAAAGTCCCGGGTCAGGGTGGTGGGAGCAGGAACTTCCTCCCATCTTTTATACTCCCCGGAATCCCGGACCCACAGCCCATAAGGCGACCCATTGGTTTTCCTGTCTCCGGTTGTCCGTATCTCCGCTCTCCCTTTGGTGCCGACACAGAAGATCCTTCCGTCTCCGTATGCAAAGTAGGAATCCGGCATCCGCCAATCTGCTTCCAGAGTTGCCACGACGCCGTTTTCCATTTTTATCAGGGCGTTTGCACTGTCATAAAAGGTTTCATACTGAGGATAACCAACTTTTTTCAGATATCCGCTGCAGGCAGCCATTTCACTTCCGGTGAACCATCGCAGCAGGTCGATATCATGAACCAGAAGATCCACTGCAATCCCGCCGTTCTCCTCTTTGGAAAAATGCCAGGCGGCCCGGGTTTTCGCCAGCAATTTATGGGGCTTCATGATCGTAAAGCTCACCAGGTCGCCCAATTTGCCTTCCTGTATCATTTTCCAAAGGGTGTAAATGGGTGGATTAAGCCGCTCTGTCAGCATCATTCCCACCTGGATGCGCCCTTCCTCCACAATCCTTTCCAACCGCCCCATGTCCTTGCCGGAAGTAACAACTGGCTTATCCGCCACAACATGGATTCCTTCCTGATTGCACATCTCCAGGATATCCATCTTTTGATTGTTTACTGCAGAAGTTCCCAGAATATCGGGATGCGTCGCAAGAAGATCTTCCCCCCTGTCAAAAAGAGGTACGCCGTATCTTACCGCCAGATCTCCCGCAATATCCGGCTCTGTCTCATAGATGCCTGTAAACTCATGTCCCAGCGTCAGCATCTCCCCGATGAATTCCCCTATATGCCCATGCCGGCATCCATATATGCCAAATCTCATATCATTTCCTCCGCCTGTTGGACTCCCTTACCGGTAGTTAATCCTGCAGCTTTTCGGGCTTGCCGCTCTCATAGGACTTTGCCGCGGCATCCAGCAAATTCATTACTTCCAGGGCGTCATCCAGACACAGGTCCGCTTTTCCGGTGCGGAAGAAACGTTCAATCACTTTCAGCTCCTCAGCATAGTATACAGGGCTGTCCACGGAATAGGAAGGATTCGACTTGCCGTCCCTCAAAGTACCGCCGTAAGTATAGGCGCCCTCTGTCAGCTCGACAACTCCTCTTCTTTTGTCCGGATATTCCACAATGGCCACGGCACCGGCATGATCTTTCCGGGTATCCACACAAATGGCGCCCCGGCCCATGGCTCTTTCCAGCATCTCAAAGCAATGCACGCCGTACCATATCACACCGCTTCCTACCGGCGGAATTCCCAAAGGTCCGTAGCAATAGGTCTGCATGGGCTTCGAGACCATGCGGCAGGCATCGGTCAACCCCTGTACATATCGCAGCGGAGAGGAAGAAAGCACCTGAACATTATTTTCCTTCGCAAGATCATAGATCGCTTTTCCATTTTCATAATGATCCGCCAAAGGCTTATCCAGGAAAATGGGTTTGTTGCATTTCATACATTTCTTGAAATACTCCAGATGGTAAGCAGGATCATTGATCTCAATCATAATGGCATCGCAATCGGAAACTGCGTCGTTGAAATCCTCCGTTACCCGGACACCCCAGGCTTCCAGCTGCTGCTGTCTCTCATCCAGTACCTGCCTGTTGGTAAAAGGCGTCTCAAAGCGCATGCAGGTAACAGCTCTCAGGCCTTCCACCCTGCTTTCCTCAGGGCAGTCGGGAGCCTGCATCCTCCGCGGAAGTTCCACCGAATGACTCGTGTCCAGTCCGATAACAGCAACTCTGATCTCTTTGTTCACAACAATCGCTCCTTTAATGTTTTTGTGGATTTTGTGATGATACCTGTAAATACCTTTTTGCCTGCTTCTTTTCCCCTGAACCGTTTTTTGTCTTTCATGAAAATATAATGTATGTTCCGCTTAAAGCCATATAGAAATCGATTTCTATATATTATTTGGGTTCTACACTTATCCCTGAAATCCTTCTGAAATTCAAAAATCAAGTTGATTTTTTCAATGGCCTTACCGACCCCCGGGCAATCAGCTCCGGAAGAAGATTGATGACCCGATTGGATTCCGACCGGCCGTCCAGCTTTTCAAGCAACAGCTTGGCTGCGGACTTTCCGACTTCATATCCGGGATATCGGATCGTGGTCAATGGAGGAGAAAACATCCCGGCAAAGGAAATATCATCAAAGCCGATCACCGATAGATCCTGCGGAACCCTTTTCCCATGCACGTTCATCCTTTGGATGAACCCAAAGGCGGTCATATCATTAACCGTCAGCACGGCGGTGGCATCCAGTTTTCGTTTTGTAAATTCATCCGCCATCCGTTTGCCGTTCTGAAATTCAAAACCTTCCTCTTCTTCTTTTTCAAAGGTTCCAATCAGGATAGATTCTTCATTTTGCGGGATGCCATAATCCGAAAGGGCCGTCCGGTATCCCTTGTACATCTCCTTTCGGGTCCATTTGGTAAGAGGGGAACTGATAAATGCAATCTTTCGGTGTCCGTTCCGGATCAGATATTCCACTGCAAGGTAGGCTCCCCGGAAGCAATCAAAACTGACCATACTGAAATCGTTGTTTTCGATTTTTTGATCCATCAACACGAACTGCATTCCCTTTTCCGCATATTCTCCGATGTTTTCATATCCCAGGGAGGAGATCAAAACTCCACGGATCTGTTTCTCATAAAGAGACTGCAGATATCGCTTTTCTTTTCCGATATCCCGAAAGGTATTGCATAACAGCAGATAACAGCCGTTCTGATTGACTTCCTCTTCAATCCCGAGAATCACAGAGGAATAAAACGGATTGGATACCGTTGGAATAATCACTCCGATATCGGGACTGATATTGCTCTTCAGGCTTCTTGCCACCCGATTGGGAGAATAGTTCAGCCTTTCCGCGATTTTAAAAATCTTTTGTTTCAGCGGCGGGCTGACGGGATAACCGGATCCGCTTAATACCCGTGAAACCGTCGCCACGGAAGTATCCGCCAATTTTGCAATATCATATATGGTTGTTCTGTTCTTTCGTTCGGTCATGATAAAAGCCTCCAGAGATGCAAGCAATGTCCGCCAGGACGGCAATCCTGCTATTTTGTCATGCGGGAAGCCCGTTCTGCCGTGATTTCATGCACAAGCGGTTCATTATCCAGAAAGCGATCCATATCATCCAGCACAGCCAGGGTCGCATACTTTCTCCTGTCCACTGTCGGTCCTGCCATATGCGGAATAAGAAGCGCATTCTCCATTTTCCGGAGAGGGCTGTCCTCCGGCAGTGGTTCCTTTTCATATACGTCCAGCACAGCCTGGAACCGGTTTTGTTTCAGTTCCTCAATCACTGCTTCCTCATCGATGACCCTCCCCCGGGAAGTATTCACCAATACAGCATGATCCTGAATCCGCTTCAGCAGAGGTTGGTCAATCATATGGTACGTTTCTTCCGTTGCCGACAGATGAACGGAAATAAGAGGACAGGAAGAAAAAAGCTCCTCCAGCTCCACCTTTTCCACGCCATATTCCGCCATGGTCTGTGCATCCACATATTTATCGAATGCCTTGATGGTGACGCGAAACGGCTTCAGCATGGAAACCAGATACCTGGGGATTTCCCCGAAGCCAACCAGACCAATGGTTTGATCCAACAATCCCCTGTTCCAATAGTCTGCGGATTTCCAGCCGCCTGATTTCATATGATTTACATAGTACGGGATATCCCGAAGAGCCGCAAGCAGGTAACCGATGACGCTTTCCGCCACGGACTCGGCAAACACTTTATTGGCGCTGATCACCCGAATCCCCCTGGCATAGAGATCATCGGAAACGAGATTTGCCACGGAACCTGCCGTATGGGCAACCAGTTTCAAACGGCCGGCATTTTTCAAAACCCGTGAAGTGAACCTGGGGATCCCCCAGCCTGTCATACACATATCCATGTCCCGGAGTTTCTCACTCAGTTCCTCTTCTGTATAGTTTGTACCTTTTTCATTCCAGGTAACGTTGCCCATCTGCCCGATCCTCCGGGCCACTTCCTCCGGAATAAATGTTTTTCTCACATCTTCCGGCAATGCTACAAGTATATTCATCTGAATGCTTTCCTCCCTTTAGGCCATCGGACTATCCATCATTAAAATAAATTACGGATGGATCTTACTGTTCCCGCCCTCGTATAGGCATCCTTAAAACCAAATCGTTCCCCATTCCTGTCGAAAAGCCTGGCACTGTTGGCGGCGTCCAGTCTCTTATATCGGATTTCCACTTTCAGCGGCTCAGCAAAGGTATAGGGCTTCATTTCCTCCAAATGCGCAGCAGCCTGTTTTACACTCTCATATATTTCCTGACATACTGTTTTCGGATGCTTGCTGATCACCGAGTTCCAGGACAGGCTTTGCTTGGTAATAACCGTCTCGATCCAGGGAAAAGATTCCTTCGCCTGGGCAATGCACTTGTCATCAGAAGAAGCAAAGATGACCGGAACATTTGCCAATCCCGCAAAGGCCCCATCAATCTCCATCTCGCCGACCTCTTTCCCGTTTATTTTACAATACTGATAGGCGAGAGAGCTGTAAGTATGGGCCAGTGTGGCTTCCCGGACATTATCCCGGCTGTGATAGCCTATAAATAAAACACCATCAAAAGACTCATCGATGGTCGGAAATCTGCCCTGATGGCCGCTGCCCAACAGAATCTTACATCTGGAATCAAGCTCATCGTAATGCAGGTTTACCCCAGAATGGTGATTATCCCAGACAATCACTTCCTCTGCTCCCATATCAAACAATGCGATAGCTGCCGCGTTGGCTTCGGCAGTCGCCTGTTTTTGTGCCCAGGCAAAGTTTTCACTGTCGCTCAGGCTACCTCCCGGTCTGCCGACAGCACAGGATACGCCTTCGCAATCCACACCAATATAAAATTTTCCCCGTTTCATTTATTTAGCCTCCTTCGAAGCAGCAAGCTTCATTGGGCTGTCATCAAAGAGTAATCGATTTCTACATTATATTTACTTTGATTCTACATATTTTACCGAACTCCTTCCTCTCAGCAAAAGAATTGTCGTGATCCCCCATAGAAACCACGACTTGTGTAAAATTCTCTCTAATCTTTTATTTGGCGGCCTTCGCCCATCTGTCATATGCCTTCTGTTTCAAATCCAGTAACTCGGGCAGCCCTATTTCATCCAATGTCTTAATATATTTGTCAAAGTTCTTAAGAGACTCTTCCCCATTAATGAATTTTGATACGATTTCTTCCATATAGTTTTTAATGTCGGTTTCCAATAATGATATCCGCTCCGTTTCTTCCGCGGTATATCTCACTGTCAATGGGAACTCGTCTGTCAGATACGGCTCCTGCCTTGTCTGAACCGCCTTTACTTTCATTTCCATAAGTGGAAAGTCAGCTGGATATGGCATAAAATTCAGATATTGAGGCAGTCCGGTATTCAATGTAATCCTGGCATCCTCCCGAAGGGTTTGAAAGTCCTTCACCGGTTCAATCCAACGGTAAGTCTCTCTCTTATCATCTGCATACTCCCACTGCTTCCCTTCAAAACCAAGAAACATGGAAACGCCATTCAAATCCTTTGCTTCACTATCCCCCTCCTCCAAATCAGCATACCACATATCAAACCAACGCATGACTGCTTCCGGAGATTTGCATTTATCTGTAATCACGGCCTTTCCTGTGCCGACCGGCTGGTAAGCAGGAGCCACTTTCTTATCGTTAAATTCCGATGTCAGAGGCTCCAGAGAATCCTGAGGCGTTTTGACATCCGGAGGCAAGTTGGTAGGAGAAATGTTATATATCCCGATAATCCCACTTCTTACTTTTGCAATATGCTGTTGGCTGGTCTGAACAAACAGCTCTGGATCAATCAGGCCTTCCGAGTATAGCTTGTTTGTATATTTCAGAAACTCCTCAAATACCGGCAATGACGGAGTATATACCACTGTTCCGTTTTCCTGGACATCAAAATCCATTCCTCCAGACAAGCCGGTAAAGGCAGCACAGATAAAATCAAGGGTGTGCAGTCCGGCACCGCCCCATGGGATTTCATCATTGAGATCGCCGTTTCCATTGGGATCCCCTTCTCTATATGCCTTCAGCAGTTCATACAGATCTTCAACAGTTTGCGGCATATCTTTTCCAACTGCTTCCATCCACCCGGCGTCCATAAAGTTGATCCATGGATTTTGTGTACTGGTCCTTATATAGTTCGGCAAGCCGTATATACTGCCGTTCAGGGAAGTGATGGCGGACTTGATATCCGGATACTCTTCCATTCGCTTCTTGAGATTCGGTGCATAATCGTCAATGAGCGAAGTCAAATCAATGAATATCCCCTGTGCTCCATATTTTTCCTCATCATTGATGCCCATATCACGCAGAAACACATCGGGGTATTCCCCTCCATTTAGGGCCAGGTTCTTTTTTTCCTGATAGGTGGATTCCTCTGCCAGTTCAAACTCAAAATGAATGTTGGTAACTTCTTCAGCCTTCTGTATGATATCGAGATCTTTCCATTCCACTCCGCCAGGATCCTTCTTGCCCATGGCGGTAATCGTCAATTTTTCCTTCGTAATGGGATAACCCGTAGGATTCAGATAATCCGGTACATCAGGCTTGCCGCCTTCCGCCGTTTCGGTATGATTCCCGCCGGATGAATCTGTTTTCTTATCAGCGACATCTTTCCCTCCACTGCCGCAACCTACCAGGAGAGATACCACAAAAACAAAAACCAGAAATACATTTAAGATTCTTTTTTTCATATAACTGTCTCCTCCTAAAATTGTGTTTTGAGCTTTTTATATATCTGTCCTTTAGACTTGTCAGGCTGCTTTGCAGCCCTCCTTGCAGGATGTTATAGTCTGGCAGAGATAGCCCTGCAAGGATAAAGCGCAAGGGCTAACCCTTCAATGCTCCTATCATGACCCCCTTTACAAAAAATTTCTGGACAAAAGGATATACCATCATAATTGGCAAAGTGCTGACAATGATCAATCCGTATTTTATCTGCTCTGCTATTTTCAACTGATCGTTCATCGTTGCCATATCTCCGGTCAATATCATTTGTGCATCAAACTCGCTTTTGATCAGCATTTCACGAAGAATCAACTGTAGCGGGAAAAGCTTTTCTCTCCTTAAATAAACAAGAGCTTTAAAATAGTTGTTCCAATGGGCCACTGCAAAAAACAACGCCAGAACTGCAATAATAGCAGAAGACAACGGCAAAATAATGGTGAAGAACAGCCGAAAGTCAGAACAGCCATCTATTTTGGCCGCTTCCTGCAGTTCCCATGGTATCGTAGATTGAAAAAAGGTCCGTGCAATGACGATATTCGTCATGTTTGTTGCTCCAAGCAGTAAAATAGCCCACTGCGTATCCAGCAGATGAAGCCCCTTCATCAACAGGAAAGTCGGAATCAGGCCGCCACTGAAAAACATGGTGATGATAAACACAATGGTAATTGCACTTCTCCCTACAAGATCTTTTCTGGATAGCGCATATGCTGCCGGGATTGTTACCACAAGATTGATCAGTGTCCCAAACACTGTATAAAAGATCGTATTGAAATATCCGCTTGCAATTCTGGGATCATCAAAGATATGGCGATAACCGGCAAAGGAAATCCCTTTCGGTAACAGGATCACTTTTCCCGAGTTGATCAGATTAGGATCACTGATCGAAGCGATTACAACAAAATACAGCGGATAAAACGTTATAATAAGAATAAAGAATAATAAAATATAGTTGATACAGTTGGCAATCTTATCCCCTCTGGTTTCTTCTATAGCAGCCATGATTAAACTCCTCCTTTTTCAGGTAAATGATTTTGAGTATATTCCCATCAATACCGTCTTGTTCAAATCATTCTTTACCACAAATAAACATCGCTCACATCTTTGGAAATCTTATTGACGATAACCAGCAGGATGAGATTGATTACTGTATTGAACAGATCAACTGCTGCAGAGAAACTATAATTGGCATTCACCAGTCCTGTCTTATACACATAAGTCGAAATGATCTCTGCGTATTTCAGGTTCAGCGTATTCTGCATCAGAAACGCCTTTTCAAATCCTACGTTCATGACACTGCCGACATTTAAAATAAGCATGATAATGATGGTAGGCAGTATTCCCGGGATATTGATATGCCAGATCCTTTGAAACCGGGATGCACCATCTACAATAGCTGCCTCGCTTAACTGCGGATCAATCCCTGACAATGCTGCAAGATAGATAATAGATCCCCAGCCCATACTCTGCCAAACATTGGTCCATACATATAAGTGACGGAATAAATAATCTTTTCCCAGAAACATGGTGGGCTTCACACCAATTAGTTTCCCCAGTTGGTTTACAATCCCGGTAGGACTGAAAAATATCAAAATAATCCCTACCATTACCACCGTAGAAATAAAATGCGGAGCATAGGTGACATTCTGCACGAGCTTTTTAAAGTGGGTATTCTTTACCTCATTTAGCATCAATGCCAATAGAATCGGCATGGGAAATCCCGCTGCAAGAGAATACAGAGACAGGCTTAGTGTATTCCCAATCACTCTTCTGGAGGAATAAGTCTGAAAGAAATTCCGGAAATGCTTCAGCCCTGCCCAGGGACTGCCCCATATTCCCTTGTTCGCGATAAAATCCTTGAAAGCAATTTGAACTCCATACATGGGAACGTAACTGAATAGGATGAAGTAAAGAAAAGCAGGCAAAATCAATATATAAAGCTGCCAATTCCGCATGATTTTATTCCAGTTGCTGGTTTTCCCTATATTCGTCCCACTTGCCCTGAGGATGCTGCTTCCATCCTCGCTTTTTTTGCTTACCAACTTCATGTAGATGGTCCCTCCCTGTCCCTGAGTCTTCTAAGTGCATGCAATGAAATGCCATGCAACTCTCTGCGGTGATCGATTACTGCTGAGAACTTCAAACCACATCCATTATAAAGACAGGGATCCGTCCGGTAAACCAACAGAATTTAATATGAGCCTTATTTTTTTAATCACAGCTCCTTACAAGTCATTTATACCAAGCTTTTTATATGCTCCGAAAGGAAAAAGCCTCAGAATCGGTTTTGCTCCCGGTACACACCCGGTGTGATGCCTTCCAGTTTTTTAAATACCCGTGTTATTCCCATCTCATTTGCATAGCCCAGCTGATCACTGATTTCCGCGATCGTAATATCCGTGGAAACCAAAAGTTCCTTTGCTTTTTTTACCCTGCACTCCGCAATAAAATCCGTTATGTTTTTTCCTCTTTGCTTCTTGAATAACCCGGATAAATACGGAGAAGTCACTCCAAAATAATCAGCTATGGAAGACAGGCCCAATCCGTTTTCACAATAATTTGCATTGATATATTTCTCCACATTCCGAATTAATTTTTCGCCGGGGCCTGTGTATTGCTTTCGTACAGAACTACAGATATCATCTGCCATCCGGAGAATTTCCTTTCGAATGGTATCAATGTTCTTGTCTTTCACAGCAAGATCCGCTGGCAGATTCATATACAGATACGTTTTATCATTTTGAGAATGCATGGCATTCTTTACTTTTAAAATAGTAGCATAAACATCCAGAATAAAATAATGTCCGGCATCCAGACTGGTTTCCCTGGACTTGAAATTGATCTCAAAAAGAGTATTGAGGATCTCCCTTGAACCGGCATCATCCCCGGCACGAAGCTTGTTCGTGAGTTGAACCTCCATTTCGATGGGATAGTAATAATAATCATGTTTTACGGCAAGATCGTTAAAAAGCATACTGTCCTGTACTCCAATCAGTAATGCATAGTCCAAAGCCTTTCCTGCTTCATCGTAACATTCCCTCAGTTCAATCATCCTGCTGTGCGTATCGCTGATGCCGAAAACAACATTCAATTCACATAATTCCGACAGTGCGGATCGAAACTCCATCACCTCATTTTTGATATCATTCCGGGAAATATCTCCTTCCTTATCCGGCAGAAGATTTAAAATAATTGCCATCCGGTCCGATTCTATCTCCACGAAATACAGTACCCCACGATTCGACAAAATCTCCATTCCTACATTCTGAACAACAAATCTGGCCAATGCCCATTCCTTTTCATGATCCCCTTCCAGAAAACTGCTGCTGACATCAATCTTTGCCACAATAGCAATAAAATCATCCGATACCATGTTTACTTTCATGAATTTCAGCGTTTCTTTGTCAATATCCGAAGGCTTCCCGTAACCTTTCAAGAGCTTCATCAGATAATCCGAACGCATTGTCGGCAAGTGCTCCGCTATCCTACTGGTTAATTGATTACGGTCATTCAAAACATTTACTATGGAAGATTTGATATAGTCAAATTCATTCCGGCATGGCCTGGATTTCTCCGTGTCAATCTTCTTTGCCACCATATCCCTGATCTCCCTTATCGGTTGATAACTATGATAGGCAAACGTATACGAAAGCACAATGCCTGCCAGGCAACAAGCCAACATCAACAGGAATGTAAACAACTTATCCCGGTTAATATCAGCCAGGTATACACTTTTTAGCATGTAAATGGCATAGGTCCAACCGGTATCTTCCGATACATCATATAATATGACTGCCTCATTTTCCCCTTCGTGGCAGGAAATGATATCGGCAGACGAAGCCATCCCCGATTTCATATCGGCAGTTAATTCCGGCGCATCCTTTTTTGCTGTAATGACCTCTTTATTCTTATCCAACAGATAGACAAAACCTTCCGTAGCCCAATTGATTTTGTCCATTGCTTCCTCTATTTTTGATTGATCCATTAAGATAACAGCCTGTCCCAGAACATTTCCACCGGCGGCAACCGGTATGGACTGAAGAAAGGTAATAACCTCCTTCTTTTGTGTCCCTGCATAGGTGTTCAGCTGTCTGCCAGGCAGACAGGTCTTGAAATGATATCCGGATAATGTGTTTTTCCATGCATGATAATCCATGCCCTGATAGCTGTAAATCATACGATAGAATGGTTCGGATTCGAGACAAATGGTAGAGCCTATAATTTCGTCATTTCCCATGTCGTAAATATAGTAGTCATAAATGAAATCATATTTTGGCTGCGCTTTCATATCATCCATAATATCCCGGTAAGAGTAGAGAGAATAACTGCCTTTCAGCATCATCTCGACTTTTTTATCAAATACAATCTTATTGCTGATATCGTTCACAACTTCCAATCTGTTATCAATATCAATCTTCAGCTGATTCAGCATGGCGAAACTCGTTCGTTTGACATTCTCAAGCATCTTGTCTTCCATTCGGGCATAATACACCATATTGGATAACATGGAAATAAACAGCATAACAAGATAGGAAACAAGAAAAAGGAGAAATACACTGCCCTTCTCCTTTCTGTCTCCCCTTTGATGGGCACTGAAAAATTTCAAAAAATGCTTCGGTATTCTGCCAGAATCCATGTTTCTTTCCCTCATCGGTGATCTCACACGCTTAAAGTATAGCAGCGTCAGTTGGATCTCGTCCGAACAATGGACGGCATAGTCAACCGCCGCAAAGCTCTCCGTTATTCTAGTATAATCACCTCATATTCCTTTACCACGGGAATGGTCAGCTGTACCGTTCCATCCTGACAGGAGAATTCACAGCGATCCGAATCCTCCACGGCGGTAATCCAATTTGCCCCATGAACCGTTTTGTCAAGGTGCAGCGTCACATGAATATCCTGCACCGGAAGAATACGCTCAATGGGCCTTGCCATTTCACCGGTCATGTTGATGACGTGCAGAATATAACGGCCTTTGTCCTCCTGATGTCTCAGAACCATTTCCACGCTTCCGGGGGCATCGGTTTTCAGTATTTCAGAAGAAAACCGGTTCACAATATTTGCAACCAGGCACCGATAATCGGGATTGGTTGAGCTATAGTAAAACTCCCCTGCAGTACCGCCGATATAAACCCCAGCCCCTTTGCCGTACCGGTGTACTGCAATGGCAGGAAAACCGTCCGTCGGCAGTGCAACATATCTGCTTTCCATCGGCCTCAGGTAAACTCCGGGAATCTGCGTCCCACTGGATGGGGTGAACCGCACCGCAAGACTTGGAGAGGGGATCAGATCTGCGCTGAGGCCATGGGCCATCCAGCTGTCTTTCCGAATTCTGTGGAATCCTGTTCCGGGAGTCCCATACTCAATCGTTCCGTCCGTCTTTTGTATTCCAAGTACATCCTCAAGCCCGGATTTACCCAGGTACCGGCCCTTTTCATCATAAAAACCGGTATCAAATGTGGCAAGGATCCTGCCTCCATTCTCAACAAAACTCCGTATGTTTGCTGCGGTCTCCCTGCTCATGCATGCGCATGTCGGCAGGATCAAAACATCGTATTTTGAAATGGTACCATCCTGGACATTGCATTCATCCACCACCTCGAACGGAATATGGGATCGGACAAGCATTTCGTAGAAGCCCATAAAGGATTCATAATGGTTCCCCTGTTTTGCTTTCGGACCCAGCTGCTGGGACTGTGTGAAGTCCGTGGCGGCCACGCTGGAGGAATAATGATTGGCACTGTCCATGGACCACATCAGAGCCACTTTGGATACCGGCTTCGTATTTCGGTAACAGGATTCGTTCTGTTCCAGAAAGGCATTGAATTCCACTGCGGCCTTCCCACCGGGAGTATCCATAATGTAGGTAGGGGCATGGATGCCATACCAGACATTGGCGCCGTTGGCCACGGACTGCGCATAAAGGATCTTCGTTTCCGCCGCGGTATGCATATAATAGGAATACGGTTTATGATCCCCGGCAATAAAGATTACCGTCGATTTCCCCCTGGCCTGGGTTTCAATATAGCGGGCCATAGAATCTGCCTGCCACAGGGTCAGATCCCTGTTCACCCAGGCAAATCCGCCTTCCGCTCCCAACATGTCCACGTAAGGTTCCACTTTTCGGGTATTGCTGCCGGTAACATCGGCGCGAAGCGCAGAATTATTCAGATACAGGAGAATATCCGGATTGATGCCCTTTACGATATCATGTGTCTTCTTTATAAACTCTGTGACGGAATCCACCTTAAACTCCATAAGCTCTGCAGAAGAGGCGTCATGGATGGACTTTCCATAATGCCGGCGAAACTTATCGCAGCATGCCGGACAAAAACATCCCTGCTGGGTCAGAACAGGTCCATCCAGAAAAATACCATCGATCTCATGGCGGCAAAGCCCGGACAGATTGTCTGCGAAGTATGCAAACCACCCGCTGTTGATACAGGCAAAATAATCCACACCATAAGCCAGTATTTCCTTTCCGTCCCGATCTCTCTGCACCCATTCGGGATGAGCATCCCGAATGCGCTTCACAAAGCAGTGTACATTGAGATAGATAATTTCACGGATATGATTCCTGTGAGCCTCCGCAAGATACGAATCCAGCAGCACTCCATGGCGTTCTTCCTCATAGAAGGCCATATGGCCTTCCGCAGTCAGATGCAAAAGCTGCTCCGTATTGAAGTGCCGCGGCACCACATGCTTTTTCAGAATATCCATACTGTCTTCATCATATTTGCATTGTACGGCAGAAATCCTTAAAAATTCATTCTCCCACCATTTCATAAGTATCCTCACCTTTCAGACTGTTTCTATTATACCATATTTCCAGGCATCTTTCCCCCGCAATAACATTTCCTCCGCATTTAGCCTTTGATTGCTCCGATGAGCACTCCCTTGACAAAGTACTTCTGAATGAACGGATACACCAGGAGAATAGGAACGGTTGCCACAATGATCAATGCATACCTGATACTTTCTCCGACAATCTGCTGATCCGCGGCGGGTCCTTCCACATTGCCGGAGCTGATATTCTGCAAAAGGATTTCCCTCAGGATAAGCTGAAGCGGAAACTTGTCCCTGTCGCTGAGATACAGCATGGCTCCGAAAAAGGAGTTCCAGTGATCCACACCATAGAACAAGGTCATGATGGCGATAATCGGCATCGACAGCGGCAAAGCAATCTTCAGGAATATGACAAGATCATTGCACCCGTCTATGATGGCGGCCTCCTGCAGTTCCATAGGAACATTTGATTGAAAAAAGGTACGCATAATGATCATATTCCATGCACTGATCGCACCAGGAAGGATCATCACCCAAAAAGTATCATACAGATTCAGCTGCTTAATGAGCAAATACATCGGTATAATTCCCCCACTGAAGAACATAGTAAAGGTGATATAGAAAGTCCAGAAATTCCTGCCTTTGAAATCCTTTCTGGATAAGGCAAACGCACCGGTGGATGTCAGAATAACGTTCAGTGCCGTACCGACGATGGTATATACGATTGTATTTTTGTAACTGTTCCATACATCCGGATTGCTGAACACTTTCTCATAACCGATAAGGGTAAATCCCTTTGGCAGCAGTACCACCTCGTTTTTCATTACGGAAAGGGGATTGCTGAAGGATGCACTGATGACAAAGATTACCGGGTACAGGACGATGACACAAAAGAAGAGAAGGATCACATTCCTGATCAGCCGGAACAGTTTATCTCCCAATGTTTCATGTTGAAAAATCATTTTTACACCTCTTTACCAGAGACTGGTTTCACTTATTTTTCTGCTGAACTGATTGAACAGCACCAGCATGGCAAAATTGATCAGCGAATTGAACAGCCCGATTGCAGTGGAATAGCTGAAGTCCGCATCCTGTATGCCTCGCCTGTAAACATAGGTTGAAATGACATCCGCAGTTTTATAGGTAAGAGGATTATAAAGAAGGATAATCTTTTCGAAACCCACGGAAAACAGGGATCCAATCCGAAGAATCAGCATGATAATGATGGTTGGCAGAATACCGGGTATGGTAATATATATGAGCTGTTTCCAGTTATTTGCGCCATCAATAGTAGCCGATTCATATAATTGGGCATCAATTCCTGCCAGGGCAGCGATGTATATAATGGAATTCCAACCTGCATTCTGCCATACCCCTGACAGAACATAAATGCTTTTAAACCATCCGGGTTCTGCCAGAAAATGTACCGCTTTTCCTCCCAGAGTCTTGATCAGGTAGTTAATGATGCCGGAGCTGGGGGAAAGGAAGGAAACCAGCATACCGGAAACAACAATTACGGATATGAAGTGGGGCAGATACACGATGGTCTGGACGCTTCGCTTCATGAAATTGTTTTTTACAGAATTGATCATCAACGCAAGGATAACAGGCAGGGGAAACCCCACGAGAAGATCATAGATATTGATCGTAATGGTATTGTAAATAAGACGCCAGAAATAAACCGAGTGGAGAAAGTCCCTGATGTGCCGCAATCCGGCCCATGGACTTCCCCATATTCCCTGGTATGGATTATAGTCCTTGAACGCAATCAACAATCCGTACAGGGGCATATAAGCAAAAACGAAGAAATAAACAATTGTGGGCAGAAACAGGAGATACAGATATTTTGATCGGGACATATCTCTTGCAAATGTGCCGGATCTTCCAATCCTCCGTTGATTTTTCACATTTTTTACTGTGTTTTGTGCCATTGCAGCCTCCGTTCCACCGCTTTTGCGCGGCTAATCTATATCAGATAAATAAATCCTTCATGCTTTTTATTTCTGCAAAGGCTCCCAGAGCCTGCCGGAAGCCTTTGCAGTGCGAATTATATTTTCACTTTGCATTCCAATCATTCATGGCTTTCTGATATATCTTAATGACTTCATCAATTCCCATCTTCTGAACCTTTTCCACGTATTTGTCCCAATCAGATATCGGCTGCTTCCCTACGATAAAGTTGGTGACAGATTCATTGACATAGGTGTTGATATCGGTCATAAGCTGCTTTCTTCTGTCATTGTCCTTCTGTGAGAAAGAAAGTCTTGGCGGCAGGGGTTCCACCAAAGTTTCCGATGTCAGAATATCGGTCTTGGCAGTTCTGACTTCCTCCGAATCCCTCTGCAGGGTAAGATCAGAAGGCAGCCAGACAGTAGGCCATATGCTCCTTCCGGGCGTCAGGGAGCCCCAGGCTTCATCCACCGTCCTGCCGTCCGGATTTTTCAGAATAAAGTCTGTCCATTGAGGCTTTCCGTCCACCATGGTATAGCTTTTGCCTTCCTCGCCCCACATCTTTGCCTGACCTTCTTCACTGTACCAGTAATCCGCCCATTTCACGGTTTCGACAGGATGCTTATTGTCCCTTGTAACAACAAATCCCTGCGGAAGGGCACTGGGGTCCGTTATCGTATGGAACTGGTCGCCATGCGGGCCTTTTGCCACCGGCGCAACGTTTAAGTGAAATTCAGAATCGCCGTTCATTTTTGCGGTATCGTTCATGGTGATCAGATCGCCGCCAAATACTCCTCTGGTAGCGCCCACAAGATTCTGCGTCATCTTTGCCTGAAAAGCCTTATTGTCATTTGTTACGATTTCCGGATCAATCAAGTCCTCCTGATAGAGTTTGTTCAGCCACTCCACCATTTCCTTATAACGGGGCTCTATAGGCGAATAATGTACCTTTCCATCCTGGGGATAAAGCTTTTCAGCAGAATAGAATTTCCCTTCAAATGTCTCGCTGTTTCCGTTATCGTGCATCCCCCATGTCATGGCAAACTTCATCAGGTCACCGATCCCATCCCCGCTGAAAGGAAGTTCGTCCGGTTTCCCATTCCCATTGGGGTCCTTTTCCTTAAACGCTTTCAACACTTTATACCAGTCTTCCGTCGTTACCGGCATATCGAGATTGAGTTTTTTAAGCCAATCCTCCCGAATGATCAGCACGTCATTTCCCCAACGCTCCCTGTAAACAAACGGCATACTGTAAACCTTGCCGCCGGTACCGGTGATCACTTTCTTTGCATCGGGGAACTCATTTATTACTTTCTTCAGATTCGGAGCATTTTGATCAATCAATTCATTGATATCAATCAATGCACCCTGCTGCCCATACTTTTCGATGTCATCCGCCGGCATTGCAATGATCGCATCCGGAAGTTTTCCCGATGACATAACCAGGTTGTATTTGCTGGTAAAGTCTGCCGCCGCAGGCGTATTCCACTTGATTTTTATATTGGATTTCTTCTCATAATCCTGCAAAACCGGCATTTTTGAATAATCAGTATCATACATGACCAGTGGTTTCATGATTTCAAGCGTAATCGTCTTGTCCGAGATTGGAAAGCCACTATCCCCTGCTGCCTGGTTTGTTTCCTGATTTCCTGCCGGTTGCTTTGTACCGCTTGTCTCTTTTTTACCGCAGCCGGCAAAGACGGCCAACCCCAGAACACAAACCGCAAGAGCTGCTGTGATGAATCGGACCGAATGCCATCTTTTCATCCAACGTTCCTCCCCATACATTTTATATTCTGCTTTTCCTGAACCATTGAGACGGCGCCATCTCTTTTCTTCAATATATATTGGAAATGGATTTTTGAAAAGAAACAATTTCCGTTCCGCTTTAACATTTCATTCCGTTTTATGAAATCGAAGTACCTGCGGGATGGTCCCTTCCGCACTTCTGTGAAATGCTTCCACTCAATCGGTACTGTGTGGGAGTCATCTTCTCATAGCGTTTAAATACACGCGTAAAGTTGTATACACTGTTATACCCTGTTGCGCCAGCAATGTCGGACACAAGCATTTCCGTCTCACACAGCAGATGCTTCGCCTTTGCAAGTCTTTGCTTGTTTACATAATCTGTGAATCCACTGCCCGTCCGCTCCTTGACCAACTTACTGATATAGGAACCTGAGACGTGAAAATGTCCAGCAACGTTTTCCACCGATATTTCATTATCCATGCTGTGATGCCCAATATACTCCACAATTCTTTGCTTGAAATCACAATTCTTTTGATTCCTGGCATCACGAATGCGTTCACATGTATTAAAGTAGAAGCTGCATGCTTCTTCATAGACTTCCGTCAGCGATTTCCCCCTCATGAGTCCGGCAAAGTGTTCCTCATATCCAAAGTCCGTTATTCCCAGTTCATCCAGGGCCTTCCGTGTTGTGTTGATAATGTCAAAATAAGTGCATCGAACCACCTCAATCGGAACCGGCCGGGTTTTAATCTGTTCCACAATGGCACCAAGCATCTTCCTGATGGAATCAAAGTCCCCCACCCGGAGGAACTGCATCAGCTGTCTTTCCTGATCGAACGTATAATAGCATCCGGCCACCCTGCTTTCGCAGTTGTACAGTTCTGCATAGTTGATCACTGTACTCTTTCCATCGATCAGCCGATAACTCAAAGCATATTCCGCCTGCTGATAGGCAGTCCGTATCCGGGACACTTCCCCCTGGATATCACTGATCGCAGCCGTAATGGATATTCCGAAATCGGAGTACAGACAGGCGCGCAGCTGATGCGCTGCACTTTTCAGGGCCTTTCTGTCTGCATCGGGATCCTTGTTGTCGAACGCCACCAAAACCGCATCTTTATCCTTCCCGAGACGCACGGCATACCCCCGTCCAAGCGCCGAGCCAATCTCCTCCGCCCTGGCTGCCAGGGAAAGATGGATTACATTCCGCTCCGGCTCCCCTACCGCATCTTCTATCTCCTCATAACTGTCAATACTGGTAAGGAGAACCCCGCAGGCATTGAAATTCAGTTGAACGGAAAGGAAGTTTGCCATGGCGGCAATGGATTTCCCATCCTGCATTTCTCCTGTCAGGAGCTTACGGAAAAAATCATTACGTATAATTGGCATATGCTTTTCCAGCTTGTCCCGAAGAGAAGCATTTTCCCGAATCATACACACTGCGGCATCATTTATGAAATTCCACTCATTGCTGATCGTCTCCTGCCCTTCCATGTTCTGTCCCGACAGCAAGGTATCCGTAATATTCCGGATATTCCGATAATTCCTTCTTGAAAATTTAAATGCTGCCCAGCCACCGATGATCAGGGCCATAAACATGACAAAAATAAATATTTTTTGATAATCCCTCATTTTTAGCTGTATCTGCCTGGCAGGCATGGCTGCAACATATTTCCAGCCCATAATATCCGATTGGATATAGGAAAGGATGAACTTCCCCTGTTCGAAATTTGTTATTCCATTTTGAAGATCCCCATCCTGATCCTGAATGAAAGCCATGGATTTATGAACTGCCTTATCGGCTGCCTTCCTGTAGTCCCGACTGTTGTTCAGCCCGCAGGTAAATATTCCCCTGTTTTTTGAATCCAGAATGTACACATAGCCACTGTACTCTCCCAACACTTCATGAAGGATCTGCCGCACAGAGTCTTCCCGGATGGTTACAGCAAGAGTCGCCGTATACTGATAATCAGCCTGGACCGGCAGCGGCTGTACATAGGATATGAGATTTGTCCGGGTTCCGTTCACGTAAGCCGGCCGGGAAGGGATAACCGTCAGAGAAGCAATACTGTTGATGCGGTCTGTAAAGCTGCCCTGCGGCGAATCCTGCCACACACAAATATACTTTTCAAATGTATTATAACTGTATTTGCCTTTATCACTCAGTACAACATCTTTCTCTCTCAGAGCAAGATAGATATTCTCAATCATACCATTGGATATTTTATAATCTTCCAGCTCCTGAATTCCGTTGTAAACCGATGGATAGTTCTCCATTTCATTTCCATCCGCCGGGGAAAGAAAAGGCTGCAGATTCCGATTCGCTGATATCTGATAAGAGATTCTGCTCAAATCGCTGAACCGGCTGTCCAATATTTCACTGGCCTGCGTCAACATACTGGTTGTTGAGTGAATGACTTCTTTTCTGAGTCTTTTGGAGAAATCCGTAACAATCATAAGTCCAAGCAAAGTGGCAGGTATCAGCAGGACAGCCAGATAGGACATAATCGACTTCCTCAGTACTTTGGATTTTACCATAAAAGCCTCCGTTCCATGCTGTATCACAGTGCGCCATCCCGGCATTTGTCATCCGTCGGCCCTGCATCAGGCAGCCATTCATCTCTCATAAGACGTACAGATAACAAACAGAATAAGTAAAAAGCAGGAACGAAAGAGAGCATCCGCTATCAGGACTCTGTCACTTTTTCATAGGCATACAACGCATATTGAAAGTTCCCCGTGAGACAGAACTCCATCCGTCCTGCCCCGTCTGTCTTCGCCATTCTGTCCTCTCCCTGTCCCATCAGTCGGTGCAGTTTGATTTCCCTGTCTTTCATTTTCCACAACGCATAGGAATGGCGCTCGCCATCCTTTCGTTCTTTCAGAATCAGAAGATATCCCTTTCCGTCTCCTGTTATGGACTGAAAGCCCGTCCATCCCGTTCCCGAAGGCTCCTCCCCAATGGGCAGGACAATGCCGGAAAGGATATCGGACTGATAGTTCCGATAAATGGGGATCATCCGCTCCAGAGTATTCCGGGATGCTTTGTCCAGTCCGGTGAGAGTCATCCATGCCAGCGGATTGGAAAACATGGTAACCGCAAATGCATATTCCATTCCGCAAACGGATGGTGCCAGCGCATCGCCCGAATAGAGCTCCCTGTTTCTGTTCACGTTTAAAAACTCCGTCTGCAGACGGAAGGTGGGATAATACCCGGAAAGCATCCAAAGGTTCCGTAAGGTCCAATGAGGGTAATAATTATGCCAATCGGTATACCTGTTCTCCAGAAACAGGCTGGCATATTGGACTCTTCCATAATATCCATTCCGCGTTTGCGCCGTTACATCCAGATTGAGTATCACCTTTCCGTCGGTTTCCTCCGTAACTTCTCTCATCATGCGGAACAGATTCTCTTCACCCTTTTTCGAGCGGATATGAATTGCGTCCAGTTTAAATGCCTTGATCCCATATTCCCTGTAAAGATTGACCAAAGTATCGGCATCTTTTCTCCAGTTGCAAAAATCATCCAGAGAATCCGGGGAGAACCACAGGCCAAGATCCATGTTTCCGCTTTTCGCCTGCTCTGCAACGGGCTGCAGGCCTTTGGGAAAGCCCTTTCCGTTTACATGCCAGTAATTTGGATTGGAACGATAATATCCCTCGATCCCTCCCTGTGCCGAAACAGTGGATACGCCTTCCTGCCAGCCGGCATCGATCTGATAACAGCTGATCCTCAAAGACTCCGCCAGGGACAATTCCTTTCGCATAAAATCCTCATTGATGATGACGGATTTGGAACGATCTCCCCAGGTATTGCACATGACGAACGCATCCCGCTCCGGGTTGTATCGGTGAATCGCCCGATGGTACTGCTGGAGAGCCAGAATGGCATCCTCGCCGTCCCCTTCCCACAGGACGACGGCACTGCCATAGGTCGTCATGGTCTGGGCTTTCCTCCACTCCTCCGCAGATATCCCCCCGCCGGATGTAAGAATATTGTTGCCGCAAATTTCAAAGTCATGGGTCACGCCGCCCTGATAGGCCACCGGCGTCGGGCCCTCCTTTACTGCAAGAAACCCATCTTCGTGCATCGAATCCTTTACAAATAAAAGGTTTCCCGAAAGATGCGATTTTTCATTGCTGTAAAGCAGCCCTTCCTGCGAGGAAACCAGATTGTTATGATGATCCGTTGCATCCTGAAAGCACACCGATTTCCACTTGCAATGGATTGGCAAACCCGGAAGCACATCGATATACCCTTCTCCATTGGATTCTTTTTCAAACAGAGTTTCATACATTCCGGCAATTCCCGGCCTTTCCTGTTTGCCACGGCTGCCTGCGCAATGGCCGGAGGCAATCGGGCTTTTCTTTTCCAGAATAATGGAGTTCCGCAGAATCGGCAGTCCGGGATAAATGATATGGCGCCATATCGCCTTCCACGAGTGGTATTCCAGCTCAACATCGATCACAAAGTGAGGAACAGCAAATCCGAAATCATCATCCGTATGAGTCGTTATCGTACAATCCACGGGCTCTTCCGCCGTTCCGGAAGCCTTCCCGGAATTGGGTATGGTTTCTCCCGCTGATGCCGATTTTCCTACAGATAACCATCCCGCAGGGGTTGGATCGGAGAACCATTCTTTCTCCATCCTCTTATTTCGGAAAGACAGGCTTCGGGGAACCTCCCCCTTCATCTCCCAGGACCGTTCGATCCGGTTGTTTCCTATCGTAAGATTGCTGCCGTCAAATGATACATAGCAATCCTCATATGTTTTGACAAAATTCATAGTATACTACCTCCCTGTCATTTATTATACCTTCAACCGGTCTGTCTTTCCTTCGCTTATTCTGCTCTGCTATTGATGAATTCTACAAAAGTGATTTTCGTTCAGGAATATTGCATTTTGTCAAAAACTTTCAGGAGTCCATGCTTTCCTGCATCATTGCATTCATACGATATGTTTTCGGAGTCATGCCATATTTGCGCTTAAATCGCTTAATAAAATACACGGAACTGTTGAAACCCGCTTCGCCGGCAATCCGCTCAATCGTTTCCCCGCTGTTGATCAAAAGCTCTGCGGCAAGTTCCAGCCTGGCATTGTTCACATATTCCGTATAGTTCAGCCCAACCTGCTCCCGGAACAAACGGCTGAGATAATTTGGACTGATATGAAACGTATCCGCCAACACTTCCAGAGATATGGATTCGCTCAGATGCTGCAAAATATAGTCTGTCATGCTTTGCAGGATATCAGAATACTGGCCAGCGTGATTCTGTCTCTGCAGATTCACATAATAGCGGATTCGTCCGCAAATCCAATCCTGAAAGCAATCGATATCTGTGCACCCAAAAAACTCATCATAAATTTTCCCATTGGCATGGTTGCCCCCCGGATAAATGCGCAGAATAAACCGGGACAGAGCGGAGACAGCGGAAAAAAGCTGTGCCCTGCAATGTGCCGCGGTATATTGACCGGATTTGCATTTCTCCACCAGCTTTA
Source organism: Eubacteriales bacterium mix99 (assembly GCA_038396605.1). Lineage (NCBI taxonomy): Bacteria > Bacillati > Bacillota > Clostridia > Eubacteriales > Eubacteriales bacterium mix99. Next base: position 132,173 of record CP121690.1, read on the forward strand.
AAATATCGACCGTTGCGCTCTCTTCGTCAAAGGAATCCAGATGCTTTCTGAAATCATCCGGAAAACGTGCCGGGATCCCGCTGTCTGCTTTGCATTCCATCGTCAGAATCCGTTCGGCTTTCAGATAGGGCTCGTCTGTCAGGAAGAAAAAATAGGGTTCACATATACTGTTCTGCTGATAGGCCTCGCTCAGTTCCAAAATATCCGTTACGCAGGAGCTGACACTGAGATTCGGAGGAACCTGACAAAATCGGAAGCATATCCGGCTGATTTCCCGCATCCAGTCATCCTGACGGCTCTTTGCACTTGCCGGCAGATTTACAATCAGCGTCAGGGAGCGATCGTTGTTTTTGGTGCCGGCAAGGACAATTTCACTGCTTTTGTACTCATGATAACAATTCAGCAGCCCATAAAGAAGCACCACTTTTTGTTCCGTTTGAAGCGTACGGAAAATCTTCTGCGGAACAGATACTCCCACAACACAAAAGTACGGATAAGGAAAGGAAAGGTGCAAAAGATCCAGTTTCTCACGAATTTCATTCCGATCCAGCTTTGGCTCATAAAGAAGCGTCTGCAGGAAACCATCCCGTATCAACGAAAAGTTTTCATCCATCATATTCTCCAGGGAAGAAGCATGGGAAGAGAGATTCTCCATAACCTCATGAATATACGCATACTCATCTAGGCGCCGTTTCTCCTGTAGGACACTCCCCGAATACTCCCGGGCAGGCTCAATCAATTGCCGCAGGGGACGGTACAGGCGGTCCGAAAAAAACTTGGCCAGTAAAAAACCGACCAGCAGCACACTGAGCTCCACCAGACTTACCATATGTCGGACTCTGTTTGCCTGTTCATAAAAAACATCGAGTGTCGTAACGGACATCAGGATATAATCTTCCTGAAAGGGACGGGAAACAAGAACGGAATCCACCCCGTCCACCTTATACGTCTCAATATATTCCGATTGTCCGATATCATTCAGCTTATCCTGATACAGGTTGGTAAAATCAATGGGTTTGCCAACAGACGCAATTGGCCTGCCCAGTTTGTCAATTAAATAATAGGACGTCTGCTGTGTTTGATATTCCTGCAGCAACCTGCTGATTGCGACGGTATTCAATCGGATTTGAAAAACCCCTTTGCACTTTTCGCCGAAAGCATTGAAAGGGTAAGCTCCGCAAAGGGCAATGGATGCATCTTCCATTTTCTTTCCCGTTTCAGATGAAATCTGTATCGGGGTATACTTCCAAAACAATGAACTCTTCCCATGCACAACCTGCTCTATCCCATCCAGCGATAGATTATCCGACCAGGTATCATTTAGCCAGTTGGCACCTCCACTTGTGGAAAGAACCACATTGGCCGTTTTGCTGTATACAGAAACGTCCCGAAAGGTTTCCGGCATACTGGAGACTGCTGCGTGCAAAGAGGAATACAACCGATAATACAATACAGACTCGCTTGGCCTGGTTTTAACTGAATGATGAAAAAAGTCCTTCAACTCCGGATACAATACCGGATTGCTGATAAAATCCACATAAAGACGATTGGCAGGCCGAAACAAACGCTGCTGCATTTGTATGCCTATCTGTTTCAATTCAGCCTGACGATTCTTTCGAACCTGATCGCCGTAGACTTTCACAAAGGCATAAGTGATAATTCCATTGAGAGAGGTAATCAGCAAAACGATGACAGCAAAGGAAAGTATAATTTTTCTATAAGCCAATCCATATTTCCTTCGGCTTTTTCTCCTGAACTTCCCCTGCATTTTCATCCTCCTCCAAATATACCCATATACTCAGAATGGAATGTTGTATACCTTTATTTCATTATATGATGGAAAAAAAGGAAGCATTCCCGCAACAGCAGACATGCTTCCTGATAGCAGACACTATTTCATGGTTTTCCACCATTCATTGGCTTCTTTCTCCAGCTTTTCATAACCGGACTTTTTATATTCCTCCACGAAAGTATCAAAATAGTCCACAGGCTTGTCACCGGTAATGATGGCAATATAGGCCTCGTCTTCCATTTTGTCGAGCTCGGTCTGATACGTTCCCGCGGAAGGCAGGGCCACAAACAGCTCGCTTCGGATCAGATCTTTGTCATACTTGTTCTCAACCGCCCAGTCATAAAGGTATTTGTTCTGAAGTTTATCGTAGCTTGAAAGCAGGAATGGCTCCAGGACGGTGGCTGCTCCGACACCGGACAGTGTTTCATCCGGCTTCTTATTCTTCTCTTTCCATGCATCAAAGTCGCTGACCGGTACGCCATCTTCATTAAAATGCCACATTTCATCCTTGATACCGCTGCGGGATTCAAAATAATGATCGGTATCGGAAGTCCAGTATTCATACATCGTCATGATTTTCGCCATTTTATCCAATTCGTCTTCCAGTTGGATTCCAAAGCCCACCTGATGGGGGTGCTGCAGGGGGTCCCCGCGGGATCCGCATTTGCCATCCGGTCCGGTTACCGGAGTGCCATGCACCAGCTCACTGCCTATACCAGGGAACTTCTTTTCCAGCTCCTGATAGTTCGTGGCGGCAATCACAGAGGATTTCCCCGTGGACTCATTCAATGGCCCCAGGTCGGGATTCCAATGATAATAGCACCCGTGGCCGGAATATCCGATTCGCCCTTCGTCAAAGGCATGGGTAATTGCCCAGTATCCACCCTTGTTTTCCCCGGTGATGAACTCCGGATCGATGATTCCGTCTTTATACCACTTGGCCAGCACTGCCAAAGCTTCTTTCATTTCAGGCTGAATGGAGGAGTATACAAGTTTACCGTCTTCCTCCACCCATTGCTTTCGCTCATAGCCAAAGGCTCCATATACCATATTCAGCCCGGAGGTGGAAAAGCCATAGGTATCCCTTTTTCCGTTTCCATCCGGATCCTCATTGGCAAACTTATACATTAAATCCTGGAATTCATCCAGTGTGGCGGGAGCGGAACTTACGCCTGCCTTTTTCATCCAGTCCCCGCGATAGACGATGGGCTCATGGAACTGATTGTGAAAGTAGGTCCCTATCGGAATGCCGTACTGCTTGCCATCCACCTGACCTTGCAGCAAGACCTTTTCGTTGTCCGCCTTCAGGGCGGCTATTGTTTTTGGCATATATTTTTCAAGCATTTCCGGTGGAATTTCCGCCAGCAGCTGCTGATCCACATAATTCGCAAAATTTGCAGGGGAATTGCAGTAAAGAAGATCCGGGATCTCATCTCCGGCGAACTTGGTAGACAGGACCTCATTCCATTCATTGGAATCAATATTCCAGAAATCAATCACAACATTGAATTCTTTCTCCCATTTTTCAAGCATGACCGGATCCTCACTGAGAGGGTTGTTTTGTGCGCCGATCCAGGAGATGGTATATGTTTCATCCTTTGGAGCAGCAGGGTCCTTTTCTTCTTTTCCTGACGCTGACTTTCCGGAGGAATCCGGTGTCTTTGTGTTTTCCTTCGTGGGACCTGTAGTCTTGCTGCACGCCACTATGGACACCATCAAAACTGCCGCAAGAACCATTTCGGATATGACCTTGATGAGCTTTTTGTTCATATTGATCCTCCTCTTAAATATATTATCTTTTATGAAACGGAAACACAAGATGTATTTCCAAAAAGTTCTATGGCAATTACCCCTTGAGGGATCCCACGATCACTCCTTTTACAAAATACTTTTGAATAAACGGATAGGCAAGCAGAATCGGTAAGGTGGCTACAATGGTAGTCGCTGCTTTTACAGCCTCCGGCATATAGGTTCCGGTATCCATGGTTCCGGTGAAGTTCATATACTGGGAAGTCCCTTCAATTACAATATGGCGGAGAATCAGCTGAAGCACCTGATTGCGCGGCTCCGTAATGTAAATCATGCAGTCAAACCAGGCATTCCAGTGTCCCACAGCATTCCACAGGGATATAGTGGCAATAATGGGAAGCGAAATGGGAATCACGATCCGGAGCATGATCTGGATATCATTTGCGCCGTCAATCTTGGCGGACTCCTCCAGTTCATTGGGAATTCCCATAAAAAAGTTGCGCATAATCGTCAGATTATAGGCGCTGCAAAGCCCGGGCAGGATCATGGCCCAGAAGCTGTTATAAAGTCCAAGGCCCTTCATGAGAAGATAGCTCGGAATCAATCCTCCGGAAAAAAACATGGTAAATACAATGAAGCCGGTCCATAATCTCCGATTCGGGAACCATGGCTTGGATAACGCATAGGCCCCGGAAGTGGTAACGAGCACAGATAGCACAGTACCTACAACAGTACGCAATATGGTATTCCGAAATCCGCTCCAGATATAGGAATTTTTAAAAACAGTAGCATACGCTGCCGTTTCAAATTCTTTCGGCAGAAAACTGATGCTCGCTGAGTTTCCCAAAGATTGAAAAATCAAAAACAGGAACGGATAGAGCGTCGTGAAGCTCAGCAGGACCATAATAAAACCGTTCACACACTCAAATGTAATTTCGCCTTTTGCCCGGCGTCTGCTCAGATATGCCATGAACCTTTCCCCTTTCCTTTTCTATTCGCATAGAAACGTATAACTTATCTGTAATCTACCATATTCCATATTCATTGACTCGATTCGCTGCAAAGTTTGCAAGGAAAACAAGGGCAAATGAAATCACATTCCGAAACAGACCAACCGCCGCAGAAAAGCTGTATTTCATATCAACTAGACCTACCCGGTAAATATAGGTACCCAGTACATCGCCTACACTGTAAACCGCTTTATTGTATAAATTGAATATCTGGTCAAAATCATCCCCGACAATCCCGCCGACGGAGAAAATAAGCATAATGGTAATCACAGGGACCATCTCCGGCAGGGTGATGCTCCACATCTTTCGAAAACGCCCGGCACCATCTATATCTGCTGCATCATATAGCTGAGGCGATATTGATGTGATGGATGCCAGATATACGATAGACCCCCAGCCAAATCCTTTCCACATGGAGGTAACCACCAATACACTGCGAAACCATTTTGGATCACCCAGAAAAAAGATGGGATCCATGCCCAGGTTCTTTAAAATGACATTGATCGGTCCGGCGGAGGGCGATAAAAATTGTATAAACAATCCGCCAAGGACAACCCAGGAAACAAAATGCGGTAAATAACTGATGGTCTGCACCGTCTTTTTGAACTTTTGCTGCCGTATTTCATTCAGAAACAGAGCAAACAAAATCGGGGCAGGAAATCCGGTAAGAAGTTTGTAAACACTGATAATCAGGGTGTTGCGGAATACCTCTCCGAAACTTTTAATGGAAAAGAGCATCCTGAAATTTTCCAGGCCCACCCAGGGGCTTTTAAAGATCCCCAATCGGAACTTATAGTCTTTGAATGCTATGATCACACCGGGCATCGGTCCATAACAAAAGATAGCGAAAAAAAGGATAGCCGGCAACAGCAATAATACAAGATAACGGTTTTTCCAATAATTATATAATATACCGGACTTCTTTTCCGGAGCAGGGGAAGGCTTCACCAGATCTGTTGAGGATTGATGACCAGCTTCCCGCGCTGCTATATTGGAATTTTGTGTCATGGGTAACCCCCTCCATTTTAGTAACTTAAATGAAATTGTTGATCGGATACGGTATTTAGAGAATAACAGAATGCTCCGTGAAGAACAATAGAAATATTCTACGATCATAGAAGATTTTTAATATTACCGCAAATGACCTCCGAAATAATCATCTTGCGTTCCAAAAATGCAAAAGTGGGAGCATGCTCCCACTTTCCGACTCCTGCAAACTACTTTGCCGTTTTTTGATACCTCTTGTATGCTGTGTTGTAAATCTCAAGCAGTTCGTCCAGGCCGGCCCGTTTGATTCCCTTCACAAAATCATTGAATCGATCAAGGGATTCCACACCCATGATGAATTTATCGATCATGGGATCCTTAAAGGTATCGATTTCGGCAACCAGCTGATTTTTCCTGGAAAGCTCCTTTTCCGTAAAGTTCAATGTAGGAAGCGGTGCTTCCACCATGCCGGGTTCCCGATATATTTTCCATGCCTCCACTGTCCATGGGTCTGCGTCGGCATGCGCCTGAAAATGGCAATCCCACCCCATTTGATAGGGAAGTGCCGTTGTCAGCAGGCCATCGTTTACTCTTGCGGCTTCCGGATCCAATCCATCCGGATTATGAGTAACATACTCCGTATAAACCGGTTTCCCATCTATCATATTATAATGCTTTCCCTCTATCCCATACGAGATTAACCGTGTGCCGTCTTCCGTAAAGCAATAGTTAAACAGCTTCATGGTTTCTTCCGGATACTTGTTGGTGATGCTGATTGCCATCCTGGGCTGAATCATTCTTCCCGCTGTATTGGTGTCCTTAAACTGCGCTCCGCTTTTGCTCTTCAGCGGTGCCATGGGCATGAATTTATAGCTGGAATCCAATTTCTGCAATCCGTTATTTGCTGCTCCGATGCCACTGGCAGGCCATACAAACATCAAACCCGCCTGGTTGCCGGTGGCTCTTGCCAGCCACTGATCGTTCGTGGAAGTCAGATAATCCTCTTCCAGCAGTTTTTCACGATAAAGCTTGTTCAGATACGAAAGTCCTTCCTGATAGTTGTTTTCCACAGGGCCGTATTTGATGGTGTCATCTTTGGGATCCACATGCAAATTCATGTGCGCATCAAAAGCATTGATGAGCGGAATAATCCTGGCTGTTTTGCCACCCTGGCCTGCAACCAGCGGAATCTCATCCTGTTTCTGATTGCCGTTGGGGTCCTGTTCGCGAAAAGCCTTCAACACATCATACAGCTCGTCTGCGGTTTCCGGCATCTTTTTGTCCAGTTTTTCCAGCCAATCCACCCGAATTGCATAAACAGCTCCAATGGCATTGGAAGAGGAAAACAATGGTATGGTGTAGACGTTTCCGTCCCCCGCTGTTGCCTCTCCCCATCCGCTTTGCTTATACGGCAGTATTTCACCGGGCAGCGGATCGTCCAGCTGTTTTTTGATATCGGGAGCGTACTTTTCAATCAGATCCTGCAGCGGAATAAAGGCTCCTTCCATCCCATACTTGTTGATCGCCTCCCCATTGGAAAATCCTAAGATATCCGGGAGCTTATCCGATCCCATGATCAGATTGAACTTTTCCAGCGGATCCGTTAAGGGGAGCAACTGAAAATCCAGATGAATGTTGGTTCTCTTTTCCATCTCCTGATATACCGGCATGTCATTCCCGACCTGTCCACCAGTCCATTCCGGAGTCAGGATGGATAATGTAATCTTCTTATCCGTTATATAGCTTGATGATTTCCCCTTTTCCTTTGTATTGTCTTTTTCATCAGAAGCAGGTGTTCTCCCTGCAGTGGAATCGCCCCCCTTGCCTGAATTTGTCTTGCTGCACCCGACGACAGATATCACCATCCATAACGAAAGGATAATGCAGCTGAGTTGAATAATCCTCGTTCTTTTCATGCGTCCTCACTCCTCCTTGTTTTTTATACAACAATCCTGCCGGAACAGGATCTGTTGGCAAACAGCGGCGGCTTCCAAAGCGCTAGCCTTTGATTGCTCCCACCATAACCCCTTTTACAAAATATTTCTGCAGGAAAGGGTAAATAAGCAAAATAGGTACCGTTGAAACGATAATGGTGGCATAACGCACCGATTGCCCCACGACATCCCGACCCTGGGTCAGCTCCTGCAACATTTCATTCTGATTGTATTGGATCAGAATTTTACGTAAATGCATTTGCAGGGGATACAGCTTCTGATCATTCAAATAAACCAAAGCGCTGAAGTAGCTGTTCCAATGAGCAACTGCGTAGAAGAGCACCATAACGGAAAGAACAGGAAGGGACAGGGGCAAAAAGATTCTTGTCATAATCCGGAGCTCGGAACATCCGTCGATGGTGGCTGCTTCATGCAGGCTCTGCGGGATGCTTTCAAAAAAAGTACGCATAATAATCAGATTCCAGGTGCTGATCCCCGCGGGAATCACAATTGCCCATCTGGTATCGATCAATCCCAGTTTTTTTACCAGCAGATAGGATGGTACTAGGCCGCCGCTGAAAAACATGGTAAATGCAATAAACATCATAACCTTGTTTCTGCCGCTGAAGTTTTTACGGGAAAGGGGATATGCGGTGAACGTTGTCAGGACCATATTCATTGTCGTCCCCACCACCACATACCATATGGTGTTTCCGTAACTGCTCCATACTGCCTTTTCCTCCAGGACAATTTCATAGGCGTCGGTATTGAAGCCTTTGGGAAAGAGCCATATTTCTCCACGGCCAAGAGCAGCCGAATTGCTGACGGAAGCGCTGAAAATGAAAATGAACGGGTACAGAGCAACAATTGCAACCAATGCAACGAAGATATAGTCAATAATATAAAATATCCTGTCGCCAATCGATAATCTATTTTTCACCATTTCGATTCCTCCTACCATAAGCTTACTTCTGTAACTCTTTTACTGATGCGATTTGCAGCGATGACAAATACAAAATTGATGGCGGACTGAAACAGACCCACTGCTGTACCAAAGCTGTATTCGCCGCTCAGGATCCCTCTTCGGTATACATAGGTATTGATCACATCTGCTGTCTCATAAGTGGATGTATTATACATCAGGATAATTTTTTCGTATCCAATGGACAGAATATGACCCAGATTCATGATGAGCATGATAATGATGGTAGGTAAAATGCCAGGAATGGAGATATGCCACAGTTGCTTCCATTTATTCGCACCATCTACAATGGATGCCTCATATAACTGGGTATCGATTCCACTTAATGCTGCAAGATATATTATGGATCCCCAGCCAGCTTCCTGCCATATCCCGGAAATAATGTACAAGGGCCGGAACCACTCCGGTTTGATCATAAAATTGATGCTCTTCCCTCCCAGCTTTCCAATCATCAGATTCACAATTCCACCGACAGGAGAAAGAAAATTGGTCAGCATACCAACCACCACAACGGTCGATACAAAGTGCGGCAGGTAGCTGATGGTCTGCACTGTTTTCTTGTACCGGGAATGCTGGATCTCATTCAATAAGAGCGCCAAAATAATTGGCACCGGAAAGCTGAACAAAATATTATAGATGTTCAGCAACAAGGTGTTTCGGATCAGTCTCCCGAAAAACTGTGAATGGAAAAATTGTTGAAACCACGTGAGTCCCACCCATGAGCTCCCTGTAAATCCTTTAAAAGGAGAAAAGTCCTGGAATGCAATGACTAGCCCGAACATAGGCGCATAGGCAAAAATCAGGTACCATAGGATTCCTGGTAAAACGAGAAGCCATAAGGCTTTTTCCTTCTTTAAGGTATCCATCCATTTTTTGGTTCGCTGATGTTTCTCGACTGGTATGATCTGTGATCGATCGATCATTTGGAGCTCCCCCCCATTATTATTTAATTTTACGTTCCATCCTCTTATTATCCATTATATTGAATGCTGAAATGAATTCCCATCTGCTTTTCTTTACTTTTTTGAACATTACATGATATTCACGGCAGTAAATATACTTTTTTATTTCATTTAAACCATTATATACCATATAAAACATTGCACAGGTATCCCCAACCAGGATGTTTACAAGAAATGCTCCGGAGAATGACAGAATGAATCAACTCATTAAATTTCTTTCACAGCCCTGGCGTATGGTATCTGCAACAGATCCTTATCACTGTCCCTGCTCCGGATTCAGGAAACAGGATGCATTGCGATATTGGTTTGGCGTGCTGCCTTCCCTTCTTTTAAAGGCACGGATAAAACTGTTTATGCTTGTATACCCCACCTCTTCCGCTATTGCGCCAACGGACATGAGATCCGATGAAAGAAGCCTTTTTGCATGATTCAGCCGGATTTGATTGAGAAGTTCTCCAAAACCCATGCCGAATTCCTGCTTGATAAACCGGCTCAAATAGGAAGAGGAATATCCAAGTGTACCTGCGGTCTGTTCCAGAGAGATTCCCGGATCAGTATAATTGTTTTCAAGATAAGATTGAAAATGCTCTTTCAGTGCCCGATTACGGGAAGTCTTATTACTTTGTACATATTCACAGGTGGTGAGATAAGCGCGATAGACATCGTCCATCATCTGCTTTGCATTGCGGTATCTGCCCAGATCAAGGACCTGTTCCGCGGTTTGGTGGAATATGACTTCAAAATCGATACGCATATCGCTGCAGGCCTTAATGATCACACCGATAAAATTATAGAACAGGCAATACATATATTGAGCGGAAACCACGCAGTTGCTGTCCTTAATATCATTGAAATACTCATCCAGCAGTCTGGTACAGTTCCTGATATCCCCGGTCTTTACCGAATTCAGCAGGGGATTGTCGGAATAAACCGGAATGTTCAGCGAGCGGAAGATATAATTCCGGATATCCGCATAGTACACGACAGAGTCTCTTCCCTTCAAGAAGCAATATTCCAGGGATTCCTCCGCTTCCTGACAGGAAGAATATATATCATCCACGCCTTCATAAATACTTCCTATGCCAGTATAAAGCAAGATGTCGAAATGTCTGCCCAGGCTGCCTGCCAAACTTCTGATCTGTTCCACAATGCGCGCTTCCCCGGACAGCCCGGTGTTCAGTACAATGCATAAACGTCCCTTTTCATCCTCAAAGGTATCAATCCGGCACTCACGGAGATAAACAGAGACCAGTTTGTTCAATGTACGGTCAACTTTCCTTATCCATTGGGCTTCCTCCTCCACATCCACCAGAATCACACAGAAATGCGGATAGGGAAAGACCGGCTCCCAATCCTTTTCAGAATAAGAAGATGCCTTTCCGGAACAAAAATTCTGAAGGGTGACTTTTTGAAGGCAGGCATCCCTTTCGTCCCTGTCCCGCAGCATTTGTTCCCGTTCTGCCCGTATACCCTGAATGGTATGCATGGCAATATCGTATTCATTTTCAGAGCTCCCACTGTCCTCTGCAGATTTACTGAACAGTTGTTTCATTTCCGCTATCAGCAAAGCCCAAGGCCTATAACTGGAATCTGCCATGAGAAGGGACAGAAAAATTCCGATGGAAAGGCCAATCATTGCAACGGCAATGGCATTGTTTCGTATTTTTCCGATGCGCAGCAAAATCTCTTTCATGCTGAAAGATGTGATGAAGGTCCATTGATTTACCCTGGATCTGGAATAACAGAAGACCATATTGGGCTGATCGGGAAGATCCATGACAAAGGAGCCGCTGTCCTCCTTCCCGATATTCTGAAAAATCATCTGACTCAGTTTCTTGCCCTCCGGTTCAGAGAATAGGATATTCCCCTCCCTGGATAAAATCATGGTCTGATGGTTGAAAGATTCATCCGTCTCCCCGGTCAATGCCTGAATATCCTTGCCATCAATCAGCATAATGACATTTGCCAGCACGTTGGGATCTCCAATGGGAACGGTCTGAAGATAAGTCACATATTCTCCGTTCCAGGAACCATGCCCTTTTATTTTCTGTATAGGAAGGCATCTGTTATAAGCATATCCGGACATCATTTTCTTTGCTTCAGACGGCTGCATTCCCTCATACTGCAATACATTTTCAAAAAAATAATCGGAAGGGTATACCCCATCCCGTGTTACCACAGAAGAACTCTGGATCAGGTAAACGGCTATCAGACTGACAAAATTGTTTCCTGCACTGCAGCTTTTGATATAATCCGATAAATCCCTGATATAGTAGCGGGATGTATTATCCAGCGGAGCCTCTTTATAGAGAAACTCTGTAACTTTCTTATTGGAACTGATTTGTACGGACAGATTATGCATCTCCTGCATCCTTTCCTCTACGGCTACCTGAATGGTGTTGGTCCGCAGGGAATCCGTCTGAATGGCTTCCTCCCGGAACAGATTGATCACGGGGATATATAATGTCAGTACAACGAGAGCAGGAATGAGGGCAACAAGCATAAAGGACAGAAGATATCTTTTCCGTAGTCCGGCGTTGGCAGCAAAGTTTCGCATATCATACACTCCTCTCTGTCCGTTTTGGAATGGCCTCAGGGATCAGGAACATATTCTGCTTATATTATAATATAATCCCGAATAAACGGACAGATTGAATTTTTCATGTATCCATTGACTCTCCAATGCAATGCCATAAAGGCAGCTCAAAGCAGGAATGAAAAAAGAGGCTGCAGCAATCTCATTATATCCTACAGCCTCTTTGCAAGACTCATCACTTTCGTTCTGTATGTCCCTGATTTCATGTCCCTGATTTCGCCTTTCCCGGAACGCAGGACAAGGCAATTACAGGCTTTCATGGAAGGAAGACCGGCTTTCCTGTCCGGGACGATTCATAAATAGCCGTAATGATCTCGATCGCCTTTCTGCCTTCATAAGCATCCACCGAAGGCTTTCTGTCCTCCCGGATGGCATGAACCATATCGCTGATCTGCTTTCTGTGCCCTTCGATGCCAAAATCGGTGGGGTTCCGCTCCGATTGATACTTTTTGCCTTTCGGACCGGCAAGAATCCCTTCCGGCGCTTCCTGTCCCTCGATCTCCCATTTGACAATGCTGTCTTCCTGCAGGGCAATGGTTCCATGGGTTCCGTTGACCTCCAGCACCCGCGGGAATCCCGGATAGATCGACGTGGTTCCCTGTATGGTGCCCACAGCACCATTTTCAAATTCCAACACAGCCGCCGCGGAATCCTCCACTTCGATGTCCCTTGCCAGTGTTTTGGCATAGGCAAAAACCGACTTCACATCGCCCATAATATACTGAAGCAGGTCAATCCCATGGATTCCCTGGTTCATCAGCGCTCCGCCCCCGTCCATGGCCCAGGTCCCTCTCCAGCTGCTGCTGTCGTAATATTCCTGGGAACGATAATATTTCATATACAGGTTTCCCATCACCAATTTCCCGGGCAATCCCTGATCCACGGCATCCTTCATCCTGGATACCGCCTCGGTGAACCGCAGCTGGGAGATCACCGTAAGCTTGACATAATTCCTGTCACAGGCACGGATGATCTGATCCGCCTGTTCAAGATTCAGGGCCATGGGCTTTTCCACGATAATATGTTTGCCGGCATCGGCTGCCTGTACTGCCATGGAAGAATGCAAACCGCTGGGAGTACAGATGCAGACGACATCGATGTCCCTGCACGCGAGCATCTGCTCATAGGTATCAAAGGCAACAATCCCGAACTTCCCTGCAAACTTTTCCCTGGAATCCTGATTTCGATCCGTGGCTCCCACCAGGACAATCCCTTCGATCCCGGAAATAGCCCTGGCATGCCATTCCGATATGACGCCGCATCCCACAATACCGAATCCGAGCTTTTTCATTGGATTGGCCTCCCTCCTTTCCTCACTTCAATCTTTTTTAATCTTTGCTTCCGCCCTCTGCCCTTTGATCCAGAATGCGCTGCATATTCCCGCCGAAAATATCCTTTTTCTCCTCTTCCCCGATCTCTGCCATGCCTACCCTTCCAAAAGTCGGCCGGGGGTCCAGGAAAGGCATATCTGTCCCAAACAACACTTTTTTGGAGCCGATTTCCCTTACAAACCACTCCACATTGCCTTCATAGGCAGTGGAAACCGCGACATCCACATAAACATTGGCATGACGGCCGGCCACCTCCAGGGCATATCCCATGGAGAGTACATCCCCGCCGGCATGTGCCATAATGAACTGTGCATCCGGGTACCGATCGGACAGCCGATCAACATCCGCAACATTTTCTCTTCCCCATATGTGGATAAGAATCGGCAGTTTCCCCTTTTGCGCCGCCTCAAATGCGGCCGTGTAATTCGTGTTATCCACTGCCGAACCGTGGCAGGAAGGATGAAGCTTGATGCCGATAAATCCTTTCACCGGCAGGCACCTTCGAATCTCCTGCTCCATATCTTCCGGATAATTGGGATTCACGGTCACATAGCCCAGAAACCGATCCGGATAACGGGCTACGGCATCCATTACCATATCGTTTCCAAAATGATAATCCGGTCCGATGGAGGAGTGGGCGGTTACACAGACCTTGTCAATGCCAAGCCGGTTCATCCCGGAAAGCATCCCTTCTGCGGAAGGATCCGGGATATGAAAGGCTTTCCACAGCCCGATATGATTATGGCAATCGATAACAGGAATTTCATGAAGGGGCAGCCCTTTTTTCACATAATCCGCAATGCTCATGCCTGCCTCACTCCCTTCAGCAGATTCTCCAGATTTTTATAGGCGATTTCCCGTTTCTCCTCTTCGCTGATTTGCGCGTAGTTTATCATGCTCACTGCCCCGGAGCCGGAGAATACCGGCATTCCGCTTCCGAATATCAGCCGTCGGGCGCCGAACCGCCTGCAGATTGCTTCGATTCCCCCGTATACTTTGTATCCGTATGTCTCCAGAAACAAATGATCGTGCTTTTCCAGCATGGCATACAGATTCCGGTCAATCCGATAATTCACATTTGTCAGAATGACATTCAGCTGCGGATGCCGGCTGAGCAGTTCCTGCAGATCATTCCAGGCAGTCTGCTCCATACCAAGAAGCAAAGGAACTCTTTGCTCCTCCAGCATGCCATATAACCCGCCGCAGTTCCACTCCGCCATACTGTATGTCTGATCCGCAGCGCCGGGAAACATAGTAACCGCCTGAATCGCATTTTCCTTCATCCGTCTTGCCAGCTCATCCGGTTCAGGAAACTCCCCGGTATGATGAGGCATGACAGCCCACACCGGAATCAGGGAAGGAATCCCCTGAACCGCTTCCATCAGCATCTGATTCCCTGCCTCCGGATTGTATTCCTGCGCCATGCTATGATACACCAGTGCCTTTTCAATCCCGCAGGACTTCATCTTCCTTATCAGGTCTTCCTTCTGATAAAAGGAACCGGGATATCGGATACTCCGCATCCCAAAGGAACAATGGCAGTCAAAAAATTTCAATGAATCCATTCCCCTTTCTCTTCTTCCTCTGGTCCATAGCCCTTTTTATACCAGGTGCCTCATAACCTTACGGACTGCCGTCACCACATCCTCCACGTCCCGGTCGGTAAACGCCGGGCTCAGGCTGATCGAGGCAGATCTCGGCATGATGTTCCATGCATTCGGACACATATCCCTGGTATATTCAATTTCCTCATCGAATTGGTTAAACGGGAACCCCTTTTTGTCCGCTGTCTTCTTGTCAAAAATCTGAGGCATCATATAAATCGGCTCGCCGTTATACAAAAGACCGGTGGAGATTCCTTCCCCGTTCATTGCCTCCCGGAACTTTGCAGCAATTTCCGTATCCGGCAGGAGCAGAATCAGCGCATTGCCCGCGTCTCCCTTTTCATCATTGATCCTTCGGAACCCAATGCCGTCAATATCCCTGATCTGTTCCTTGATTTGATATTTGATCCGATGCATGGAGCTCACAATATAATCCATCTTCTTTACTTGCTCGAGAGCGACCGCGCCGGTAATCTCGCTCATCCTGTAATTTTGCCCGATGAACACATCATCCGCTGCGTTTTTGGACAGAAAGCCTTCTTTTTCCCGGAACATTCCCTGGTCATGATATCGGACTGCCCTTTCATACAGCTTTGCATCCTTTGTGGTCACCGCTCCCCCGTCTCCGGTGGTCAGAATCTTGTTGATCTGCAGGCTGAAACAATTGATTTCCCCAAAGGTACCGGAATATTGATCCCGATATTTGGAACCGCAGGACTGCGCCACGTCTTCGATCACCATTAGATGATACTTCTTTGCAACCTCCATGATCCGGTCCATCTGACACGGATTGCCGAGGATGGGTACGGGCATAATGGCCTTTGTGTATTTGTCCACCACTTTGCCGATGGAATCCGGATCGATGTTCATGCTTTCATCAATATCCGCAAATACCGGAACGGCTCCCGCGCATACGACAGCTCCCGCTGACGCAATAAAGGTACAGGCCGGAACGATCACCTTGTCTCCGGGGCCGATACCCGCCGCTTTCATGGCTACAATAAGGGATGCGGTTCCTGATGTTACGCCCAATGTATATGGATTGCCTATTTTTTCAGAGAATGCTTTCTCAAATGCCCTGGCTTTCCCCAGTACATGAGGGCCGTAATAACGATAAGGCGATTTGCTGTCGATCACTTCCGTCACCGACCGCTTCTCTTCCTCCCCGTAAACACTGGCTCCGGGATAGGGCATCGGCACAGGCGTCTTGCGGACCGGCTCCCCTCCATCAATGGCTAATTTATTCGGATCCGACATATGGACAATCCCCTTTCTATATACTTTGTATACTTCCATACTTCTGATTATCTTCCTTTATTATACCTCCGGATTTCCCGGATTCCTTTGCATATTTTTCATTTGTATTGACCATTTCTATAAATATTCCGGCGATCTTTCTTCCATTTAACGGATAGTTGTACTTCTCTTACAGAATCTACCTTTTTTCGGTTGCAATTTGCAAAGAAAACATATATGATATAGATAGCAGGATAAATAGAAGAAAACCATAAAGTAAGTGAGACATCCATCCAAAATAAGTTTTCATCAGAATTATGGCCATCGCTGCTGTTTTAAGCAAGATCGTCCTGGAAGACACCTGATTTATTTCCATCAGTATCTGTATGCCATGGCAGAGCCTGGCGCTCTGCAGACTGCAGGACATTACGATATAATCCATTTATTTTTGATTCCGGTGGAATGGAAACTAGGGAATATTTCTATATTTTTGTTTCCTTTCCCGGACCGCATACGGCAGCCCGGAATACGAAAAGCATTAAGATAATTACAGAGGAAGTGTGTGGTGACAAATGTGAAGGCAAGGATCCGCATTTCCGCATTATCGGTTGGGATTTTTCCGTTGATGAGTTGGGAGATCCTGTGCTGATCGAATACAACGGTGCCCCCGGAATGAACCAGATCAGCCGCGGCCCGCTTTTCGGGGACCTGACCGAACCGGCTTTAAATACGATATTTTTACATGCAGATGAGTTACGGAATATTTGAGTTGCAGGGCAACTTCAAATAAATACAAAACCAGAAAGGATGGTACCATGAATATTTCTGTTTTAGGTGCAGGCAACTGCGGGACATCGGTCGCTGCGGACTTGAGCCGTCGGGGCCATGAGGTGACATTGATCAAAACATCCCATGCCATGCACGATCAAAATTTCAATGCCCTTCTGAAAAATGGCGGTATGGTAAAAATTTGCGAAAAGGAAAAAACGACAACGGTCAAAATAAGCCACGTTACCAGGGACCTCTCCCGCATCAGCGAAAGCGATCTGATACTCATTCTGATCCAGACCAATTACCATGAAGATCTGATCCGGCACATCAAGCCATATCTTCATGATGGCCAGATCCTCCTGATCAATCCGGGCTACCTTTCCACGGCTTATGTCCTGAAGCATTGCCCGAACATCGATCTGACCATCTGTGAGGCGCAGAGCGCTTTTATTGATTGCCGGATCAGCGAACCGGGCGAGATCAGGGTTGGCTTTCGAAATGTCCGCAATCCCATCGGAATCTATCCGGCAAAGCATGCCAGGAAAGCAAAGGATACGCTGAATACACTGGGATTTCCTTTTGTCTATCTCCCCTCTGTCCTCGAAGCCGCCCTTCATAATCCCAATCTCATTGTCCATACAGTGGGAGCTGTTATGAGTATCCCCCGTATTGAAAAAACCAATGGGGAGTACTGCATGTATCATGAGGTTTTCACCCCCGGTGTCTGGCGCATTCTTGAGTCATTGGACGGGGAAAAAATGGATGTGATGGAGAGACTGGGGTGTGAACGTCTTTCCTATGTGGAAGCCTGCAAGTACCGGAACACCCTGGATGACACCAGAGACGCCAAGGAGGTTTTCTTTTGGTACGCCGCCATGCCTACACGGGCAAAGGGACCGGTTACAGTGGACTCCCGATATATTTCAGAGGATGTGCCACAGGGACTTGTGCTGCTTGAAACTCTGGGGGAAAAGTTCCGGATCGGGACCCCCATCTGCAGCTCCCTGATCAATATGGCCTCCGCAGCGCTGGGACGCGATCTGAGGCTGGAAGGCAGAACATTGGACCGTCTGGGGGAGGATATCGTAAAGCGCATTATCAGGGATAAAAAAGGCGGTTCCAGGCTGCGTCTGCCAGAGCAGGCTCCTTATGGAACTGCAAGCGAATCCACACTGTGATGCCCACACGATAACGCGTACCCGCCGGAAACGCAGCGGAATTTTCTCCATGGCAAAAGCCATTTTATAGCAGGACTGTCATAAAAAATATCAAGGAAAAAGCATACCATGCAAACAATCCGGGTGATTTCTGATATATAATGATAGCAACAGAGCAGAAAGGAGTTTTGCCATGCTGATTGACGTACATGCTCATATCTGGAAGGGAAAATATGAGCAGGATAAACGGAATATTGTAAAAGCCTGCAGGTTATATGGTATTTCACGGATATATATCTCCGGACTGGGCTCTCAACAACCGGATGAACAGGAAGTAAAAGAAGTGAATGCCGAAGTGCATCAGTTTATGAAGGAAGAAAAGGACCTGGTAAGAGGGTACTGTTCCATAAACCCGGCAAATAAAAATTGCCTGGATACCCTGAAACAGGGTATTGAGGAATATGGAATGTCCGGAATGAAACTTTGGGTTGCCACATTTTGCGATGACCCAAGGGTATACCCATTGATTGAACAATGCATCCAATATGATGTTCCCATTCTGATTCATGCTTTTCATAAAGCCGTAGGCCAGCTCCCTTTCGAATCCCATAGCTGGAATGTGGCGAATCTGGCCCGAAGATACCCGGAAGCCCGGATTATCATGGCCCATATGGCCGCGAACTGCTACACCGGGCTGAAACCGATCCGGGATCTTGACAATGTCTGGACCGACTTCTCGGGGACCATCATCCGTGGGGAAGATATCAACTACGCAAAGGAAACCATCGGGGCAAAGCGGATCCTGTATGGCACAGATATGCCGGGGGCCTCTCCGCTGGTCTGCATGGGCCAGGTGGAGGAGGCAGATCTGACTCCGGAGGAAAAGGAACAGATTTTCTATAAAAATGCCATGGATCTATTCCAATAAGGGCAAAGCATTGGAGGAGTGTTTTTTGAAAGCCATAGATATGAACTGCTATATCGGAAACTGGCCTTTTCGGAGGCTGCGTCGGAACAGCATGGAGGATCTGAAACGCATTCATGCGGAAAATGGTATCGAATCCGGCTATGTCTCTTCCCTGAACAGCATCTTTTACAACGATCCCTATGAAGGGGAAAAAGAGCTTCAGGAAGCCCTGACGGGGACATCCTATCAGCATGTCATGACGCTGAATCCCCTTCTGCCGGTATGGGAGCAGGATATACACAGGGCAGAAAAGGAAATGAATATCAGGGGAATCAAAATATTCCCGGGATACCATGGATACTCTTTACAGGAGAAATCGGCTGATAGGCTGTACCGGGCCTTGGAAAGCTCCGGACTGCCCCTGCTTGTTGTTGTCCGGATGGAAGACGAACGGTTGAACTACCTCATGACGCCAAGACAGCTTTCTGCAGAGGAAATCTGCAGTTTTATCCGGAAACACGACGGAGACGTCCCCATCGTCCTGATCGGCATGCTTGCCGCAGAGCTCATGACATGCGGGGATGCCATCCGGAAAGCCCGGAATGTCTATTTCGATACTTCCGGACTTCGCAACTTTTTCGATACGGAAAACCTGGTGGAAACCTTTGGAGCAGACAAAATTCTTTACGGCTCCCAATTTCCGCTGTATTGTTTGAAAAGCTCTTTCCTTATGACAGATAAGGCGCGAATCGATGAAAAGGACAGGGAAAAAATATTTTGTGGGAATGCCCGGCGCCTGATGCCGGAGTAAGGAATACCTGTGCAGGTAAATCAATACAGACGCGTGCTGCCAACGGATATCTGAAATAAAACAGACATCAGATCATATATGACAGTGCCGCGACCCTGTCTGGGTCACGGCGCTGCTTTTCATTTGATGCATACCCGTATGCCAATACTCCTATTCATTACTGTTTGGATATTATCTTTTCCGGTATTCCTCCGATACTCTTCCTTCTACCATTTCAGCTGCTTCAGGAACTCTGTATTTATGGAACTGTCGTACCGGATCCCGGCAGAACCGGAAAGCCCTAAAAAAACGGGTCGCTTCCCCGCCGGAAACAACCCACTTTTCGGTCTATCTCTTTTGCCATCTGTCATAGGCATCCTGGTAGATCCCAATCACCTCATCCATTCCCATGTGGTTCACTTCCTGTACGTAACTGTCCCACTCCGTCATTGGCTTGTTGCCGATGATGAAATTCACCAGGGATTCATCCACATAAGTTTCAATGTCGTTCAGCTTCTGACTGATGACATCGTTTTCCTTCTCGGTAAAGGACAATCCGGGAACCATGGGCTGAACAAACTGATCCTGGTCACGATATTGCTTTCTGCCTTCCTCCACATAGTCTTCCACGGTTGACGAAGTCAGGCTCCAGGGCTGAAATATCGCAGGCCATGTGCTTCTTCCAAAAGTCACTGCTCCCCGGGCTTCATTCATCGTCAGTCCGTCCGGATTCTTCAGCACAAAGTCCGTCCACTGCGGTTCTCCCTTGTCGTCAATGGTATAAGTTACGTTTTCCACACCGTAGACATAGGTCTGACCGACTTTACCATACCAATAATCTGCCCACATGGCAGTTTCCTCCGGGTGTTTGTTGGAAGCGGATATGGCCATGGCGTTGGGAACGACCTCATTATCCGGCCACATATGGAATTGATCTCCATAAGGTCCCTTTATAATGGGGGCTTCCCGTACTTTGGATCCGCAAGGAAATGAATCGGCTTTCCCCCGAACATTTCAATCAGATGGTTGATCATGCCTGTGCTGGGAGACAGGAAGGAGATCAGCATGCCGCAAATTACCACTACGGAAATGAAGTGAGGCATATAAACAATTGTCTGAATGCCGCGTTTCAGGCGATTTCCCTGGATTTCATTGATCAGCAGTGCCAGAAGGACTGGTATGGGAAATCCCACCACCAGATCATAAAGATTAATCAGTATGGTATTCCGTACCAGACGCCAGGCATAATGAGATTCGAAAAAAGCCCTGAAATGCTTCAGGCCAGCCCATGGGCTGCCCATTATCCCCTTATAGGCATTGAAATCCTTAAAAGCAATGGTCAAACCATACATGGGCAGATAATGAAAGATAAAGAAATATACAATCACCGGCAGAATCATCAGATACAAATACCTGGAATCATACAGACGCTTCATGGAATACGAAACCCGTCCTGTTTTTTGAACTCCGCCCTTTCCCATGCGGTTTTTTTCGGTTGCCGCTTCCCTCATGCCCTTTCCCCCTTTCTCCTCTTAGAATATTTAACCAGAGAAAAACACGTTTTGTAAAGTGACAATCGGTGTTCTGCCTTAACAAATTATGCATGGGAAAATTTACAAAGAATTGGAACCCGCTGCCCGATGAGGAATACGGTAATTGGTCGGGGTAATCCCCTCATATCGCTTGAACACCCTGGAAAAATTCTGCAGGCTGTTGTAGCCTACCCTTTCAGCAATCACAGCCACCGTCTGATCGGTATGACTCAGCAGAAATTTTGCCTGCTGAATCCTGGTCTGATGGATATAATCTGTAACCGAACAGCCAAGGTAGTCCTTCATATATCGGCTCAGGTAAGACGGAGAAATGGAAAACCGATCGGCAATGCCTGCAACGGAAAGCATGCTGTCGCTATAATTTTCCTTGATATATTCCGCTACTTCGGATGCCAGCTCCGTATTTTTGGACAGCCTCGCTTCCCGAATCTGAGTGCACAGTCTTTTATAAAATGCAGATACGGAACGATATATCTGATCCAGCGTTCCCATCCGGCTCAATTCCTTCAGAAATGTTTCCACGTCTGCATTCCCGATATTGATCTCATCCGCTGCCTTCACTGCGGTATGAACGATATCATAATAAACATACTGGATGGAAGGCAGATCATATGGCTTGCTTTTCAGAATCGATACCACTTCATCCAGCACTTGTTGAATCTCTTCGTACTCTCCGGTTTTGATATAATTCACAAGATCTCTTTCCTGTTGAAAGGAATAGCTGATTCTCTTCTCCCGTCTGCCGGAGATCTCATCATAACGGATAATACTGTTTTCGCCCATCAGGATTCTGTACTCCAAAGCGTCAGCCGCTTCCTGATAGGAATCGCTCAGACGGATCAAATCAGGGCAAAGACCTCCCACACCAATCGTAACCGTAAAGCCCAGATCCTTTTTCACTGCCTGACGGATGTGAACAGCCGCCTCCCGCAGCGAGTCGGAGGGTGTCCCGTGGCCCGGCGGATCCATTCCGATGACAATATCCACCGTATGTTCCTGATCCTCCAGCACATACACGAAATTTTCCTTCTCCACGGCATTTTGAATCAAATCCGCCATGGCCGTCTGCAGGACTTCCCGGATAGGTTCGCTTTTTCCGGATTTCTCCGATCTATGTCCGGACTGCGCATCTTTAAAATGGGGCATCTCCGGGTGATCCACAGCAAGAATCAGAACTCCATAATACTTTTTGTCCAGCTCAAGTCCCATAAACCGAAGCATCTCTTCAATACTTTTCTCATCCGGAATCCCGCCATGGATCAGCTTCCGAAAGAAGGAATTCCGGATTACCGGCATCTGTTGCACGATCCTTTCCTGCAAATTCCGGTTTTTCTCCACATAATTCACAATGGTCCGATGAATCCATTCCCACTCACTGGGGTATTCCGCTTGCTGTGCACCCGGGGCGGAATCCTTCTCATAATATTGAATGCTGTGCAGAATCCGGTCGATATTCCGATAATCCTTCCCGGACAAATAAAGGATAATCAGAATGCCGCAAAGCAGCGTGAGCTGAATAATCCAAACCATTTGCTGCTGAATGGCGTTTACCCTGGAGAGTACCTTTTTAGAAGGGATAATGGATACATAGTTCCATCCGTTGTCTTCGGACCGGACAAAAGAAACGATATACCCATCCTTTGATATGGAATCCCTGTCTTTTTTCGGATCTTCCACAGCGGACAAAAAGGCCGCTTTCTTCTTCCCGGATAATGGATCCTGACGGAACGCATGGCTCATAATAATTCCGGTCTCATCCAGAACATAGGTATAGCCGCCATATTTCTCCAGCAGCGTTTTCATGGGCTGCTTGAAATCCCGCTGATCAGCAACCATCACCAGAGCAGCTTTCGGGGAAACGCCCTGTATCGGCAGGGCCTGGATATAACAGATCACATCCGTCTTTCTTTTGTTGTAAATGACACGATGAAAGGAAGCAACATTTTTCCCGTTTCCTTTTCGTATCAGCTTTTTGAATTCCGGATTATCCGCATCCTGAACCCGGAAAACAGAATTGTGAAATGTGAAAAGATCATACTTGCCGGAGTCCCCGATCACAACATCCTGATCCGGAAAGATGAGAAAGATATTCTGAATAATCGGATTTGCATTTTTATATTTACTGAGCTCCTTCACTGCATTGGTAAAATAGGGATAAGGGGAAAGGGATCCTACGCGATCCCGGGACAGCAAACAGGAAATATGCCGATTTTCCGTTAAATGAACGGTTAACCGCTCCAGGCTGTCCAGATAGTCATCGGCGGTATCCTTCGTCTGCTGCAACACCTTTGTTGTGGAACTCATGACTTCTGCTTCAAATTCCCTGATAAACTGAAAATATATAAAATAACTGATTACCATAATGGGCAGGATCAAAACAATCAAATAAGAAAACAAATACCTGAGAAACGCTTTTCTTCTGATCATGAAATCCTCA
The DNA here is from genome assembly GCA_038396605.1 of Eubacteriales bacterium mix99. Lineage (NCBI taxonomy): Bacteria > Bacillati > Bacillota > Clostridia > Eubacteriales > Eubacteriales bacterium mix99. Next base: position 155,971 of record CP121690.1, read on the forward strand.
CCTCTGCCGTGTTTTTGGGGGATGTAGGACAACCTGGGTTGTCGTATCCAGAGGACTGGTATACAGAATCCGGTTCCATCAGAAAAACAGAAATGCCGATTTTGATAGTCTGCAAAAATCGGCATAATCAGTCATTCTTTTCCTCTTAAAAATAACCCCTGTTGTAGAGCCCTGGTTCCATAAGCCTCCGCTCTTTTTTCCGCTCCCGTTGGTTTCCAATTCGTCTAAAGCACCAACTTCTGCGCATTCCCTGAATAAATCTTCTGAAGGACTGCGTCCGGCAATCCAAGCCCGTTCAGAAACTCCTGATGGATATTGTCGAAATAATCCCTCCCGTAAAGAATTCGGTCCTGAAACTCCACAAGAAATTTTTTGGCAAACTCAGAATCCCGTTTCAGGGCATTGCATCCGGAACCTGCGGAAATATCACAGTACAGATTGGGATAAGTGTGCAGCATATCGATCAGCTTCCCGCCCGGTACAACCTTTCCGGTGGGATATGCGGTCTTATTGTACTGATTGTCTCCGGAAATATGTGCCCAGAAACCCGGCGCATGCCCCAGAAAAATCGTTCCCGGACAGGCCCGTATGGCTCGTTCGAAGGCATCGATCCCTCCGCCGTACCACCAGTTCGGACGGGGATACCGGCTTTTGGCGGGAAACTCATAGTCGATATGAACCACTACCGGCAGACCTCTCTCTCCGCAAAACTGATACATACGGATCGCATCCGGATTGTCGTACATCATGCGCAGCTTGATCTCGCCGCAAACCCGCACTCCATAAATGCTGACAGCCGCCTGAAGCTGATCGATGGCCTCCGGCCGCCTGGGGTCGGGAGCATATCCCAGAATGAATTTTTCCGGTGCACGCTCGTAGTAGGAAAGGCACCGGCTGAAAGGCACCGGTCCATGAGGCCCCACTTCCGGAGTGCAGCTGTAGTAGCTGGGATCATACTCATCTGCAGGAGTCTCCCAGCTGAGCAGCCAGGTCTTATCAATGTGATATCGTTTCATATTATCCAGAAACCGGGACAGATCGTGTCCGTGCCAGTCGGGATGATTATGGGCGTCAATGATCATAGCTTTTTCCCTTGATAATATTGTGCCACTTTTCTGATGGCCTGCACGGTTTCCTCCGCGTCCTCTTCCGTATAGAACTCATTGACCGAAATCCGAACCGCCGTATCCAGGATTTCCTCGGCCACCGGGCACAATCCCTTGTAATACCGGACATCCTTTCCATAATACTTGCAGTCAAAAGGACATTTTGTTCCATTATAGGCATTCCGATTCAGGAACATATCGTATTCATACACACAAGCCGGAATATATCCCGGCTGATTGGGCACCCCTTCCGCTGCCAGAGCCTTTGAGAATTCATCCCGGCTGACTCCCGCTTCCCTTTCATTGATGCGGAACATATAGAACCAATACGAGCTCTTGTTCCCTTCCTCTATTTTGGGAATGTAGATTCCAGGCAGATCCTTGATTCCTTCACTGATCCGGGTCCCATATGCATTTCTCTGTTCACAGATGAACGAAAGCCGGTCCAGCTGAGCCAGGCCTACTGCCGCCTGCAGTTCACTCATGCGATAATTGGGGGCAAGGAATTCAATTCTTCGTGTTGCCGCCGGATCTTTCGAGAACCGGTTGTAGTTCTTGTCTGCAAAGCGGAACGCCCGTTCAAAAAGATCCTGATCATTCATAATGCACATGCCGCCGTCCCCGGAGGAAATATGCTTGTAATCATTCAGGCTGAAGCATCCGATGTCACCGATTGTCCCCACCAGTTTTCCCTTGTAATAGGTGAGGTAGCTCTGGGCACAGTCCTCAATGACCCTGACATTGTGTTTCCTGGCAATGTCCATAATGGCGTCCATATCTGCTGCGTTTCCGGCCAGATGAACCACAACAATGGCTTTTGTTTTGTCTGTGATTTTTTCTTCCACGGATTTGGGATCCAGGTTATAGGTATGAGGATCCAGATCGGCAAAGATCGGAATGGCATTCTGATACAGGATTCCAATGATCGATCCCATATCGGTAACCGGAGAAGTGATGACTTCGTCTCCCGCCGTGATCCCCAGGGCACCAAGAGCCACATGAATCGAAGCAGTGCCGGACGATGTGGTGACACAATGCTTCACCCCATACATATCCGAAAACCTCTCGCAGAATTGCCTTGCTTTGTTTCCGGACCAGTAAAACAAGGTATTCTGGTCCAGAGCCTCCTTCAGATAGCGAAGTTCTTCATCTCCGAACCGTTTTCCGGATCCATACGGTGTCTTTTTCGTCTTTTCCCCGCCCAATAAAGCCAGCTTACTCATAATAAATCCTCCCTTTGAATGATTGGCGCTTTTTTTTCCATTCCATTTCCCCGGCAAATCTTTCGATAGGACAATGGAGGAATTCCAATTTGCTTTTTAAAAACCCTGTTAAAATGGTTTACGCTGTTAAAACCGATCTCATAACTGATATCCAGCACTTTTTTATCTGTCTCTTTCAGCAGCTGAAGTGCTTCGGAAATCCGATAGTCATTCAGGTATTCCGTAAATGTTTTCAAAGTGATGCTCTTAAAAAGATGACTGAAATAGGAGAAGGACAATGCAGATACTTTTGCGACCTCCTCCACTGTCAGATTGTCCGCATAGTGCTCATTGATGTAATGGATGGCCGTCAGAATCGCTTCCCTGTGGCGGTCATAAATCGTCTGCGTTTCGGACCCTTCCAGGTTCGTGGTGAATTCCCGGCCCACCAGAACCAGCAGCCGAAGAAGAAGGGATTTGATCAGCAGGATATAGCCCGGCTTCTTTTGCCGATATTCCTGAAACACCTCGTTCAGAATGGTCTCCACTTCAATCTGCAGCCTTCCAATCAGATTCAGCCTTGGCCTCACCATGTTCTCGCTGACCAGGAACGGTTCGATATATGCAAAGTCCAGAAACGATTCTGCATTCTCTATTTTGTCCATATTCTGATTGATAAACTGAGGTAAAAATTCAAATTCGTAAATTTGGGCAGAACAGTTCTTCGGCGCGGTGATCTTGTGGGGAATATAGGGCGGGATCACAAAGATATCACCTTTGATGATCTCAAACCTGTGATTGTTGATCACATGCTCCGCCTTTCCCTGGTAAACATAGTTTATCTGCATATACTCATGCCTGTGAAGCTCTTTTTCGGAATTTTCCAACCGGTATCTCGCTATAAAAAACGGCAGATCCCCGTTTGGGTTTTCACTCATTCGATACATCGGTATATTCTTATACTTTTCGTTATCCAGATCAACCAGTCTCATATGCCGCCCTCCTATCGCCGTCTTCCCATTTGGGCCTGCCTTTGCTTACGGGAAAACCGCACGGATTTTTTTGGCTTTTACGATTCGGTCCAATGCAACCATGTAAGCGCCCATTCGCAGGGATGCATTCTTTTCAGCAGCCTTCTGCCATACCTCATTGAATGCCCGGATCATGATTTTCTGCAGTGTTTTATTGACTTCGTCCTCGTCCCATGTTAAAGACTGGATATTCTGTACCCATTCAAAATACGATACCACCACTCCGCCGGCATTTGCAAGAATATCGGGAACTACAATGATGTTTTCGGAATTCAGTATTTTATCCGCCTCTGAAGTCGTCGGGCCATTTGCTGCTTCCACGATGATCCTGGCTTTTATGGATCCTGCCACCTCTTCCGTGATTTGGTTCTCCATGGCCGCAGGAATCAGGACATCCACATCGCTTATGAGAACTTCCCGGTTTGTGATATGCCGCACGCCATCTTCCCGGTAATCTTCTATCATTTTACCGGTCTGCAGAAATGCCGACAGCTTTTCCACGTCCAGGCCGCTTTCCTGATAAATCCCGCCTGTCACATCGCTGACCGCCACGATCCTGCAGCCTTCCAGATACAATTCTCTGGCTGCGGCTCCGCCGACATTACCCATTCCCTGTATGGCAATGGAAGCTTCGGATACCGGAATCCCCTGCCTCTGCAGGATTTCCTTTGTCATCAGCATGACGCCGCGTCCGGTGGCATCCTTTCTGCCCAGGGAACCTCCGATTTCAACCGGCTTGCCGGTAACGACTCCGGGAACGGTATATCCCTTGAACATGCTGTAAGTATCCATAATCCAGCCCATGATCTCCGGATTGGTGTTGATGTCCGGCGCCGGAATATCCTTCTCCGGACCGATCAGGGGAAGAATCATAGCGGTATACCTTCGCGTAAGCCGTTTGAGCTCCCCATGGGAAAGCTCCCTGGGGTTGACCTTCACCCCGCCTTTTGCTCCTCCGTACGGGATATTGACCACTGCACATTTAAAGGTCATCCACGCAGAAAGCGCTTTCACTTCATTCATGTCCACATCTTCGTGATAGCGGATCCCGCCTTTGCAAGGGCCTCTGGAACTGGAGTGCTGTATCCGGTAGCCCTCAAATACCCGGATCGATCCATCGTCCATCTCCACCGGAATGGATACCTTCAGCTCCCTTTCCGGATATTTCAGTACTTCGTAATCATCTTTTTCCAACCCCAACAGGTCAGCCGCTTCCTCCATCGACTTCAGCATATCCTCATAGGGATTGTATTTTTCACCCATATTAATTATGAGCCCCCTCATTTCCTAGTGATGGCTTTATTATATCGAAAATCGTTGTAAAAGTCTTTGCAAATCTTATTTTATCATTGATGAATTGTATAAAAAAGCTGCCATGCAGGACAAAATAAATCTTGTCCTGCATGGCAGCTCTACCACTTTCCCTGGCCGGAATCGATCAGGCCCGATCCGGGTCTGCTTTTTCCGTCAGATATTCATCAATTGCCTTTGCCGCTTTCTTCCCGGCGCCCATGGCAAGGATCACCGTTGCGGATCCGGTTACGGCATCTCCGCCGGCATACACTCCCGCAAGGGATGTGGATCCTGTATCTTCGTCTGCAATAATGCCGCCCCATTTCTGGGTTTTCAGCCCTTCGGTGGTGGACTTGATCAAAGGATTGGGGGAAGTGCCGATGGCGATGATGACACAGTCCACGTCCATCCGGAAATCGGATCCTTCCCTGGGAACAGGCCGCCGTCTTCCGGACGCATCCGGCTCTCCCAGGTCCATTTCCACGCACTTCATGCCATTTACAAAGCCTTTCTCATCGGACAGCAGTTCGGTGGGATTGGTCAGGAAATGGAATGCAATTCCTTCTTCCTTTGCATGCTCCACTTCTTCCGCCCGGGCAGGAAGCTCCCTGGCAGAACGCCGGTAAACAACGCTGACTTCCTTTGCGCCGAGACGTTTTGCACACCTTGCCGCATCCATGGCAACATTGCCGCCGCCTACCACAGCCACCTTATTGGCTTTCAGAACAGGGGTCGGGGAATCCTCCCGGTATGCCTTCATCAGGTTTACGCGGGTCAGGAATTCATTGGCGGAATAGACGCCCTTCAGATTCTCCCCCGGAATATTCATAAACCTGGGCAGTCCGGCTCCCGAACCAACATAGATCGCTTCAAACCCATAATCCTTCCGAAGCTCCTCAATGGTCAGGATTTTGCCGATAACCATATCCGTTTTGATATGAACGCCCAGCTCCGTCAGGGTATGCACTTCTTTCTGCACAATGGCCTTGGGCAGACGGAATTCCGGGATCCCGTAGGACAATACCCCGCCGGTCAGATGCAGCGCTTCAAATACGGTGACATCGTAACCCATCCTGGCCAGCTCTCCTGCACAGGCCAGTCCGGACGGACCGGAACCGATCACCGCCACCTTGTGCCCGTTGGAAACCGGTTTTTTTGGTTTGGCAGTGCTGTGGGCATTGTGCCAGTCCGCTGCAAAACGTTCCAGTCGCCCGATGGCAACCGGCTCGCCTTTCTTTCCCCGTATGCATCTCTGCTCACACTGGGTCTCCTGCGGGCAGACCCTTCCGCATACGGCAGGCAGAGTACTGGAATCTGCCAGGACCTCATAGGCTTTTTCAAAGTCGCCGTTTACAATCTCCCGGATAAAAGCCGGGATATCAATCTGAACCGGGCAGCCGCCGACACATGGCTTATTCTTGCAATGCAGGCAGCGCCTTGCCTCATCCATTGCCTGTTCCTTTGTATAGCCCAGCGCAACCTCTGAAAAATTTCCGCTCCGGACCTTTGGATCCTGGGTGGGCATCTCATTTTTCCTGGTGGCCATATTCGGCTTTGGCCTGGATGCATTCAGGCTGGTCTTTGTCATATCTGCCATTTACTCCACCTCCTTTTCAAAAAGCCTGCATGTCTCTTCATACGCTTTTCGTTCAAACGGTTTATACATATCCGCACGCTGCATGGCTTCGTCAAAATCCACCTGATGTCCGTCGAAATCCGGACCGTCCACACAGGCAAACTTTGTTTCCCCGCCTACTGTAAGGCGGCAGCCTCCGCACATCCCCGTGCCGTCTATCATGATCGGGTTCATGCTGACCACTGTTTTGATGCCGTATTCCTTCGTCAGCCTGCACACGAACTTCATCATGATAATGGGTCCGATGGCGATGACTTCATCATACTTCTCACCGTCTTCAATCAGTTTCTTCAAAGCGTCGGTGACCAGGCCCTTATTTCCGTTGCTTCCGTCATCCGTCATCACAACGAACTGATCCGATATCTCCGAAAACTCCTTTTCCAGAATGATCAGGTCTTTGGACCGGAACCCAACAATGGAATGAACCACGGCACCCTGCTCATGAAGCTTTCTTGCAACCGGCAGCGCAATGGCGCATCCTACGCCGCCCCCCACAACGGCAACCTTTTTCAGGCCCTCTGTCTCTGTTGCATTTCCCAGAGGTCCGACAAAATCCGCCAGGGAATCTCCTTCTTTTTTCTGATCCAGAGCTTCGGTGGTGCCGCCGACGATCTGATAGATGATGGTAATCGTTCCCTTTTCCCGGTCGTAACCGGCAATGGTAAGCGGGATCCGCTCCCCGTCCTGATCCACTCGCAGAATGATGAACTGACCTGGCTGCGCCTTTTTTGCAATGAGCGGGGCTTCGATCTCCATCCTGCCGACTGTGGAGTTCAATTTTTCTTTTTTACGAATTTGGAACATCCATTTTCCTCTTTTCCCGGTATAATTTCAGATATAAAACAGAAGGCTGCTCCCCTCTGATCGAAAGCAGCCCTGACATATTCTGCTTAAAAGCCAATTCCCTGAAGCTACATTCCAGGAGTCTGCCTTTTAATTAAAAGTCAACCTTCCTGCCATAATAGATGCAGCGGAACAGCTTTTCCACTTCCGCAGGTGTGACCGGTCTGGGATTGGAACCGGTGCAGGCATCCCCGACAGCTGTTTCCGCAATCTTCGCAACTTTTTCGTTGAATTCCTTTTCTTCTATGCCAAATTCCTTCAGGGTCCTGGGAATGCTCAGTTTGGCATTGTATTCATTGATCTTGTCGCAGAGCTTTTCCATCAGCTCCTGCTCATTTGCACCGGTGAGACCCACCGACCTGGCAATCTCCGCATAGCGTGCCAGTGCTGTTCCGTCCTTTGCATTGTACTGAATCACATAAGGCAGGTAAATCGCATTTGCGCAGCCATGTGGAATATGGCCGGTTGAAAAAGCGGCGCCTGATTTATGTGCCATGGAATGAACGATACCCAACAGCGCATTGGAGAACGCCATTCCTGCCAGACATTGTGCATAATGCATCTGCTCCCTGGCCTTTTTATCGCCACGGTAGGAATCCGGAAGATAATCAAATACCATATGAATCGCTTTCAGCGCCAGCGGATCCGTAAAGGGGCTGTGCAGCGTGGAAACATATGCCTCAATGGCATGGGTCAGTGCATCCATGCCGGTATGCGCCGTCAGCCTGGGCGGCATGGTTTCTGCCAGCTGGGGGTCCACAATGGCGATGTCCGGGGTAATGTTGAAATCAGCCAGAGGATATTTTATCCCTGTGGAATAATCCGTAATGACGGAAAACGAAGTGACCTCCGTCGCTGTCCCGGAAGTCGATGGAATTGCCACGAATTTAGCCTTCTGCCGCAGCGTCGGGAAATGAAACGGTTTGCACAGATCTTCGAATTTCGTATCCGGATACTCATAAAACGTCCACATGGCTTTCGCTGCGTCAATGGGAGAGCCGCCGCCCATGGAAATAATCCAGTCGGGTCCAAACTCCTGCATTTCCTTTGCACCGCGCATCACGGTTTCCACAGAAGGATCGGGCTCCACGCCTTCGAACAGCTTCACCTCAATCCCTGCTTCCTTCAGATAATCCAGTGCCTTGTCAAGAAAGCCGAAACGCTTCATGGATCCTCCGCCCAACACAAATGTCGCCTTTTTCCCCTTCAGGGTTTTCAGGGTTTCCAGGCTTCCCTTTCCGTAATAAATATCCCTTGGTATTGTAAATCTTGCCATTTATGCTTCCCTCCTGATTTAATTGGTTCGTTTATCCTTTGATACCGCTTTTTGATGTCACTTCTTCTGATGCCGTTCGACATTATATATACTTTTACTGTTATAATTTTAACAATAAAAACCCATTTTGTCAAATCCAAAAAGTATGGAACATGTATTTTTCCGGCTGTCTGCAGGATCTTATGCGGACTCTTCCCCCTTCGCCTTTTTTCCCGAAGCCGGGATCACATATTTCTCCAGAGCCACGGCAACTCCTGCCTCCAACGCAGGCGCTGTCACATCATCACACAGTTCCTTGATCCGGTCCGGAGAATTGCCCATGGCGATGCTGATGCCGGCGAACTTCATCATATCGATATCATTTTTGCTGTCCCCCATGGCAATCGAAGCGCTTCGGCTCCACCCCAGCCAATCCAGTACCGCCTTCATCCCGCTGGCCTTATTACAGCCCTTTCGCGCAAACTCATAGTAATTCTCATGCTGCCAGCATACAAAATCGTCCGCCAGCATTTTCCTTTCTTCTGCGGTCATCCTTCCGTCCACCGAAAACTTGGAAATCCTGCTGTCCGGATAGCGCACGGAAAAATCATCGCTGCTCCGGATCATGGTCTTTCCCTTCGGATCGCGGGGATGGATATAAAACATCCTCGTTTCCCCTTCCACATGACATTGGCTTTCAGTGGTCAGATAATGTCCAACCAGCATCTTCAGCTGCCTTTCCGTGAAGGTGACGCTGCGCAAAATTTCGTTCCCGTAACGCACATAGGAACCAATTCCTGCAACAACCCCGTCAAACCGGATGCTCTCCATAATCTTTTCCGGAATAAAGGAATAAGCCCGTCCGGTATTGAGAAATACCTTGTTGCCCAGTTTCCTTGCCCGGGCGATGGCATCAATATTTTTTTGCGGCAGAACCCCCCTGCTCATCAACGTATCATCAATATCAAGAAAAACTGCATATCTTCGGCTGCCCATTGTCCCATTCACTCCAAAATCTCCTGTTCCTTCCTGTGCCTTTGGCCTGTTCCCAATTCCTTCCCCTGGATCCGTTATCTGAATTCATTGGAAAGGAAATCAGTGAAAGCAGATCCTTACGGATCCGTTTCCCTACATATAATACTTGCATTCCGGTAATACGTCAAGTAAACTGGTATTATGTAGCATTCTTGCTGCAAATACTTTTCCACAGGAGGCATCGGTATGGAACGCTGTCTTATCATCAATGCGGACGATTATGGGGTCAGCCTGTCGGCGAATCAGGCAGTGGAGCATCTGTTCGACGAGGGGTTTCTTACCTCCGCCACCCTGATGACACCCTGCCCATGGGCAACGGAAGCCCTGCACCGGGCAAAAAACAATAAAAAAATGCGGGTAGGGCTGCATCTGACCTTCAATGCAGAATATCCCCTTTACAAATGGGGACCGGTTTGCCGGAACCGAACGGTTGGTTCTCTTCTGGATGAGAATGGATTTTTTTATGATAAGGTACCACCGCTGCTGCAGACTGCAAAGTCAGAGGACATCACGGCAGAAATGGAAGCACAATATGAATTTATGACACGACAGGGTATCCGGCCGACCCATATGGACAATCACATGGGCAGTGTATATGGATTAAACGGCAGGCCCTTTCTGAAAGAAACCTTCGCATTCTGCGCGAAACACCATCTCAATTTTCGCCTGCCGCGGTCCGCAAAAAAATTTGCCGGACTGCCTGAAGAGCTGAAAGATGCGCTTTCAGGCATTGAGGCGGAAGTGGATGGGCTTGGAATCGGCATCCCGGACGATCTTTTCTCCCATCCGAATGCCCTGACGCCCAATGATACCTACGAAACCGTCCGGGATTATTATCTGAACCGGATCCGCAGTATCGACCCCGGGATTACGGAAATGTTTCTGCACCCGGCCAGGGAAACAGAGGAACTGAAAGCCATCTGCGGCAGCTGGCAAAAACGGGTATGGGAATACCGGCTCATGCTGGACGACACAGTCTTCCGGGCCATTGAATCTGAAGGAATCCGCCTGGTCGGCTGGACCGATGCCCCTTTCAAAACCGATAAAAAGCATGTACGAAATAAAAAGCAAAGCTGGTAAATAACCCGCTTAACCGGCTCATGCACTGCTGTAAAAGCCTTCCCTGTGCAAATGATACTTCCGGACAAATGCACTTCCGTATGGATCTTTGATTTGCTGATAAGCTTTTTCCCGTAATGTATGATCCGGGGCATAGTCGAGTTCCGCCAATATATCACTGCGCTTTCCGGAAAAACAAGTCCGGTTACACTTGAAACACCTGGCAGGCATTTCAAGTATAACCGGACATTTATCTATGCGACGGCGTGTGGCATTCAGCCTTTCACGGCCCCTATCATCACACCCTTCACAAAATACTTTTGAAGGAAGGGATAAATGCACAAAACCGGTACCGTTGTAATTACAATGGCCGCATATTTAATTGTCTCCGCAAACTGATTGATCTGGTCGTCCTCCGTAGCAGCCGAATTCAGAATATTGGAGTTTGCAATCAGGACAGCCCGCAGAACATTCTGTATGGGCAGCTTTGGATTATCCTGGATATACAGGGACGCGGGAAACCAGCTGTTCCAGTGGCCAACGCCGTAGTACAGAAGCAGAACGGCAACGGTCGGCATAATCAGCGGAAAGATAATGCGGAAAAGGATGGACAGATCATTTGCCCCATCGATATAGGCGGATTCCGCCAAGCTGTCCGGCAGCGCTTCAATCGCTGTTTTGCAGATGATCGCATTGTAAACACTCATCGCACCCGGAAGAATCAACGCCCAGAGGGAATTGTAAAGGCCAAGGGACTTTACGTTCAGATACCCGGGAATCATGCCGCCGCTGAAAAACATGGTAAACATAATGATCATCATAACGGGCTTTTTGAAATAAACATTTTTGGATGACAAAAAGTATCCGCAGAATAACGTCATTATGATATTGAGTGGCAGCGATGCAACCAGAATAAACAGGATGTTCCTGTAACCGCTTAATAAAAGCGGATGGCTGAAAGCCAGTTTATACGCCCCCATGGTAAATCCCTTTGGCCGCCACAACACACCGGGGCTTGCCAGCAGCCTGACGTTATCGCTGATGGAAGCGCATACTACATAGTACATGGGATAAAGGGTTACAAAAGCCAGAAGAATCATTACAATACTGTTTACGACTTCAAATATAACATCCCCCGTACCTCTTTGATTCAACTTGTTTTTCGCCATTCCTTTTTCCCCCTAAAACAAACTCAGTTCGGTCGTTTTCCTGCTGATAAAATTGGACAGGAGCAGGAATGCCACATTGACCAATGAATTGAACAGCCCCACCGCCGTACTATAGCTATAGGCCGCATTCAAAATACCCTTGCGATAGGTATAAGTCGATAGAACATCCGCCACATCGTAAATTCCCTCATTATAAAGAAGCAGGATTTTTTCATGACCTACGCTTAAAATACTGCCCATGCGAAGAATAAACAGAATGACGATGGTGGGCAGAATACCGGGTACGGTAATATGAACCATCTGTTTCAACCGTCCTGCTCCGTCTATTCTTGCCGCCTCATATTGTTCCTGGTCAATACTGGTCAGAGCCGCCAGATAAATAATGGAGTTCCACCCAATGTTCTTCCAGATATCCGAAATAATATAGATGGGATAAAAATACTTGCTGGACATCAGAAAATTCCGGGCCTTTCCGCCAAATGCCACTGCCAGCTGGGAAACCAGTCCGTCATACTGCACATAGGTTCTCACCAGCGAACACACCACTACCATGGATATAAAGTATGGCATATAGGTAATGGTTTGGATACCGCGCTTGAACCAGTTTACCCGGATTTCATTCAAGAAAAGGGCAAGGAGAATCGGAGCAGGGAATCCAAATAAAATACTCAGCCCGCTGATGGAAAAAGTATTCTTTATCAGTCTCCCGAAATAAATGTCATTAAAAAAATTCCTGAAATGTTTCCATCCCACCCATTTACTTGCCCCTATTCCCAAAGCTGGGCGATAATCCTTAAATGCGATGATTATGCCGTACATGGGCTTATAGGCAAATAAAACCAGATAAACAAGAACCGGCAGTATGATCAGATACTTATACTTATTGAGCTTAAAATCCCGCTGCAGTGTATGACTCAGAGTTCTCTGCCCGGTTGCCCGGCCGGATGCCGCCAAATTTCCATTTGCCACCTGAATCGTCTCCTTTCCATGTCAACATTTCTTCCATAATATTCAAGAGCATTAACGGGCCAGGAACCGATCATAAGCCGCCTGATTTGTTTTCAAAACTGTAGGAAGGCCCATATCATCCAGCTTTTTCACAAATTTATCATAGGAATCCAGAGATTCTTCACCGGTCATGTATTTTACGGCTGTCTCCGACACATAGGTTTGTATGGAGCTGACCAACTCATCCAGAGCATTGCTCTCTTCGGTCGTCCGGGTTACTCCGTTGGGTAAGACCCACTTCGCAGTAACCTTCTCATTGGGATAAAACCAGGTATCATTTGCTTCAATTGCCACCGGTTCATTCTTCAGGTACAGTAACTTGGTTAACTGGATACAGGAACCGTTCCAAACCGAACCGCCGTATTTGGAGATTGCATTGTTCAGCCCGTCAGGATCCTTGGTCACCAGATCCAGATAAGCCGGTTCCCCTTTATCATCATAATCCCAGGATTCACCCTGCTTCCCGAAATTCCAGAATAGATTACCTTCGTCGGTATAGGCATAATCCAGTACCCGCATGGCGGTCTCCAGTTTTTCATCGGGGCAGCTGGTCGTTATGGCTGCGACAGTGCGCCCAATTCCATATCCGCCGTATACCATGGACAGGGTTCCATCATCCCCTGTGGGATACTGCATTCCGACCCATTTTGCACCGTTGCCTGCTTTTTCAGCATCTGTGACCCAGTTGGACAACTGCCCCATGGAAGAATAGGCAAGGCCGGTCAAGCCGTTCAATACCTTGGTGCGGACTGCCTCATCATCATTGGTGGTGATGTCCTGATCGATCAAGCCGGCTTCCCACCATTCATGAAGTTTTTCCATATAATCTTTCCATTCCGGCTGGGCCTGAGCAAGCTGAACCTTTGCATCGTCATCAACATACAGCTTATAATCCGCCAGGGTATACGCTCCGAATGCGCCACTGATCGCAGAAGCTTTTACGCGGCTCCATGGGCCGCTGAATACGGCATTGTATTCCTTGTTGAATGTCTTCAGAATGTTGTCCCAATCGGAAATTGTCTTCGGAGCCTCCAGGCTCTGTGCATCCAGCCAATCCTGCCGAATTAAGGGACCCTGATAGGTAGCGTTCCAGCCGCCGTCTTCCTGGAAAAGGCCATAGCCATAATACTTGCCGCTGTCCGTTTTCATATGCTTATCATACATCTCATTGGATGTGATAAAGGAATAATAGGCGGGAGAGTTCTTTTCCAGATCATCTGACAGGTCACGAATAATACCTTCTTCCATATAACGTTCGATGTCTGCCATAATGGAATGATAAATAATATCCGGCAGGGTCTCGCTGTTCAGCATCAGGTTAAAAGCCTGATTGGCATCGGTCCCGGCTGTCGGAAACTGCCAGTTGATCTTTACGCCCACCATATCCTGCAGATTTTTGTGAAATGGCGATTCTTCCGCTGTGGCATACGCCTCATTCAGAGTATACCCTTGGCCTACCCACCAGGTAAGCTCAGTATCTTTTTGATCCATAGGATATCCGGTAAACTTCTCCGGGCTTTTGCTCCCGTCTTTTGCAGACTTTTTATCGGCAGTGTTATCCGAAGTGCCACCGGTACTCTTGCCACAACCAGTGAAAATCGTAAAACCCATCACAGCGATAAGAAGAAAAGACAGCACCTTTTTTGACATTTTCATACCTCCTTGTGCTTGTGTTTTCCAGTAGAATTCGGGCAGATCGTTCCGATTCCTCCCGGTTGATCAGAACGTAAACTGATCTGAACATAAGAAGATTAGCATAGAACCGCATTCCCTGTATATGGACAGTTTCCGGCGCGATTGATATACAATGGGAATTTTCTCATTTTGAAATTGATAAATGGATGCATGATTGATGATGCATTGCGAAATATACAAATTATATCATATATAGATAAATAAGTTATTTCTATTGCACTTTGACTATTATATAATAATATTAAATAGCGTTTTACGCTTTTTATTGTTTGTTAATGCTATTATTTTTATCGCTTTCAAATTCTGAGGCAAAATAATATCCCCCGGAGGTAATACAGGATGAGCAGGAACACAGGCACCGGAAAGAAAAGCGTATTGCTTCGCTTTTTTCTGTCCTATTTGTATCTCCTTGTTTTTACGCTGTTGATCAGCTCCCTATTTCATCTTCAAACAGCAAATATATTGAAAAAGGAGAATAACAGGGCAAACAACGCGATTTTGAAGCAATTCAGCAATGCATTGGAAGACAAGTTCCTGTCCATGTCCGAATTGGCCGTCCAGGCTTACATTGGAGCCCAATCGGAGCTTCAAAGCCAGAACAATCTGTCATCCTATGAAAGATATCGGATCTGCAAAAACCTGAATCAACTGAATACAGCGGCACAGACAAATATAGAAAACCTATTTATCTACTATTCGGAGCAGCGCTATATTGCAGGGTTAAAAAGCTCCGTTCCGGCCGATATCTTCTATGAAGCGTACTACCGTAAAAATGGGTTCTCCATGGAGGAATGGAACAATGCCCTGCGAACCTCAAGCGGCTTCACGGCTTTTCCTGCCAAAACCGGCGCCATAAGTATCGCTTTTGTTTACTCGCCGTTTCAGCAGGGAAAAAAAGAACGGGACAAGGTATTTGTATGCTTTAATCCATCCAGACTCCGAAGTATATTGTGCAACAGCAAATGGGAGAGCAACGGAGCATTTCTTGTATTCAACGGCAACGGTAATCTGTTGACGTCCACGGATTCTGCCTACAATGATATGAATCTGAGATCGTATTTTGACAGGAACGGCTTTTTCGATATGAAACATGACGGAAAAGAATACACCTGTAAGATTATTCAATCCGCAAAAACAGACTGTTATTACGCATCCGTAACACCAAAAGCGGTTGCTGTGAAACCGGTTACGGATTTCCGAAACAAAGTATTGCTGTTCAGCGTATTGCTTTTCTGTGTCGGAATGTGGATTGCCTATATCCTGTCCAGGCAAAACTATGCACCACTGAAAAAATTGATTGACTGGGTGGACGAAAAAGCCATGTATGATCCGAAAAGCTTTGAGACAGGAAACGAAATTGATATATTGGAAAAGGTATTGCAATTAAGCTTCC
Organism: Eubacteriales bacterium mix99; assembly: GCA_038396605.1. Classification (NCBI taxonomy): domain Bacteria; kingdom Bacillati; phylum Bacillota; class Clostridia; order Eubacteriales; species Eubacteriales bacterium mix99. Next base: position 171,696 of record CP121690.1, read on the forward strand.
AGGATCAGGAAAATTTAATTGTGCAGATCCAAAACAAAAAAAAGGACTTGCTGCAATCCTCCATTCGCAATCTGCTCTGTGATACGTCTTCCCCCACACAGGGAAATTCCATACAGGATATCTTTGCAAAAAATGATATTCCTCTCCTGTCGGATCAATATGCTGTCATCCTGATCAATACGGATGAAAAATACAGCCATCCCGCAGTGACAGAAGCATTGGACACCGGAAATCTTTTTACGGCAATGACAACCAATACAATGGATAAATTGTCTGGAAATGACTTTCAGGGTTTCGTTGTACCAATGGACAAAGAGCAATGTGCACTGCTCATAAACTTTGCCCCATTAATCCGGGAAACAATCATGCAGGAGACTTTGCTGTTCATTGCAAGGGAAGTAAAAACATCCCTGAAATCAAGCTTTGGAATGCCCCTGACGATCAGTCTCAGTAATATACATACGGAAAATGAAGAAAATGATGGCATCCAACAGGCTTTCCAGGAAGCCCAATACGCAATGGAGTACCGGTTGACCATCGGATTCAACCAGATTATTCCCTATCAGGAGAAACAAGAGGACGGTTCAATCTATACTTTTTCCTTTCAAACCGATCATTTTATCAGTCTGTTTCTCAAAGAGCCCAGGAGCTCCGGGGAAATCGGCCAATTTGTTTCCGCACTTTTTACCAATAAGAATATTGATTCCCATGTTTCCCCTGGCATTGCAAAGGATTTCATCTACGATGTTTCCGGAAGCCTGTCCAAAGCAGTAACTGAAAAAATGATGGATGCCGATACGGAATGGAAGAAGGGAATCTTTTATCGCTTGCTGCAATGTGATACCTTGACCCAGTTCCGCAGCGAACTCATCGATATTTTGAATAAGTATCAGGAATATCTGCACAAAAAGCCTGAATTATATTCTGTCGGGGCACAGATAAAAACTTTTATCAGCCGGAACTTTTCGGATCCTGCTCTCAGCCTGAACGCCTTAAGCAGTGAATTCAACCTTTCCACATCCCACCTGTCCCGAACGTTCAAGGAAACAAACGGCATCAGTATTTCAGACTATATCAGCATATGCCGGATCACTCATGCCAGGGAGCTGCTGAGAGATTCGGATAAGACCGTCCAGCAGATTGCGGCAGAAACGGGCTTTTTGAGCAGCAGTGTATTTATCCGGGTATTTAAAAAAGCAGAGGGAGTTACGCCGGGCTCTTACCGTAAGCTGGAAAATCAGAAACGGGCCTGATAGAAAAAAACAGCGAATCTGCATATTATTCGCTTCCACCAGGGTAATTGATATTTGAATGGGCATCTGTGTCCAGGGTCACGGAAGATCACTCATGCCAGGGGTCACCAGCGGGTAGTTATAAAATTACCCGCTTCTGTGGAAAGATATCATAACATGATTCAGCATCCTTTTTGAACTGATTTACAGATTGTTCCGTCAAAGGATGATACATCATCTGGTCAAACAGCTCCGGACGGATGGTGACGGCATGGGAACCAGCTATGCTGACATGATAAATCTGATCGACATTCTTAAAGCTTGCTGCCAGTATCTGCGCTCTCAGCCCATAAAAATGGAATAAATGTACCAGATCCGCGACAACATCCACTCCATGGGATGAGATATTGTCCAGCCGGTTTACATACGGAGCGATATAATCCGCACCTGCCCTGGCGGCAAGCAATCCTTGCTGCTGGGTAAATATTGCTGTTGCCGTTACATGAAAATTCATCTCTTTCAAATGGCGGATGGCTTTGATACCCTGCGGTGTAGCAGGTATTTTTACATAAAAGTTGCCGCCTGCCAAATCCCGTAAATGCAAAGCTTCCTGGATGATATCTTCTGCTTTATCACTGATCGTCTGCACATGAAGCATTTTTTCCTCACCGATCACACGTCGGATTTCCCGGATCAGTTCTCTGAGCTTGAAATTGCTCTTTGATACAATGGTTGGATTTGTAGTTACTCCTTCTATAGGATACAGGTCTGTCAGCCGTTCTATATCCTTGATATTTGCTGTATCCAGCAAATAGATCATTTTTTATTCCCTCTTCCCTGTTTGTACCTATATATTTTTACTGTAAAAATTATGATCATTGTACAGGATTTCAACGCGCAATAAACTCCTCACGAACACGACGCACCGCGTCGATCGCCTCTAAATGCCGATATTTGACTGCTTTCACGGTAGGCCGCCAAACCGTTTGAAGAAATCCTGTCAGATCTTCAGCATTGCAGGTCTTGCTGCAATAGTTGACGGTACCTTCAAAATTCCACTGGCAGCTCCAGTTGCTGCCGGCAGGGACCTGTTCATAGCCGTGCTCATCCAATATGTTATATGCCCTCACCCATTCACTATCGCGATCAAAGGCCCCGCCGTAATACCAGTTGCTCTGCAGGAATTCTTTCGGCATCCTTTCCAAAAACTCTTTTTCATGATTCCAGATCCGATCGGACCAGAACCAGGGACGGGCACCATTTTTCTCAGCCGCTTTGGCGTAAAAGAACAAATCATCCCACCACTGACCCCCGTTGCGTACCAGCGCATATCGATAGCTGGACTGATGCCCATAGGTCTCCTCATCCATGCCGAGATGAAAATAAGCCGGCTTGTCAAACAATTCCGCAACTTCATCCATCAGATCCCGGCATACATTATAGTACTCCCTGCTTCCCACACACCGGGCATACTTACCCAGCCACTCGTCATGGCAGGCGGAAAAATTGAGCTTGGGGACAGGAGCGATGCCGTTCTGCCGAAGCTTTGCCAGCATCCCGCCGAACTCCTCTTTGCTCAGGGAACCTTCCACGGCAAGTTCCGGATGGGATTCATAACGGATCCCTTCTCCCAGATCGATGACAAGGGTATTGATCCCCGCTTTTCGCATTTGGTTCGTTAGCAATTCCCATATGTCCCGGTCAAAGCGCAGCTTATCGCTGGCATTGAAATAATCCTCGGCATAGCCATCCGACAGGGACCGGTATTCGGCATCCTGTTCCGCCCACATGTTATAGCCTATATGAATCAGATAAGCCCACATCAAATCCTTCTTCCGCATAAATCCTTCTCCCCTTTATTCTTTTTTGGTTTATCAAAAATGAAACTGCCCGTGCTTCGATAAGCCGCCAGCTTCGGCAGGCAGTGCATTCACCCGGCGTCGCCAATAATCATTACCTGTACCGTCCGTTCCCGGGCACGTGTCTGGTCAAAATCAATAAAGTATATAAATCCATATTCTCCCAGATCCAATTTCCCGTCGATCATCACCACGGTCACGTTCCTTCCGATAATGGAGGAACGAATATGGGCATCCGTATTATGGCATCCCCGGGCGTCCTCCCCATGTTCTTTCGCAAATTTCAGGGCTTTGGGGCCGGGATGCAGATATATTCCCTCCCTGCAGCATGTGGGGACAAGATTCTCCATCACGTCCACCAGATCCTGCTGCAGCGTCTCCAGCCCTGTCACAGACAGATCAAAGGCGCATTCCTGCGTAATGACGCTGCAGGTCGTATGATGGGAATAAACAACGACTATGCCGTTTCGGATGCCGGATCTTGCCGCAATAACCCTGGTTTGAGCGGTCACATTATGGAATGTGCAGACCCGGTTGTTGGATTGTACCGAAAAAGTTTCCCGATATACCATGTAAATCTCCTTCCCACCGCCGGCACCGGCGGCGCAAACCGATGAGAGAAAACGTTTTTCAAGCCGATCCCTCCTGTTGCCAAATGGACTATCTGTCCTGTCTTTTCAGGTCATCCGCAGCCCTTCGGACTGCCCCGATCATCTCGTCGATCATGGCGATGGGGTCCTTTGCCTGCATAATGCCCGATGCTGCTCCGGCAGCTTCGGAACCGGCCATGATAAAATCATATACCTGCTGCCCGTTGGTGATACCTGCTGCCTGTTCCACCAGAATATCCGGGTAGATGGCCTTGATGGATCGGATGGATTCCCGGACATAGCCCATATCGCTGACGCCGCTGCCGGCGCCGCCGATCAGCTCCGTCGGCTCCGGATTGATGATATCCGGATGCAGCTGTGCGATGGCCCTGGCCTCGGCAATGGAATCCGCGCAGGCAAAAACCAGGAAATCCAGTTCTCTGGCCCGGTCCATGGTTGCCCTGACCGCAGGCAAGGCCATGGGCTTTTCGCAGTGATTGACCACAACTCCCCTGGCGCCGGCGGCCTTCAGCCCCTCCGGCAAAATATCCGCCATGCCGCGTCCCGGACGGAGCGTATCCATATAGGGGGCCAGGAGGATCACATGTTTCGTGTTCTCCGCCACCATGCGGATTTCTGTGGAAGGTGTAGTAAACAATACATCGATATCATACTTTTCCGCGGCGGCGTCGGCCGCTTTTGCATACTCCAGAACCGTATCGCCATAAATATAATTTTTGGTTCCAATCTCAAAATAAGGTGTTCGGATTACAGGTTTCATATCATTTTTTACCTCTCATTATTATATCATTCCTATCGGTTTCCTTCTGTCTTTTCGTTCCCGTTTGTATGAACTCCGGCAAAGCAATAACCGTTTTACCGTGGCACTCGGCCGAAAACCTCTCTTGCGTTGTTCCGGAAGATATCTTCCTTATCCTGCCGGGTTAAGTGCGCTTTTTCCATCTCACTGAGCATATTATGGATCTGCTCATAGACATAAAAGGTATATCCCGACTCCGTTTCTCCGGATTCATGATGATTCCTGTTCCACATAAAATTTTCCCTGGCGAGGTTGATATAGGAAGTCTCCGTCCATTTTCTGCGCCCATGCCATAAAAAGATGGGCTCGTCCGTCCCGAACAGGATGCGCTTCGGACTTAAGAATTGCAGAGCCATCCGATGCACTTCCGGATTCAATACCGCCGCGGTGTCAAAATAAAATCCGTGGATATCCCCGCCCATTTTCCGAATGGCTTGTTCAAAGAAATATGGCGTGAAGCACCGGCCAAAATGGGCAAGCACCATGTTCAGATCCGGATATTTCCGGCGGATTTCCTTCAGTTCCCGGATGTTGGCGTCATCCGGCATTCTGCCTGCCCGGGGCAGATGCATCACAACGGGCAGGCGCAGCTTTTCTACCAGTGCCAGCTGAGAATGGGGCATAAACTGAAAAATGCCGATATCCGCCCCCTTCTTCCCGGAAACCATGTCCGGATAAGGCTTTACCCCGGAAAAATTCTTTTCCGTCAATTCCCGCTCCAGGTATTCGACGGAATATTCGGGCTTGATGCACATCAGACCGTATGCGATTTTACCCGTGTCCGCGCAGCGGGAAACATAGTCGTTATTGGCCTCCATATGCACCTCGCGGATCGGAAAGGGGAAAGCGGTCAGGCTCCATTTCTGATCCGGGAAAAGCGTATCATAATAATACGCCGCATCTTCCGCCGTCATATGCATGCCGCTTTGCAGTGCCCAGTCGTCCCGAATACGTTCCCCGGGTACATCGGCAATATGCTCCGGCAAATTGATATGGGTATGGGCATCGATAAATTCCCGGGGCATTCTATCCTTCAGATGCTCCTCGTAGAATCTTCGGTCCCGCTCCGTATAGTGAAAATAATCGTATCGCATGGAGAATTCTCCTTCCGTTTACCCAGCTGATCCTTCCGAATCGTTTTGCATACCATCCCGCATCTTCCGGAATTTTGTATACTTTTTCTCATAATACGGCAGATTCTCCGGAATCGGTTCATACACATGCTCCACATGAGTGATCGTCTTTGCTGCGGTTTCATATCCGTCATACCAGCCCAGGCCGCAGGCGGCAATCATACCGGCGCCGACGGCGCACAACTCCGTCTGGTTCAGACGAAGGACCGGAGTCTCTGTAATATCCGATATCATCTGGCACCATATGCGGCTTTTAGCAGCTCCGCCCACCAGGATAAGCCGGCGGACGGCGAACCCGTTATTGGCAAAATCCTCCAGCCCACGTTTTGCGCCGAAAGTCACGCCTTCCATGATGGCCCTGGCAAAGTCAAACCGGTCGTGGGCCAGGGTAATGCCGGTAAACGCGCCCTTGGCTTTCGGGTTCCAGATGGGATACGCCGCTCCCGCCAGGTAGGGATAAAAGCACAGATCCTCATCCTTACGCTTTGCGACTTCCCGGTCCATCTCTCCAAAATCCTCCCGAAGGAAATGATTCCGATACCATTGCAGGGACCCGCCGGAACAAATCAAAGACGCCAGTGAACCGTAAAGCCCGTCGACGGGGTGTTTGCCTGCCGCGATAAAGCTTTTTGTTTTCAGGGGCTTTGTGCCGACTCCCAGCAGTACCCATGCCGTACCCGCAGAAAGCAGCATGTCCCCCTCATGGACGGCGCCGGCTCCGACGGCGGCGCAATATTGGTCGTGCAGGCCATTAAAAACCGGAATGCCGGTTTTCAGTCCCATAAGATCCGCAGCGTTTTTACAAAGCTTTCCCACTTCTGCGCCGGAGGGCAGCACCGGCGTCAGTTCCTGTTCGCGGATACCGGATGCCTCCAGTATTCTACTGTCCCAGCACCCGTTCCCGATGTGATACAGCTGCCGCATTGCGGCATTGGTGGGATCGATCACAGCACTGCCGGTAAGGAAACGGTTCATGAATTCCAAAGTGGAAAGAAACGAAGACGCCTTCCCATACCGGGGCTGTTTCTTCATATGCATGATTTTAGCGGCATCCAGGGAAGGATTGGCCTTCCAGCCCGTCGCCCCATAAATATACTCGTTGGAAAGCTTTCTCTCCAGCTCAGCAGCTTCCTCAACCGAACGGCTGTCCATCCAGGTCAGGGCGTTTCCGATGGTTTTGCCGTCCCGATCCAGGGCCACCGTGCTAGCGCCCTGTGTGGACAGAGAAATGGCTTCCACCTGACTGCCGCCAATCCCTCTCAGAGCTTCCCGCACTGCCGCCGTGGCGGCCTCCATCCAATCCTCCGCCCGCTGCTCCATATGGCATCCGTTACTGAAAAGCTTCAATTCCCGGCTGCCGGAAGCGGCAATCCGCCCGTCCCTTGCCAGGATAAGAGCCTTGACACAAGTTGTTCCGATATCCAGTCCGATCACAAACATAGATTTCCTCCCGTTAAGCATGGGCTTTCATTCACCGCCGTCTTCCGCATCATAGTCTCACCCGCTGTGAGTGAATTTTAAAGGTCCTGATTCCGGATCCCGTTGTACCAGCTGCCAAACGGCCTGGCAATGGCTTCGCTGACATAGCAGACGCCTTTCCCCAGGCGCATGATGGATGCGGGGCATTCCATGGAGATCGGGCCATACAGTTCGATTCGGGAGATCATCCTCTGCCAGGAGTCCCCTCCCGGATTGCAGAAGGTATGGATTTCAAATCGTTCCCTGGCATTGATGATATCCCTGGGACCGATGGTCACCGCTCTGGGAGGCACCGCCCAAACGTCGCCGGAAGCTCCCATAGATGCGAAAAGAGAGTTTTCACAGATCGTAAGAGGTGTCTCAGTGGTGAGACGGGATCCCAATTTACAGAATTCCTCCAGGGAATCCGCCTGGAACTCCTTCGCTCCGGGATCGATAAACGCCGTATGCCCCGGCCAGCCGGTAGCGGAATAAACCACATCGGCACCTCCGTCGCCGCATTCCTCGATCATCCGGGAATAAACATCGGTTCCCTTGTTTTCATCGGTAAAAACATGCCAGTGATCTTCGGAAGGACGAAGATCCTCGCGGATATTTCCGTAAAAATGGTTGCGGAACGAATAACCCAGACCCGCGCCGTAGGTCAGGGGCGCAACATTCCCCTCCCCGTCCGCCCATTCGTCCATGGCGAAAGCATCCACATTGCGGCAGCTGACATTGTACCGGTTGATCGTTTCCGCCACAGCGGAATAGACTCCTGGCCACTGATTCGGAAAAATCATGGTCAGATGCCTGTCCATGACGTCACTCAGATAGATCCGGTGAAAAATATCCTGTGCCAATACCAGCGTGGGGTCCAGCACCACTTTGACAGAAAAACCGTTTTCGTTGGTATATTCCATCTCCTCCCGCTTGATCCCCCGCACTCTCTCCAGCATTTCCACATCTCTGGAAGGCAGCCAGGATGCCGGTTCAAAGACAAATTCCTTCTTCACTTTACCTTCCTTCCTTTCTGTACCATTTTCATTCTTTCTCCGTTGCTTTTGTCAGAAATCATGATAATACCGCAAAGCCCCGGCCCGCCGAAACGATAGGACGGCAGGTCCGCCTTTCTGCGGCAGGATTTTTCAGGCATTCCCTTCCTGCTCATGGGCACCACACCAGCGCAGCAGGAACAAAGCAAGGGCTTTGCAGTGTTCCCGCAGTTCTTTCTGCTCCACGAATTCGTCGAATTGATGAGCGCCGCCATAGAGCCTGAAATCCCTTACCAGACCGAAATTTAAGCTTACCGGCGATCCGTACTTCAGAAACACTGACAGGTCGGAGAGACAGGCACCGGAGATCCTGACCGGACTTCCGGATACTTCTTCCGCTGCCTGTTTCAAAGTCTGCAGGGTTTCCTCCTCATCGGGAAGGGACAGGCAATGAAAAAACCGGGTCAGTGGATAAAATCCGCCGGTTCGGACGCCCATCCGTTCCAATCTTCCCCGGATCCGGGCAGTTGTTTCCTCCAGCTCCTCCTTGATTTCCTCCTGTGGTTTGTCCGTATAAAACACAAAACTCAGCTTGCCCTGTTCCAGATTGCAGCCGATGCCTCCGTCCCCTGCCAGAAATTCATAGAACCGAAATGCGGAGCGCTCCATATCTGTTCCGGCAAAATAACGGTTCGCCTTCAATTCCGCATATCTATTATTGATAAATAACCGCAATTCCTCCCGCACGACCAGCAGCGCATCCACTGCCAGCGTGGAGGAATCTTGCGGCTGCAGCGCTTCCACACTGATTTCCATAATCTGCCCGCCCATGGAACAACTCCAGATTTCATAGTTGCCGCCGTCCGTATTGACAATGGCATCGCAGCGGTGCTTCAGACTCGCCCCCAGTGCACCGTTGCCGCCGCCGTATTCTTCATCGCAGTATGCCTCCAGGACTACATCGTTTTCCAATTCAATCCCGCACTCCCGAATTGCCCGCAAAGCGATAACCGAGCTGGCAATTCCGAATTTGTTGTCGTTGGCTCCACGTCCATAGATCCGGCCATCCCTGATCACTCCGCCAAAAGGATCCACGCTCCACTGCGCCGGATCCCCCGCTGGCATGACATCCGTATGCGATGCCAGCATAACCCTTTTCGTACCATGAGGGGCATGGTACACTGCGCTGAAGTTCGGCCGCCGGTCCGTGCCGCGGCCGGGCAGGTATCCGGAGCTTTTCGTAACACCGGGTACATGATCGGGATAATATTTCTCCGTCTGCAGGCCCAGGCTCCGGAATTCGTCCATAATCAGGCCTTCACATCTCTCCTCATCCCCGTGACTGCTGTAGTTGACGGAAGGAATCCGTATCAGGCGTGACAATAGATGATCCAGATTCTCTCCATGCCGATCGATGTAGGATAGGACCTTTTGTTCCATATTCTTCATTTTCTTTATCATCCCCTCATTAAAAAACGTCATAGCGGCCCCTTTTTCTGAATACCCGTCCGATTGTCCTTCTACTTTCGCTGCTGCAAATCAAATTGTTCCATATAAGTTTTTTCTTCTTCCGTGTATTTGCGCGAAGTATTGACCACTTCCCCGTTATTCCACCTGCGGTCTTCCACCTCTTCCGTTGTACCCATAACGGTGATATTCAGCTGCCTATGACGGGCGCGGACCTGATCCCAATCCACAAAATAAATATGGGCGAATTCTCCGCCGTCCAATTCCCCGTCCTTGATGGTTAAGGTTTCGCTGCGGCCGAAGAATGCGCTGCGCAAATGTCCGTCCGTGTTCATGCTGGTATAGTCGCCGGGTTCGTTGACATATCGGCCAAACTGTGCATGAATGGGACCGGGATGACGATATTGATGTTCTTCAGTGAAATCAGGGATCAGCTTACGCATAATATCCAGAAGATCATGCTGCAGATATTCCAGATCAAAAGAATCGATATCATGGGAACATTCCTGTATCATCACACTGCAGGTAGTATGATGGGATGCAATACAGCAGGTGCCATTCTTTATACCGGAAGCTTTTACGATCTCCATCACTTCTCTGGAAACGTCGTGAAAAGTGGGAATCCATCCTCTGGACTGGAGTTCGAGCTCTTTTTGGTACACTTTAAATTCCATACTTCATTCCTCCGGATTCATTATATAATGATATAATACATGTCGGATTGGCGATCTGGATTGACAGGCCGCCGATGCAAACGCCGATTGGGTATGACGGCAATGGTGGCCCGGACAAAAAGGATCCTGTTGCTTTGTGGATGATATTATTATAGTCAGATAAAACGCGAAAGTCAACTATATCTTTTAAATATTTATATATTGCTTTTCTTAACAGGATATTATACGATATATGAGACAATGCATCGTATTTATTCTTAAAAAGAAAATATTATTATCTTATATCGGAAAAGCTATTCAAAGCCAGTCTGCGGAAAAGGCCCTGTCAAAAGGGTAAATTCAGTGCTTTGAGCTTTCATGAAAACGGAGGTCATGGTATAATGAAAAAAGAGGCTTTACTTCAGGCAAAGGCCGTATATGAAATCGAATCGGAGTGCATTCGGGAGATGCGGGCTGTTTTTGATGAAGAGCCGTTCGCCAAAGCGGTGGATGTATTGGCAAAGGCGGCACGGATCGGAACAACCGGCTGCGGGCATTCCGGCATCATGTGCCAACATCTGGCCCATTTATTATGCTGCATCGAGCGGCCTTCCCGGTTTATCTCACCGGCTGAGGCGGTGCACGGGGCTTTGGGATTTTTACAGAAAGGCGATGTCATGCTCTTTGCCTCCCGCGGAGGGAAGACAAAGGAATTGCTTCCGATCATGGATATATGTAAGGCAAAGGGCGTTACAAGAATAGTGGTAACGGAGAACCTGGAATCACCGATGGCCCGGAATGCTGACATCGTTTTAAAGCAGTACGTGAACCGTGAAACCGATCGATATAACTCCCAGGGCACGACATCTTCCACAGCGCTGTGCGTAATCTTTCATATGCTTCAGACGGCGCTGATCGAAGAAACCGGATACAAAAACGAACAATTTGCCCTGATCCATCCGGGCGGGGCTGTTGGAGAACGATTAAATCAAAAGAAAGAGGAAAGCCGGCAAGGATGATAATAGGCGGGCTAATTGGGATACAGGGTGATATCCGGGATCTCATGATTCATTATTTTATGGGCGGAGGGTACAAATATGGCTACAGAAAAACTGAAAATCGATACGCGCAGAAATAAAATTATAGAGATTTTAAATCGGGACGGGCAGGTACGTGTATCACAACTGAGCAAAAAAATGGGCACGACCATGGTTACCATCCGAAGTGATCTGGATGCGCTGGAAAAAGCAGGATATCTGGAACGTATACAGGGCGGCGCAGTACAAACATCGTTCAATAATTATAATCTGGAATTTTTACGCAAGAAAAAAGAGCATTCGGAAGCTAAAAAAAGAATAGCAACCGCAGTTTCGGGATTCATTCATGACGGAGACACCATATTGATCAATTCCGGAACCACAACCTATTACACAGCTATCGAGCTGAAAAAACATAAGAATCTGAATATCGTTACCAATTCCCTGACTGTGGCAATTGAGCTGGGATCCTGCCCCTCGCTCAAGGTCATTTTACTGGGTGGAGAAACCAATTCGCAGGATTCCTTCACTTATGGCAACGATGTGTTGGAACAGCTGAAGCGGTATAAAGCCAATTATGCCATTCTCTCCATAGACGGGGTCTGTCCGGAGGAAGGTGTTGCAGCAATTCATGCAGAGGAAGCAATGGTCGACCGGATGATGATGGAGCGCGCCAAGGAGACGGTCATTGTGGCGGACAGTCAGAAACTGGGCAAAGAAGGATTTGTCTATGTCTGCGATTTAAAGGACATCGATAAACTTGTCACGGAGAAAGGGGCGGAGCCCGGTATTGTCAGGCAGATACGGGATGCAGGCATCGAGGTGATATCAGGCTGACAGGCTTTCATTACCGGCACAGCAGCTCCTGTAAAAAGGCGGGTTGGCATGAATAATCCTCTCCTATATGTCATGCGTCGTGGTGCCATCATAGACCGATGGCAGCAGAGCCGCAGGATCCTCCCGATTTATCTTCTTTAAGATCTCCTGCCAGCGGCTTATATGGTTTTCATGCACAATGCAGGGAACAAAGCCCAACCGTATATAGGTCTTAATGGCAGGGATGCGAAAATCATCCGTTCGCAGCACCATTCTGGAAAATCCCTCTTTCCTGGCTTGCTCCATGGCTGCCAAACTCACGTAAAACCCCAGGCGATGCCCGGAATGCTCCGCCATTGCTCCGACCATATGCAATACCGCACAGTCCGGGGGATAATCCGAAGTAACCCAGGAGGCAGCGGTAGCAACGGGTATGTCCTTACCATCCACCACGAAAAGAACCCTTTCCGGCCGATAGGCTTTATCCTCTGTCATCATACGATAGGAAAATGTTACTTGAAAGGATTCCGTTATAATCCTTTCCCAGGCTTTGTCGTCACCCGGGCCCTCGCTCCGGATCCCATATGGTTCCGGGACAGTCCGCTCCGGAAGATGATCTAGATGAGAGTACAGCATCATCAGCGGTGGTTTCTTTATCTCGACAGATCCGTTTGACATTTCAAATTCCCTCCATTTTATCCGGCCACTGCCTTGGATCCGGTACAGGAAGCCAAATCCCCTCCTGCTGTATCGACTCCTGACTGATCAGTCCTGGCAATGTCATATCCAAAGAATCGTAAATATCGATGGGTACTCGCTTTCCCTCATAAATCGAGTCAATAAAGTCCGTCATGACCAAAACATCCGAACCGCCATGCCCGAAGGATTCCTCTTTGACGCTGATATCCCGCCACAGCTTCGGCATGTACTTTTCTTCAAACCTGACGAGGGGATCCCATCTATCCTTTTCGCTTTCCCCGGTTACCCAAATCCGGCTGACCTTCTGGTCCTCCCCTGTATACCTTTCTTCATAGGCCGCCCCCGTCCCCTGCAAGACATAGTTTAGGCAATACGGGCGCGGCGAAGAAAGATCTGTCCGTATTTTGGCCAGACTTCCTCCCGCCGTCCGGCACAACATCACTGCGCTGTCATCTCCGCCGATATCCCTTCCTGTAAGATCCTGATTATGTCTTCCGGTACCCGTACAGCAAACATATTCCACCCTGTCCCCCGGCATCCAACTTAAGATTGGACCCAGGCTGTGGGTTCCATAAGTGATTCCCCGTGTTTCGAATTGATATTTACGCCTCCAGGGAGTTTCATACAGCAGATTGCGGCAGTCATGAAGATACTCCCCTTCCGCATAAAAAACCTGCCCAAATACTCCTTCCCGTACCATTTCCCGTATGATCATGCAAGGCTTTCTGTAGTTGCAGTTTTCCCCCATCATATACTGCGCACGGGATGACCGGCACGCTCTCAATAGCTTTTTGCATTCCTCCAGGGAAACAGCCGCAGTCACTTCACTGAATACATTGACGTTCCTCTGCAGGGCTTCGATGGACTGGCTGACATGCAATGGCATTGGGGTCCCGATAATGACAATATCCAAATTCCCTTTTTCCAGCATCTCGATATAATCCGTATATCGGTCCACTCCGTCTATCCCGTCCAGCACCTTGTCCAACGCTTCCCGATTCAAATCGCAAGCTGCTGTCAGTACCGCTTTGCCGCTTTCCCGAAAGGCGGAAAGGAAAGCGGACGGACGGCCGGCCGCACCGACAATCCCTGCTTTCAGTTTTTCCATAAATTCTCCATTCTGCCGCTATAAGGCGGCACAAATAAAAATGAAAATTGGTACAAAGCATTCCGTATATTCCAATTCGCCCCACGAACATACTGCATTTCAAAATCCTTTAAAGCTTTCTCGTAAAGCAGCGCATATCCACACAGGGAATTCCGTTTTCCAAAATGGTCTTCGGGTAATTATCGGTAAAAAAACTTGGTATCGTATGGCTGTACTGAAAGCCCAGTGACAAATAAAAGCCTTCTGTTTGAGAAGTAGTACCAACCAGCATATAGATATACTTTCTCGAGGCAATACGCATAAGCTCTTTCATTACCCGGGTTCCGATCCCTATTCCCTGCAATGGCTTTATGACTGCAATATTCTTAAGCTCACATCCTCCGTCTTCCAGGGGATACAGTACCGCCACGGCGGCCGTAATCGCTCCATGCCGGCAAATGTACAGATCCCCATCGGTTAAATAACGCTCTATCATCTTGACACAGGGATCCGCCAACAAGAGGATACTCATATAATCTTCTTTGCCACATTCAATTTTCTGTAGCTCCATAAGCAATCTCCCTGCTCGAAAAGCCAGCACATCGCTGTCGAAAGAACGGCTTCCCGGGAATGATTTCTACCAGCAATTTTATAATAGAAAATATAGCTTTCCTTTATAAAATTATTTGCCAGTTCATACGTCTGTATTGTATATTATCCTGATATAAAAATCAATATATTAGTATTTGAAAAACATCATTATCGTACTCACCCTTTAATGGCTCCAATCATGACACCTTTCACAAAGTATTTCTGAACAAAGGGATACATAATCATAACCGGCAGCGAAGAGACGACGATCAGCGAATACTTGAGCAAATCCGCCATTCCCTGTTTGGCTTGTTCCAACTCCGGATCAACAACCTGACTGGCATCAATGGTATTGGCGATCAGGATTTCACGAAGTATAATCTGCAATGGAAAAAGCTTTCTGTCATTCAAGTACAGGAATGCATTGAAATACGCATTCCAATGCCCAACCGCATAGAATAATGTTATGGTCGCCAGTATCGATTTGGAAAGCGGCAAAACAATACTGAAAAAATATCTTGTATCACTGCATCCGTCAATCTGACTGGCATCCAATAAGTCGGAAGGAATTGTGCTTTGAATGAAAGTACGGGTAATAATCAGATTGTAAACAGAAATGGCACCGGGTACGATCATCACCCAGGGAGTGTTGATCAAATGCAACTGCTGCATCAGAATATAACCTGGAATCATGCCGCCGCTGAATATCATGGTAAATGTGAAAAGCAGCATGAAAAAATCCCTGCCTTTCAAGTCCTTTCTCGACAACGGATAAGCGCCGATCATTGTCATAATAACATTCAGCGCCGTACCGGCAAATGTATAGAAAAAGGTATTGAGATAGCCCCCAACAATATCCTTGTTCCTGAAAACAGCCTGATAACCCTCCAGACTGAAATCCACAGGCCAGAGTACCACCCGGCCGGATGCCACTGCAGACGGCGAGGAAAAGGACGCCGATATAATATAAACAAGTGGATACGCTACAATGACCAGCAACAATAACATAATCACATTCACAATGGTATAATAGGTCCGGTCTCCCTTTGAAAGCCGGAATCCGGAACTTCCTTTTACTGCATTCATATCCTTGCCTCCTTACCAAAGCCGGTTATCGCTGACCCGTTTGCTGAATGAATTGACCAGGCAGATCAAAGCAAAATTGATCGCCGAGTTAAACAGGCCAATCGCCGTAGCATAAGAAAAATCCTGTGTGCTGGATGCAATACCCACCTTGTAAACATAGGTGGAGATTACTTCACTGGCACGCAGATTCAGACCATTTTGCATTAAAAACACCTTTTCAAACCCAACATTCATAATCTGTCCGGAATTCAAAATCAGCATAATGGTTGCTGTGGGAAGAATACTTGGGAAATCAATGAATCGCACCCGCTGAAATCGGCTGGCGCCATCGATTTCAGCTGCCTCATGCAATTCACTGTCCACGGAAGCCAGGGCAGAAATGTATATAATGCTTCCCCACCCGAGACCCTGCCAGACGCCGGACCAGACATACAAATGACTGAAGGCTTTCGGCATACCAATCAGATTGGGAAGATCCGATCCGGCCAATGCCCGGTAAAGCATACCAAAAAGTCCAATACGCGGATTGATCATCTGAAGTACCATCCCCACAAGAACTACTGTGGATATAAAATGCGGAATATAGGTAATCATTTGAATACTTCGCTTGAATTTATAGTTGCGCATGGAATTCAAAAGCAGGGCAAAAATAATCGGTATTGGAAATCCGGCGATCAGGCTGTACAAAGAAACCCGAATCGTATTTTTCAGGACCCGTTCAAACATATAGGATTTAAAAAATTTCGTAAATTGATCCAATCCAACCCAGGGGCTTCCCCAAATACCGAGTCGCGGGGAAAACTTTTTGAACGCCAACTGGAGTCCGGCCATGGGAACATAGGCAAAAACAATAATGTATACCAACGGCAGCAAAAGAAATAAATAGAGCTGCCAGCGGGACAGTATTTCCTTTCTCCGGACAGACCTTTTTTGTCTGACAGGTTTTAAGGTTCGCATAACAATAGACACAGAACGTCCCCTCCTCTTATACTCTTTCAATAGATCCGGGGGAGTCCATAGGCCCCCCCCGGATTTTTAAGGACACAATGAAATTCAAATCATCTATTTATTTTTCCTGTAACGATCATATGCCTTTTGTACTACTTTCAAATACTCCTCCAATCCGATGTTATCCAATTCGCTCACATAGTTATCCCATTCCGAAAAAGGCATATCACCAACAATGAATCGCTGGGTGCTTTCATCAATATAGGTCTTAAGGGATGTCAGAATCTCGGATGTACGATCATTTTCTTCCGTGGTAAAGGGGACTTTCAGAACAACCTCTTCCGGAGCCTTATCGATATAGGACGGCACTGCCTGAGCCGTCATATACTGAGAATCATACTCATTGCCATCCCATGTCATACCACCGATGCCATACTGATAAGGACGGATTGCAGGCTGGGTATCCTCCGCCCATTCCGCATTCTGCGGCTGTCCCCAATGATTGTTAATCACCTTGATGGTCGCAGGTATGTCCATATTTTCATAAAGGCCGGTCCCCTTGTCCGCATCCGTAGCAAACTTCCAGTCCTTATCCTTTTCTCCAAAACGGGAGTTGATGGACAATTCTTTATCACACATCAGATCCAGCAATCGAAAAGCGATTTCAGGACTTTTAGCATCTTTTGTAACATAGCCTCTGCTTGATGGGCCCTGATATCGCTTGGTGGACCAGCAAACCCCATTCGGCCCGGTAAGCGGAGGCAGAGCAGTCATGTCCTCTTTCCTCTTGCTGTCCGTCTGATAAATACTCATGCTTCCGGTAGTTATGGATCCGATGATCTGCGCGTCGGGGTTTTCAATCGCCTGCTGGAACTGAGGTCTGTCCTGCGTAAATGTCAGCGGTGAAATCAAGCCTTCCTTGTACAGTTTATTAAGGTATTGAAGGCCTTGTTTCCATTCATCCTTGTTGGCAGCGATATCTATTTTCCCGTTGTCCGCCAATATATAATTGTATGAAGTGTTATAGTAAATAAACGCATTCATGAAAAAATCCTGAGGCTGGCTGTTCCAGCCATTGATATGTCCCATGTAAGGGATTTCATCCGCTTTATTGTTTCCATTGGGATCCTTTTCCTTGAAAGCCTTGAGCACCTGATAAAAGTCTTCCGTGGTTTCAGGCATATCAAGATCCAGGGCTTTCAACCAGGTTTTGTTGATCCAGGCGCGATGATCCCATTCATTTCCGTATTCCGGATTGTAAAGCGGTACCGTATAGATATTCCCGTCTGCTGATGTAACATCATTCAGCATCGTGTCCAGCCCATTCTCTTCTACAATCTGCTGAAAGTAAAAAGAATTGTTTTCATAATAATCGTTCAGGGGGATAAAGTACCCCTGTGAGCCGTAAGAATAAACCTCCGAATCACTCAGGGCCATCGAGATGATATCCGGCAAAGCAGAGCCTCCGGAAACCATGACTGCCAGTTTCTGCTTTGCGTCCTTTGCAGGAAGCATTTCAAACTTGATATCCATGCCGGATTTTTTCTCCAGTAACTGAGTATAATGATTGGTATCATAATCCTCCACATTGGTATTCTGAGGCAGTCCAATCGTCAAAGTATAGGGTTCCTTTACAATGGGCTCCATACCCAATTCATTTAAAATATCCCCTGAACTGGATTTTTTATTTGACGGAGCGTTTTCCTTCGTCTGATTCGCTTTCTTCGGTTCGCCTGAGCCGGATGTTTTACTGGTGTCTGTTGTGCTGCAGGCACTCAGAACGAGAAACATTGCGAGCAGAACAGAGACCAAAGAAGCCATTCTCCTTTTACTCATACACTCAACCTCCATTTATTTTTGTGAGTACTTTCGGAAACTCCGAAAGACTCATGCGTCTACCATATATAAGTATCATTTTTGCCCAGTATAATCAATTTGAATAACTTCGAAAGATTGGATTAGAGTATAATGAGGATGTGTAAATGATATCATTACATTGAATGGAGTATGAATTTCATCTTTTTTTATCTGAGTTCAAGCTGATAGGCCATCAATTATTCCGGAGAGACCGATTCATCTTTAAACGCTGACTTCTCCATACTCCCGGGGTTATTCCATACACTCGTTTAAATGCCTTATGAAACGTATTCACTGAGTGAAATCCTACCTTTTCTGCAATCATGCTGATGGAAAGGCCGGAATGGATAAGCAGCTTCTCGGATTCCTCAAAGCGTATCCCTTCCAGATATTCGCCGAAACTTTTCCCGGTATGGGCTTTTATGATTTGAAACACATATTTTTCCGATAAATTAAACTTCACAGCAACTTGAGCCGCACACAGATTGGCATCCGAATAGTTCTGCCTCAAATACCGAACAACGGAGTCTCTCAAACGTGCCGCACGATCTCTCTTCATGCTTTCTGCCCTTTTTGTGAGCCGCAGAGCGGACTGATGCAGTGCCTTCAGAGAAACTTCCGGGGTGTCCTGATCCCGAAAGTCATGGGGATAATCCTCCTGTTTCTTTTTCAAGCTCTTTTCCCTCCCCTGCGCCCATTCCATTCCGCAGTGTACCTTGGTACCATTATATCATGAATCAGGCCGAATTTCTGAGAACTCACTTCTGTTCTTTTTCTGCTCCGTCCACATAGCAGCCTATACTGCCTTCACTTTTTCAAACTCTTCCTGAATCTCTTCAGAAGGCGCCCTGGAGAGCAGAGAAGCCACAAAAATCACGATACAGGACAGGACAAAAGCCGGGAGCAGTTCATACAATCCGAAAATTCCTCCCAAAGGATTCAGAGCCAGCTTCCACAAAAAGACCATTCCTCCGCCGGAAACCATACCGGCAATGATACCGGACCGGGTCGTTCTTTTCCAGAACAGGGAGAACAGCATAGCAGGTCCGAACGTTGCGCCAAAACCTGCCCAGGCAAAGGAAACCACTGTAAAGATAATACTGTTCTCATCCAGGGCAATCAGCATGGCAAGGATCGCCACAACCACCAGGGTGATCCGGGATACCCACAGTACCTCCCGATCCGTTGCTTCCCTTTTCAAAATCCCCTGATACACGTTCTTGGAGAAAGCCGAAGCGGCAATCAACAGATAGGAATCCGAGGAGCTGATGGTGGCAGCAAGAATCCCCGCCATCACAAGTCCGGCAAATATCGGAAAAAAGAAATTGGTGGACAGCAAGATAAATACATTTTCTGAAGCACTTTGCGTGAGCAGGGCATCCGGAAACAGCACCCTGCCGATTATTCCAATGAGAACCGCAGCAGTCAGGGACAGAATCACCCATACAACGGCGATTCTCCGGGATACTTTCAAATCATCGGATCGCCGGATTGCCATGAATTTCACCAGAACATGGGGCATGCCGCAATAACCAAGTCCCCAGGAAAGCGTGGAAATTACCGTCATAAAGCCATAGCTGCCCGCTTTCCCAAAAAGCGGCACCCCGTTTTCAACCTGCTGCATTCCGTTTTTCACCTGAGGCTGTGCCACTCCAAAGAAATCAAAAAATCCAGGTATGGACTTTGCATTGGCGATGAGGGCAGACATCCCCCCTGCATGCTGGATGCCGGTCACCAGTACGGCAACCAGAGCCAGAACCATCAGAATACCCTGCATGAAATCCGAAGCACTTTCGGCTAGAAATCCTCCCAGGAATGTATAGAAAACCACAAACAGGGCTCCCAGAATCATCATGATACGATACGGAGCATCAAACAGAGTGCTGAAGAGCTTTCCCACCGTTACAAAGCAGCTTGCTGCATAAACACTGAAAAAGATCAGGATAAACAGAGCCGATATCGTCATGATGATTTTCCGGTTCTCCCGGTACCGATTACTGAAAAAATCGGGAATGGTTATGGCATCCCCTGCGGCATGGGAATAATTGCGAAGCCGCTTTGCCACCAGCAGCCAGTTGATATAGGTACCGAGGCCCAGGCCCAGCGCTGTCCACACCGCACCGCTCAGACCGGACCAGTACGCGACTCCCGGCAGGCCCATCAAAAGCCATCCGCTCATGTCGGAAGCCTCAGCTCCCATGGCCGTCACCCACGGTCCAAGGGATCTGCCCCCAATCAGGTAATTGTCACTGCTCTCATTGGCGCGCCGGGCATAATACAGGCCAATGCCAATCACCACACCAATGTACAAAACCATCGCAATCAGAATCTGCAGCTCCCCTGTCTCCACACTTTTTCCCCCTTAGAAATTCTCCGTTTCCTTCCGTTTCTCCATAAAGATATATTGCTCTTTATTTTAATGTATCAATATGCAAATGTACAGCTTTTTTTACACTTTTGAATTCTTTTATTGTTCTCTGCCCGCTGTTTCCTGACCCTGACAGAATTTGAATTATGAATTCAGAAACGTAATCATGACCTGATATCTTTGCTGTCCCTGCCAGGAAATAAGATAACGGTGCCGAAAAAGGCACAGGAAACTCATTTGAAAAAGGTACAGCGAAACTCCCCTCGGATGTGAAATCACCGCCTGAGCTGTCAATTACCAAGAACCGCCGGTTTGCAGCTTAGGGTGTGGCCCTCATATCATGGGAATCTACTGCAAAGGCAAGGGGAGAATCGGAGAGTGCCGGCACAATTTGCTGATATACGATCATGGATCCCCGTCCTATACCACGGAATTTTGCCTGATGAAATCGATCAGTTCGTCTGCCCGGGTAAATGCCAGGCAGGTGACCGTATCCGCTCCGCCGTAGTAAATGGCAATTCTGCCGGTATCCGCATCAGCCAGGGCTGCGCAGGGGAAGACAACATTGGGCACGTCTCCCACACATTCGTACAGTTTCTGCGGGGACAGCAAATAGGGCTCGGTCCGGTAAAGCACCTTCCAGGGCTGTTCCGGATCCAACAGGGCTGCTCCCATACTGTAAACAAACCCATTGCAGGAAGTCAGTACGCCGTGATAGATCAGCAGCCATCCCTCCGTGGTTTCAATCGGTACCGGACCTGCGCCGATTTTTGTCGCCTGCCAGGACCCCCCTGGTGACATGACATGACGGTGACAGCCCCAGTGCACCATATCCGGGCTTTCACTGCAGAAGATATCGCCGAACGGAGTATGTCCGCTGTCACTGGGCCGGCTCAGCATAACATACTTTCCGCCGATCTTTCTCGGGAAAAGCACGCCGTTGCGGTTGAAAGGCAGGAATGCATTCTCCATCTGATAAAATGTCTCAAAATCATGGGTATAGGCCACCCCTATGGTAGGCCCGTGATATCCATTGCACCAGGTGACATAATAGCGGTCCTCCATCCGGCATACCCTGGGATCGTACCCATAGACAAAGCGGCCGATTTCCGGGTCCTTGCATATAAAGTGTATGGGCTCCGGGTCAATCTCCCAGTGCAGCCCGTCCCTGCTTTTCCCGCTGTGAAGCTGCATGACCCTTCTGGTATCGTCACACCGGAACACTCCGGCAAACTGCCCCTTGTAGGGGACCACGGCACTGTTGAAAATACTGTTGGATGTCGGGAGCAAATCCCGCGGGATAATGGGATTTTTCTCCGAACGCCATACCACCCCACGGCACCTTTCGGGCTTTTCCTCCCATGGAATATTGGGCAGTGCTTCTCCCAGAATCAATTTGGAACTCATTCCTGTTTCCTCCCCTTCATGAATTTTCCGTTCATTATGTAATTTGCATCCCGATGTTCTGCATCTGGCGCCATCCCTATCGTATAACAGTCCTGCCAATCCTTCAAGCAATTTATTTCCTGATAATAAGTCGGTCTCCCGCAGACTTCACAGTATCTTGCATATCCCGGGTTGGCACAGGAGCATACGCTGCCGCCCGGATCAAAAAATCCAGAGCAGAAATTGAAAATACAGGTTCCGCAGAAAGGACATCGGTCTCCGGTTCCATGACGGATATCCCTGTGGCATTTCGGACAGACAAGCGCTCTCTTGAAGGAATCAATGGGATATTCATCGGGATAGTAAATCCGCCGGATTCCCCTGCAGCCCTGCGCAGTGGACTGTCCGCATACCCCACAGTACTGCGCAAATTCCGAAAAACGGGTGTTGCCGCAGCGGATACAGCTCTTTACCTTGCGGGCGCGGATCAGATGAGTTGCATCAAGATGAATCAGACGCATCCGGAGTGCGGTATTGGATACATTCAGAAAGGAAGCAACGGCATTGACAGAGTAATAGTTGAAGGAGTAAAGAAGTTTCTGCGGCATGAGCAGCCGCGCGGCAAACTCATCCGCTTCCAGATCCTCCATCCGGATCTCTTCTTTTGTTTTGCAGTGATTTGGTACAAGCAGATGCTCCAGGACAATGTGACCAATTTCATGGGCTATGGTAAAATTCAGCCGGCGGTCGGAGGACTTCCGGTAAGGGTACCGGATTTTGCTGCGGGAAAGCACGATCTGATACATCCCCAATCGCTGCACATAATTTGTTGCAGCGTCCAGACCATCGGACACTTCCTCCCCGGCATATCCAATCCGGATCCGATACTTATCCGAATCCCTCATTCCGGAGAGAAGCTTCACACAATCGATGGGCCACTGCGCAATGCCCAGCGAATCAAGAAATTCCTGCAGCCTCAAATCGATATAGCCCGATCGATAATCCGGAATCGAAGGGAGGCGGGGCTTGACGACGGGCCTTTCCGCGGTCATTGGTCCTTGCCTGCCTTGTCCAGCAGGGAATTGGCAACGGCCTTGATGGCCTCCATATCCTTCCTCGACAATTCCCTGGATACCCGGTAAGCGATGCCGGCCCAGTCGCTGTCCGCCTCCTGCATTTCCTTTGCCTGTTTGACGATATCGGCAAGCTTACCTTCCTCATCCGTGTAGACATGCTCCGTGTATCCGGAATGGTCAATCACTTCCTCCAGATACCCGGCCTTTTTCAGCAGCTCCTCGTAGGAAACACCAAGGTGCGGCGCAACGGCTTTCAGCAAAACGGGCGACGGCTTCTGCCTGTCTCCGGACTCCACCCGGGATATTTCCGCATTGCTGTAACCCGCCAGCTTACCCAGTTCCTTTTGGGAAAGATGGCTCTTTCTCCGCAGATCCTTCAGGTATTCTCCGAATTTCATACTTTCTCACTCCCTCAGGACTATTATATCCGATAATTTACCGTTTGGCAATTTTTTTGAAAATATTAGAAATATATTTGACAAACGGCAAATCCGTTGTTATAATGAAATACGAACAGATGTTCGCATACAGTAATTATAACAGCATGTAAAAGCAGAATCAACCGAAAAACGATTTATAAAAACCTTCCGGGGAAATGAAAACCTTCGGGGAAATGCCGGAGAGAAATAAAAACACAGCAGGAAGACAGCAGAAAAGAAAAGGAGGATTCCCATGAATTACAAACTGAAAAACCTGGTGGAAGATGCCAGGGACGGAAGTCCGACTGCACAGATGGAATTGCTGGACCGGTTGAAGCCGCTCCTCCTTTTTACCCTGAAACGCTACGCATGGGGAATGGATTGGGAGGAAATGATGCAGGAGGCCAGTCTGGAAGTGTTGGAAGCAGTCCGGGATTACAAGGAATCCACCGGAGTTCCCTTCCTGGCTTATCTGAAGCACAGGCTGGCCTTTCACATCTACAATCAATCCAGAAAGCAGCGGGTTATCTGGTCCCGGAACATCGCCACGGAAGAAGACGGGCAGGACCCCCTGGACAGAATCGCTGACGAGTCCGCCGACCCCCCGGGCGATCTTTTGCAGAGGGAGCAAAAAACCGCCGTGCGGTCTGCGGTGGATCAACTGGATCCCGTACAGAAACAGATCATCCTGCTCCACCATTATCAGGGAAAGAGCCTGAAATCCATTGCAAGGGATCAGGGCGTCTGTTATAAAACAGTCCTGCGCCGCAGGGACAAGGCATTGAAATCCCTGGCTGCGCTGCTGCATTTCTGAAATCCCTTCAAGGTCCCGGCAGAAGGGATCAAATCTTCGGCCAGTCCAGTTCGATTCCCTGACTGAACAGCAGTTTCTGAAAATCGGCAAGTTCTTCTTTTTCGTTCCGTACCGCCCGCGGTGTCGTATGATGATCCAGGGCATAAGCAGCCAGCAGCCCTGCCGCCTCCCCGATGTTCCATTCCACCGGATGAAGCCGGTATGCCCCGTTGGTAACATGGGTTGTCCCGATATTCTTACAGGCGGGAAGAAGATTTTCCATCCGTACCGGAATCAGGCTTCCCAGCGGAATCTGGAAAGGATGGGCGGAATTGTCGATATAGTTGCGCCCCCCGGTGCTGGGATGCAGATCCATACGGTAATGCCCGATGCCCACCGTATCCTCAAATTTTTCTGCGGCCTTGTCGCCCCGCATGGCCGGACTGACGTACTGCTCCAGAATGGGGAATTCCGATATAATTCTTCTGGATTCCCGGATATAGGGATACATGGCAAGCCCATCTTCCGTTCCGACAACATCCGGCCTCAGCCGAAGTCCCGGATAACCGATCCCGCCGTCCGGTCCGGGCGCTTCCGTCTGCATCCAGTATAAGAAGGACAGGCTCAGCTGCCTGGCTCCCTTGAGATTCCGCTTGATTTCCGTCTCCTCCACCTCATAAACCGGGCCCAGCCAGTAATCGTTCTGCGGCCAGTTTACAAGGGTCACATCGCTTTCAAAAAGGTCCGGGGCAAAGTTCGTGTGATCCGTAATCTTCCGGTAGTTCCACAGGGAATTGCGCTGATCCACGGGAAACAGGGTATTTTCCCGTCTTTCCAGGGTAACGGGATGACAGGTCGTCCAGCTCAAAAGGGACCCCGGCCAGAAATCACAGCGATAGTTTTTCCAGAATTCATACTGCTCCGGCTTGTCTATGGTGTGATCCTCGCCTTCCAGATAGTCCATGGCAAAACACCAGGTGATGGACTGCATGTCCAGAGGATCCGCTTCGCCGTCCAGCGCATGAAGCTCCCCGGTTTCCTTTTTTGATTCCGAACCGGTCACATATTCCGCACCGGCCAGTGGCAGCACATCGCCGCATTCCGTGGCGTCCAGGAAATACGAAGCATGCAGCACCTTTTCTTCCCCGGTTTCCAGGCTTTGTACCACCGCGGCCCGGACCCGGTCTCCTTCCGTATCCACCTTCCGGATTTTATGATGATTCCACAGAATCAGCCGCCCGCTCAGGGTATAAGGAGCCATTGCTTCCTTCAATACTGCCACTGCCACCCGCGGGTCATGGCACAGCCGGCTCACCCCTCCGTTGCCGGGATTCAGATGGTATGTATTCCTGGCCTGCCACGTCAGGGGCAAATGCTCCCTGTAATAGGAACGTATCCCGTCCCGCAATTGCCGGTAGGAACGGGTGCAGCCAAATTGCTCGATCCACCGGTTCTCATCCGGCGGAACGGCCTGGCTGGTGAGCTGGCCGCCGATCCATCCGGTCTCTTCGGTCAGGATTACCTTTTTCCCCATCCGGGCTGATGCCAGTGCCGATGCGCATCCCCCCAGGCTTCCGCCCAGAATCACCACATCCGCTTTGTATTCCTTCTGCATTGATTTTTTCCTCCCTGATCGTACATAGTCCCGATACTCATTGCTTGTCCTTCAGTAATTCGACAAAGGAAACTGCATACCTTCGACGTTTTTTCGGTCCGATCAAAAATGTATTGATTCTATGGAACAAAGCAGCGATCAGCACGGAACCCAGAAAAACGCCGACCGAAAATAAATAATCGCTGCGCTGATACCAGAGATCGTTTCGAAAAAGCAGAATGGCCAGTCCCTGGCTTAAGTAGACCTCATAGGAAATATCCCCCAGATACGTGAGCAGCCTGCTGTTCAGCTGCACTTTTTTCCCAATGGCTGCGACCATGATACAGAAAAATGCGGAAGACAGATAATGAATGAGAAGAAAATACCCCATGGACTGAGCTTTGTTCTGCACAACCTGAATATAAAAGAACACAAACCCGAAAAAGCTGGAACCTATCGTTAGCAACCATTTATTATCCAGCCATCTGGAAATTCGTTCGCTATACCCCCCCCATACGGCTCCCAGCAGGAAATTCGTACAGGTTTTATACCAATGTTTCTGAAACCCCAGGCCATGGCAAAAAAGACTGTAAGCCAGAAGACCGACTGCTATCAGGAACATCAGATGTTTGTAATGGTCCTTGCTGATCCTGGCTGCTGCATAGAAGATAAGATAAAAAAGAATGATGGCAATCACATACCAGGAAAACGAAACATATATCTTGCCGGTTACGAAGGACTGCAGCGCCGTGCCAAGTGAAAAATCCGAATTCAGGGTCCGGTTTGCCACATAATAGATCACCATTCCCGCAGCAAAGGGTACCGCAACCTTCGGCAGCCGGTTGGACAAAAACGTCTCAAGGTAACCGTCTTCTTTCTTCATGTACTGTACCATCAGCCCATAGCCTGATATAAAGAAAAAGAAACTGACGGCCAGATAACCAATATTTCCAAAATAAGGGAATCCAATCCCATCTTCTGTCCGGTGCACCAAATGATGCACAATTACAAGGAGAGCAAACAACCCTTTTAGCTGTCCTGTCTGCCGGGGCTCCAGGTAGCTGTCGAAGCTTCCCCTTCTGCGGACTTCCATATCCAATGTTGGAATCATGAATATCAACAGGATTAACAGATCCATTCCCCACATTTTTTGATCACGCCTCCCGGGATTTCGTCTGGTAACCTTCTCTTTCCAATGAAAAAAGCAGGTAATTTCAATACCTGCTTCCTTATTATAACAGATTTTAGGCGTACCCACAAATCCATTCTGCGGCGTTCTCCCCTTCTGAGCACTTCTCCCTCCCTCACAGACCGCATCTTCCTGCACGGACTCCTTTATCCTTCCAATGAGCCATGATAATTGCCTGAATGAGGTGGCAATGAAGAAATACTGTCTGAATGAGGAAGCAATGAGGAAACAGGAAGCTGCTTAATAAAGGATTCCTCCTCTCTGCATCCTCTGTTTCAGATAATATTCCGCATCCCCGCAGTTGGTCCGGGCAATGGCAATCCGGTCCTCCATGCTCATCACTTTATGGTTCTCATCCACCACGGCAACTCCGCCCTTTACCGGTTTGGTGATCCAGTCCCTGGCATGTCGGAATTCTTCAGTTTCCCCCCAGATCCAGGGCACCGGCAGGAATCCGGCTGCCAGCACTTTATAGAGCCCTTCCGCCGAATAAAGATCGTCAAAGGTTTCCTCCATTGCCGTCAGCAGTTCCCCGGATGATTGAAGAAGCCCGGCCGATCGTTCCGCCACATTCCGGTTCCGGCTCATGTCCTCCACTTTTCCCATCCGCCTTTCCTCCCGGTATTTCTGCAGGGAATGCTGGGTAATCCGGATGCTTTCCTTTATGATATCCGGCGTCGCCAGCCGGGAAGCTTCCGAATAGCTTACGACATGAATGATGGGCGGATCCGCTTCATTGTGCGGATCGATATCATCCATCAGCGCTGTCACGGCAGCCAGCTGCATCCTGGCCTCCTCCATATCCGGTTTGAAGTAGTCCAGACCGGCCCGTGGCTGAAGAATCACCCGGAAGTTCCGATCCTCCAGGCTTCGGACCAGTTTGACCATTGCCCGGGACTTTGCCAGGTCCTGGATGCCCCAGGTGGATCGGGGAGTATTCAGCATGTTTTGCAGGACAAACGTCCGGATGCCCAGCTTTTTTGCCAGCTTGGCCGCCAGGTAGGCAGAAACGATATAGGTCACATCATCGGCGCCGCGGAACGCAAAATGATGGGAAACATTTGCCTCAAAAAGCTTGTTCGTCCCGGCAATGTACCGGATGGTTTCAATATGCTGCTTCAAATTGGTATAGACATCGTAGGGGCCTCTCCCGTCCAGCCGGTTGAACCACCAAAGGGACAGGGCGTGCCAGCAGATATGAATGGTCTCCTCGTACATGCGTGCCAAAGCCGGGATATCCCTCGTCCCGGCATAGGTTCTCAGAAAAAGCGGCCGGGAAGCCTCCCAGACCATCCGATATTCCTCCGGGGAATGGATGGGAACCCCGCCTCCGTTGACCTTGCTATCCCAGTCCCCTCCGAAGTCCGACTGGGTCAGCTGCGAGCTTCCTATGGAAATGATATCCAGATATCGATCGCCGGCCAGTGTTTTGACCCAGGACAAAAACTCCTTTACGTTTTCCTCCCGGCTGACTTCGGAGGAATACGGTCCCACATGCGCCCTGGTCAGCGGTACGGAGCCCCGAGCACCTTTCCGCGCATTCAGGCGTTTTTCCACGGTATCCCGTTCCGTCCCGTAATCCGGGTAGTCCGGCGGGTCCGCCGGTTCCCATTTCCGGTATTCCCGGGAGGCAACGATCTGTCTGCCAAACCCCATCCGTGCCTCATCGTATCGGCTGCCTTCCCGAATTTCCATAGGGATTTTCTCCTCCGGCACTCCCAGCATACCCAGAGTCTCCCGGTCCGATTCCCCGCCCTGAAACACAGTCACCAGTCCATCGAACTCCTGCTCCATCAGCCGGCATGCCTCCGGCAGGCCGGCAAAACAGACGGCATCCACGGGACCTCCCTGGTAATGCAGCAGCCTGTTCTTTCGCATCTCCTCCAGCAGGTATCCCATCATGCGGACCGCATCGTTCTTGTCCAGCCGGTAGCTGATGCCCAGCCGGTTGATGTTCTCACGTATCATCCAGTCGACAGCGACCTGCCTTTTTACCTCGTATAAATAATCATTCATTGCCTCCGCAACGGAATCCTCCGCGATAATGACATCGCAGCCGCACGTGCGGAGCAGCTCTGCTGCGGCGTTGATCCCCAGAGTATGGGCGTCAATGGCCGGCTTGATAAAACCATATCTGATTTCGCCGTCATGAAAACGATATTTCGGACTCATTTTTACCACTCCTGTCCGGAACAAGATGGGCGGCTGTCTCTTTCAGCCAGGTAATCTCACCTGCAGAATAATCCAACTGATATCCTTTCTCCCTGTAGTCCTCCTCCAGCAATCGGCAGGCCAGATCCACAATCAGCGTGGTATTCTTCATATCCAGTCCCAGCTTCTTTCCGATGGCTTCCAGGGGAACCAGACCATAGGAGACATCTTCAAAAATGTATCTGTGATGCAATGTGGTGGGAGCATCAATCTCCTTATAGGCATCGTTATTCTGAATGCATTCATACAGACTGCCCCCGGAAACATGATATGTCCGCATCATCCATTCCCTTGCCGACTCCACCCGGTATCCCAGAGCCTCCGAAACGCGGACCCTTTCCTGATCCAGCCGTTCCAGAAACCGCGCTATCGTCGGGGTAATGCCTTCATGGTAATACTTGTAGTGGCTTGCGGCGCCTTCCATCCTTCCCACATTCAAAAGGAGCGGAGCACAGTGCAGTATCATGCCCACGTTTCCAATGGATGTCTGAATGATGGATTCGGCGGGAATGAAATATGGCCGGATGCACTCGGGCAGATAACGGATAATATCCTTGTTCATCCGGGCATCCAGTGCTGAAATCAGGACCGAATCCTTCATGGCCATGATATGAACGGAGTCCTCCGCAGTCTTCCGGCAGGTGTAGATAATCGTCTGGGTCTCGGCAATGGTCTGTGGATACTCCATGTTATACCTGTCATAGGTTCTGCGAAACTCCAGGGCCCCCAGGGTTCGTCCGGGATTCAGGACGATTACCGTTGATTTGCGGATGTTTCCGGCGATTAACTCCGCCAGCTCCCTGTGGGAATTGGCCGGTGTGGTAACCAGTACAATATCCGGATCTTTCAGTGCCAGACGGATATCATCCGTAATCGTATCAATCCGGATGTCTCCCTGAATCTCTCCTTCACAATGAATCACATGCGTGCTGCTGATCCTGGAAATGGTGGAACCGGACCGGTTCCAAAGTGTAACACTGTTCCCGCCTCTGCTCAGATGTGCTGCCATGGCAAGCCCTGAGTTTCCGGCACCGATCACCGTTGCCTTCATATAACAACCCCCTTGCTTTCGTCAGCCCGGTGATAAGTCCATCCAATCCTTCCGAAAAAGGATACAGTGCCTCCATTCGACAGAAAGCCTTTAAAGGAATAGCTCATCCATCTTGATTCCCTGAAAGAATGCATCCTTATCCTGAGTTTGACGTAATCTTCCTATATATTTAAAAAAATTGAAATAGAGGATATGTTTATTATAATACAGAAGCCATCCATCGCACAAGAGCAAAAATAATCAATAATTCAAAATATTCGCCCGCAGCTGACATTTTCTTGATTTCAATGCTTTAAATCCGGCGAAGGCCCTGCCAGCAGGCAATGATCAGCTCACGGGGGATGAATTTCGAGAGCAGGCGCTGGAGAAAGCTGACGATGCCCGGTGTGGATACGGGAAGATTCCATTTGCTGTCCCGCAGTGCGATTCCCGCTATGGAGGCAGCATGGGATGCAAGGGGAAAATGGCGGATGGCCCGGGGATTGCGGGAGTCCTTTGCAATGCCGATGAACTCCGTGTCCCTGATCCAATACGGACAGACAGCCGTCACGTGGATCCCTTTTCCAAACAGCTCCCAGCGCAGGGCACGGCTGTAGTTCAGCACAAATGCCTTTGTGGCGGAATAAACGTTCAAAGCCGGAAGGGGCTGGAAGGCAGAGGAAGAACAAATTTCCAGAATCCGGGCGCCTTTTTGCATGTAGGGCAGAACAGTAAGCGTCATGTTCATCAGGGCACGACAGTTCAGATCCAGCATATCGTTGCTGTCCTGAACGGATACCTCCGTATAATTTCCCATTTTGCCAAATCCTGCGGCGTTGATCAGCAGCCGGACGTCCGGCTGCTCCTCCTCCAGCAGCGCCTTCAGGCTGTCAAAGGCACTGTCCTTTGTCAGATCCAGCGGCAGAGACCGTACCGGCAAAGGGCATTCCTCCGCAATCTTCTGCAGACGGTTCTCCCTTCTGGCAATGATCCAGATCTCGTCTGACTTTTCCCTTTCACTTATCTGTCGGACAAATTCACGCCCCAAACCACTGGACGCACCTGTCACGATGGCAATTCGCATCCTGATTCCTTCCTTTCCCGGATGGTTCCTGTGAATGATAAGACTTAAAATAGGATAACCCTATTTCCGATAAGCTATGCCGGTCTGTATACCGGCGTTTTGTTACCATTCTTTCATAAGATCCGTCTCCGATATATGATAATCCTCCATTTTTTATTTTCCTTCTGCTTCTTATCTTCTGTCTTTCCCGTTTCTTTTCCTTCTTTCCATGCATCAAATGGTGTTGGATATCATCAGCCGTTCCAATCTGTTTTTATAACGAACAGGTCGCCTTCCATTCACGTACTATAACACAGGTCGCCTTCCATTCACGTACTATAACAGCAGTTCCTACATATACATGAAAGAGAGGTGATATCAAATGATTTATCCCAGTTAAAATTATTTCCCGTATAGGAGCAGAAAGGAAGGAGGTTTCCCATGGCAAACAAACAATCCGTCCTACAGAATCCATTGACTGGAAAGGAAAACAGAAACCGGAATACGAAAGAAGGAGAAAGCTTCTTCAGGGATTTTTTCAAACAGGCGGACCTTCAGATCCTGGTGATCCCTTCGATCCTTCTTATTGTGATTTTTTCCTATATTCCCATGTATGGCGTATTGATGGGATTTCAGAATTTTCAGCTTGGGGATTTCCCGGGCCTCAGTCCCTGGGTGGGGTTCCAGCATTTCAAGACCCTGTTCCAGGATCCGAACTTCCCCCTCGTGATGCGAAACACGCTGGTGATCAGCCTTTTGAAGACAGTGATCAATTTTCCCGCTCCCATTCTTTTTGCGGTCCTGCTGAACGAGTTGGTGGGGAAGTATTTTAAAAAAGCTGTACAGACCATCAGTTATCTGCCGCATTTTATTTCCTGGGTCGTTGCGGCCACTTTAATGTTCGACTTCTTTTCCGTGGACAACGGTGCCGTCAACTCCGCGCTGATTGGAATGGGCATCATCCAAAAGCCGATCCATTTCTTTGGAAAAGCGGAGTACTTCTGGGGAATGTCCGTACTTACGGATTTATGGAAAGGGCTTGGCTGGAATTCCATAATCTATTTCGCCGCCATTTCCTCAGTGGATGAGCAATTGTATGAAGCAGCAGAAATAGATGGTGCAGGAAGGTTTACCAGGATGTGGCACATTACCATTGCAACTATTTTACCGACCATTGTACTGCTCTTTGTCTTCAATATCGGCGGCCTGCTGAATGCAAACTTTGATCAGATCATGATGCTGACCAATCAGATGACGAATCCGCTCCTGCGTTCCCATGCGGATGTCCTGGACACTTATGTGTACCGGGTGGGATTACGGGAATCCCGGTATTCCTTCGGTGCCGCAGCCGGTTTGTTCAAATCTGCCGTGAACATTCTGCTCCTTTTGGCTGCCAATAAAATCGCAGGAAAAATATCGGGTACCAGTGTGCTGTAAATAACAGATTGGAAGGTGGTTTGCGTGATCAAAAAGACCAATATATGGTACACATTATTTGATATTCTTGTCGTCATTCTTATGATCCTGGTCCTCCTGGTCACACTTTATCCGTTTGTCAATTCCCTGGCCATATCCCTGAACGATGCGGATGATACAGTGAGAGGAGGAATCACATTTTTCCCGAGAGTGCCGACCACACGAAACTATGAACTGGTGTTTACCAATGACAAAATCTATACGGCATATCTGGTGACCATAGCCAGAACGGTAATCGGAACCCTGGGCGGACTGCTCCTGACTTCCCTGTTTGCGTTTGGCATGGCCCATCGCAACCTGAAAGGAAGACAGTTCTATACCGTCCTGTGCATCATTCCGATGTACTTCGGCGGCGGTCTGGTCCCCTTTTATTTCCTGCTGCGCTCCATGGGGCTGATGAACTCCTTTTGGGTCTACATCATTCCAAACCTGGTAAATATATGGAATATGATATTGATGCGGTCCTATTTTCAGGGAATCCCTTCGGACCTGGAAGAGTCGGCCCGGATCGACGGCGCCAATTACATCACGGTATTTTTCAGGATTATCCTCCCCATTTCCACTCCGATTGTTGCAACCATAGCGCTTTTTGTGGGAGTCTTTCACTGGAATTCCTGGTATGATGCCGCCATGTATGTTACCAAACAGGAACTGAAGCCGATGCAGTCCGTTCTGATGAACATCATCAATGAAGCAAAGTTCGCCGAACAGCTGGCACAGGCAGCCAACCAGGGCGGCGGCGTGGATCTTTCCAATGTGGCAAAAGGAAAAAAGGTCAATGTGCGGTCCATTACCATGGCAACCATGATTGTTACCGTAGTGCCGATCATCCTGGTGTATCCATTCCTGCAGCGCTATTTTATCAAGGGAATCATGGTCGGATCGCTGAAGGGGTAAGGCGGAAAACCGGTATCGCCGGATGCTGTGATTTCTGCAAAAAATCTGGAGGTGAAGGAAATGAAGAAAAGTCGATTGGTTTGTCTGACCGCCATTGTTCTGGCTGCCGTCCTGATGTTTGCCGCCTGCGGAAAGAGCGGGCCCGATCAAAAGTCCCCGGATGGTACCGGCAAGGCAAAAACAAAGGATTCCACGGATGCAAAAACGAAGGACAACACGGAGGAAGAGGACGTTACGCCCTACACCTATACCCATTATTACAACTATGACTGGTGGAATCTGAAGGAATGGGGCAAGGATGAAGTCTCAAAATACATGCAGAAAAAATTCAATATCAACATTGAGTTTTCCAAACCGGATACCGATGCGCAGGCAAAATTGAATACCATGATCGCTTCCGGGGATTTGCCGGATTCCATTTTCATGGACCGGAACCAGGATTATCTGAAGATGATCGAGCTGGGCCTGCTGCAGCCGCTGGAGCCCTATATGGAAAAAAATCCAACGCTGGAGCAGAATCTCCTGGAATCCACCCGTGAAATGCTGAAGGTGGACGGAAAGCTCTACATCATCCCGCAGTGGGCCAGGTCCGATCACACCGGAGGAAACATGGCATGGATGTATGTGGACAGCATCTATAAAAAACTGGGCAGCCCCAGGCTGGAGACCTTTGATGACCTCTACCAATACGCATGCAGGGTACGGGATGAAGTACCCAAGACGGCGGACGGCCTGAGCGTGACTCCGGTACAGTTCGCAGAAGGCGGAGACGGGGGTGTGCTGCTGGATGCCTTCTACCGATCCTATGGCGGTGTACGAAACGGCTGGTATACCGTGCTGGACGGCAAATATCAGCTGCTTTTCCGGGATCCCCTGTTTAAGGAGGCTGTCCTGGAAATCAACAGATGGTGGAGAGACGGCCTGATCTCCGAAACCCAGTTTACCGACAGCGGCGATCAGGTTCTGGAAAAAATGGTGGCCGGACGCAACGGACTGTTGTTCTATGATCAGTCCAAGGACGATACCAACAAATTTCGTAAAATCTACATGCAGAACCATCCGGGGGACTCCTACGAGATGGTCCTGCCCAATCTGTTCCCGCCGGCAAAGGGATTGTCTCCGAATGATATTTACGGGGAATGGAGCAATACCGTGGGAGGAAGCGGGATCGTCATTACCACAAAAGCAGAAAAGCCGCAGAGGATATTTGATCTTCGATCGTTTTTCTTCACACCGGAGGCCGCACAGCTGTTGATGTACGGGCCCCAGGGACACCTGTGGGATGAACTGGATGAAAACGGCCTTCCCATCCTGAAAAAGGCAGAAAACGAGCTGACGGCGGATGAGGTCAATGCATTGGGTGTATGGTTCTGGATGGAGCCGGGATTTGCCGACAGCATCGATAAACTGAAATATGCAATGAATGAAAAGATGCCTCCCGACAAACAAAGCTGGATTGTCAGCAACCAGGCCAATCTGCAGACACCCATCAAATGGATCACCGATGAATTTGTCGGACTGACCGACGATATCAAGCCCACCGATCCGGCAGGGATCAACAGAACCCTGGTGGAGGAATATATCGGCGAGCAGCTGCCGAAAGCCATAATGGCAAATTCCAAAGAGAAAGCGGAAACCATGTTTGACGATATCCTGAAGTTTGCCGATGACAACGGGATCGCCGCCGTGGAAGAAAAGGCGGGCGCTGTCTACCAGGCCAACGTGGATAAAATCGGAACAGAACTCAAAAAAGGCCGGTATGCCAAATAACAGTATGTATGCCGGGGAGGAGTCCGGACCGGACTCCTCCCTCTTTCTTTTTTCTCTCTTTCTTTTTTCTCTCCTTCCTTTTCCCCATCTTTCTTTTTCCCTTGCTATCTTCCTCTCTTGCTATCTTCCTCTCTTGCTATCTTCCTCTCTTGCTATCTTCCTCTCTTGCTATCCTCTTCTCTCGTTGTAGTACTGCAATATTTTTTGTACTGCACTTTCTTTCCTGGCAATGGTTTGTTCAAAAGCGGAAAAGTATATATTGACATATCATATAAAATATGATTACATATATGTTATAATAGGTTATATAAGTTGATGCATCTGACACCAAGGAGTGATTTGATGAAACAGAAAACAGAATTTGTCCGGGCAACGGAAGATGAGTTGGATTTTGATAAAACAGCCTGTGATGGATTTAACGCATTTATGAATCAATACGATACCTATGATTCCAGAAGACACACCCATCGATTCGCCAGGAATTTCTGGACAGAAGCCGAAATGATTGAAATCGTTGTGGATGCGTATCACCGTACTGGGGAAGACCACTATAGAAAAATAATGGACGGCCTTTACGAAGGCTTTCTGGTGGACTGGAGGCATCAGGAAAAAAACGGATGGTGGGCCAAAAACGCCTACAACGATGATATCATGTGGATGGTGATTGCCTGTGCAAGAATGTATCTGGAAACCGGAGACCGGAAGTATTTGAACACTGCGAAAATAAACTTTGACAATGCATTTACCAGGGCGTGGAGTATCGATTTGGGCGGCGGATTGTGGTGGAGAACGGATAACCGGACCAAAAACGCCTGCGTGAACGGACCGGGAGCCATTGCAGCCTGTTTGCTCGGCACCGCTTTGCAGGAGAAAAGTTATTTTGAGAAAGCGGAAAATCTTTATGCGTGGGAAAGGGCAAACCTTTATGAGCCGGATACGGGGCATGTAGACGATGCTTACCCGGTGCACGGAGAAAAGAATACATGGGCTTCCACCTATAACCAGGGAACATTCATCGGAATGTGCACCTTACTGTATGAACACAGCGGAAACGAGCAATATATAAAAGATGCAGACCGAGCCGCCAATTACGCAATGGAAACCATGTATCGGGGCGAAGTCATGAACAACGAGGAAGGCGGGCCGGATTTACCTGGATTCAAGGGAATCCTGACCAGATGGCTGAACCATTTCCTGGAAGTTCATCCCAGCCCGCAATACGCACAGTGGCTGCAGCGAAATGCCCGCACGGCATGGGAAAATCGAAGTGAATCAGGGATCACCGGCACCCGATGGGCTGAGAAAACCCGGGACAGTGACAAAACAACTGCCTGGAGTGCTTCGGCAGCCGTTGCACTATACCAGAACGCCCCAAATTTCATAGAATAAATAGAATAAATTGGGCCGGCTTTCCCGCCGGCTTCTTTTTTATGTTAAAATCCATCAATTCTATGGTATAATAGTACCAGTACCTTACAGATCCGGTAAAAACGGATCCAGAAAGGAATGAAAGGCAAGGCATTATCCTTCTGAGAAAGGAGCAAAAAATGAAATTCTCAAGGAAACAAGAGAATGGAAAACAGGATCACCCGAATCAGATGAAATCAACTGGTCCGGACAATGGCAAAAACAACACCGGGTATTCCGGCAAAGGCCCCGGATCCAGGGCACCGCAGGGTCCCAATCTGTTCAATATCCTGCTGATCGCGTTTCTGATTGCCTCCCTGATCAATATTTTTTCTGCAAACAGAGGACAGAAAGCGAAGTACGAAATCGCATACAGCCAGTTCATACAGCTGGTGGAAAGCGGCAATATCAGCCGGGCCCAGCTGAGTGAAGAGGAAATACAAATAACCGTTGCAAAAGATGCGGATCTTTCCGAAGTGGAGAAAATCCTGTATCCGGAAGGACGGAAAAAAGGCAAGGCACCTTCTGCCGGAGATGAATATGTCACCGTGACCGTTCAGGATCCCGATCTGGTAAAACGCCTGAACGCCAACCATGTTGCCTTTTATAAAACCGACACCTCCTCCGGTCCTTCCCTGCTTCAGTACTTTATTACCGTATGGATCCTTCCCACCCTGGTCCTGTACCTGATTTACTTCTTCGTGGTACGGAGATTCATGAAACGGGCCGGAGACCGGGGCCCGGGAGTAGGCGGGGGTATTTTCGGCGCAGGCAAAAGCAAAGCCAGGGAATATCATATGGAAAAGGACAGCGGCGTCCGATTCAGTGATGTGGCAGGTCAGGATGAAGCCAAGGAGAGTCTCCTGGAAATGGTGGATATTCTGCATAACCCAGGACGATATCAGGAAATCGGTGCGAAGCAGCCAAAAGGTGCGCTGCTGGTCGGCCCTCCCGGCACGGGGAAAACCCTGCTGGCAAAAGCCGTGGCCGGAGAAGCCGGAGTGCCGTTTTTCTTCATCTCCGGAAGTGAGTTTGTGGAGATGTTTGTTGGCGTGGGTGCTTCCCGTGTGCGGGATTTGTTTGAAGAGGCCAAGAAAAAAGCACCCTGCATTATCTTTATCGATGAAATTGACGCCATCGGAAAGAGTCGGGATAACCAGCTTGGCTCCAATGATGAACGGGAGCAGACGCTGAATCAGCTTCTGGCGGAAATGGACGGATTCGGAAGCGGTTTGGGCATTGTCGTCCTGGCTGCCACCAACCGGCCGGAGGTACTGGATCCGGCACTGCTGCGGCCTGGTCGGTTTGACCGGCGCATTATCGTAGAGAGACCGGACCTGAAAGGACGTGAAGCCATCCTGAAGGTTCATGCCGCCAAAGTAAGGATGGATCCCGATGTCAGTCTGCACGATATTGCTCTGGCAACGTCCGGCGCCACCGGCGCAGATCTGGCCAACATGATCAACGAAGGAGCACTGGTGGCAGTTCGGGATAAGCGGTCCGCCGTGACGCAGGCAGATCTGATGGAAGCAGTGGAAGTTGTCATTGCCGGCAAGGAGAAAAAAGACCGGGTCATGAATCCGAAAGAGCGTCAGATGGTTGCCTATCATGAAGTCGGGCATGCACTGGTCAGCGCTCTGCAAAAAAATGGCATGCCGGTCCAGAAAATCACCATCGTGCCACGGACCATGGGCAGCCTGGGATACACCATGAATGTACCCGAGGAGGAACGTTATCTGATGACGCGCTCGGAGTTACTGGCACAGATTACCGCCCTGCTGGGAGGACGTGCAGCGGAATCCATTCAGTTCGGCGAGGTTACCACCGGTGCTTCCAACGACATCGAGCGGGCCACCAAACTGGCACGGAACATGGTGACCCAATATGGCATGAGCGATACATTCGGTCCCATGGAACTGGAGCAGACCCAGAATCAATATCTCAATGGGCGCAATATCTCCAATTGTTCCGAACAGACCGGCGCTGCCATCGATGACGAGGTGCGCAGAATCCTGGCGGAATGTCAGCAAAAGGCCACGAAACTGCTGGAGGAAAGCAGAAAGCCTCTCAGCAGAATATCAGAATACCTGCTGGAAAAAGAAAATATTACCGGCGAGGAATTCATGAAACTCCTCCGGGAAGAACAGAAAAAGGCCGGGCAGGATGGAGAAAAAACCGAACAGGAAGAGGAAACAAAGCCTGCCGGGTAATGCATGCACCATTTAAGAAGCGTCCGGGCTTCACAATGAAATGGAGTCCGGACGCTTCTTATATAAGTTCTATATCTTTTATTTTTATACTTTGGCATAAAAACAGTTTATATTGTATTACTTACCTGCCCCAGCAGCGGGTTAACATAATAATGTGCGAGTTTAAAAACGCAACTCCTATCCCTGTTGCGACGAATATGATCGCGACCGACTGGAGACAGTTTTATCATGCAGCGGCACTCAAGTCCGTTGATATTGTGCTGGCAGATCCTCATTTCTGGGGTATGAACGGCACCGTAAAAATGGCTCAGATCCTGAATGACTGGGGTCTGACATGGGGATCTCATTCAAACAATCATTTTGATATCACACTGACAGTTTATGCCCATGTAGCTGCAGCAGCACCTGGGAATCCCACTCCAATAGATACCCATTGGATTTGGCAGGACGGGCAGAACCTCTGTGAAAACACACCCAAAATAGAAGATGGATATCTTGAAGTTCCGGAAACACCCGGGCTTGGAATTCAGCCAAATATGGAAAGAATCATGGCGGCAAACGCTCTTTACAACAAAATGAATGATCACGACAGGAATGATGCTCTCGCCATGCAATATTTGATTCCTGATTGGAAATTTGATTCCAAAAAGCCGGCATTGGTTAGGTAAATACGATGGACATATGTATATTGAGATATCATACTATCCCGAAAGACAAAGGAATACTACGGAAAACACAGAAACGCTTCAGTATATACTGGAGCGTTTCTGTGTTTTTATTCTTCAAAAGGCAGACAGTTATTTGGTAAATTCCTTTTCCATACGGGCCTGACAATTCTGCAGCACCTGCTCTGCACTGGCAGAGCCATCCACTGCCAACGGGTCCATTTCCTCTGACCAGATCGTATTCAACTGCTGAAAGTGTGAGGAGGTTTCGTCTTCAGCCATCTTTGGATCAATGGTGCCGACGATATCCAGGAAGGTATCCATTTCCTCCTGGAATTCAGAATATTTCAGGCCATCATCAATAACATCCTGACGGACAGGAATAAAGTTGCCTGCTTCGCAGAATTCGCGGACATTATCCTTCGATGTCATATAGTCGATAAAGTTGCCGCAGGCTTCGGGACATTCCGTCCCTTTATAGGCAAACAATGCATTGCCACCCATATCCGAACCGGTCTTTCCGTTTTTCTGCGGCATATATGTCACACCCCAGTTTCCGGCCATGTTTTCCTCCATATAGGAACAATGCCAGCTGCCGGAAAAAACAAATGCGATCTTTTCCGCTACAAACAACATATTTGCCTGTTGTTCCTGCGTAAAACCGCCCTTTACCACCAGATCTTCCTTTCGCCACTTTTCAAAGAGCTTGACGGCTTCCAGATTTTTAGGGGAATCCATGGTAACGGTTTCCTGATCATCGCTCAGCACACTGCCGCCATTCATATACAGGAAAGGCAGATAGCGATAGCCGGATCGGTTTTCCCAGATACCGGTGAATGCATAATCCAGTTTATGATCCTTTTTGAGCTTTTCAGCGATTTCCGTCAGTTCCTTCCACGTCCAGCCGTCCATGGCATCTTTTGGTATGCGGATGCCGGACTCTTTAAACATCCGTTTGTTGTAAAAAACACCGATGGTATCCGTATGGTGCGGCATGCCAACCAGCTTTCCGTTATAGGTAAGAGCAGAACGATAGGCAGGGACAAGCGCGTCCACATTTTCCCGGGAGACCTTGTCCGTCAGGTCCAGCATCACATCGCCTTCCTTGAATTTGCCCAGGCGCTGATAAGTATACCGTATCACATCCGGCCAGTCATTTGCCGCGATTCGGGTATCCAGTTGATCCAGATATGTATTATCCGGATAGATCTGCGGCTTCAGCCTAATTTCCGGATGATCCTCTGCAAACTTCCCGATCATAAGGTCAAATCCAGCCTTATCTGAAGGAGAAGACTCCCAATAAGTAAATTCAACCGTCGCATCTTTACCTTTTTTTTCTTTGCCATTGCCCTTCCTTTCCTTTCCGGACGGAGCTGCGGAATTAGCTGCCGGCTTTGAGGAAGTGGAATCTCCAGAGCAGGAAACAGGGAGTGCAACAAGAAGTATAATCAACAGTGCAGTTAAAATACGAATGAATTTTTTCACAGAAATTCCTCCAATCAAAGTTTTCATTACACGTGAGCAAGACAATCTTCAACGGAATCAAAAAATTCATACAGGATATACGTCAGCCTTTGATACCAGTGGTCGCAATACCCTGAACAAACTGTTTCTGAAAAATGAAGAAAATTATAATCACCGGCAGTATAGACAGCAAGGAAGCACTCATCAATTGGTTCCAGTTGACATAGTTCGAACCATTGAGCATGGACAGTCCGAGCTGTACCGTGTACATACCGCTGTCTGAGAGGATGATCAACGGCCATTGAAAATCATTCCACCGCCACATAAAAGTAAAGATAATCAAAACACTGAGCAGGCTTCCGGAATTAGGAAGTATAATGCTACGAAAAATATGGAACTCACTCGCACCGTCTATACGTGCTGATTCAATCAGGGCATCCGGAAGTGTGGAAAGGAACTGACGGGAGAGGAACAGTCCGAACGCTTCCGCACAGGGTGGCAGAATTAAACCCTGATAGGTATTGATCATCCCAAGTTTTGAAATAATAATGAAATTCGGGATCATAATGACCTGAAGCGGGATCATCAACGTACTCAATACAATGAGAAAGAGAAATTCCTTTCCTTTGAATTGGTATTTCGCA
The DNA here is from genome assembly GCA_038396605.1 of Eubacteriales bacterium mix99. Classification (NCBI taxonomy): domain Bacteria; kingdom Bacillati; phylum Bacillota; class Clostridia; order Eubacteriales; species Eubacteriales bacterium mix99. The sequence continues at coordinate 213,686 of CP121690.1, forward strand.
AATGCATAGCCCGCCAATAGATTGATGCAGACGGTAATCACCGTAGCAATCAGCGTCACAATGGCACTGTTTTTGAAATAGGTACCAAAGTCCCTGAGCTCCAGGACTTCCCTGAAATTTTCCCAATGAAACTCCGATGGCCATAATTTTGGTGGAAATGCAAAGATTTCATTGACCGGTTTCACAGCAGTCACCAACATCCAGTAAAATGGAAACAGCATGAAAATTGTGATAATGGTCATGACAACATAAATGATCCCCTTCATCCGATGGTTTTTCCCCTTTTCAGACATGCCAAAAACTGCAGATTTCATTTTTATATCACCTCCTTTTCCCTCTTTATCCGAATCATCGTAAATACCAGAAGAATCAGAAACAAAACCACTCCTGCAGCAGATGCCTGACCAAATTGGTTCATCTTGAACGCCATATCATAGACATAGACCACCAGGGTTTTGGTCGCATTGAGCGGACCACCTTTGGTCATGACATAGATAAGATCAAAGGAACGGAAGCTATTGATTACACAGGTAATCAGAACAAACATGTGTGTGGGGGAAAGCAGGGGCATGGTGATATGACGGAAACGCTGCCAGCCACTTGCCCCGTCAATTTTAGCTGCTTCGTAATACTCAGGCGAAATACCCTGCAGGATCCGATCGTTATTCCACGGCTGCTGTTACAGCCACTGGTGGAAAACTCCATTATCCATGGTATGGAGCCCTCGGACAGGGAATTCATGCTGGAAGTAAGCGTTGATCGCATAGGCCATCCAATATTCGGTATGCTAACGGTTTTTACGATAGCGGATAATGGCGTCGGATTTGATGCAAAGCATTTGCCGGACACAAAACGTATCGGCATCAAAAACGTGGCGGACCGTCTTGAATTGTTTCAGGATTTCAGCTTTTTTCAAATAAAAAGCGTACCCGGTTCCGGTACCTGGGTTCACATTATTTTACCGGAACAATCATCCCGGCCGGATCAATCATCGGGAGGAATGAATTCATGAAAATTCTTCTTTGCGACGATGAACTTATGGTACGCCTGGGGCTGATCAGCATGCTGGATGAACTCTATCCGGGACAGCATATATATCGCGAAGCAAAAAACGGTTATGAAATGCTTCATACCGCTGCGGAATTTTTGCCCGATGTTGCCTTTGTTGATATCCGAATGCCGCACATGGATGGACTGACTGCTTTAAAAGAGTGCAAAAAAGTCTCCCCCTACACACAATATCTGATTCTGACCGGTTACCCGAATTTCGAATATGCACGTCAGAGTACACGCATCGGGGCACTGGACTATCTGTTGAAACCTGTCAGCCTTGATGATCTGCAAAAGGAAATGGAAACTATTTCCAATAGATTGCAGAATCAGCGATGGAAAAACAATCGTATCTTTTCCAATTATATCATTGCATCGTATCACAAAGAGCAGAGGAACGGGAAGAACGAAGAACAGAACATGATTCCGGGGATTCAAAAGCTGTTTATTACATTGATCATTCCGGAGCATGCCTCCGATAAAGAGCGCCGAAGGCAATACGAAGAACTTTATGACACACTTCTTGCCAACTTCCAGGGAAACAATACAGGCCTTTACTATGCATTGTTTCCCGTTTCAAAAGATCAGCTTTGCCTCGTCTCCACGGCGGAGCCACCCGATTTGTATACTTTGATACCAAAAAAACACGAATGTGTGACCTGCATCCACGCACGGAATATTGCGATCCGTAACTTTCCTGCTTACTGTCACAGATTGGATCTGGCAGTAAAAACCCGCATGTTTTGTGGCTGTGGTCAATTCATTCACTGGAATACAACTCTGGAAGGAAAGATGAATCAACTTGTGCCGTTCGCTATCGATGTCCAGAATTTGTGTGATGCCTTTTCCCACTGCAAGGAACTGAATTATCGTGAAGTTCTTCAACACATGGATACAGAATCGTATTCCGGGCTCTACCCTCTTATCGGGCAGGACAGCCTCAACCGATATCTCAATCTATATCTGGGCTGCAACATTCACACGGATCGTTTCTCCGACCTATACTCTGGCCTGCAGGCCTGTGCAGATCAAATGTATCAAAGCGGAAAGCAAAATATCCAGCAAAACGAAATTGAATGGATCAAGTCCTATATTCAGAAGAATTACATGAAAGATATTAATATCGGATCCATCGCCCGCATTTTAGGCATCTCCTCTAATTATCTCAGCCGCCTCTTCCATGAACGGGTCGGCTGCAAGTTCATGGACTATCTCATACAGATCCGGGTGACAAACGCCAAACGACTATTTTGTCAGGACCCCGGCATCACTGTGAGTAAGGTGGCGAATCTGGTAGGATATCTCAGCGTAAGACATTTCTCAAAAATATTTGCCCGGCAGGTTGGCTGCACGCCCTCGGAATACCAGGTGCGAATTGCAAAAGACAGCCCGTAACAGGTATATGGGAACTGAGGCAATGAAGAACAAAAGGGAAAAGTTATAATAACTCTGCTGCTATCCAAAACACACGAACGGAACATCCGAAATGACAGTCTGAAAATGGATCAGGGGAAGCAGAATGTCTATCCTGAAAGACAAAGGGATCCACGGAAAACGCAGAAACGCTCCAGTATACACTGAAGCGTTTCTGCTGTTTTTTATCTTTTGGGGGTTGCAAAAGATAATCTATAAATTCAGGGATACGAGAACCGCGACAATGGAGAACACCAGGGAAAAAATTATAAGAATCCTGCTGCATGTGTTCACCTTTTTGCCGTATGGGCATTTCTCCTCCCGATCCCGCAATTCGGCCAGGACAGAAGAAAGATAGGGAAAATTGACACAATCCTTCTCCTTATCGGCCTGCAGTGCAAAGAAATGAACCCTGCTGCCGTCCGAATCGGTATAGCCATATTTGTCTTCCATATGGTAATACAGGATTCCAAAAATCACTTCTCTGTCCACGCTCAGCTCATTTGCAATACGCTGAATATCAATAGGCACATAAATCCTTGTGTGTTGTACCGGATTTTCCTTTGTATACTTCATAAAATCATCATAATAAAAACGATAAATTGTCTCCAATATTTCCTTGTCGGTAGGAATGTTAATTTTCTCTGCTTTCCCGTTTCGTTTCTTCATGTTCTTCCCTTTCCTAACTTAGTGGTTTCCATCAAAGATATCATTGCCCATATTATATCTATCGGTTATCCATTCAGTAAGTTTAGTGTGCCGGTCAACTTTTCTCTGCTTTCATCAAAAGCTTCATCATTATTTCGGTACGACACTCATTATAACGCCTATATATAACCTTTCCTGTTTCACTAAAACAACTGTCTGCTTACGGACAACTTTTCCGGTCTGCTGCATCCATTTCTGCGCATGGCACGCATTGCATCTTGACAGGCAATAAGCCCTCTGATAATCTATGAATTGTAATTTGTCTTTCATTAGGTTTCCTTAACTCTAAATAGTGAGGTGGCCACACAAAAACTCAAAAGTACGGTTTCGGCCCAATCATCAAAAATCCAATCCATTACAATATCCAAAAAGGAGAAGTGCTATAATATGCAGGAAACTACATACGGAAAAATGAAAGTAAAGATCTTTGAAACACGGGAGAAAATGGGAGAAGCTGCAGCTCACGAAGCAGCAAAGCAAATCCGCACGCTGCTGCAGCAAAAAAGCGAGATCCATTGTGTGTTTGCAGCTGCCCCGTCCCAGAATGAGTTCCTTGCCGCTCTGACCCGGGAAGACCTCCCATGGAAAAAAATTCACGCGTATCACATGGATGAATATGTGGGACTTGAAGTGGGGCACCCCCAATCCTTCAATGAATTCCTGAGCAAAGCAATCTTCCGCCGCGTTCCGTTTGCATCGGTTCATTTGATTGACGGTCATGCTGATCCCAGTCAGGAATGTGAGCATTACACTGCCCTGCTGAAGGCCGCACCACCGGATATTATTTTCATGGGCATCGGGGAAAATGGCCATATTGCCTTTAACGACCCCAGTGTCGCCGACTTTCATGACCCCAGGATCATAAAAGTGGTAACGTTGGACGAAACCTGCCGGCTACAGCAGGTACATGATAAATGCTTCCCCTCGCTGGAAGATGTGCCAAAGCAGGCCTTCACCCTGACCATACCCACCCTGGTCCATGCTCCTTACCAGTTCTGTATTGTTCCCGGAAAGCTGAAAGCCAGGGCAGTGGCAGCAGCATTGACCGGAGAAATCAGTGAAAGCTGCCCTGCAAGTATTCTGAGACAGCAAAAAGGCTGCCGGATGTATCTTGACAAAGACAGCGCATCCGAATTGAACCAGTGCCATTAAAGGAGGCTTTTATCATTATGCAGGAAGGCAAAGTTATGGATCAATACCTGACGGAGGTATTCGGTATCATCCAGAAAATTCACGATGAAGAAAAGGATCACATTCTCGCTGCGGCTCACGTTATGGCGGAGCAGATCAAGAAAGACAGACTGATCTATATTTTCGGGCCGGGCGGGCATTCCAACCTGGCTGCCATGGAAATTTTCTTTCGTGCCGGCGGCTTAATGCACGTCAGCGCGATGCTGAATCAGGAAACCATGCTCAGTGCAGGGGCGCTGAAATCCATGCAGACCGAACGGCTGCCCGGTTATGGACGTATCGTAGTAAACGATTACCGTATCGGCGAAGGGGATCTGCTGATCGTTGTCAACGCATACGGCATCAACTCCGCCACCATCGATGCCGCCCTGCAGGCAAAGGAAAACGGGGCAGCGGTAATCGGCGTCAGTTCCCATGAACACGCCAACAACTGTCCGAAAGATCATGTGGCAAGGCATCCGTCCAAAAGGAATCTCCACGAAATCGTGGACTACACCGTGGACTGCAAGGTAAAGGTGGGAGACGCTGTTATCGAACTGCCTGGCTTTGAACAGAAGATCGGCGCACTGAGCACTTTTGCCAATGCCTATGTGCTCAACAGCATGGTGATCGAAACCATCAATATCCTGAACAACGAAGGAATCAAGCCTCCTGTCTGGATGAGCGGCAACGCACCCGGCGGGGATGAGTGGAACAACCGCTTTATGGAACGCTTCCGGGACAGGATCAAGTGCCTTTGATATTTCAGTGGCTGAACCGTGTTGGCTTCCTGGATACACAGACTTTGAAAGCATAAAGACAGATCTGTTTCCGTAAGACAACAACCATGGGATATACCGCAATGACACCATAAACGGCCGGACCGGCAAGGATGTCATTGCGGTTATTACTGTTTGATAAATTACTTCTGACAAGACGCTGTCTTCCGGCATGTCCTGCTGCTGCCTTCCCTTTATATGGTAACGGGACCGGATCGGCTATTGGGCATACCGGCCTTTTGTCAGCTGCGTTCCGATTTTTTTCACATTGGCCTGGTAGACAGTATCTGCTGTTTCCTCCACGGCTGCAATTCCGTTATCCTCGGCAAACTTCAGGATATCATCAAACATGGCCTCCGCTTTTTCTTCGGAGTCCGCCATCATCGCTTTTGGCAGCTGTTCGTCGATATAATCCTCCACCAGGGTCTTATTGATCCCTTCCGGGTCCGTAGGCTTGATGCCATCGGTCACTCCGACAAATTCATCCGTGCTCCATTTGGTTGGCGTCTGCAGGTTGGCCTGGTTGCTGACAACCCAGCTTTGCCTGTCCGGAGGCATCTTCTCATTCATGGCAAATTTCAGCTTGTCAATGGTATCGGCAAACCCCGGCTCCATCCAGAACCATAAACCCAATGCATTGACTTCATCCGGCGTCAGCTCATTCTCCGCTTTTTTCAGAATGGGCAGGCCGTCTTCGTCCAGTTCGTCCCACAAATGTCCCTGGGGACCATACATTAACAACTGCGCTGCTTCCGGTGTATAAAAGAACGATCGGAAGTCAAATATCCTCTGAGGCTTTTCCGCTTTTGTGGTAATGACGATACCGCTTGAGCCAATCGTATTGCTCCATTCCCCGTAAAGGTCGTCAGGCGATAATCCCTTTGCCGGCGGGAACAGATTGGGCACGACCATTTCATAGGAGTCTCCCGGATGATTTTCCATATAGATTTTTCGGAATTTGTTCTCATCATCCATGGATTGATCATAGAAGGACAGTCCGTTTCGTCCGGCTGCCATTTTTTCCAGAACCTGATCGCTGCTGTCGGTAAACTGGGTTTCGGAAATCAGGCCCTCTCTCCACCATTTGTTGACTTCCATAACAACTTCCCGTAATAGGGGATCCCGAAAAACCAATTGATATTTGCCGTCCAGCACGGTATACCATCCGGTTCGCACGCCGCCAAAGGACCGGTAAAAGGCATTGAGCAATACTCCGCCGTTTCCGCCTGCCGAGAACTGTACCGGGGTCACGCTCAGACCGTCCTCCGTCTCCGGTACTTCGTCCCGCACCCTGCAGGCATAATGATACAGATCATCAAAGGTTTCCAGTTTGGGACTGCCCAGCTTTTTATAGATGCTGTCCACATACATCCACGCCATGTTTCCTCCGGTGTGATAGGAATCGACCCATTGCGGAATAATATAGAGCTTGCCGTCCACCTTCAGCATTTCGCGGGTGGATTCCAGTAGATTCTGCTCCATCGCCGGATTCTTTCCCATATAGGGCTCCAAAGGCTGCAGCAAGCCCAGCTCAATCATCCTCAGATAGTCCGGATTCCGATCCATGAAAATGGAATCCGGCAAATCCCCGGAAGCAATCATGGTATTCAATTTTGCCTGTGCATCCGTATCCGGTTTGGAGAATTCAATATCGATCTGAAACTTATCCTTCAGATATTTGGATACTTCATCCTTGCCCCATTCCTTCAGGTTCCAGCCCTCATAATTGTAATATTGAGTAAAAGTATAAGGCGTAAGATCCTCTTCCCCTGCTTTGTCCTTTGTTTTCGAATCCGTGGAGTCGAAAGCTTTCGTTTTGTCAGTGCTTTTCGGGGATTTCTTATCGGACCCGCTTTCCCCGCAGGCGACCAACAGCAAAACAGCAGCCAGAACAATGGCAATCAGGCAAACCAATCGGCTCTTTTTCACTTTTTACACCTCCATATCATTGTAAGAAATCGCAGCTTTCTCTCCTTTATGTATATGTGGCAATATCCGGGATAAGTATTTGAAAAAATATGGGGGCGATATTGATGCGGCCTAAAGCATAAATTCCCATTTACGGAAAATCCTGATTTGTAACTTTCAAGGCAGAACTATCTGATCCGGCTGATGCCCTCCTGCAGCCTTTCGCTGTCCAGCATTCCGTAGGCGCCTGTCACGATAAAGCCGTCTTTATCAATAAACAAGGTGGTGGGAATGGACGAAATGCCGTATGCATACGCCGCCTCCTGTTCCACATCAAAGTATACAGGAAAGGAAAAGCCTTTCTCCTCTATATATTGCGCTCCCTTTGCTTTGGTTTCATCTCTTCCATCCACCAGATCCACCATAATAAATGTAATGTCTTCTCCCATCTGTTTATAGGCCTGCTCAAATTCGGGCATTTCCTTTTTGCATGGCGGACACCAGCTTGCCCAGAAATTCAAAACAATAGGTTTGCCAGGCAGATCGGACAGCTTTACTGAATTTCCCTCCATATCCTCCACTGTAAAATCAGGGGCTTGCTGCTGCCGGGACGTCCGAGACGGTGTCTGGGAAGGCTTCCGTGAGACTTCGGGGGGATTTTGGGAAACCCGGGATTCCTGGGAATGGGGAGATGGCTCTGATTCTCCCTTTTCCTCCACTTTATCATGCCTGCTTTGGGGAGCGACCTCCTTGCTGAGTCGGTTGTATGCAAAAACTGCAATTCCGATAAACAATGCAAATGCCAGGAAGGATACCATTGTTTTTGCTTTCTTACTCATGCCTGTACCTCCTAAACCGCCAGATTGGAAAGATAATGACCCATCGTTCCCGTTGCCATGAGAATTCCGAGAATAACAAGCAGCCCGCCGGATATCCTGTTGATGATCCTGTAATTTCTTTTAATGAAGTCAAATGTCCCTTTCATCTGATCGATTAAAAGCGCACTGAAAACAAACGGAATCCCCAACCCCATGGAAAAAGCAAGCAACATGAAAATACCCTGCGGGGTCGAGCCGCCCAGGGAAGCAGTCAGTAAGGCCGAACCCAGAAATGCCCCTGCGCATGGGGTCCAGCTGATGGAAAAAACAATCCCCAGAAGCACAAAGGACAAAAAGCCAGGGCTTTCGACATACGCGGTTTTCTGATAGGTCCTGTTCAGGAATTCTATATGGAAAACGCCCATGAAATTCAGTCCAAATATCATGACAATCAGTCCTGTCACAAGATTCAGGACCACTGCGTATTCCCGCAGCAGCTTCCCAATCGATCCCATGAAGGCGCCCATGACAAGAAAGACAATGGTGAAACCCAGGACAAAGCCGATGGAATTGGCAAGCGTTTTTCTTTAAATCCCCTAATGCATAGTGTTGCTTGATTACGTTTCAACATCAGTATTAGTAGCATAGAATTCTCTATACCTTAGCAATCTGGGATTTTGAAATCCCAAATTTATCACACGCTCTACTTTTTCCAACAATTCGGCTGGCGGGTTTGTGACAAACGCAAACAAGTTCAGATATCCTTGTATGTCCTCGCGTTTGAAGCCGCTGTGAGAATTCAGGAAGTTTTTAAGTATGGCGTGAACGCGGTTGACCGGATTCATAGGGTTCACATTGTCAGGCATCCCTTTTAAGGATTTAGAAGGATGCACTACGCTTTTCAGCGAAAGCTTCTTAATCAGGCGGCTGTGCGAGGTGTCGCCGTCATGGATTAAGAGCGACCCTTGTCTGATATGTTCCCCGAATGCCTCAAATGTCCTCTTTTGCGAAGGTTTGCCCGTGCCCTCCAGCAGAACCACACTGTTTTTCTTGTCTGTGGCAACGCCAATGCAGAGCTGGTTCACAGACAGCCCTCTCAGCTTGTCGCCGTTGTCCTTCCGCACCATGTCTTCCGCCCGGACGGAATAGAAGGTTTCGTCGAGCCAGATGTCGCCCGACAGGACGACCCCGTCCTGCACCCCTTCGAGCGTCAAGAAGAGCTTCTGAAGCCAGTATCTGGACGTTCTGAATGCGTTTTTGTTGTTCCAGGAGTCAGCGGTGATGCTTACGTGGTGGAATAAATTTAAGCAGTAGTCAGTCCATTCGCTGATTGGGATCCGGTGTTCATCGAAAATCGTGCCCGTAGTGGGCAGGAAGGTTTTGCCGCAGATGCACATATAGCGTTGCACCCCGCTGCGCGTATGGCCGCTCTTCTTAAAGCCTTCCGCCCCGCAGTATGGGCATTTAGCGGGGATGTGGGAATTAATCATCTCGGCTTCGCAACTATCGGCAACCTTCTGATGGCGGCTTTCGTAGCTGGCAATGTAGCGTCCCTGCAAAAATTTCTGTGTCGCAGTCATGTTTTCAGTCCCTTCCCATGGCGTTTTCCTGCGTGATTTCGCCCGTTCCATTCTATCCCTCCTGCATTTCCGTATGACGAAAGCATATCATACGAACAACAGAAAAGCAACACTATGCATTAGGGGATTTTTTTCTTTTATTGATCCCGCCTGCTGCGAAACAGGAAATATAGACAGGCAGCATAGGCAAAAGACAAGGCGATATAAAAGTAACGATTCCTTCCAAAAACAGCATAATATATTGCATACGCGTCCTCCTTGCCTTCAGGCACCCATTATCCTTTTTCCGGGAAGGGCTGTGGATTCTGTCAAGTTGCCCGCCCCATCTGATCAGCCGGCGCAGTACATACAGCTATTAATACACAAACCTGCAGCACCCAAACATCAGGTTGTCATATATCGTCCCGAATCAGCGGCATGCTCATGCATCTCGGACCGCCTCTGCCCCTGGCCAGTTCGGAGCCAGGCATCTCCAGCACTTCCACGCCGCAGTCCCGGAGAATCCGGTTGGTAATGTAGTTCCGGTCATATACAATGACCCTTCCGGGAGAAACGCACAGAGTGTTGGATCCGTCGTTCCACTGTTCCCGTTCCGAAACCACCCGGTCCTGACCGCCGCAACTTATCATGGTGACCGGATCCCGGCCCATATGGTCCCCCAATATTTCGGAAAGGGTGCCATCCGGCTCCTTCACAGACAGAGAATCTTTCCCGTCGCCCCGTGAGATTTCGTATACCCTCAGACTGCCCAGAATCTCAGGATGAATGGTGAACTTATCATAATCAATCTGCGTCAGTACCGTATCCAGATGCATATAGGCCCGGACATTTGGAATATCCAGTGCCAGGATGGTCTCTATCTCCGAGTCCCTGTCCGCAAAAATGTTTTGTGCCAGCTTTTCAATGGCTTCCGGAGTGGTACGCTGGGAAATGCCCACGGCCAGAGACCTGGGACTCAGATTCAGAACGTCTCCGCCTTCCATGTGAAACGGATCCTCTCTCCTGTAATAGAAAGGCACTTTGCCTGCAAAATCCGGGTGGTTTTCCAGAATCAGCTTCCCATAAATCGTTTCCCGCCTTCTGGTCCCGGAATACATTCGGTTTAAGCTGACCCCCCTGCCAATGCTGGCAAACGGATCCCTGGTAAAATAAAGATTGGGCATGGGATCCAGGACAAAACGGCCGCCGGACTTCACCAGATCTGCCAGGGGACTGTAAGTCGCATCCTTCATTTCATTCGTGCTGACTCCCGCCATGGTTTTCAGCACCAGATCCTTTTCATCTTCGATCCCATTCAGCAGATCAAACAGCTCGTTTTTGTATTCCTTTGCCAGGCTTCCGCCTTCCGCAATCACCTGCCAGATAAAATTTTCACGGACCTTCGGTCCAATCCGCAATGTTTCTGCCGCCAGGTCCTCCAGATATACCACTTCCGTCCCCTGATCCCTCAGAATGTCCGCAAAAACATCGTGCTCCTGCCGGGCCGTTTTCAGATAGGGAATATCATCAAACAATAACCGTTCCAGCTCTCCCGGCACCAGGTGCTCCAGTTCCTCACCCGGACGATGAAGCATGACTTTTCTCAATTTTCCGATTTCATTTGTTACATGCACAGGCATACTGTCCCTCCCACTGTTTTTACTGTTTCTGTTGCTCTTCCTCTATTCTATCCCAAATTGCCCGACACATGGACAATTTCCGACAAATATATTGCAATGAATTATGTTACACAGAATAGACCTCGCCGGGAATATAAAAATCCCTTTGTTTGCATGGAAGCCAGGTATGGCATGGTTCCTTCCATGGGAATTCTTATGATTTGATCAGGAAAGAAGGAATTCAGACACTGGAGCCCGAAACAGTGTTTCAGCGTGAATATCGGATCATTATCCGGAACCACTTATTATTTCCCATGTTCAGCCTACGATTGAAAGGGTTGTATAAGTGGGCATCTTAACGCGGAATCTGCTTTTTACAGCAAATGAGCAAACAGGCACAGCGGAGTATATCCTGCCTGGACATGCCGCAAAATATGAGAGATCATCCGAAAGGGGAAATCCATATGACAAATGAGAAAGTGAATGAGATAAGGGCGAGAGACAATAAAGAAATGGTACTTATCCCCGCCGGGGAATTCCTTATGGGAAGTGAATCCGGATATCACGAAGAAAAGCCTGTTCATAAGGTTTCCCTGAAAAGCTACTATATTGACAAATACCCCGTCACAAACAAAGAATATAAGGCGTATTGTGATGCTTCCGGAACAGGTTATCCGGAAAATCCCAGATGGCCGAACATGCCAAACTATTTCACGAATTATCCCGAGTACCCGGTGATCAACATATCATGGGAACAGGCAAAGGCATACGGAGAGTGGGCAGGAAAAAGACTTCCCACCGAAGAAGAATGGGAATATGCTTCCCGCGGTAGCCTGAAAGAAGCCGATTATCCATGGGGAAGGGAAGAGCCCCGGGAGAATAAAGCAAATTATGCCGATCGGAATACCGAATATGCCTGGAGGGATTTTCGCCATTCCACCGGCTATCCATACACTTCCCCTGTAGGGTCCTACGAGCCGAACGGTTATGGATTATATGATATGGCTGGTAATATATGGGAATGGACGGCAGACTGGTTCTTTGACTACACCGACAAAATAAAAGATACGGAATCCTTCCGGGACGGATGGGGAGGATACAGGGTTTGCCGCGGTGGTTGCTATCACAGCAGTATATTCGACTTACGGATATCGAGGCGAAGAAAGGTTCTGGGCGGGCAGGGCCTGATCAGCATAGGATTCCGATGCGTAAAGGATATTGAAGCCTGTCATGAACCGGTAATCGCTTCGGAAGACGTCCACGCAATTGCAATTTCTTCGGAAGAAGAGACGCAATCCCCTGATTGGACAAGGAAATTGGATACGGTACAGGTTGCTTTGAAGGATGACACAAAGCTTTGTTTAGGGGTAAAGATGCTGACAGAGAAACGTGCGCTTCACATCAGAAATTTGGGATTTACCAGTGTGGAACAATATGTAACGTGGGAAACTGTGGAAAATTGTGGAGAAAATTCCTGGGATTTCTCGGTATGGGATGCACAAGTGGAAATCATAAAAAAAGCTGGTTTGAAATGGGTCCCGTTTCTTATTGCAGGTCCAGCCTACGCACTACCGGATTGGTACCGGGAGAGCAGGCATTTTGAAGGGTTGCGATGTCTTGAGCATAATATTGAGACAAAGATTCAGAGCATATGGGATCATGAATTCTATTATTATATCGAAAGATTCCTGAAAAAGTTCGCGGACCGATACAGGGATTCCGGTGTGATCGAATCCTTGCTGCTTGGGATTACCGGAGATTTCGGAGAGGCTATTTTCCCTGATTGGCATGGCAATTGGCCAACACAGATACCGGGTTTATACCATTCCCATGCGGGCTATTGGTGTAATGACAAATTTGCTTTAGCAGATTTCCGGAAAAAAATGAATGAAAAATACCAGGAAATATCCCGGTTGAATCGGACATGGGAGACGAATTTCCCTGCCTTTTCCTCTGTTTCCTTCCCCGAAATTACCGTGGATGGGCTGGAAGGTTTTCGTGTTGACGAGCATACCGAAGCCGGCAAGTTCAAAAAAAACAGTAATTCATCCAGAAAGCGCTGGGTGGATTTTATTGACTGGTACAGGGGTTCGATGACAGACTATGCGGGAATTTGGATGAAGACTGCCAGAAAATATTTTCCTGACCATCCTATTTATTTATGTACCGGTGGGAACGCGGTATCGAATCACGGATCAAATTTTGCGGACCAATGTAAAACCGCCGCCCGCTGCCATTGCGGTATACGAATCACCAACGAAGCTTCCATATATGCCGAAAACTTCTGCCTGACCAATTGGATTTCTTCCGCCGGCAGCTTTTACCAGGTAGCCTTTGGGTTTGAGCCGGCAGGCAAGGTGACAGAGAAAGGAGTGGTCTGCCGGATATATAACGCGGCGGCCACAGGAGCAGAAGAACTGCATTTCTATGAAGAAAACCTGTTCGATCGAGAAGAAAAAGCGGATCTCTTTATAAAAAATCTGAAATACCTGCATCAACGCAGGCCCAGAAAAGATATAGGCGTCTTTTATCCGGATGTTTCTATTGTCCTCGACACAGTAACTCCAGCGGAAGTCATGATCAACTTTGGACTGCTAAGAGACTATTCGGATTTTCGGTTCATTGACGACAGAACAGTGGGAGATGGCATACTGGAAGACTTACACTATCTGATCATTGGTACGGGAGAAATGTTCCGCAGGAAAACACTGGATATCCTATGGAACTGGTTACAAAAGGGCGGACTATTGATCGGATATCAGGTTCAGGAACTCCGGGCATTGGAGGACAACAGGAATTATTGGGATAAATTCTTCAACAGAAAAGGCGGTGAGAAAAAAATCGGAGCGGGAAAATCTCTGTACCTTCCTGTTGTGATAAATTCGGATCACTTACTGGATGTCATATCACGCTCTGAACTTCCCGACAAACCGCTTGTGAAGGACATGGAATACTATCAACAGAATTTATGCGATCCCATGACGAAATTCCTGCAACAAAACGAATACCATGTTATGGATGGCGTGCTTGATTTTATTTATGCAGCGCAAATGGAGGACCATAAGCTTCTGTTGAATGTAACAGATGGCAAAGTGACCCGAAAGATAACAGATCGAAACGGAAAAGAGATAACGATCACTCTGGAACCCAATACTATTGCAGAAGTCTGAAGATGACATCAGATCTATGGCGATATAATTCCTTTGAATTAACATAGCCGCCCACCTAGCCTGGTCGTCACCATCCCCATGCCACATAATTTGGCCCCAGTTGCCGTTCCCGTCCTGATCCGTAGCCAGCAGTGACATGCCAATTGTTTTTCCTGACTCTGGCAACGCCATTTTTCACGGCGATATGGGGTTCCGCGGCGAGATCGGTCACACGACGATCAACTTTGAAGGCCCGAAATGCGCCTGCGGCAATACCGGCTGCCTGGAGCTTTATGCCGGTATCCCGGAAGTGGTATCCCAGGCAGAAAACTCCATTTCGCTGGGCATGGATTCCTCCCTTGCAGGGATCGGCCGGATCGAATGGACAGATATCGTGGAACAGGCAAAATCCGGCGATTCACTCTCCCGGAAGCTCATTGACAAGCAGTGCCTATACCTCTCCATCGGGCTTGTGAACCTGATCAATCTGTTTGATCCCCACACCATTTACCTGGGTCATGATATAGCACTTGCCGGCAGTCTGGCAACGGAAGCACTGGAAGCATATCTGAAGGACAAAACACTCAGCAGTAAATATAAATATGTGCCTGTGGAAATTTCCGATTTTGGCGAAAGCGCTCCCATTATGGGCTCGGTGGCCCTGGCGCTGGACAGGCTCATTTCCTGACCTCCTTTCAGGGAAAGTCAAGCTTTTTTCTTTTCCGTGTCCACTCCTCCTGTTCCGATGAAATCTATATAGTGTAAGGCGAACAAATGTTTGATTGCCTTGCCAATTCATCGGGAAAGGAGGTGTTTCGTATGGCATTGGTAAAAAAGCCGCTGAGCACCAGGGTGCAGATTCGTTTGAGCCTTGGCTTGGGTGAAAACGGCAGGGAACGGACCAGGGCAAAGTCTTTGAACAACATCAAAACGGATGCCCCTGATCAGGATATCTTTGATGTGGCTTCCGCACTGGCAGCCCTTCAGAGCTACCCGGTTGCCGGAATCCGCAAAGTGGAACAGTCCGACCTGATCAATGGGTAACGGATCCGCAGCAGCCAATGAAAGGCCCAACTTCAGAGGAAAGGAGATGAAAGTATGGAAACGATGCTGGAGATGATTTTTGCAACCGGATTGGGTAAGAAATTCCGGGTCACCTTTGACAGTCCCAGGGAAGATCTGGACCCTGCCGAAGTCGAGGCAGCCATGGAAACGGTTATCGGCAAGGACGTTTTTGAAGTGGAAGGCGGCCTGGCGGAAATCGACAGTGCGCAGCTCGTAACCACCCAGACGGAAGTCCTGGAATTTGCCTGACGAAACAAGGGGGGAGTCGCCTTTTCCCCCTTTTCCATTCCTGACAAACCCGTAAGCCGTTGTATGGAAAGGAGGCAAGGATATGGAAGAACTGGTCGGCTTGATTGCCAATGTAGGGTTTCCCATTGTGATTTCTGTGTATCTGCTGGTCCGGATCGAAAACCAGCTGAAGAACCTGGATCAATCGATTCAGGACCTTACCCATACCATTCATGGGATTGACTGATTGTGATCCTTCCAGCGCAATATAGGCTTCCGGGAATTCCCTGACAAAATCCGGACCGATTAAAACTCCAATTAAAATTTATAAAATGGCCCATCCCTCTCCGGATGAGCCGTTTTTTGAAATAGCCAAATCATAAGAAAGTCAATCCGGGCCGATGCGTTTTCTTCCAAGGCTCCGGCAGACATCTGCTGCTTCTCAGGATTCCGGTAATTCCGGCCGATGCATGGGCTGATTCCGGAGAACCGTGCCATCCTCCAGTCTCAGCCAGGATTCCACCTCCGATTGTCCCTCTCTCAGCCGGATAATTCTTGCCCCGCGTGCAAAGTTTTCTTTTCCGTATGTGTGATACCCGATGGACAAAGCCCTCCTTCCCAAGAAACCGGTAAACTTCATCCGCCGCGGTATAGGCCAGATACTGACTCATTGGATCCGACCAGGTATCATCTACCGCTGTCCCGGGATTGATATCCTGCATAGCTTGTATGACCGGCCTGTATTTACATGGCCCATTATATACTGGTTTGTACTGCCAGGCAAGCATTATATACTGGTGTATACTGGCAAGTATTATATACTGGTGTAAATCATCAGGCAATAGTCCTTTTCAAATGGCACAGAAAGAAAAGATATGTGAGTGTCCCCACCCCTTTGAATTTATACAATCCTCCACCCCCGCCCTTCATTGCAGCCGTGGCAGGATCATTTTTACGGCGAGACCGCCATGGGAACTGTGCTCCACAAGGGTTTTGCCTCCGTGGGAAGCTGCGATCTGCTTTACGATCTTAAGACCAAGCCCATGACGCTGTCCCGTTGTATTGGTATCACAGACCACATAATGCGGTGCTGTATTCAGCACTTTCCTTTCTGCTTCGGAAATCCCGATCCCGTCATCCTCCACACAGATGTTACAGCTCTTTTCCGTTGACTGAACCGAAACATACACTGTACAGCCACTCTCATTATGGTTGATGCAGTTTTGGATCAGATTGGATACGGCCCGCTTCAGTAAGTCCCGGTCCGCATTGACAAAACAGGAAGACAGGGTATCCTCCGTTTCCCATTCCATCGGGTATTTCTTTTCAATATCGGCATTCATGAAATCCACAACCACCTGCCGGACCAGTGCCACAGCGTTTTCTCTTTTCTGCTTTACAGGCTGCATATTATATTCCAGTTTGGAAGCAAGATTCAGATCCCAGATCAGATTGCTCATTCGCTGACTCTGCTGATAGATCACCATAGCCTTCTTCTGCACGCTGTCCGGGAGACCGGAATCGTTTTTCAGCTGTTCTGCATATCCCATGACCATGGACAGCGGAGTACGGATATCATGGGAAACCCCTGCAATCCAGTTTGCCCGGGCCGTTTCCTTTTTCCGCAGCTGATCGTTCTGGGACTGCAGCACCTCCGAGGTACGGTTGATATTGACAGACAACTCGGATAGCAGACCCCTTTCCCGGATATATACCGGTTTCCCGGTGGGCAAAGCCTGTATCCCATTGGCAATCGGCCGGACCGATTTCAAAAGCCTTGAATTGGCGATCATGTAGATAAGAAATATGAGTGCAACATTGATGGACAGCAAAAAAAGATCATCTTTGGCAGGTTGGCGATGAATTGATAGTCCCAGCTTGGCCACATATGTTTCCAGAAGCTGTCTTTCGGATAACCCAATACCATTAGGCCCTGTTCCAATTTCCCTGTAAAAGTCGGATATCCGTCAATATATCCACGGGTCAGGTCTGCAACATCAGACAGTGAAAATTTCAGCGGGACCGAATCGGGGAGATAGTCTGTGTGCCACACCACCTGATGGGTGGCATCCTCAATAAAAATCGCCCAGACGTGATGGGACTTCAATTCGGCGGATACCGGGCCGGACAGGACATATCCCTTCTCCGTCCGCTTAAGGGCCGCAGCCGCCTGCTCCGCTGCTTTCCACGGGGTGCCGTTGGGAGATTGCTTCAGAGCCACAATGACCAGCATGACAAAATTCAAAACAATCAGCAAAAATGAGCTGAGCAGCCATATCCCAACAAAACGACGAATCAGTTTCGGAATGCTGTTCATCATCCGTATCTCAGTCTCCCTCCACCATCAGTTTATATCCCAGCCCCTTGATGGTCAGAAGGGATACAGGCCGGGAAGGATTCCGCTCTATTTTTTCCCTGATCCGGCGTATGTGGGCCATCAGCGAGTTTTCATAGCCAAAGGGGTTCTCGCCCCAGGCTGCTTCGCACAGGGCGTCGATGGACACGATGCGGCCTGCGTTTCGATACAAAGCCAGCAGCAGCGCATGTTCCTTTGCAGTGAGGGGAATGGATTTTCCACCTTTTACAACCTCCGCACGGGCAAAATCAATTTCACTGTGGCACAGCTTTACCAGGGAATCCTCCTCTTTATAACATCTCCGCAAAATGGCCATGATACGGTACAGCAGCTCCTTCGGCGAAAACGGCTTGACCATGTAATCGTCGGCTCCCAGTCCAAAGCCTTTGAACTTGTCCTCCTCCTCGCCCCGGGCCGTCAGGAACAAGATCGGATAATCCCCGCTGTCCCTCAGTTCCTTCATTAAAGAAAAACCGCTTCCGTCCGGAAGCATCACATCCAGGATTGCCAGCTCCGGACAGAATTCCTCTGCTGCCGCAATCGCTTCCTTCACACTGCCTGCTGTTTTTATCCTTTCGAATCCACCCTCCGTCAGGATAGAGCCCACCATATCCAGAAGCTCCGGCTCATCATCGACAAGCAGGATGCGTTTTGTCTTTAAATATTCCGAGGCCACAGGAACTCCGCCTTCCTTCCGTTTCCGTTCTTTTGCATGATTTCATTATAGCACAGGGCGCTTTCTTTTATCACCTTCCGGCGAAATGTAAGACAGATGTAAGGAAGGGGAAAGGTTGCTGCAAGGTTGGACCGGTAGAATGTTTCTGTAAGAAAGGGAAAGAGGGAAAGCCAGAAAGAAAAGCCGGAACTGATAAGAAGCAAAAAGTCCGGAACAGATAAGAAGCTTAAAGAGAAGGGGTATGAAATGATAAAAAAGCAAAATCAATACAACCTATCCAATCTATGCAATCCATGCAAACCGAAAAGACAAAACAAACGGGAAAGGAGCAGAAAGATATGAATATCATTGAATCCAGTCACCTGACCAAAACCTATGGGGACTTTGCCGCCGTATCCGATATCCATCTTCACATACCAGGAGGAGAAGTTTATGGCTTTCTCGGCCCCAACGGGGCAGGAAAATCCACGACGATGAAAATGCTGCTGGGACTGACCAAACCTACACGCGGTACCTTTGTAATTGACGGCAAAAAATATCCGGAAAACAGGATGGAGATTCTGGGAGAGGTCGGATCCCTCATTGAATCCCCTGCTTTTTATGGAAACTTAAGCGGAGAGGAAAATCTGGAAATTGTCCGCAGAATCCTGGGTCTGCCAAAGTCCGCTGTTTCCGAAGCACTGGAGATTGTAGGCATGACTCCATACCGAAAAAGGCTTGCCGGAAAATACTCTCTTGGCATGAAACAGAGACTGGGCCTGGCCAGCGCCCTGATTGGCAGACCCCCGATTCTGACTCTGGACGAGCCGACAAACGGGCTGGATCCCGTGGGGATCCATGAAATACGGGCCCTCATCCGTTCCCTGCCACAGCAATTTGGCTGTACGGTGCTGGTATCTTCCCATCTGCTGTCCGAAATGGAACGGATGGCGGACTCTATCGGCATCCTGAATCACGGGCGTCTTTTGTTTGAAGGGACACTGCAGGAACTGAAGCAAAGAGCCGGAGCTCAGGGGTTCCCTACGGACAACCTGGAGGACTCTTTTCTCTCTCTGATTGAAACGGATAACCGGCAGACAGGAGGCATGAGATGAGCGTGTTCCCGGAATGCAAAAAAATGAAACGATCCGGTTTTTTCCCGGCGCTGCTGCTTGGCGGGCTGTTTTCCGCCATGGTTCCCGTTTTGAATATGGCCTTCCGTTCCGAACTCTATACCAGCCAGGGCAAGCCTCCTGTCCGGATCCTGCTTGATGCAAACTGGCAGATGATGGCCATGCTGAACATACTGCTTGTTCTGGTCGGTACCTGCATTCTGTATCATACGGAGTATGAGAATCATGCTATTGGGAAGATGGCTGCCCTGCCGATAAAACGAGGCAAACTGTTTGTGGATAAGTTCCTGTTGATGGCCGCTGCCTGCATTGTCATTCTCGCATTGGAAGCGGCTGCAGTTGGATTTTGTTCCTTCCGCTGGTTTCCGCTGCCTGAAGGCTTTCATGGGCTCATCCTGGAGCTGCTTCAAAACTTTGGATGCTTTTTGCTCCTGATGATGCCGGCTGTGCTGCTCTCGCTTTTCATCGCCTCAGTGTGTGAAAATATGTGGATTTCCCTGGGGATCGGTGTCATTTGCGTGTTTACAGCCACAATGCTGCCTTCCGGAAACTTTGCATTGTCACTGTTTCCCTATGCACTGCTTTTTCAGATCCCCGAAAGCCTGCCAGCGCACACGGCCGGTAAATTACTACTTGCCGTGCCCATCGAAATTGGGGCGATCAGTATTGCAGGAGCCCTGTTTACCAATATAAGGAGGCGGTTTACATGAAATTTTGTACCCTTGTTGGAGTGGAGCTCCGGAAGATCCGCCGATCCAGGATTCTGATTCTTTTGTTTCTGGGAACGGTCATTCTTTGGTTGCCCTCCGTCATCCATGCCGATATGAACTTTAAAATGCAGGCGGAAGGCATTTCACCGGAAAACAATTTTTTCATACAGGGATTCATGGGAATGGCAGCATTCCTGTTTCCCGCAAGCATGGTCGTTTGCACCGTATTGCTTCAGCAGACGGAACGAAACCATCATGGCATTCTAAAAATGCTGTCCCTTCCAGTCTGTCCCGCAAAGCTGTGTTTTGCCAAATTTACGGTATTGCTGCCACTGGCGGCAGCCCAGATTCTGATGACCGTCGGTATGTATGGGGTCAGTGCAGGCATTGCTTCCCGGACACAGGACTATAACTTCCTGCTGCCACTGTCCTATGTATTTAAACAGGCAGGTTCCATTTTACTGGCCTCCATTCCCATGCTGACGTTTTTCTGGCTCCTCTCCGTATGGATCCGGACTCCCATTTTTTCCATCGGATTCGGGCTTGCTTCCATCGTACCGTCCGTTTTGATGATCAATACAAAAGTGTGGTTTGTCTATCCCATGGCCTATCCATTCTTCGTTATTGTTTCGGAATATGGAAAACTGGCCACGCGTCTTTCCACAGCACCCATCAAATGGATTCCATGGCTGCCTGTTGCAGCTGGGATTACAATTATTTGTTTGCTCCTGTCCTGTTTCCGTTTCGGACAAGTTGAAAGGGGATAAATTCAATGAAAAATAAAATTCTTACCGGCATGAGTACCCTCATGATGTTTATACCGTGGACCATCTTTCCGCTCAGGACGCTGGACTGGGCGTTGAAATCCCCTGCAGCGGAAATCATCATATCCTGCTACGCAGCCTTTATGATTCTCAGCGGCATATTTACCATAGCCTCCTATATGAAAGCAAAGGTGCAGAATAACCTTATGAAAATCTGTCTTCTGGTAAACGGTCTTTATGCGGTTGTGGGCGTTGCTGCTTTTGGTTTGATGATGATGTAAAAAATGCCCAAAACAAAATCTCCTGCCATTATCTCATCTGGCAGGAGACTTTATGCTTTCTTCCTAATTTGCAATTTCTTTCCCCAACCTTTCCACTGTTTCCCGTGGCAACTCCGTTATCTCACAGATCAAATCCAGGCTTAAGCCCTTTTTCAGCATCTTTTGAGCAGTCTGCAGGTTCCTTTCCCGTCGCCCTTCCTGTCGACCCTCATCTTTAGCTTTGTAGTAAAAGGATTCCATCACTTCAGACACCTCCCCTGACAATCTTGAAAGTTCTTCCTTATCTGCTGTTTTCGTTTTTTCGATATGCCTTCTCAGTTTAAAAAGTTCAAAAAATTAATTAATCTTGATCCATTCCATTGCTTCAAGAGGTCAATACCTGTTGAACCTCCCCACTTAAACACTAAGCGTTTTGAAGATGAGGGATTCATGTTATCGTTCACCATTTGGGTACGGTAACTGTAGAGGTGATTCATCACCCCTTATCGAAGCGGGCGTATTTTCGCTTACTTTTTGATAAACAAACTTGGAGGTAAGATGACATGAAGGGAATACCCGTAAAACTGCAAAGCCAGAACTGCTGCAATACTGTGACAGACAGATCCTGTTAAAAATGCAGGAACCATGATATAATTTAACAGATCATTAGAACAAGTTGCGGCGCTGTCAGCGCTGCAAAGGAGGAACTCATTTGAAAAAATACCGGAAAGCGATAATACTCCTCTCCACAATCACCATCCTTATGGGACTTTTATCCGGCTGCGGGAGACCAACCCCAATAAGCGTTGCGAAAAACGTAGTGGAAGCCGTGAAGAATCTGAAGTCTGTGGATGGAGCCACAGAAGTTGATTTGAAAATGACATTTCCCTCCAATCCGGTCATTGGTATAAATGGTGGTGATTTGGGCATGAAGCTGAATATGGATGTTCAGTCCATCCTGGCACCAAAGCCGGCGATCCATTCTTCAGGGAAGTTGTCCATGTCCGGGCCAATCCGCATTGAAACCGATACCGAGAGTTATTCTGTCAAAACTGACGGTGGATATATAGCATACACTTCATTAGCCGGCAAGTGGATGAAACTGGCTTCCAATGATAAAAAATTAAATATGGATACACTCGCCAAAAAGGATGTGTACCAGGCAATCGTTGATAAAAAGATTAAAGCTTCCCTGGATGATAAACTGCAGAAAGTCGGCAAGAAAGATGCTTATCTGCTGAAGGTTACACTAAAGGGAGAATATATAAAGGAGCTGCTTTCCTCCCTTGGAGATATGGCAAAAGATATTTCAAATGCTTTGGATTCGGATGACATCAACATTAACATGGATATTTATATTTATAAGGATTCCAGTTTACCCGCTAAAATTACAGCGGATCTGGGTGATCTGACTGATGCAATGATTTCCGGAACGGATGAAGAAAATGCTGCCAAAATAAAAGAAATCACTCTGTCAATGACCGTGAATTCCTATAACAAGGTGAAGCCGATTCAGATTCCGGAAGAAGTAAAAAAGAACGCCATTGACATCGATGAATTGAATCCGGAAAATATACCGTCCGGCGAAAAGGGAGATGCTCTGTAACATGCAGCAGAGATATTGCAAGGCTCATTGAAGGAAAGGATGATGGAATCCATGACTGCTGGTGTCCTGACCGGTATTGACAGAACAGAGGAGTGCCGGCGTGTCTTCGGAAATGCGCGGCTTGGCCTGATTACCGGATATTCCGGCCTTGCCCGCAATATGAAAACCAGTATTGATGTTCTGAAAGAAAGGTTTAATCTTCGTGTCCTGTTCTCTCCCGAACATGGAGTACGGGGCATCCTCGGGCCAGGAGAAAAGGTTTCCTTTTATATCGATCGGTTTTCCGGATTGCCTGCCTATAGCCTGTATGAAGATTCCATTTCTTCCGGGGATGGCGGCGCAAAGGATCGGGTATATCAGCCTTCCAGGGAAGCGATGAATCAAATCGACATGATGGTGTTCGATATTCAGGATGTCGGTTCGCGTTACTATACCTACGCGTCCACCCTTTTCCATGCCATGCGTGCCTGCACAGCTGCGGACAAAAAAATGGTGGTACTGGACCGCCCCAATCCAATCGGCGGAACCGTGCTGGAAGGCAATTGCCACACAAAGGATCTGCTTTCCTTTATCGGGCTGACGCAAATCCCAATTCGCCACAGCTGGACAATGGGTGAAATGGCACAGTATTACAACGGCGAGCATCATCTGGGCTGTGACCTGGGGGTGATTCCCGTGCAGGGCTGGAACCGTGAAATGTATTTCAATGAAACCGGTCTTCCTTTTGTCAAGCCCAGTCCCAATCTGCCCACTCCTGATTCCATTCTGGTTTACAACGGAACCTGTCTGTTCTCCGGAACGAATGTTTCAGAAGGGCGTGGAACCACCACTCCCTTTACCACAATCGGCGCACCTTATATTGATCCGATTGCACTGTCTGATCGAATGAACCGGGAACACTGTCCTGGTCTTGCATTCAGTCCGGCATTTTTCATCCCTTCCTTTGGAAAACACGCCGGAAAATGCTGCTATGGGGTACAGATCCATATTTCAGAGCCCAAAGCAGTCCGCGCCGTAGAGCTTGGAGTGCTGCTTATGTGCACGATCCGGGAAATGTACCCAGGGCAGTTTGCATTTAATCCGCCGCCTTCCGAAGGGGCGCATTATCATATTGACCTTGCATCCGGGAACACGGATCTGCGGGAAGGCAAGCTCTCCGCCGATCAAATCCTGAGTAAATGGAATAAGGAAGCTGCTGCATTCCGTCCAATTCATCAAAAATACCGGATCTACGATTAAATGAGACCACCCAGAGAAGCTCTGCCGGCGTCTCCGGCATCAACCCTGGAAACGGAAGAAAGGTCCGGAATCACTAATGTCTTCCGGACTGTGACAACCCAGCGTGATCACCTGCAGGGGCCTTCCCCCGGGATTCACTTCCACTTCTCCCAGCTGTCAAATCTCAAAAATATACTCCATCTCCACCGTAATTTTGTCCCGCCGGATGCACTGTTAAAAGTCCGGGAACGGTGGAAAATCCATCGCCCCCGGATCAAAAAGAATACCCTTCTTTAGCAAAATTACTTAGAAATCGTATCTGAGGATGCCAAATGGGGTCTCCTGCGTTCTCAAAGCCGTGGATTTGCTGAGAGTCGGGATCTCGTCGGCAAGGATTTCCCTGTTCAATGTACTCGAAAGGAAAAGTCCTTCACTGACCCGCATGGTTTCCAGTGCAATATCCTTTGTCGGAAGAAGCTTGCACTGGCCGCGCAGGGCCGCGAGCCAATGTGCCTGCGAATTGCAATAGAAGCTGTAGTTCGGATCCACCTGCGCACGGCGGCCGAACTCTGCCTTCAGGTCGGGCTTGACCACTCTCGGATAACCAAGCTCTTCATCATAGAAGGAAAACGTATTTTCCGTCGGATCTTCTTTGACGCTGGAAAAGCTGCCGCCAAGCGATACACCGCCTTTTGAACCATAAATGGCCGAAGGCGGGAATGGACCACCGTGGATTGCCCAGGATTCGAGGATATCGAGCGTCAGGTCATTCTCATAATATGCAAACCCTGCGCCAAGCTCTTCCACATCAAACTTGCTGATCGCCTTGCGAACAGGATCCATGGCAAGCTCCTGATATACTTTGCCGGACACCCTTTCAAGCTTCGGAAGGCCCAGAAGATAGAGGATCTGTGAGATATGGTAAACCCCCATATCGTACAGTGCCCCATGCTGGGCCATATAGGCCTGATCAAACTCCTTTTCCGCGTATCCGTCAACATACGGCCGCCCCCGGCGGCGGTAGCCATAGGAGCGGGCATGATAAATATGACCAGGTTTCCCGCTGTCAATATACTCCTTTGCCGCGACAGTTTCAGGATCATAGATCCGGCCAAGCTGAATATGCAGCATCCTGCCGTAGTCTTCGCTGGCCCGGTACATCGTGACGGCGTCTGCGAAGGATCCCGCCATTGGCTTTTCGCAGTAACAGTGTTTGCCGGCACGCAGGACATCAAGAACGAGCGGGAGATGCAAATTGTTGTGAACCGTTACGTCCACGGCATCAATGTCGTCTCTCTTCAGCATCTCCCGATAATCAATATAGCGATGCCCGATATGAAAATCATCACAGAACTCATTGAGCTTTTCTTCTATAATATCAGACGCTGCAACAAACTTTACACCAGGAAGACCGGCATAATTCCTCATATGATTGCGCTGCTGAACGCCGGTGCCGATCAATGCGATCCGAACCTCTTTCGGTTTTTGTCTGGGTCTCCATTCCATCTTTTATCCTCCCCCATTATTCCACACTGAAAAACCGGTTTACACAGATTTTTGCTTCTCCCATTCTTACCTTACTTTCCGTCACGGTCCCGGAACCATTTTGCCGACGCGGCAAGTGCGCCGATGGGATCCTTCGGAAAACGAACCGGATTGACATACTCCATGATATACCATCGAACGCCGGCTTCCCTGCGGGCTATCCGGAAATATTCCTCCCAGTTGATGGTGCAGTCCGGATCATCAAAGAACACATCCCGACCCTTGGGCGAGTAAGGCTTCATATGAATTGTTACAGCACGGCCCGGATATTTCTTCAGCAGATGGATCATATCCCCGCCGCCACGCATTCCGTTTCCGATATCGTTTTGCAGTATGACACTGGAGGGAGTGTTCTGCGCGATGATGTCCCATGGCAGTTCTTTCGTATCGTCTGTGGGCCGGAACTCCGCCGCATGATTATGGTAGCCTGTAACCATTCCATGCATGCCGAGCAAATCCGAAACCCAGGTCAACTCCGCGGCGAACTGCAGGCAGCTTTCCCGGGTGGCAAGGACTTCTTCCGGCCGCCAGGGAACGATGATAAATGGATTGCCAAGAACCTTGTTGTAGGTAATGGTGGAGTAAATATTTTCCGGGGACAGGCATTCCCAGGGCGTATGCCATCCCACAATCTGCAGCCCTGCTTCTTCAAGGGCAAAACGAACCTCCTGGGCAGGATACTTAAATCCACCGGCAAACTCCACTCCATCGTATCCGGCCTCCCTGATCCGCTTCAATGTACCGCGAAGATCCTTTGTCAGCATATCTTCCACCGGAAAAAGCTGTGTGGCAAGCGGTAAGTGCGTCTCCACAGCTACCTGTTGATTTTTCCCCCATCCCTGAGGCAAACTGTTCATATGATCCCTCTCCTTTCATTTTTTATAGACCTGCCGGAAAAGCCGACTCCCGGCATGCCCATACTGTCCATTATGAATTTGCCATTAAACCCTTCGTATACTCCAGTGCCATCTGCGTCTGCCCATCAACGTAGTCTATGCCGGCAAAATCCGATCCATCCATGGCAGGATGACAGAACTCATAGGATAGATATCCGTCATAACCGACGCGCTTCATTTCCTTCACAAACGTGCCATAGTTCATCAGAGGATTGTGATGGAGGCAGCGCTTCGGCATAAGAACACCGTCTTTGCGCTCCCACTCGCCGTTATAATGATAATGTACATCCATCGATCCGATGGTGTCAAAGGCTTCCCGAATAATGGCCGGATCGTCGCACTCATGGTTCAGATCAAAACAGGCCTTGAGCCAGGGCGAGTCCACCTCCGTTACCATATCATATACCTCCCTCCACGTCCCGACTATGGGTGGGTGATTCTGAAGGGCCATCGTCACACCATATTCCCCGGCATACCTGCATGCCTCCTTCAGCGTGTCACGTACAAATCGCCAGCGCTGTAAAAAAGGCACATCCCTGAAACAGCGCTCCCAGTTGCCGCGGGCCTCATCGTAGGTTGCCATGCCGTCACGCATCGTAATGCCCGGCCAGGCCGCAAACACGCGCAATACCTTGCATCCAAGATCGGCTGCAAGCCGGAGCTGCTCCTTCACCATGAGGAGCTGCGCTTCCCGATGTTCGGGTACCGGGCTGGAAAAATCATTGTCGGCAGAGAGCACGGGCAGCGCAAGGCCCAGCGTACCGGCCTGATCCACCACCGCCTTGCGGACATCCTCCGTCCAGTCCATTGGATTGGCATGCGGACGTTTGCAGTCAAACTCCACACCGTCATAGCCAAATTTTTTGGCGCGTGCCAGTACATCCTGCCATGTCAGCGCCTCCCCTTTGTACCATATGCCAAGGTACGTTATGGAATACAAACAAGTTTTCAGTGACATAGAAATCCTCCTTTTGCCTGTTATTATATTCGAAAACCCACAAGGGCTTCGTACCGGAACCACACTATCCTTTCAATGAACCAATCATAACACCCTGGATAAAATATTTCTGTACAAAAGGATATAAACATAAAATGGGAACTGTAGATACCACAATCAAAGAGTATTTCAAAAGATCTGCCAGTCCCCGTTTGGCCGCCATCAGCTCCGGATCCATAAGCAATGAACTGTCAATCGTATTGGATACCAGAATATCCCTCAGAAATATCTGCAATGGGAACAGGTCCTTATTGTTAAGATATAAAAAAGCGTCAAAATAGGCATTCCAACGATCCACTGCATAATAAAGGGTAATCACCGCAATAATTGCTTTTGACAATGGCAGAACAATGGAAAAAAACAATCTGGTATCATTGCAGCCGTCTATATTGGCAGCATCATAGAGCTCAGCGGGTATGGTATTTTGGATAAAAGTCCGGGTAATGATCATGTTGTAAACAGAAATTGCACCCGGAAGTATCATGGCATACACGGTATTGATGATCCTCAGGTTTTTCATTAAAATATAGTTCGGCATCATTCCACCATTAAACAGCATAGTGAATGCAAACAAGAATGTGAATACACCTTTATACGGTAAATTTTTCCTGGCCATGGGATACGCTGCCATTAAAGTCATGGCAACATTGATCATGGTACCGACAACAGTATAGAAAATAGTATTGCGATAACCAATGATCACATCTTTATTTTCAAACACTGCCCTATATCCTTCCAGACTCAAATCAACCGGCCACAGAATCACTTTTCCGGAAGCAACCGCCTCGCCGGATGAGAAAGAGCAGGACAAAATGTAAATCAACGGATACAACATCAGGATCGCTACAATAAATACAATGATATCGACAATCATATAAAATAATCTGTCCCCTGTGGAAATTGCCATTATTACTGCACTGCTTTGTTCCCTTCCCATACAGAACCACTCCTGTTATGTCCTTTTTTCAAAAATCCGAGGATGTAAAGCTATCCTTCCGATACCTGTCTCATCCCTAATACTACTGTCCCCACTTATGGCACTTCTCCGGTATTTATTGATGTTGCCTACCATAGACTGGTATCACTTGCCATTTTACTGATTTGATTCACCACCACTATGATCATAAAGTTTACGAGGGAATTAAAGAAATCGATCGCCGTCGCATAGGAAAAGTCTCCCCCGCCTGCAGCCAGGCCGACTTTGTAAACATAAGTGGAGATCACTTCGCTGGTACTCAAATTCAGATTATTCTGCATCAGATAAACCTTTTCAAATCCAATATTCATGATGCTGCCCGATTGAAGAATCAACATAATGGATATAGTGGGCAGGATCGCAGGTAAATCAATATGCAATATTTTCTTGAACCTTGAAGCTCCGTCTATTTCTGCTGCCTCATATAGATCCGTATCTGCTCCGGATAAATCAGCAATATATATAATCGTTCCCCAACCGGAATTTTGCCATATGCCAGACCAGACATACAGATGACGAAAGGCATCCGGACTGCTCAATAAATCATCTGGACGGATCCCCTTCAATAACATGGAAAGCTTTCCATACAAACCGATCTGTACGTTAAAGATCTGAAACACCATCCCAACCAGCACAACAACGGATATAAAGTAGGGAATATACGTAACGGTCTGGACGAATTTCTTATAGCTCCGGTTTCTTAGTACATGAAAGCACAGAGCAAGAATGACAGGAATGGGAAACCCGGCGATCAGCTGATAAAAGCTCAGTATAATCGTATTGGGTAATATCCTTGAGAATTGATAGGAAGAAAAAAACTTCAAAAAATTCTTCATGCCTACCCATTCGCTGTACCAGATTCCCCCCCTAATTGTATATTTTCGAAAAGCAATCTGAAGGCCAAGCATCGGATAGTATTTGAACACAAGTAAATATATCAAAGGAAGAAGCAGAAAGAGGTACAATCTCCAGTGCTTTTTCACATTGTAAAGGAAACCTCTCTTTAGGGTGGAAGTACGGGCTATTTCACATTGTGCCATGATTCAATCCCAACCTTTCAGATCACGTTTTTGTATTGTACCTCACTTGTGCGTACGGCTATAAGCCGTTTGGGACACTTCCAGAAATTTTTTCAGCCCGATCTTTTCAAGTTCTTTCAGGTACGACTTCCACTGGGTATCAAGATCCAGATCACCGGTAATAAACCGAGCCATACTTTCATTTACATAAGTCACCAAAGATGTTTGAATGTCCTTGATTTGTTCCGTTTCCTCTGCCGTATATTTAATAATATCAACGTATTCTTCCGGCCCATGGTCAATATAAAATGGGACAGCTTCCGCAATAAACAGTTCGCCGTACAGTGGGTCGTCTACATTCACCGCCATTCCATCCTGGACACCCATTTCCATTACAACGTTCAATCCTCCCTCCCAATGCTTGTTCTGTATGGTTCCCCACGGTAAAACAGGTACGACAATTGGTTCAAACCCCAAATCTTCATATAATCCCCTGTCATTTGGCCCCGGCTCTTTCCAGTCTACCCCTGGCTCCCCAAATCGATTTTTTAAAGCAAAGTCTTTTGACATCATTGCATCGCCAAAACGAAAAGCAGCTTCCGGATGTTTTGCATCTTTTGTGATAATAAAGTACGAGTTTGGCAAAGAAGGATAATAAGCGGTATAACATACTCCTTTTGGCCCTGTCAGAGGAGGCAATGGCTTATATTCCAGCTTCCTTTTATTTTTCGGACCGAAGAAGAAATTTCCTCCTGTATAAACACCTACTGTACTTTTTTCTCCATTCTCGAGCAATTTTGTCAACTGCTCCTCATCCTGTGTAAAGCACTGAGGGGACAACAGGCCTTCCTTCACAAGCATATTGGCATACTTCAGCCCGGCTTTCCACTCCGGCTTATTATAGGGAACATCCAGTTTCCCATCCTTTAGCAGCCATCGGGGTTTTACGTTGACTGTAGCGGCATCATCATAGATAAACGCATTCATAATGGCATCTGCAGAAGATCCCTGCCAGTTCTGTCCGCCTGTATAAGGAATTTCATCCTTTTTGCCGTTTCCATTTGGATCACGATCCCGGAAGGCTTTCAAAACTTCTGTGAATTCATCTGTCGTCGCCGGCATCTCCAGGTTCAATTTGTCCAGCCAGGTCTGATTGATCCATTGTCTTTGAGAGAATTGATCTCCCATCTGCTCCGTATATTTGGGCAGATAGTAGATGTTGCCATCCGCAGATGTGATCAAGCCTTTCAAATCCTTTGCTTTCACACGGGAAAACGCATCCTGAACCTCTGCTCCCAAATCATCTATATAGTGATTGAGTGGAAGAAAAACTCCCTGCGATCCGTAGTTTAAAATATCCATATCGTCCATCCGGAATCCCGTTAGAATTTCCGGCAGCTCCGTCCCGGAGTTGATCTGGATCTCCAGTTTCTGTTTGGCATCCTTAAATGGAAACACACTGAATACAAGGTTCATATTTGTGAATTCTTCCATTTCCTGAGTCAGCCAATTCGTCTCATAATCTTCTACCTGCATGCTCTGAACCACACCAACACTGATATCCGTTTTCTCTTGACAGATTGGAAAAACACCCGGGTCGTTAACAATAGGATCGGTCATTTTAGAAGAATTTTTTAAATCGACGTCTCCGGCAGAGGATTTTGCAGGATTTTTAACTGTATCGGCTGCTGCATCCGAATCCGGGGTTCCCTGATTGCTGGAATGGCACGCTATACTTAAGAACATCACAACCAAAATCATGAGAGTAGAACCCAATCGCCTCTTCTTCATATTAACACCCCTTTGATTTATCTGATGTAAAATCATAGCATGAAAAGGCCGGAAATAGCACATGAAATTCAGTTTTCCTCATGAACAAGGTTATAATCCAACCATGATACTTTTATTTTGTCATGAAAATCGTTATAAATCGGAAGGGCAACAACTTCAACCGGCTAAATAAGTCCTTCTCCATGAGCTGGGTGAAACATGGTAAACTCTTCGAAAGGCTTTATAAAATGTATTTTGTGAGGTAAACCCCACCTCCATTGCGATCTGGGTAATACTGAATCTTGAATTCTTCAGCAAAACCAGTGCATGTTCCAGACGTACCGATTCCAAATACTCCGAATAGGTTTTTCCTGTTTGCTCCTTTATAAACTGAGAAACATATTTTTCATTTATTTCAAATTTTTCAGCCAGGATTGAAATACATAACTGCTGATCCTGATGATGCGTATTGATAAAATGAAGCAGTTTCTCTCTCAGATTATCATTATGACTGCGTTTATATCCGTTGACCCGCCGGCATATCGTCTGACAGCAGACCAGCATGTCATGGAGCAATTCATAATGTGTTTTGTTCTCTTCAAAATCCGCAATTTTGATTTCGCTTTCCAGAGACAGTTTATAGACTGCCTGAATGATCACGCCGCGAACGCTATAAAAGCTCTGCTTAAATCCGGAAGATAATAAACTGCCCGGTAAAAAAATTTCTGAAAATATGGAATCTACTTCCTTCTCTTTTCCGGCAAGCAGAAGATCATAAACTTGGCCCAATATAGCTGGTGTAATCTTCCTGTTTGCCGCACAGGACTGCTCCACATTCAGGAAAACGACAGGGCTTTCCTGTGTAACCTTTTCCAATATATTTTTTGCATGATGATAAATTTCAAAAAGTTGATTGGGATCCTGAAATTCCTTACTTACAGCAAGTCCCACCAGCATGGAATCCGCCTGCTTTTGAACCGTATGAAGAATCATTTTCATTTGAATCTCAATGGATGGGTAGTTTTCAAATGGGATCTCCCCATAAGGGATAATGGCTGCAATATACCTGTTGTCTATTTCATATATTACGCAGTCCTCCGGCAGAAAACTTCTGATTTCCTTCAGAGGCAGCCTTTTATGACTGCTCTTTCTCTGGCAGACATCTTCCTCCTCCCGGGTATCACCAATAGCGGAAAACAACAGAAGACAGCTCATGGGATAAAATCTCAGATCACATTCGGAAAATTTTTTCTCATCATACATAATGGTTCCCTTTAGAAGATCTTCAAATAGCCTGTTTTTCATTTTGCTTTTGTAGGATTCCATATCCTGTTGATATCTTGTTTGGTTGTGGTTCAGTAATGTAAAGGACTGATGTAAGTATTCAAGCTCATTCCTTCTTTCCTTTTCTGAACTTCCGTCATTGCCTATGCCAAAGGAGTGAATCTCCTTGAATCTCCTTTACCAGATTGACAATAGGCGCAGAGTTTCGGTAAGCAAAGGCAAAGGATAACAACATACTCAGGAAAATCGCCACTAAAGTGGATGTCAGTATGATGGCAATGGACTTTTGCAAAGCCGGCTCATAAATCGCCTTCGGAACACCTGCCACGAGTTTTAACCCCAGTAAACCGATTTCACGATCTAACAATTCCAGATCTGAGCCGTTATTTCGAATCGCATATCCTTTCGGATTATACTCAAATACAGTTTGATTATCAGCGTCCATTATTATGAAATAGCCCATTTTTATCATATCGGATTGAAAGAATAACTGAAGCAAAGATTCTTTGTCAATCAGTGTATAGAGTGAGCTCTTTTGGTTGACTGCAATATGTAATGTTATGAATTCATCTGCTTTGACTCTATTGTATAACAAAACCAGGGCGGATGGATTTACGGATTGATTGAAATGTTCCCGGAATCCATCCAGTTCGTCGAAGTCTTCTGTTTCATATTTTAAAAATGTACCATAAAAAAGATTTTCGTCAAAATAAATCCGATTCATATCAAATACAACATGATTATTATGAAATACAACAAAGGAATGGTTCGCCAGGTAGATAGGCTGCATAAGTTGCGTAAAAGTCTTTTGCACCTCACGTACCCTCAAGCATTCCCCTGGCTGAAATTCATCGGTCTGTGAAACAAGGTATTTATAATTCAAGTCGTCATTCAAGTATACCAGAACCCTTGTCAAATCAATGAAGGTCCGCTCAAATTCATCCACTCCTGTCTCCATTTTTGCCGCTATATTGGCAATCTCTTTTTCCTTCAGGTTGTTCAGGCTGATTTTATAAACAGGCAGCAGACATAATACCAGGAACAGGATTACTGCGACATATGTCAGTATAAAACGATAAAATATCCGGAAAGGCTTCTTTTTCATATGCATTTGCCTCCTGATGGACTGCCATTTATAGTAGTCACGACTCAGACTTCTGATATTTCCCTTATACTACATTATAGTTTGAACAAATCTTTTTATCCATACCCTTGCACCAAAATTTATAATCCAATAATTTCCATTCGTATATTAATTATAAACTATTATAATAGTAGATTTTAAATTGGTATGTGCAATGCACGCTTCATAGGTTGAAGGAAATGAGAAATATCAATTCTTCTCGACCAGGTATTTCCAATATCGTCTGGGCATAAACTGCCGCTGCAGTCCCGGGTGATATCTCCCCCGGATCGCAATGCCTTCAAAGTATTGTTTCCAGAGCTGTTGAAGCTCCAGCTCTTCACCACCAGGGGACATATTCCGGAGGATTTGTCAAACATATGTTCGCCTTTTTGGCGCCGAGCCGGAGAGTTTCCTCAACGGCAGCGGGCAAGTCATCCACCTGAAAGTTGAAATGCATCTGCTTCTGCTGTTTACCCTGTTTCTCTGTCCAGACAGGTTGGACATATGGAATTTCCGGTTCGACAACCTCCTGCAATTTTCTCTGTATGTATTTCGGCAATTCCGCTCTGCCGCGCTTCCCTCTGAATCCCATAACAACCTCTGGCTTTTATTCGGCAACTGTCTATATTACAGTCACTCCGTTTACGATCTTTACAAATGTTGCAGCAGCCTGCGTAATCTTTTCAAATTCGCCCTGCTCCGTCCATTCCGGATTGACCAGTGCAGATCCGATGCCCAGGGCATAGGCGCCGTTTTTCATAAAGTCTGCCGCATTCTTCAGGGAAACTCCGCCCACCGGCATGATCTCCACCTGAAGCAACGGCTTTTTTATATCCTGAATATACTTTGGTCCAAACACCCGGGCGGGGAATATCTTGACCAGCTGCGCGCCTGCCTCCCAGGCAGTCAGAATTTCCGTCGGTGTCAGCACTCCCGGAACAGCCAGCCTGCTGTAGCGGTTGCAGGCCTCGATTACCCTGACGGACAAAGTCGGGGAAAGGACAAAATCCGCTCCTGCCTGAATGGCATGGACAGCATTTTCGGGATCCAATACCGTTCCGGCCCCTACAAGCATCTTATCCCCATAAGCCTTCTTGATATTTTCCAGCATCCGAAGAGCCCCTGAAGTATTCATGGTGATCTCCACGGCACGGATGCCGCCGCGATACAATGCTTCCATCGTGTGCAGCGCTTTGTCTTCCTTCACTCCCCGAACAACGGATACCAGCCTGTATTCCCCTAACTTCTGCAAAATGTCGGTTGCATTTTTTACCACTCCGTTATCCCTCCATCCTCAGTGCGCCATACCGGATTTCTCCATCGACGATCCGGATCCGCCATTTCCCTGACTTTGTCTTCATTGATTTCTATTCCCAGTCCCGGTGCGGTAAGGCGCTTTACATAACTGTTTTCATAGGCAAAGACTCCCGGATCCATCAGGTAGTCTAGCAAATCGGATCCCCTGTTGTAATGAATGCCCAGGCTTTGCTCCTGAAGAAAGGCATTGGGGGTGCAGAAGTCCAGCTGGAAACATGCCGCCAGGGCAATCGGGCCCAGGGGACAATGGGGAGCCACCGCCATATCATAGGCTTCCGCCATGGCAGCGATCTTCCTGGTTTCCCATATCCCACCTGCATGACTCAAATCCGGCTGGATGATATCCACTGCTCCATCCTGCAAAATGTCCTTGAAATCCCAACGGGTGTACATCCGTTCCCCGGTGGCAATGGGAATAACTGTGTGGGTACGCAGCTCCTTCAGCGCTTCGTTGTTCTGGGGAAGCACCGGTTCCTCCACAAACAGGGGCCTGTATGGCTCCAGCTCTTTCATCAGGATTCTTGACATGGTCTTATGAACCCGGCCATGAAAATCGATCCCAACGTCCACATCATATCCGACTTTCTCCCGGATCGCTGCAAGACGTGCCACCGCCGCATCGATCCTTGAAAAGGAATCGATCCAGCTCATGCCATCTGTCCCGTTCATCTTCAAAGCCGTATAGCCTGCCTCTGTTTTCTCCGCTGCATCAGCAGCCACATTGGATGGCTTGTCGCCGCCGATCCAGCAGTAAACCCGGAGTTTATCCCGGACCGCACCACCCATCAGCTCATAAACCGGTACGCCCAGCTTCTTGCCCTTCATGTCCCATAAAGCCTGCTCAATACCGGAAATGGCGCTGGTCAGAACCGGACCTCCCCGGTAAAATCCACCCCGATACAATGCCTGCCAAAGATCCTCAATGTTTCCGGCTTCCTTCCCGATCAGATAATCACTCATCTCCTCCACAGCTGTCCGGACGGTATCCGCCTTGCCTTCCAAGATGGGCTCGCCCCAACCCACTATGCCGTCCTCCGACGTCACTTTGAGAAAAAGCCATCGCGGCGGTACCTGATACAGCGTCATGTCCCTGATTTTCATGTTGCTCCCTCCTCAGGCTTTTTTTCTCCTGCCCTGTCCCGACAGGTGACAGGATGTTGTGCTGGTGAAAAGTCTTTGCTCCTATATTATACTCCTCCAGCCTGGCAATATAATCTTCCGCAGGATTTTTATATTTCAGGACTTTGGCAGCAGCAAGACAATCCACATTCCATAGACTCCGAAGTTCTAATCAATGGCATGATCCCTGCAAATCTGTCCGCCGCTCCAAACTTTACGGCTGCTCCATGCTTCTTCTTCCCTGCTCCAGAATTCGTCGTCCGCCGGCAGGCCCAGCGGAAGAAACAGGGCAGTACACAGGTAAAGGCTTCCTGTGTTGATATATCCTTCCGCAAGCTCCGGCTGACAGCCATATACTCCGGGCTGCAGCCATCCGTCCGCATCAAATATATCCGGTGCCTCCATCACCTTCTCCAGAACGGCCGTAAGGGCACAGCGAACCTGAGCGGGATGCAGGCCTTCCGGCAGCCGATGCTGCAAAGCTGCCTGGGCAAGCATCTGAAAGGCTCCGAAACGATAGCAGATGGATCGTCCGAGGACCGGCCAGGTTCCGTCCGGTGCAATCATTCTCTCCAGAATGGCTGCATACCGGGCCGCCCTTTTCAGCACCTTTGGTTTCAGCATCCGGAACTCATCTGACATGTCCCCGAATAAGTTCATAAGATCCACGTACATGGGCTGAATCACAAAACTGTTGTAATAATCCCAGTGAAATGCCGCCCCGTCTCCATAGACACCGTCCCCTTTATACCAGTCATTATAGATACGCAGTGCGTATACGATGCACATTTTATCAAAATCCGCCTCGCCCAGCACATACAGTCCTGCTTCCACCATGGCAGAAAAGAAGATCCAGTTGGATTCCCCGGGAATAAAGTCCCTCGTGCTTTTCAACGCCCGGATCAGGTTGTTCCTGGCCGCACCCGGCAACGCACCCGCCAGATGCCTGGGTGCACGCACCAGGGCATGGGACAGGAAAGCCGCATCCACCAGATTCTGTTCCCCTTTTGTAAATCCCATATAATCCGGGGAACCGGGATCGACTGCCCTGTCCATGCAGCGAATGGCAAGCCCTCGGTATTTTTCCTGCAGCCCTTTCTCTTTCCCGCAGACTCCTTCCGCCTCCAGCCACGGCGCAAGGCCCAGCATGCTTCTGCCGAAGGCCTCCAGCGGAGCGTACTCTTTCCGATCTTCATGAAAGTCCAGCGGCATCTGCTTTTTCAGTTCTCCCCTGCCCAGAGATTCCATCACCGGAGCAACAATGCGCAGCAAGGCATTCAGCCATTCCTCCCTAGTCTTGTCTCCGGTTTTGCTCTCGGACTCCTTCCCGATCCTGTTTCCCATCTTTGTGATATCCCCCATGCCCAATGAATTCCTGTCAGTTATACTTTATCCTTTTATGCCGGTACTCGCAATCCCTTCCACAAAATATTTCTGGAGAATCAAAAACACAATTAAAACAGGAATCAAAACCACTACAGAGCCGGCCATGATCAGGCCATATTCTGCTGTATACTGTCCCATAAACATCTTTAATCCAATCTGTACTGTCTTTTTGGTTTCGGTCTTCAAATAAATCAGGGGGCCCAAATAATCGTTCCAGGTGGCTACGAAGGTAAAGATGGTAAGGGTCGAAAGCGCCGGCTTGGACAGCGGAATCATGATCCTCGCCCAGATCCGGTATTCGCTCATTCCGTCAATTCTGGCGGCTTCGCAAAGGGAGTCCGGTATGCCCTCATAAAACTGTTTCATCATGAATACCCCAAAAGCTGAGAATGCCTGCAGGCATACCATAGCCAGCAGTTTATCGTTCAGCCCCATTCTCCGCATCATGATGAACTGTGGGACCATATAAACCTGCCATGGCAAGGCGATCGTCGCTACGTACCCCATAAACAGGGCGTTTTTGAACCGAAACTCCAGCTTGGCAAACGCATAGGCCGCGAAACTGCTGGTGAGCAGCTGCAAAAACGTGACCACAACTGTGAGTATCGTTGTGTTTTCAATAAACTTCAATAAGGGGATGCGTGTCCATATCTCCTTATAGTTGCTCCACCTCGGCACTTCCGGAATTAATCGGAACGGCTCCATGATGAAAACTTCATCACTGGTCTTGATGGAAGCGGACAACATCCATATAAACGGTATCATCATAAGCAAAGTCATGAGAACCAGTATCAGATACAAAAAGAATCTGCCTGTTTTTCGCTTTTTTGCGGCACTCAATTTATCTTTCCCCCTATTTTTCCTTCCCTTGTACTCTCTCACCTTTGAACTGAACGAGCGTCACAGTCAGAACCAGTGCAAACAGAACCATAGCCACCGCGCTGGCGTAGCCAAGATCCCAGTTGATAAACGCTTTCTGGTATATATAGTAGACAAGTACCGTAGACGATGTCCCCAGTCTGCCGTCCCCGCCTCCGGCAATCATGATAGCAATGTCATATACCTTGAAACAGGTAATGGTAAGCATGATCACAACAAAGAATGTGGTGGAATGAAGCTGCGGCCAGGTGATATATCGAAACTTCTGCCAGGTGCCGGCTCCGTCCAGGCTCCCCGCATCGTACAGCTCTCCTGAGATTCCCTGCAGTCCGGCAAGATAGATTACCATATAATATCCCGTATATTTCCATACACTGAACAGGATCATCGTCAGCAAAATCAGATCCTTGCCGAACCAGTTGGGCGGATTCGCCACCTGAAACACATTCTGAAGGATCCAGTTCACCGGCCCTCTTGTAGGGTGAAACAGCATATTCCACACGGAAGTCACCGCCACAAGGGATGCCACATAGGGAAAAAAGGAAACCGTTCGAAAAAAGCCCCTGAATTTTACCTTCTGATTCAGAACAACCGCCAGTACCAGAGACGCAACCATCGTCAGGGGAACCGTCCCAATACAGTATAGAATGGTGTTCTTCAGGGCGGCCAGAAACATCCTGTCCTGAAATAATTTTATGAAATTTTGAAAGCCCACAAATTCCATCGGATTATTCCCATCCCATTTGGTAAATCCCAATACGAAAGCATATATTACAGGGATCAGAGTAAACACTGCAAATCCGATGAAATTGGGGGCAATGAAAGAATAAGCGATCAAATCTCGCTTTCTCTCTTTCCGACGCATCCTTTTTTTAAGTGTCATTTCAGCCATGTTCATCCTCCCGGAACTCTTTTCTATAAAAAGGCCGGAATTTCACCGGCCCCTGATGTCCTTGCCTAAAGCAAACCAGGCTAATCCAAAGCGGAAACCTCTTCATCCATTTGATTGATTCCCTCATTAACAGAGATGTCCCCGTTCATGATGTCCTTATGATACGTATCCAGAATGGCATTGATATCTGCCACATTCCCGGCATAAGGTGCCTCAAGGTAAATTTTATTTGTCTTCAATGCTTCTTTGGAAGCCTCATCCTGAGGGAATCCTTCCACAGACGTAATAATATCAAGTGCATCATCATTCATGGCTGCGGGGAAATTCCCCAATTCCGCCAGAATCTTTGCCCCTTCTTCTCCGCTGACAAACTTGATAAAGTCCCAGGCTATATCCTTATTCTTTCCGCTGGTCGGTATCGAAAGTCCTGTAATAGTCCCCAGGGTACTTCCGGCTTTCGCTCCTTCCGGATGCGGATAGGAAGCGATACCCCAGTTCCCGCATTTTTCCTTGTCATATTCCCCGGATTGAAGACTGGTTACTAATTGACCGATATACCAGGATCCCATGTTCATCGTCGCTGTATCCCCTTCGGCAAACGCCGCGGAATAATGCAGCTGGGATGCGTTGGTATCACTGTAGCTTCTGCAGATTCCATCCTTCTGCTGATTCAATACCATCTCATAATACGGCTTTGTAAATTCATATTTTCCATCCAGAATGGAGTGTTTTCCATCCAGTATGCCAAACAGCTGCACCGCACTTCTCCATGTATGATAGTGGGATCCGTAAACCCCGTCTCCGGCGACGCTTCTTGCCAATTTGTCATACTCCTTTACCGTCATATCGTTGTTTGGGTAATCCACTTTCGCCTTATCGAACAAATCCTTATTGTAAAACAGCAACCAAAAATCCGTCCGGAAGGGCAGCTCATATAATTTATCGTCCACCGTTACCTGTTCTGTGGTTCCGGCAAACTTGCCTAAGTCGATATTGTCTTCCCTGATCCGGTCATTCAGAGGCTCCAGCACCCCTTTTGAAATCAGCGTGGCATATCCGGGAACATCCTTTATGGTTACAATATCAAAGTCCGAACCGCCACCGGATAAATCCGTCCCCAGAACGGTCTGATAATCCTGGGATCCCAGATCCACCAATTCGATTTTCACATCTTTGTTTTTTCCCATATAGGCGTCCGCCAGCTGATCCCAATACGGCGTTGTCTTTTGATCCCATACGGACCACTTCAAAGTCTTTGTTTCCTTGCTTTCCGCTTTGTCTGTCTCCGCTTTGCCTGTCCCGGTTTCGGAACTGCTCCCTTTTTCCGCATCCTTCCCTGTACTGCAGCCAGTGAAGATTGCAATGACCAGGGCCAAACACATAAGCACATTTAAGAACTTCCTTTTCATGAATCCGCTACCTCCCCTAATCGTTATATATTCATTTTAAACAGAAACCCCTGGAAAAGCCATGGAGAGTTTCCGTGTTTCATTTACTTTTCCATTTCCATCAAACCTGTGCATGCAATATTCTTTACTTTCCTGCACTATTTTGATATACTTTGAGCGTGATCAGGAGGGTTTGTATGAATTACCCGATATATAAAACCATAAAAGGGCGTTTTCTTATCACAATTTCCATTTTAATGCTTGTCATAGGTGCCGGTGTTGTATTTTTCAGCTTCACTATGAACAACCGAATCCTCCGTTCCAACGAAATCCGGTCCAATGTCACCAACATCCGATTGCTGTCCGACACAATGAACCAACGTCTTTCCAATATTGTCTCTTTCAGTCAGTGGGCACAGCGTACGCATGACATTGCGGATTACCTGACCCATCCGGACAGCAACATGTCCAGGGCTAAGGATTTACTGGTGGAACGCTACATCAACAATGACACCGGCAACCGCTACATTCAGCGGGTCGTCATTGGCAGCCCGGATCGCCGGGACTACATCCAATATATCAACAATACCAGTTTTTCTGTGGATATACCTGTTGTAAAAACGATTACCAACCTGCCCTGTTTCAGGGACATGTTCGCCGACAATACTTTCACCTTTTCCGATGGATTCCAGAGCGACCCGTTTCTTCCAAAACAATATCAGTCCCTGATCGCCATTCAGCCGATTTACCATCCGTACAGGCAGGATAAAATAGGATTTGTATACCTGGGAATCTCGCCGGAGCTCTTTCTGGATACCACAAAAAACCTCAAAGAGAAAGACAACATGGACATTCTGCTTCATATCGGAACACACTATTACCGGATTAACGAAGATTCCTATAAGGAAATAGGAAAGCCGGTTCCAGTCAGAGAAGCGGTCTTCCCGGAGCAGCGGGAAGAGGAGCTTTCCATAAATTGTGGGTTTCTGGATGGGAAGGAGCGGATCCTTTACCAATTGCCCCTGGTCACGGCCAACTGCGAGCTCATCCTTTCCACATCGGACAGCCTGGTTCAAAAGCAGATGCATAGCTACTCCTATATTCTCCTTGGAATCGTCGGCTGTGTTCTGATAGTCGGAATACTGCTGTATTACAGCCTGACAAAATCGATTACCAGGCCCCTCGCCATGCTGAGCAACCGGTTGAAAAAGATATCCACCGGAGACTTTTCAACGGATCCCTCCATCGAGTGGGACAATGAGCTGGGATACATGGGCAGGACGGTGAATGCCCTGGCTACAGATATTGAAAAACTGATGCGGCAGCAGATTGCTGATGAGCATCAAAAACAGGACTACCGCTATCAAATCCTTCAAAGCCAGATCAGGCCCCATTTTATTTACAATACACTGAATACGATCAAATGGATGGCAACCGTGCAGCAAGCGCCCGGGATTTCAGAGATCGTTGTGGCATTGTCGCATTTGCTGAAAAATGTTTCCAAAGGGACACAGACGATCATTCCGATCCGGGATGAACTTGCCCTTCTGGAGGATTACTTTACGATTCAGAAATACAAATACGGCGGAAGCATCACCCTGGCCTATGAATTGGAAGACGAAGCGATAAAGGACAATGTCATTCTGCGTTTTACCCTGCAGCCGCTGGTGGAAAACGCCATCCTTCACGGGATCGAACCAACCGGAAAGCAGGGCAGCATCCGGATCTCCATGGAGTATGCTGCCGAAGACGATATCCTGATTTCCATCACCGACAACGGGATGGGAATGGACGAGAATACGATTCAGAAAGTAATGTCGGAACGTGGGAAGAACCGTTCCCAGACTTTCCGTGACATGGGAATATTAAGTGTAAACAAGCAGATTCAGTATGTCTTCGGAGAGAAGTATGGGATCTCCATCGACAGTGTCGTAAACCAGTATACAACCATTCAAATTCGATTGCCAAAAATAAGCCATGCGGAATATGAGGGGAAAGAGAATGAGATTATTGATCGTAGAGGATGAACCTCTTGTCCAGGTCGGGATTTAATCCATGATTGACTGGAAGAGGCTTGATATCGAAATCTGTGGGGTTGCGGCAAACGGGAAAACAGGCCTGGATGAGATCGAAAAGTTTCATCCGGAAATCGTGATTGCCGATATTCAGATGCCTGTCATGGACGGATTGACCCTTATGAAAAAGTCTTTTGAACAATATGGCGAACTTCCCGTGTTTATCCTGCTGACTGGTTACAAGGAATTCGACTATTTAAAAACAGCGATCCAATATCAGGTGATTGATTACCTGGTCAAGCTGGACCTGACTCCGGAGAGTCTGGAATCCGCCATCGTCAAAGCACAAAAAAAGGTGCTTTCCCATAGGAAGAATCAATCCTCCATAACAAAGGACAGCCAAAACCTGTTATTGCTGCAGGACCGTTTCTTTTCAAAACTGCTGAATAACCGTTTTCGGAAAGATGAAATGCAGGAGGATATCAAATATCTGAATCTGAGCCTGGAGTATGCCGGTTATGTGGCTGCACAGGCCGAAGTGATTCTGCATCATCAAAATGGAAGCAAGAAAGATTTACAGATTTTCAGCAGTACGCTCCGGCTGTTTCAGGAATTGATTCAAAAGTACATCCCCTGCCGGGTGGCACTTCTTGATACCCATTATTTTGCAGTCCTCTTTTATTTTTCGGAAAAGGAATGCAAACACTGGAGGAAGCAATTAACGGATAGCCTCCGGCAGGTGGACAACATGATTTTCAACTACTACAATGTACACCTTTTCTTTTGCGTTGGCCGCATGGTAAGTAAAATAGAAGACGTTCATTTGTCCTATGATGATGCAAAGCAGCTGCTGTCGTGCGAAATAAAGGAGAATGGGACTCTCTTTTATGACGAGCAAACCGCTGGCAGTGTCAGCAGCAGCTATCTGATCAGTCAGGTTAAAAAATAT
The DNA here is from genome assembly GCA_038396605.1 of Eubacteriales bacterium mix99. NCBI lineage: Bacteria > Bacillati > Bacillota > Clostridia > Eubacteriales > Eubacteriales bacterium mix99. The sequence goes on from CP121690.1 coordinate 257,412, forward strand.
ATCCACGATAACCGGGAGAAAAAACTGTCCCTGCAGGAGATCTCTTCCCATTTTGAAGTAAGCGCAAATTACCTGAGCCAGCTTTTTAAAAAGGCAACCGGCACGGGGATAACGGACTATATCACCAAGCTCAAAATCGAAGCGGCAATGGATCTCCTCCTGACCGGCAATCAAAAAATCTACGAAATCTCTGACGAAGTAGGGTACGACAGCGCATTTTATTTCAGCAAAGTTTTTAAAAAATACACGGGAATGTCGCCAAAGGAATTCCGCAACAGGCAGTAAATGCGAAATTCCTTTGGCGGCAGGCGGTTACCGTTAGATTGGCACTTTTACTTCCATTGTCGTTCCTTTTCCCTTTTCGCTGATACATATGATCTTTCCTCCCAGTAAATCAACGATTCTTTTTACAATGGAAAGTCCTAACCCGCTTCCATCTTTCTTGCGGGAGGCATCACACTGATAGAACTTCTCAAAGATCCTGGATCGCTGTTCCTCACGGATCCCTTCTCCTTCATTATGGATGGTTACAGCCAGGGAATCCCCCTCTTTCCTGCCGGATATGGTAATCGTGCTGCCATCCGGCGAATATTTGATTGCATTATCAATCAGATTGGTCCATACCTGCATCAAAAGGTCCGCGTCACTCTGTATTTCAAGACTCTCCAGATTCAATTCGTAGTTTCCGGATGAATCCGGCCATTTCTCAGACAACATGATAATGCACTTGCGGATCTGTTCATCCACACGCACCTTGTCTTTTTTCCGGACAATCTTTTGATAGTCCAGCCGTGACATGCGCAGCATGTTCTCACATAAATGAGACAACCTGACGGATTCCTGATTGACAAGCAGCAGATATTCCTGCTGTTCTTCCGGACTCAGGTCATTCTCCATAAGGATATCCGTAAAACCTGTAATGGCAGCCACCGGAGTCTTGACTTCATGCGATACATTGCTCATGAAATCCTTTCGCATGTAGTCCATGCCGCTTAATTCAGAAGTCATGGTATTGAAGTTTTCAGATAATTCATCGATTTCATCATGGACTTCATGATGGCCAAAATGTCTTGTTTTTTGGGTGATATGAACACTGAAATCACCGTTTGCCACTTTCTTTACGGCTTTGCTTACTTCCTCAATCGGCTTTACAAAATGTTGGGATGCAAACCAAAGCATAATTCCGCCAATCAGGATGCACAGACCGCAAACCAGGAGACCCATCCCAATAATGAAAGGCCTTGTGATGGGACCCTCATGGAACAGGGTCACCCCTGCTGAAACAAGGAGAAAAGAGATAATGCACGCTGCACACAAAGAGGAGATGGAAATCAACAGAAAATAGATACGTACAGGGAGATGCAGCCGTCCGCTTTCCTTTTTATCGTTGTGCTTTCGCATAATACCTGCCTTTCATACGGAGGATTCATATTTGGCTTTATAACCAAGACCCCTTACGGTAATAATTTCAAAATCAGGGTAATTTTCAAACTTGCGCCGGAGCTTTTTGATGTGGGAATCCACTGCGCGTTCATCCGCTTCCGTATCCATCCCCCATATTTCATCCATTAATTCCAGCCGGGTAAAAATTTTATCCGGGTTGCTCAGAAGCTTAAACAACAGAAAAAATTCCTTTGGCGGCATCTCAAAACGGTCATCACCAATGTGTACCGTCAGGGCATCGGCATCCAGCACGGCCCTGCCGACTGTCAGCTTCCTGTCATTGGCAATCCGGGCACGCCGCAGCAAAGCATTCACCCGAAGAATCATTTCCTTCATCCGGATAGGCTTTACCATATAATCATCCGTTCCTGCCTGAAAGCCCTTCTCCAGATCTTCCATCTGACCCCTGGCGGTAATCATCAGAATCGGAAGTTTATAGGACGCGTCGCGCAGCTCCTTTGTAAGCACATATCCGTCCATTTTCGGCATCATGATATCGCAGATGATCAGGTCAACATATTCCCTGTCCAGTATCTGCAACGCTTCTTCTCCGTCAAATGCCGGAACGGGTCTAAAATGCTCCTGTCTGAGCTTTGCACATATCATTTTGTTTAATGTGGCGTCGTCTTCCACCACCAGTATGGAAAACATTCTTCCGTCTGCCTTTCCGTCAAAAATCAACACATCAAATTTTGACTGTCCCCTGTTCCGGACGACAAATGTCGGATCACCTGTTGGCTACCCTTATTATATCATCATTTGGTTATCCTTATCGATCCGTCATCCTTATCAATCCTCCATTTTTATCGATCCTCCGTCTTTGGCGATCCTCTTTACCGGTCAAAATCAGCATTATGGTATTGCTGCCGGCACGCCGGAAATCAACTGTTTATTTTGGACAACAAAAAAGTATCATACAAATATGGCCTCAATATGGCCCTGATCCCATTTTGCCTGACTGTTGGAATTTGTTTTTCCTGTATCAATATTGAGCTTGGGCACATTGAGGGCACATTTCCTCTTTATACTGTGTTCATGGTACCATTTTACCGGTATCAGACAATCTTTATCATGAACGAAACGGAGGGATAACATTTGCAGCAGGAAAAAGAAATCAGGCGTCAAAGATATAAGCCATTAAGCGCTGCCAGCGAGGACTACCTGAAAACTGTATACTATTTCTCACAAATAACAGAGAACGTGCGATCTGCGGACATTGCAGAGTTTCTTGGCGTAACAAAGCCCAGCGTGCATCACGCTATGGAACTATTACAGGAGGCAGGCATGATCGTAAAGCCCTTATACGGTGAAATATCACTGACTGAATACGGGCGTCAGCGGGCGAAGAAGCTTACATGCAAATACAATCTTCTGAAAGAACTGTTGGTATCCATTCAAGTGGATGAGAAAACGGCAGAACAGGATGCTTGCCGGATGGAACATACCATCAGTGATAAAACACTGTCCCATCTGCTGCACCATTTCAATGGGGATCCATCTCATGGTGGCAATCTGATTCATCCTGCCTGTTGGGATAAAAATGAGAGACGCGTGTGTCTTCTTATGCGGGAAGAAAAATACAGGTCATCGGGTCGTGTGGAATCCATTCATACAAGAGGAGGAAATTGAGAAGTCGTGGGAGAGAAGAATTTTCAAATTGAATTATCCGGGTATATGGGCAGCCGAATCGGAAACATTGTAAAGGGGGCCGTTCAGTCTTCGATTACCAGGCCGAAAGAGGCGGCCATTATCATGAAATATCTGATGACCGGAAAGAACGCAAAAATGAAACGGGAGCATTATGAAAAAAATGGCGAACATATCCCGTCGTTTCTGATTGCAAGCATCACCGGCAGTTGTAATCTGCATTGCAAAGGCTGTTATGCACGGGCAAATCATACCTGCGGGGAAGAGAGGACCATCGATTCGATGTCCGCCGAAAAGTGGGATGATATTTTCACACAGGCGGAAGCACTGGGGGTGTTGTTTGTTTTGCTGGCCGGGGGTGAACCGCTGCTTCGCAGGGATGTTCTAAGAATTGCGGCAAAGCATGACAGGCTTTTATTTCCGGTATTTACAAATGGAACACTGATGGACAGTGAATATAGGAAACTATTTGATAAAAGCCGCAATATGGTACCGGTTCTGAGTCTGGAGGGAAACCAGCAGCAGACGGATGACCGCCGCGGCACTGGTACCTATCAAAACCTTGTTAACCGGATGGATCGTCTGAAATCGAATGACATTCTATTTGGAGCATCCGTCACCGTGACAACGGAAAATCTGCAGACCGTCACCGGAACCGACTTTGTGAATTGGCTTTCTTCCAAAGGCTGCCGGGTCCTGTTGTTTGTAGAGTATGTGCCAATCGATAAACAAACAAGACATCTTGCGCTCACAGAAGCGGATCGGGCGGCCCTTGAGCAGTCCAGGGAGAATCTGCGAACTGCCTTTGAACAGATGATCTTTCTCTCATTCCCCGGAGATGAGAAATACACAGGAGGCTGCCTTGCCGCCGGCAGAAGTTTCTTTCACATTAACGCAAACGGCAACGCAGAGCCCTGCCCTTTTTCGCCTTATTCTGATATCAACCTGAAGAATCATACCTTGCTGGAAGCCATCCACTCCCATTTCTTTGAAAAATTAAAAGAGAACGGGCTTTTGGACGGAGAACAGGAAGGAGGCTGCCTTTTATTTGAACGGGAGCATGAAGTTGCCCGACTGCTGGCAGGCTGCGAGCAATCGTAAATGCAGCCGAACGGGCATCATAAAAAATGCTCTTTGGCGGGAACCGCCTGACCCACAAGGAATCTGGACAGAAAAAGACGGAGAGGTTCAGGAAACAGACGTCAACCTCTCCGTCTTTCATTTGTCAATGCGGCAGGGATGTTTTTAAGTCATGGAGGGCTGCCTGGCTTTAATATACAAACTAATGTCATCTACAATATACTGTCCGTCGGTAATATGCAGGGCTTCATAATAATCCCGGATATAGTCAATCACACGATAGCGGTTAAACAAACGGTCAAGTGATTTCAAATGATACAGGGTCAGTCATTCATTCAGTCTTTCCTATAGATCCGCTTAAAGCTTTCCAGGCTTTCCACGCTGCCCAGTGTAGGATTGTATTCCAGTCCGCATGCGCCCTGATACCCTGCCTTGTCCACTGCATCAAAAATAACATGGTAGTCATTTTCACCGAATTGCAGCTCAATTCGCCCCGGATGCCCTGCGGCGTGCAGATGGGCAATGCAATCCAGATTGTTGGTTATGTTGGGAATGATGTTGCCTTCCATCACCTGCTGATGATAAATATCATACACCACTTTCACCAAAGGATGATCCACCTCATGGATGATGTCAAAAGCTTCCTTTGCCTTCCACAAATAGTAGCCCGGATGATTGACAAGGGTATTCAGGGGTTCAATCATGATTGTTACCCCTGTATCCTCCAATATGGGGCGGGCTGCCCTGAGCGCATTCACAATGCTTTCATGCTGCAGCCCACGTTCCGCACCGGTATCCCTGCCAACCTGTGTAATCAGGTGCTTCACGCCGGCAAGTCCGGCTGCCCGGCAGCTTTCTTTCAGGCCTTTCAGCCATTTTTGGCGCATTTCCGGGTTGGTCATATTGAATTCGGTGGTGCACATGCTGATCAGTTCCACATTTGCCTCTTCACAGGCATTGCGCACCGCTTCCAGGTCCAGGCCCTTCCAGTTGTAGGTTTCTGCCGCGTCAAATCCAAGTTCTCCTACTTTATGTATGGCGCTTACAAAATCCATGTCCGGAAAGAAACAAGGTATGGGAATACAGATCCTCATCATTCATCCTCCTTCAAGCAGACGACTTCACCGGTTTCCATCGAACGATTGGCTGCAAAGGCAACCTTGAGGGACCGCAGGGCATCTTCATAGGGAGAACGTATCTGCGTTCCGTCTCCGGACTTCACCGCGTCAATAAAAGCCCGGTCCAGATCATAGGTTTGATCGTTCCCCCTCCTGATATCCAGGGTTTGGCCCTTCGTTTTCATAATTAGATTGTTCCGCAGCCGATAATCCAAAACGATGTCATTCAGTATGACCACCAAACCGTTATTCGGCCCCGCTCCCCTGCAGTAACATCCGCTCTCCAGGGTGGCAGTGATGTTGTTTTGGAACCGGAACAGGCAGACAGAGTAATCATCCGTATCATACTCCGGACTGGCATCCACACCCGGCTGAATCATGCCAGTGGCATTTACCGCATATACGGAGAGCGGCTCACCGAACAGCCAACGTAATCCATCCACCAAATGAATATTCTGCTCCACCAGCTGTCCGCCGCAGGTGGATTTTTTCTGCCACCACCATACAGGGGGGATACCTCCAATCCAGGACCCGTTTACAATTCCGCCTTTTTTGTGCTTTGGAATCTCTTCTTTCATTCTTTCCATCAGATCCAGATAGCGATCCTGGAACCCTACGGCGGTAATCAAATTTCTCTTACGGATCATGGAGGCAATGGAATCCGCCTGCTGCAGGTCCAAATTCATCGGCTTTTCAACCAGGAATGGAATCCCCAGTTCAATGGCCCTGATTTCGATATGATCATGCGCAGTAGGTTCCACGGCAATAAAAATGGCATCCACACTTTCTCGGTTTTCCTTCTCATAGAATTCCGAATGGTTATCATATTGCCGCTTTGCTCCTGTAGTCTCAGCCGCCTTCGCCCTTCTTTCCTCCACCGGCTCAGCAACCGCCACAATTTCCACATCCTTCATTTGAAGAAGTGCATCCATGTGTGCGTTTTGCCTGCCTCCGCAGCCAATCAGTCCGACACGTACTTTTTTCATGGCCTTCCCTCTTTTCATTTTGATCATGGCTTGACAAGGACTTGCTGTTGACTTTTATCTCACCAATTAATATAATTATATTGCAATTATATCCGGTTATCAATAATATATAATTGTAATAAATATAAGGATATTGCATATGCTCTCAGAGGATTTTAAACAGAGCAAAGACAGTCTTCCATTCATTCCGGTTACCATCGGCGTATCCGAAAAACAGGGACGCACGGACCGCCCCAATGGATTTGATGTGCATCAGTTCCTGTGGGTGATCGGAGGAGAGGGAATATTCACCACGGAAGGCAATACCGTAAAGCTGACACAAGGCCATGGCTTTTTCTCCCGGAAAAATGTACCTCATTGCTATCAAAGCAGCGGCGGTGCCTTCGACACCATGTGGGTAACCTTTCAAAATGGCGAGTACCTGTTGGATTACTACCATATTGGAGACTTTTTCTTCTTTGACGCGCCGGATTTTTTAACCGCTTCCACAGAGCATCTTATGGAGATGTGCAACCGTTCCTCCTCCAGGGCAATCCTTTCCGCTCATGGATATGCCTGGGCGGCAGAACTGCTGGACGCTCTTTTTCAAAAGCCCCTTTCCGGATCGGAAAAGGTGACCCTGTTCCTGCAGCATAATTATGGCAAGCCCCTCACTCTGTCCACGATCGCAGAACATGCTGGTATGGACAGGTTCAGCCTTTGCCGGTCTTATGCGAAAGATACGGGCGGGACCGTGATCCAGGCTCTCAAAAAGATCCGCATGCAAAAAGCGAAGGATTTCCTGCGCTACAGTTCCTATTCTGTAGAGCAAATCGGCAGAATATGCGGCTATGAAAGTCCCAGCTATTTTATAAAAATCTTCCGGGAAGATACAGACTGCACCCCACTGCAGTATCGTCTGAACCGATGGCAACATAATCCTTAACAGGATGATAAAGTACCTGGGTAAATTCTCCTTTATCAGATTCCACCAGCCCGGACACCATATAATCCTTGGTACGATAGGTAGCACAATTTACTGCGGCTTCCCCTTTGTAGGAAAATAATCCCATTCTCCGGTTTTTTCCATTTCATTGAGTGACCACAGTTTTTCAGCATTAGCTGTTAGCTTTGCCTGTACTCCATTCCATTCTAAATCTATATGACGGTTCCTATTTTTCTCAAAACGGACTTTCAACACATTGAGTAGTTCTTCGCGTTGTTCCGGTGACAAACCTTTTTGTTCATTTTTCATAACGAAACCATTCATTCCTTTCCCTTCTCTATCCTTTCTGCCAATTCGTTGAGATAAACCCAGCGATCCATCTTCTCTGCAAGCTGCTGCTCTGCCTCCTCTTTCTCAGCCATCAACTGCTGAAGCAGGGAATAATCGGTAGAAGCCTGAGCCATCTTTTCTTCCATTTCAAGGATGTTCTCTTCCAATTCTTGAATCACACTGTCGATGGTTTCATATTCCTTCATCTCTTTAAAGGTAAATTTCTGAATCCTACTCTTTGATTTTTGAAGATTATATTGCTCTTGCCCATCAGAATTTTTAGGAGATGCTTTTTTTCCCTCTTCAGACAGTTGAGTCAAAATACCATTCTCCCGGTTTTCTTGCACACTCTGTATAAAGTCTGTATAATTCCCCGGATATTGCTTGATTTTTCCGTCTTCTTCGAAAGAGAATATTTTTCCTGCGATTCGATCGAGGAAATAACGGTCATGAGATACAGCCATAACGGCTCCCGGAAAATCATCGATATAATCCTCGAGAATGGTTAAGGTTTCAATATCCAGATCGTTGGTCGGCTCATCCAGCAGCAGTACATTGGGCGCAGTCATTAGAATCCTGAGGAGGTATAGCCTTCTTTTCTCTCCCCCTGAGAGCATACCGATGGGTGTCCATTGCAAAGCCGATGTGAATAAAAAGCGCTCCATCATCTGAGATGCACTGACTTGGATTCCTTCTGCATTGGTCAAATATTCTGCCCCATCCCGAATATATTCGATGGCTCTCTGCTCACCGTTCATTGGGTCGGTTTCCTGAGAGAAGTATCCGATTCTGACAGTCTCTCCGACCTCTACCTTCCCGGTATCCGGTTGTAGTCTACCGGAGATGATATTTAAAAGAGTCGATTTTCCGATTCCATTTGGTCCTACAACGCCTACCCTGTCATCCCTCAAGAGGATATAGTCAAATGAATCAATGACCTTCCTATTATCAAAGGATTTGCTGACCTGCTCCAATGCAATCACTTTTTTACCAAGGCGGCTGCCTGCCATTGAAATACTCAGCTTTTCCTGTGGCAGATTCATTGTTTGCTCCTTTAAAGCTTCAAACCGGTCGATTCTGGCTTTTTGTTTGGTGGTTCTGGCCTTTGCACCTCGTTTCATCCAAGCCAGCTCTTTCTTTAACAAGCTCTCCCGCTTTTTCTCGCTAGATCTGGCCATGTCTTCCCGTTCCAGCTTTTTCTCAAGAAAAAAACTATAGTTTCCCTGGTATTCGTATAAATCACCCTGATCCAATTCAATGATCTCATTAGCTACCCGGTCAAGAAAATACCGGTCATGGGTGACCATCAGCAATGTACCTTTTCTTTTGGTCAGATATTCTTCCAGCCAGTCAATGGAGTGATTGTCCAAATGGTTGGTCGGTTCATCCAGAATTAATAAGTCCGAAGGATGAATGAGTGCTGTGGCCAAAGCCACCCTCTTCTTCTGACCTCCCGATAGGGTTTCCACCTTTGCATAAAAATCAAGAATCCCCAGTTTGGTCAGGATGGTTTTGGCATCACTCTCCACACTCCAGGCATCCAAGTCATCCATCTCACGAGTGAGACGGATCATTTCTTCGGCGGATATATCGGGGTTACTGAGAGCCCTTTCATATGCCCGAATTAGCACCATAAGCGGTGAGTCCCCCATAAAGACTTGGTCCAGAACTGTAGCCTCCGAGTTAAAAAGGGGATTTTGAGACAAATAAGCCGTACGAACGGAGCTGCCTTTGATGAGTCTCCCCTCATCCTGCTGTTCCAATCCGACGATAATTTTCAACAAGGTCGTCTTACCGATTCCATTGATCCCGATGATCCCTATTTTATCTCCCTCGTTAATCCCAAAACTTATATTATGAAATAGCGGCTTTTCTCCGTAGCTTTTCGAGATGTTTTCTATGCTTAGCAAATTCATGCAGTATATCCTTCCTGTAGTGATATGGTACAAGCAAACCTTTAACATTTCCTTTATAGCATATCACAGGAGAAAGCGCAAGTGAACTCGTTTTGTCCCTGGCAAAACAATGAGGATTCAGATGAAGACGTAACGTAACATGAATTCATAAGAGTGAACGGGCCACTTATTGAAGTAGGCGTCTGGGCACAGCAACCTATCCTCTATTATCTAAAAATTTTTTCAATTTACAAAGCAGCTTATCAATCACACCTGCATACTCTGTGTGATTAATAAGATTATTCATAAACTCTCGGCAATTACCGGAGGATGCCTATACCGTACTGTCCTGTCTTTTGTCAGCGAAGCAATCGGACTGCCCTGCAGGTGAGTAGTAGATGGTAATACATATGCTGTCTAAGATATTCTTCATTTCGTTTCCCTGCTATTGTTTCGATACTTAATTGGAGTTGTTCCTTTTACCTTCTTAAAGACTTTATTAAAATAAAAGTAATCCCGGAATCCTACTTTTTCCGATATTTCGTTGACAGACAACGTATATCATAGAGAACCTCACCGTTGGCATCCAGTGTACCCCGCCCGTATATTTTCATATTGGACGCACCCTCAGCAAAATGAAGAAAGGTCGTAATGGATTGACGTCTTTTAAGGCAGCTTATCATATCTCTTTATGATATCAACGAACTGACTTCCGCACTTCGTCAGTTCCCCCATGACCTTTTCTATGCCAAATTCGGAATGAAGCCAGTTCTGTTTGTTTATGCCCTGCGTGTTGGATGGACAGAGGATGAACTCCGTCTGCGGATAAACAGCTTGATAGTACATGGAACAGCGGCGCGCATGAAAGGCCTGACAGCACAAAATGGCTTTTTGGATATCAAGTTTCAATTGATCCGTTATCTGCCTGGAGCAGACAGCATTCTCATATGTGTTGGTGGATTGGTCCTCCCGCAGGATGGCACCTTCCTCCACCCCGTTTGAAATCAGCACATCCTTCAGGAACTCCCACTCCGTACGATAATCCTTATTATAAACCTCTGCTTTGGACAGCGGCCCCCGGAAATGCCCCCATTTCATGCTGTACCTGCCAGATGGGAGAATATAGGAAGCAAGCCCCTGCTTCCATAGATCCGCAGCCCTTTCGGCGATCTCAGGACAGGGTCCGCCCGGAATGAAAATGATGTCGGCAGGCCGGGGTTCAGCCTCCAAAAAGATAAATTCTGAAATGTCGCTGACGAATCTCATGTTGTCTCCTATCCGGATCCTTCGATAATGAAAGGTTCAGGCAGATCCATTGTTTTTCCCATTATACCACAGGAATTGAAGAAACCAAAATTACGACAGATCAAAGGACAGGTATTTCGTCCATTTATTTTCGGACAAATGGAACATATCCACAGAACCTGTCTCAAACCGCAAGGCCTCATATCCAAAGGTCTCCAGATATTCCTTTATAATATCGTTCATTTTCTTTTTTGGATTTCCAAGGGCAATGGTCATATGATAGGTGGAAAAGCCGCAGAAATCCGTATGATATTCAGGGAACGTATCGTACAATACCTGAGTCATGGCTTCCACCGGAGCCAGCGGGCTGGGCGTCAGATACAGAACATTGCTGGTGGGAAAGCAGGACAGCGGTTTTGCCCAGAATTCAAATCTTTGGGTTCTGCCGGCGATGGCCTTTAGTTTGTTAACGATTTCTGCATTCATTGCGCCCGGCAGGAAAAAACGATTCAGCAACGTGATATGCATTGGAACCACTTTGGACGGATCATTGATATATTTCTGCCGGAAGACTTCCAGTTTGTCATTGTTGACGCCGGGCATCAGACACAGCCCGGTGAGTTCCCTGTATTTCTCCATGCGGCTCTTCCTCTCTGCCTTTTGCTTTCCTGTATTTGTTTCCCGCAATCCTTCCCAGGATGATTATTGATCCCCATCATCATGCGCAGATGCCGTTTCCTCCTCTGTTCTGCGCCAGTCATGAGGCAGGAGATTTCCCAGAGTCCACACCACATCCTTTCGGACCATGACCCTGGTATTTACATTCTCATCATTAAGCTGGCTGATAAACTCCCGACAGCGGCCGCATGGCGGCATAATATGTCCGTCCCAGCCTACTGCTATCATCTTCACGACCCGGCTTTCCCCCGCTGTCACCATTGCCGCTGCAGCGGCATGCTCTGCGCAAAACCCCATGGAACAGGCAGTATCAATACAAACACCCACATATACACTCCCTTTGTCCGTGAGGAGAGCTGCGCCGACTCCCCCGGCTTCCGCATCCCCGGATAGCTTTCGCGGATTCAGAACGGAATATGCGCGCTGATAAAGTTCTTCAAATGTCATACCGTATCCCCCCTGGCTGAAACATTCCTGCTTTCGCCTTTTTTCTACAAAATCATTATAGATAAATACCGGGAAAAAAGCAAATGGAAAGTCCGCATGCAGATGCCAGATGTCTGGCATCCGGAAGGAGGAAAGCAGCCCGGAAACCCGGGCCGGGCAATCCAGGCTGCTCCATCTCATTTTTCAAATATCTCCGTTCCCAAATAGCAAATGATCCATATTACAGATCTCAGATGCTCCATGATACACAAGATAAATATCCTTTATTCCGGCTATCGGTTCGACTTCATATCCGGTTTCGGTAAATGCCCAGAAATCACCGGTATTTTTAAGGAGACAGGTAGCAAGCAGCTTCCCATCCATACTGCCCTCCCGGATTTCGATCGTTGCATCCTCCGCAGGCGAAGCGTATCGCAGAATGATCTTTCCGGCTCCTTTTTTTCCAAAGTCCAGGTTTCTGTATTCTGACCAGGCGCCGTTCTGAATCCCTGCCAGATAAGTGACTCCGTCCCTGGTTTCCGTCCCGCAGCCTTTTTTCCTGTCGCAGTGCTCCGCTTCCACCATCGCATAAGGATCCCGGATTTCTCCGGTCAGCTCGGTAAACACGAGATGATCCAGATTACATATCCCATCTCCGCCCCTGAACACAAGATAGATATCCTGTCTTCCAAGAGGTCTTTCCACCGTAACGGTCGTCTCGGTGAAGTTCTCCCATCCTCCGGTGTTTTCAAGCCGGCAGATTCCAAGCAATTCCCCGTCTGCACTGTCCTGATGTATTTCCACAGAGGCATCCTTAACCGGTGTTGCATACCGCAAAGTTGCCTTTACCGCGCCTCTTTCACCGAATCTCAGATTTTTGAATGCAGCATAAGCGCCATTTTGCATATCCGTTAGGTATTTCTCTCCTGCCGTCATGCCGGATACTTCGTCCGCATCTTCTCCTTCCATGGTTTGATAAGGATTCCTTGCAGCGGCTTCTTCTTCATCAAAGACAAAGCTGTCCACATTGCATAATAAATCAGCAGAGCCATGAAACACAAGGCAGATATCCTGTCTGCCCGTTATGTCAGCTGTTTCAACTTCTGCCGTCTTCCAGGCGTCCCAACCGCCTGTGCCCGGAAGCTTACAGGTCCCAAGAAGTTTTCCTCCGGCACTACCCAGCCGGATTTCCACTGCTGCATCCTCTGCAGATGTGGCATAATGGAAACGGACAAGACTGCTTCCTTTTTCTCCAAACAACAGATTCCGGTAAACAGCAGAATGCCCATTTTTGATACCGGTCAGACAGCCCGGATCAGCTTTCGGTCCTTCCAGCCGATCCGCGCTTTCCGCTTCGATTGTGCCATAGGGATCGCGCAGGTCGTCCGCCGGAAGATCCACGACTGCCTCCGTTTCTTTGCTGATTACGGTTCCGATATATTCGCCTTCTCCAATCGCCGTTACCGTTAAGGTTTTCCCGATGTCCGCTTCCTTCACTTCATAGTTTTTACCGGTACCAACCTGTTTCCCGCCCGATTCCCAGATATAGGTCACCGTTGCGTCCGAAGGGGTCACCGCAGCTGTCAGAACATCCCGGTATGCCGGTTTTACCGGATCAATTGTTACTCCTTCGACTGCTTTCTCCGATCCTATCATAAAGCGGAAGGAATTCAGCCGGAATGGATCCTGCTGCCCTGTCCGATAAACCAGGCATAGATCCTTAAGACCGGTAACCTCCTCCGTAAGCTCCATAACCTGGCTGTTCCAGGCACTCCGCAGGCCAATGTTTTCCACATCAAGGGAACCAATCACCTTTCCATCCGGACCACCAATCCGAATTTCAATGGTTCCTCCTTCTGTCATGGGGGTAACCCGGAATTCCGCGTATCCGGGTGCCACATCACCGAAGTCCACATTACGATACATGATATAGGCTCCGTCTTCGATATTGCCTATGTATTTCGTTCCGTCCCCTGCCTTTTTGACAAGTATGGCCTTACAGGAATCAAAGTCCTTTGCCCCGAGGGTATGATAGGCATCCTTGATCAAATTTCCGGACGGCGGCGTATTCTGGTATAATGCAACGGCAGCGGAAGCGCTCCAATCTGTTGGTTTGTCGCTGTCCTCGGTTTTTTTACCCCATCTTGTGCCGGTGATGCCCTCTGAATTTCTGTTATTCCATGCTGTCCAGGCATTGTACTGCATCCAGTCGATATACTGCGGCTGATTGTGGTTCACAATCAGATAATTCAGCCATCTGGTCAAGATCCCTTTAAACCCCGGTAAATCGGCGCCACCGTCTTCGTTGCTCATCACGCCGTAGCCATACATGTCAATCATTGCATAATCTGCAGCCGAAATCGCATCACTTAAATATCTTTCATCGCCGTAATGCTCATACAACATGCAATTGGCACCGATGAAGGTTCCCTGATTATAGGTGGAAGCCCATGTGCTTTTGACGCCATCCATCCCGATACAGTCATCAACATGTCCTGTCTCCGGATCAAACAGGACTTCTCTTTCCCAATCCATCATGGCCTTTGCTTTTTCAAAGTAACTTTCGTCTCCGAGAGCAGTACCCAGCAGGCAGGCTGCAATGGCACCCGGCCCGTTCACACAGGCGTTTTTTGATTGATTGTCCGCACGCCAGAACAATCCGCCTCCCAGATCATCACTCCAGGCTCTTTTATAGGTGTTATCAAAGTTGATCCTGGCAGTTTCCAGATATTTTGTATCCCCGGTTGCCAGGTAGGACCTTGCACATGCGATGACAATCCACATAATATCATCATTATAGTCATTTTTCCCCCACCAGCCATCCACTTCATAACCTTTTTGGTCCACCAGGAAGCCTTCATGGATTTGATCCATCATTTCTTTGTAACGTGCTTCCCCGGTATGACTGTATGCGTCAACGACAATTTCAAATATTTCCGCACCCGTCCAGAACCCCCCGAAGCGATGGATATCTTTCTCTTCGTCATACTGATAGTATTTATCAATAAATGCCGTAAACCCATCGTATGCCATCTCTTTGAAGTCGACACCGTAATCCGGAGCCTGAACCGGATGGGTCCTGTTGCTTGTTTTGGTTCCTTTGTAATCCCCAATACCTGTAACTTCCAATTCTATTTTTTTCCCGATGTCCCCTACAGACACCTTATAATGATCGTTGTAGCCAACTTCTTTTCCGTCTGCTTTCCAGACATAACGGACCATGGCGTCTTCCGGTGTCAGGGTTCCATGCAGCGTATCCCCTGCCACCGGACTGTCCTTGTCAAGACGCACACTGCGAATGTTCCTGGTTGGGTGAGTGAAAAACTGAATCCAGTTCAGGTTGATCAGATAGTCTTTTCCCCGGAATACCAGGAAGAAATCCTGTATCCCTTTCACTTTTTCAATTTTGGTATGAAAGGTCTGATAATCCTCCCAGGAGCCGGTAGAAGGAATGCTGCAGCTGCCAAGAAGTCTTCCGTCCGGACCGTCCAGCCGAACTTCCACGGTTCCGCCGGAACTGGAGGAGGCCCGGAACATCACGGATTCGGCTGCCTTATATCTGAAATTTACATTGCGGTAGCCGGTATAATAGCCGTCCTTAATACCGCCTATGTTTTTTCCTCCATCAATACAGTCCTCCACCACCATGCCTTCGCCGAAGCTTTCGTCAAAACTTTCTGCTTCGATTCTGTCATAAGGATCTTTTGAAGGATATTCCGCCCCGGCTGTTACCTTTTCTGTCTGATCCGTACGGATACCCAAGGTATGACCGGTTCCCGAGACAATCAAACGAATCCTTTTTCCCTTCAGCGCAGAAGAAACCCGGCATTCCTGATCCCTGCTTATTTCCTTCGAGCCGGATCTCCAGCTGTACCGTACCGTTGCATCCTCCGGTTCGATATCTGCAGTCAGGACATCTCCTACAGAAGGCTTCTTATTGCTGATCTCTGCCTTCTTCAAAATCCTGATCCGGGGGAAATGAGCTCTCTCCGCTTCTGCGGCAGCGGAGGCTTCTTCCCCAAAGGTCTCCGCTCCGGAAGTCTGCGACTCCAAAGTTTCCGTTTCCGCTGCTGCCTGTGTTGCCATCGGTGTCAACAAAGTCATCAGCATGGTCATGATCAGCACCGCCGCCAGCATTCCTTTGCCGCATAGCTTGAATTTCCGCTTCTTTTGCATTCCTTCTCCTCCTCTCATTTGTACGTACCTCCCGTTCTCCGGTTAATCTTCTTCATTTAATATACCATTTCGCCACTCATCTCCCTTCTTTATATATCATTCATATAATTGATATATCCATTTTTAATTATATAGATACAATAACAGCGTGTCAATATACTTGTATAATGTCTATATATTTTCTTTCTGAATCTGCATAATTTAAGGATTAGCTGCTTAATTGTTTTGACAAAATGATATGTAATATTTCAAATATCTATCTTTTACGACCTCATCTGTGCTATTTAGCATAACATTATATACTATTTACAGTATGGTCTGCACGAAGGAACTCAAACTGATTTTATGCAATAAAAAACAGCAGACCCTGTTCTCAGGAGACTACTATTTCAATGATACAGAATATTAGAAGATATTCATGTTGATATTCATTTTACCTCAGCCTGAAGTTTTTTTAAAATTGCCTGATCTGCCGGGCAGAAATCATATTGTGAAATTTCCGTCACCGGAATCCAGCGAATATCGTTGTGCTCCAGCTTTTGCGGTACGCCTTCTGCAATCGAAGCATGAAACAGGGTCAGATGTACCATGATGTCCGGATATTCATACACTACGTCCATAAACACATCGCCGACCGAAACGGTAATGTCCAGCTCTTCCCGGCATTCGCGGATAAGCGCCTGTTCCTTTGTCTCTCCCGGTTCCACCTTTCCTCCGACAAACTCCCACAATAAGCCGCGTGCCTTGTTTGCCGGCCGCTGGCAGATCATAAACCTGTTGTCCTTCCAAATCAAAGCTGCCACTACTTCTGTCATGCAGGACCCTCCCACTCATCTTCCTCTTATCATTTCCCTCTTATTATACTTTTTTCAACAATCTGCGTCAAAATCATATAGAGATAACTCCTGCTTTCCTGCTTAATGAAGGTTGTTGTCCAGCTTTTGCCCTTCCAATTGATAAGCAGATGAGCCCGACAATTCCATGCTCCGGAGCAGACTTCAAGTAACAATTATAAAGGAAACCGGACAGGCTTTTTCCCGTAAATCACGGGAAAATCAGCCGGAGCTGCGGGTAAGCTCTGCTTCCCCCTTTTCCTTCAGATATTCGTTTACATCATCCACTGAGGACATCCCTTTGTTGAAAGCAATAATCAGCATAGCGTCCCTTTTTTTCTTTGCATACAGTCGCGGCATACCATAAAGGGACAATGCCCTTTGTGTTTCCTTCAGTGTCATATTCATCGCAATGAAAATCCGCAGCAGCTTATCCCGGTCCGTGGTGTGTGTCTCGCCGCTCAGCAGCTTATATCCATACTTTTGCGGCAAATCTGCCTTTTGAAAAATATCCTGCCGCTTCAGCTTTTTCCGTTTGATAATGGATTCCATATATGCGGGAAATCCGCCGCATTGTTCTTTCAGATATTTCCTGCTGAACTCATCAATATCTTCTTTTTCAGCGTTTTTCAGCACATTCATAAGATACCCGGTGCTTTCCTGTTCCCGTCCCATAAAAATCCTCCCCATCTTACAAATATATGAACGATATGATAAAATTATAGTATATATTTGTCGCGGAAACAAGTAAATGCAGGATGGATTGGAATCGAAAGGGTTTCCTGCATAATGTATGTATGATATAGGAAACAAGCAAAACCGAATGAATTGGGATGTGCAGAGCGAACATGGAAATGGAAGGCAGAAAGATGGAAGCAGGCAGAAAGCAGAGAGCAAACATGAAAACAGAAGTAGACAGAAAGCTGAATACCAAATTGAAATTGTCTTATTACCGGAAAATTGCTTATGTGGATGACCGGCATAAGGCGCAGCTGGTGCAGCATACGGTAACCGGCAAAATATTCGTATTGAAGTCTCTTAAAATATACGACATGCAGGTGTTTTCATATCTGGCAGAGCGTCGCTTAAAGGGAATGCCAAAGATCATCGAGCTCATCGAGGAGGATGACAGACTCTGCGTCATAGAGGAATATATCTCAGGTACTTCCCTGCGTGAGCTGCTGGAGTCCAACGGCCCGATGACGGAACAGGAAGCGGCGGCTTATATCGATCAGCTGTGCGATATCCTCCTTCCGCTTCATCAGCTCCATCCGCCCATAGTACACAGGGATATCAAGCCTTCCAATCTGATTGTGACCTACGACGGGTCACTGGTCCTGGTGGACTTCAATTCTGCAAAGGAATCCACAGGAGACAAGAGTCAGGACACCGTTTTATTCGGGACCGTCGGGTATGCGGCGCCGGAGCAGTTTGGCTTTTCTGCATCCAGGCCCACAACGGATATTTATGAAATTGGAGTGCTTTTAAACGAGCTGCTGACAGGCGAATTGCCAAAAGATAAGAAATACGAAGGCCCGTTGACATCGGTGATTGCAAAGTGCACCGAAATGGATCCACGAAAGTGCTATCCGGATGTGGATAAATTGCAGAAGGCAATGCATCGCAAATTACCAGGCGAGAAACCGGAATCGGAGCCGGACGGCAAAGCGCAGCAGTCCGGACTTCGCAGCTGGCTGCCGCCGGGCTTTCGGGGTCATAATCGGGGCATCCTAGTAATGTCAATATTTTTATATGTCTTATTGTTTGCCGCAGGCCTGTTACTGGACGTGGAAAATGCAAACAGTTACCAATTAGTACTCAATCGGTTTTTCTTTCTTCTGATTTTTCTCTCTGAGATATTTTTTATCGGGAACTACCGAAACGTCTGGACATGGTTCCCGCTTACAAACAGCAAGTACCTCCTGATCAGAATATTCGGCGTTGTACTCGGCGCGCTTCTTATTTTTTCTGGTGGGATGATTCTTCTCGGGATTCTGGAAGGAGCCTTTTCCTGATCCCATCATGCCTTTTCCCCCACAAAGGTCACAACACTTTTTGGAGGCAGCGCCGTTTGGAACTTTCCATCCACAGAAACAAGATCATGCCCCTGCTTCATATTGAGACTGTCATTTGTAATATAGGGAGTAAGGTGACCGGAAGCAAAGCCGTCCGGGAGAATATTCAGCGCTGCCGCACTGTCGCGGTCATTGACTGCAACAATGGTAAATTCACCGGTGTCCCGGTTTTTATATGCGGAGATATATACTCCCTTCATCGGGCTGTCCGTTGCTCCGATCCTCACATATCCGGGTCGGATATACCTGCTGTAGTTTCCGAAGGTATAATATCTTTTCGTAAGCTGATAGGTGTTGCTGTCTTTATAGACATTGATCAGCCCTTCATCATTGCTTCCGGGGATTGCTCCGGTCCAGTACAGCCAGGCATTGACACTGGCATCGGTCATAAAGTGATGGACCTGCTTTGCAAACTTCAGCCCGGATGTCATTCCCACATCATAGGAGTCCACCTGGGACACCTCTGTCATCCACACCTTTTTCCCATTGGCGGAAGCCATTGTAAAGGGTTTCGTCGGAAGCTCCCGGTTCACGATGGGAACAGGATAATTGTGGGCGGCAACGATGTCGATCCTCCCGCTGGATTCCGGATCACTCAAGGCATCCTTCATCAGATTCTCCGACCACCAGAAAGGCTCCGCAGCAATCACTTTGGTATCTGCCACTCCCTGATCGATCATTTCCTGTTTCAGATAATCCCGGAGAAAGACACGAATATTTTTTGCATTCCATTGACAGGAATCCCATGAGAGAAATTTCATGGAGTTTGGTTCATTGCACATGGATATGGCGTACAGATCAATGCCGAAGCGTTTACGGTATTCCCGGATAAACCCGGACAGAAGACATGCATGGTCTGCATAGCATTCCGGCTTCAGGTATCCGCCATGGGTTGTGCTGTGGTTGGTTTTCATCCAGGCCGGCGGGCTCCAGTTCGTCGCAATGATTTTGTCAACGCCCCTTGCCTGGGCCTGCTGCATGACCCATACCTGGTCGGGCCTTGTATTGAAATCATACTCGCCCGGTGCAGGATTGAAGTCCGCAAATATGGATCCCCGGAATATGGATGCGCCAATGCCTGTTTCCAAATCAAAGAGCAGATCCATTATCTCATCCCGTACCGGTCCCTGCATATCATAAATTGCATGGGACCAGTCTGCCTGGGATACTCCAAAGCCGTCGATTTCCTGTTTTACGTCATTCCAATGAATTGTGACATCCGATGCGGCACGGACTTCCGCGGACATGCCAATCGGCATTGTCCATGCTGCCGCACCGGCGCCAGAGCAGATCGCTCTTTTTACTATGCTCCCCATTCTGCAACCTTCTTTCCCTGCACCACTCTTTCTTTTCATGATCCTTATTATATCATCCGGATTCTTCTGTTGGTACAGAAAGCTATAGAGCGCCGGAGTGGATCCGGGAAAAATCGTCCTGGGAATCGCTTTCTACGGCCGGGGCTGGTCCTCCACATTGACAATAAAAAAATGGATATCCTGAAACAGACAACAGAAGTCAAATCAAATGATGTTCCAGCTATGTTGATTTTTAAAAAAGGCCCCCGAATAAGACAAAGAAAGAGGGCTCTCCAAATGCAGATTGATTTGGCGGGAAGCCGCCTTCCCGGCGACCTCCTGCCATTAGGCAGCTTTAATAATTTTAATTCAACGAGAATACGATGATTTTACCCAGGGCCTCCGTTTGACTTCCTTCAATTCCATATCCAGCCTTGCAGGCAATAATCCTTCTGCCTGCGCGTAAACCCGGAGTGTACCAGACTGATCGCCAACTTTTACTGCAACCGAGCATAAGCCGGCGCGCATTTTCCGATCCGGGCAGTCAACCGGAACCCTATCGCAAACATCCGATCCGGTTCCGACGATCCGGCCGTACCGATTGGTATAAAAATAGATATACGGCGCCGCATCCGGAACCATCCGCCCATCCTTATCCACACACCAGCAAGTCAGAATTGCCATATCTTCATTGTCTGCCCGTAGACCACCATCCTCCAAACGCAGTTTCAATGCAACTGCAGATCCTGTCGTTCTTACCGTTTCAGAAACGATGACGTTTCCGTCCTCCCGACCCTCTGCCCTCAGTTCCCCCGGGTGATATTCCACCTTCCATTCCGCATGAGTACAGGAATCCGTTTTTTGTATCCCAAGACTTTGACCGTCCTGAAACAATTCCACTTCTTCGCAATTCGTATAGGTCCACACGGACAGGGCCTCCCCTTCCCGACCCGGATGGTTCCAGTGAGGCAGGATATGGATCATGGGTTTGTTGGTCCAATGGGATATGTTCTGATAATAGGCATCCTTTGGCTGCAGAAATAAATCCAGAGCACCCGACTGCGAGCAGAGCCTCGGCCACACGGTCTCTCCACGATGCTCGATTCCAGCCCATTGAAATCCTCCTGCAACCCAGTCCCTTGCCATAATGTGCTTCCACGTTTGTTCCCGATTGGCGGAAAAGCCGTCTGTCGCATGGTCATAGGCAGAAAGATATCCGCGATTCCTGTCATCATCCAGATACCAGCCCCGGGTCGTTCCAACCGCACAGCATTCTGATGCGATCACCGGCTGATGCGGATATTTTGCATGTATACCATCATATTGGTCCAGGTGATAGTTGATGCCAATGACTTCCGATACCTCCGCAGCCGGCGCATCCATTGGATCATGTGAAATTGCCGTTGTTACCGGCCGGGAAGAATCATATCGTTTTACAAAGGCTGTCATGGTCTGCATGATTCGCTTTCCTTGTTCTTTTGCATGCAGAGGCTCTTCGTTTCCCACGGACCAAAGAATCACCGATGGATGGTTACGATCTCTCTTCAGCATCATTTCGAGCTGTTCCAGCCCGGCTTTTGTGGACTCGAACCACCTTGTCTCATCCATCACAAGGAACCCAATTTCGTCCAGAGCATCCATTGTTGCCTCCGCCGGCGGATAATGAGACGCACGGTATGCATTGGCTCCCATTTCCTTCAGCCTTTTCAGACGATAACGGTGCACTCTGTCCGGCATGGCTTTGCCCGTCAGCCCATAATCCTGATGACAGCAAACACCTTTCAGCTTTATATTTTTATCATTGAGATAAAATCCCTTTTCCGCATCAAACCGGATGGTCCGAAAGCCAAACTTTGTATCCACGCTGTCCACCTGGGACCCCTTCCATCGAACGATGGTCCTCATCGTATACAGGACCGGATGTTCCACATCCCATAATCCGGGTTTGTGAACCTGTAACAGCTGATGCATCACGCCTTTGTTCTTCGCAGATACCCCGATTCGCTGCGTTGTTTCCGTCACCCGATTTCCTTCCCCATCCAAGATGCAGGAAGTAATTTTTGCCTCAGCGGCATCCAGAGAATCATTCCGCAATATCGTCTCGACAGGTACCTCCCAATTTTCACCGTCCGTCCTTTGCGGATTCACCCATATCCCCCACAGATCCACGGACACCGGCTCTGTTTTAATCAGCCAGACATGACGGTAAATCCCCGCTCCTTCATACCACCATCCTTCATGATCGGAAGCATCCACATGGACCGCTATGACGTTATCTTCCTGAAAGCGTGCCACATCCGTGATATCCACCTCAAACGAAGTGTATCCGCAAAAGTTGCGGGCCATCAGACAGCCATTCACATATACCGTCGCGTGAACCGCTACGCCCTCAAACAATATCGTGATCCGTTTTCCTCTGTCCTGATCCTCCAGCCGGAACCGATTGCGATACCAGGCATTCGGATATTGGAAATAGCCCAATGTGTTGTTGTTTTCCGGACCTGGCTCCTGACGGATGATATAGTCATGGGGCAGATCCACTGTCGTCCAGGACTCTGTGCAAAATGGGGCGCTTTCATTATAATGGCAGGAAGCAGGTCCCCACTGGGCACGCTCTGTCTTTGCATGAAGATACAAAGGCGTTTTCGTTACCGGCATCGGTATGTCAATATCCCCTTCATGAAACTTCCATCCGAAGTCAAATAATAATTTCTCCCGCATTTTATCGTTTCACCTCATTTATCGGAAATTCAGTGCCTTCAAGGATTCCTGATTTTCTTCAAACATTTCATCCACCATGGCCCGTATTTCAGCCAGGCTGCATACTGCGCCCGTAAGAGGATCGCAGACCGCTGCCAGATAAATTTTGTTGCGGTCTCCTTCGATACATCCTTCCACTGCGAGTTCTTCGGCCTGGGCATTCTGATTATTCAGCGCAGCCAGATGCCTGGGCAAATTGCCGATTCCATAGGGCCTTAGCCCAGCCTTCGATGCCGTCACGGGAACTTCCACCGTTGCTCCCTCCGGCAGATTGGTTATGAGTCCTTTGTTTTCCACATTTCCATTGAATTCGAACAGCGTTCCGTCCCCCAGCAGGGCATTGAGGATGGAAGCGGCGTATTCTTTCCCACGACTGAGATCCATCCCATCACTGTCAACGATCTGTTTCATCTTTTCATCCCGCGTTTTTTCCCGCTCGGTAATAATCCGGACCGAACTTGCATAGGAATCGGGACAATACTTTTCAATCAGGTTCGGACGCTTTCGAAACCACGCATTGTATTCGGAATTATGTCCGGACGATTCGGTGGGGTAGTAGCCAAGGGCACGAAACATTTCGTTGCGCACCATCTCCTTTTTGTATATTTCTTCTTTCTTTATGGCTTCTTTGATATCGGGATAGGCATTCCGGCCCTTCCACTTGTATTCCAGGAAGAACGCCTGGTGGTTGATCCCCGCACAAAGATAGGTGATATCACGGATATCAGCTTCAATCCATTGTGCCAGCATGGACGCCGTGCCCTGAACACTGTGGCAGAGACCTGTAATATTGAGATGAGTCATTTTTCGGATATAACTGCAGATCATATCCATGGGGTTGGTATAATTGAGCACTGCCGCCTCCGGAGCATACTTCTCAATATCGCGGCAGATATCGAGCAGTGCGGAAGCGGAACGGAGAAATCGGAAAATGCCTGAAGGGCCTCTGGTATCTCCGATTACGGTATCCACTCCGTATTTCTTCGGAATGGCAAGGTCGCGGCTCCAGGCATCAATGGTCAGATCGTTTCGGATGGTAATCATCACGGCGTCCGCACCTGCCAGCGCCTCGCTCCGGTTGAAGGTTGCATAAACCGATCCGGGATATCCGCCTTTTTGTATGGTCTTTTCAATGACAATCCGCGCTGCTTCCATTCGATCCACACCCTCCGGAATATCGACCAGAACAATGTTTGAATCGGCCAGCGCAGGAAACGTAAAGATATCGCGGGAAATTGCACAGGTAAAATTAAAGCTCCCTGCACCGATGATCACTATTTTTCTCACTGTTTCACAACCTTTCCGTTATTGTGAGTTCAGGTTAAGTATAAAATACCGACTGAGAGGAAGCAATGATGATAAGTGCCACATTTATTAGGAATATTGACATTATGAGAAAACAGCAATATAATTTTGCAGGTGGGGGGAAAGAAAATGTCGTTCAACGAGCGCTTTTTTGTCAACACGCATAGTGAGAATCCGATTTGCTACCTGCCCAGTTCCGGTATTGTCTATCCGGACGAAAAGTATTCTCTGAACAGGCGGGTTGGAAAACATCTTTGGGAATATGTAATAAGCGGGGAAGGACACATCATCCATAACGGAATGGAATATCATTTAACCGCCGGAGATTTTTGCTATGTGAAAAAGGGACTTCATGTCCGTTACTTTTCCGACGGAAACAACCCGTATCATAAGTTGTGGTTCGGTGCGGACGGACAGCTGGTGGAAAAACTGGCGCAGATCTATCTGCCGGATGTCAGCGTGACGGTTCAAAAGGCGGATGTCAGTGACCCATTCCGCAGGTTGATAACTATGCTGAAGGAAGGCTGTTATGACGAGGGCCTGGCGTGCCACGCGCTTCTTGATATCTTTATGACTGTTTCCCGTGCAAGCACCTGCCCCATGCCGGCCTCCCTCGCAGAGCGCATCAAAAAATACATCGATGATCACATTTTTGAGAATCCCTCTCTCAACAATCTGGGAGAAACGTTCAACATATCCGGACGGCATCTGATTCGCGTGTTCAAAGCCCGGTATGGGATTCCCCCCGGTGCTTATATGATCAATAAAAAGCTCAACCTGGCCTGCCGTTACCTTGTGGAAACGGAATTCGGGATAGGCCAGATTGCGCAAATCCTTGGCTATTGCGACCAAAGCTATTTTTCCAGTGAATTCAAAAAACATTATGGGATATACCCCACGGTATATCGGAACAGAGGCCGGTAACCCATAATTTATTACTCATAAGCCTTACGAAACTTTGCAACGTCCGTGCAATCTTAGCATGCGATGCTATATATCCTGAAGACTTATTTGATCGGATGTGAACCATTCCATTTGAGCGATATGACGCTGCGGTTCAAAAACTGACCAGAAATATATACAGAAAGAGTGTTTGATTACGGATACGAACCGGATGAAAAAAAGTCGGGAGCAACTTCCCGGCTTTCTCTTCTCAGTCGGACAACTTTTTCATTTCATGACGGATACTGTACACCATCGTTATTTCTGATATAATAGATATCGGTGATGAAACGTTGGCAAATCGATATGATGATAAGGTAATGTCTGTAACAAAGGCACTATATATATTGGAAGAACTGATTGTTGACCCGGAAGGTTTGGGGCTTATTGATCTGAGCAACAGAGTCTCAATGAACAAAACTACAGTTTACAGAATTCTGACTTCTTTAATGGAGAGAGATTTCGTAGAGCAAGACAATATAACCGGTAAATATAAACTTGGCATGAAAATATTAAGCCTTGCCCATACTTTTTATGATCGGCTTGATTTACGGGGATTGATTCGTCAATTTTTCGATACTTCGAATGAGGAAGAATCCATTGTCGTTGTGAAACCATACTCAAATAATTGTTCCCTGATAGATGTGATTGGAAACCAGGAAATGATCCGAAATTCAGACATAAATGATTGTCTGAAAAATTATATCTCAATAAAAGAAGTATATTACACAAATTATTTGAAATGGAAAAATATTGATACCTTTTATATGGGAGATTTATCCAAACAAGATCAGAAGGAATTACGTCAGAAAATGAGGCTGATAGCCATTCAAGGTTACGATTATGTGGAGGCCGATTATAATGACTATCCTTCTCTGTGTATCCCCATCTATAATTATGCCAGAGAACTTGCCGCGATGGTTTGTCTTTTCTCTAAACAACTTCTGGATAAGAATTATTTATCTGAAAAAATATTGGAGTATACGGATAAGGGCAATTTGATTTCAAGAAACCTGGGGCTTCCATAAAAACAAATTGCCCTATCTTTAGTCATCTTTAATCAATATTGGAAAAATATGCATTCTCCAAATTCGCCGCACTAATGGCAGTATTATTCAGGGTTTGGGCAAATGCATCCGCTGCTATCTCGGATGCAGCAAGAACAGGTCGCCCAATTCGGAACAAACCAAAATATACTACTGGGACTTTGAATTTTTTGGATGTCAGTCCCCAACGTGAGACTTCAAAATGATGGAACAATTCATGAGTGAGGATTAAGTTTTCAACCACACCCTTATCATAGCTTTTCGCTATGATTTCAATACTTTTTTCATTCAGGACAATGTTCTTTTTCTTTGCGTGGTATTCTGCAAACTTAACATAATCCGCATTCACATCATCATGCACATCAAAAGTAATGGAAACCTGTTCCTGATGTGCGATATAAAAGGGATCCCGGCTTCCGAATTCATTATAAATCCTGGAGGCGTTGTTTTCACCTATGTTTTTTGCTTCCGCAAAAACCAATTCCCTTTTCTGTTGATCCAGCAATTTCGAATAGGGGTATTGGTTAAATCTCTCAAGATCTTCGTTCATCGGCATGATGATTCCCTCATCGCTTTCTGGTAATCAAGATATAGTCCTCATTTTCATTCAACTCCGACAGCTCAACATCAATCAGCGACGTTACCTGCTCTATGTTCTCCAGACCGGACAAGTCCGAAACCTTCGCATTGACAATCAGATGGATCTCCGGCATGGTTTTGCCGGCCTCATCAAATTTCGTATCGCTTTCAATGCAGTTGATGAGCCCACTCTTATCCTTTTTCCCTAGGATATGGTAATTTGCATTTTCTATATTCAGTTTTATGACACCATTTCTATCAATCAGGCACAGCAGGCGGGACTTCTTTTTAAAGAAAAAAAGTTTGGGCTTGGTGGTGTAAGTTACTTCAAAAAGAGAATAGATGCCGTTTTCACTTACCTTGGAAACAGACAAATCTGAAAAATTGTCAAAGGATTTGTCTACAATTTTTTGGATCTCCTCATCACTCAGTTTCTTCCCTGCTTTTTTCTGCGCGCTTAATTCTGTTGTTCCAACCGCTGTTGCCTTAACCACGTTTTTAGTGGCATCAATATCAATGGTAACTTCAATGGAGCCTGGAGAGGCACCGGATTCCATCGCTCTTTGCGCAGCATCTTTCCGGATTTCGAGAATATCATTTTGAGTCGGATTCACGATGGTTCGCTCCACCGAGTCTCTTACCATGGCAAGCGCGGCGCCAATGGTTGCGATGATAGGTGCATTATCTGCAATCTTGTATTTTAATCCCATACTTTTGGCAAGTGCCGGCACAACAACACTCGCACCGCCGCCGCCACCATTTAGCTCTAAGTAATTCCGCGACAGGTTATATTGTTTTATAAACTCTTCCACTGCGGGTCTTACTTTCGAGACTGCGATTGCCATGATCTCCTCCTCTACTTTCTTTCCGCTTCTGTTAAAATAGCTTTCCAGAATTTCGGTTATGCGGGCGACCACATCGTCCTGTGCTTTTGCATAGTCCTCCGCATCGATTAAGCCAAGAATGTTTGCAATACATGTTAAAGTAACCGCAAACTTCTTCCCTTCACTGTTTTCGATTGCCAGATAATTATCTGTATAATCCGCTGCTATTCTTACACTGGTAACGTGCGCATCCTTTAAATCCTTTAGATCAGCAAAGCAGGCATATTCAAGCCCCGCAATATGTGCACTTCTCGGCCCTACATCCTTAATCACCTTATCCGTGCATCGTATCATACTTCCGCCGGCAATGCCAACCGTATGAATATCCAATGAATTGACATAAGTCTTATGACCGCCAATTGTGGCATATTTGGTGATCACTTTGCCGTTCTGAATAGCAGAGATATCAGTGGACGTTCCTCCCACTTCAAGAAATATGCCATCTGATATTTTTTCATACATCAAAGCACCTGCCACCCCTGCTGCCGGACCGGATAATACCGTTAAAATAGGCCGCTTCTTGATCTCATCAATCTGCATGACCCCGCCATCCGATCTCATAATCATGAGAGGCGCCTTGATTTCAGCAGTTTTCACCGCATTGCCCGTCATCGTTGCCGTTTGAACCATTTTTGGCAGAATGGAACCGTTGATTACACTCGTTTTCGTCCTTGCTTTCAGCCCATACAATTTGGAAAGCTCATGTGTTGCAGTTGCCAACAGACCTCTTTCCCTTACAAGACCTGCAACGTTCTTTTCATTATCCGGGTTATCAACAGAAAACGCTTCACTGATAACCGCGACTTCAACTCCTTCGTCTTTGAATCGGTCAACGATCCCATTTACCCTGTCCGTAAAATCCCCGGAAGAAGTATCGATAAACTCATATTCCGTGTTGATCTCTTTCCCATCTTCCAACGGTACATTGCCAAGCCGTGTATCATTTTTGATTTTGGAAACCCCGATTCCTGAGCCCATTCCAATGATTCCTATTTTGGCCACATCACCTTCCAGCAAAGCATTTGTAGCCTGTGTTGTCCCGTGCGCAATAAAGACAACATCGCTGGGCTGATAACCAATTTCCTCCAGCAGAAGGTTTAATATTTTGATTACTCCACTGGCAACGCCTTCCCTTGCATTATGCGTCGTCGGAAGTTTATTCTGTGCAATTATCTCATAGGTATCATTATCAAGGGCAACAGCATCGGTAAAAGTCCCCCCAACATCGATGCCAATTCTTATTTTTCTCATCCAGCTTCCAGCTCCTTGCAGTATATTTACATAAACACGATAACGCCAACAATGACACCCATTAAGACGACAAGGGCATCCACCAGGAAGGTACCGCGTGTGTACTTCCCGACCTTAAGCTGCAGATAGCCGCACGCCCAGGTAACCTGCGATGCTGTTGGGTCATTCACTCCTACATAGTAATCATACAACCAGGCCAGACAAATAATCAGGCCAATTGGCAAAGCCGTATTTAATAAGATTCCGATTAATGCAGCTCCCAATCCCCAGGGATTCAGCGGACCACGATACATGGTAAGAAATGGACCAATGAGACCGAAGACCAGAATGATTGGCAACGCTTTGGTGGGGACTATGCCGGTCAACATTTTCTGCATGGGTGCCAGCAACGCTTCCTGTTTCGCAGCTGCCAATACCATGCCAATGCCCATCATGATCAGAATGGTCACCGCGACGTTTGCAAATCCGTCAAAGGAAGAACGATTGATTAAATCAAGGGAACCTTTAAATTTCTTCTTCCATCCCGTAGAAAGAATCGCGTAAATAATGCCGGCAATCAGAGCAGCATTCACATTCCAATCGAACAAGAATACCGTGATCAACGGTATGATTGGAGCAATCACTGCATAAAGAGGAACATCGTCCTTGTCTTCCTTTTTCTTCTTCGGGTTTTTCGCAGCCCATGAAAACACCGGCCCGCTTACCTTAATTCCAACAATGATAAAGACGATGCTGACAATGATTGCGATAATTGCCAAAAAAACTGCCGTTTGTTTTATAAGAGGGTCCGTTGCATCCAGACCTGCCAGGCCGCCGATAAAGGCCCACCTGGATACATTAAAGAAATATCCCAATTGTGTGGAAGCCAGCATCACAAAAGCAGCTATTACCTTAGGCACTCCAACGGATAGCATAATTGGAAAAACAATAATGCCAAGCATAATTTTTGCACCGACTCCATTTAAGCCGACAAAGCAAAATCCGCAGGCGAAAAAGCAAAGAATAGCTATGAAATACGGATTGTCGCCGCCTAATTCAGCGGCAGTCCGAATGAGCTTTTCCGCAATTCCAGTCTTTTTTATGATTTCTCCCAAAACAGCTGCCACAAGGGTGGAGAATATCGCCTCTGACATTCCGCTTAGTCCAGTACCTACCACATCATTGATGATTGTTTTAAATGGAAGCCCAACGGCGCAGCAAAGCAATACGGCCATTAAAGGAAGAGCGACAACGGCATTAATTTTATCCGATACCATCAGCCCAACAATCACAATAAATATAGCAAGGATTAAGATAATCTGTAAAGTCATGATTCCGATTCCTGCTCCTCTCTAGTTGTAATTCAACACTTGCCCGTTATGAATAAGTGTTTCCTGTAATTTAGGAATACAAACATCTTTCGGATTTACTTCGTCTGCCACTGCCAGACCCGCTGCGGTTCCTGCAGCTTCACCCATGGCAAATACAGACGGCATAATCCGGATTGCGCCAAGTGCTTCATGAGTCGCTGAGACACACTTTCCAGCCACAAGCAAATTGTCTATCTTTTGAGGCAATAGAATCCTGTAGGGAACCCTGTAAACATCAGCAACATTCGTATTCTCTTTTTTATAGCTTGTACCTGTCAGGGCACCTTTGGAAGGATGCAAATCAACGGGATAGCTACACAATGAGATCGTATCATTATATTCAGTATTTTTAATCAGATCATTTTCTGTCAGCGTATATAAACCCTGGATTCTTCGGGACTCCCTTATTCCCACAATGGAGCCGGTCTGCGCAATTCTCGCGTTTTCCAGCCCCGGCAATCTTTTAAGGAAATCCATTAGGAACTGAACTTGTTTCATCCCTTCCAGATAAGCCTGATTCATACTTTGCTGATCCGTTGGATCATAGCCTTGAAGTCGGGTGGTGTTCAGTCTCCACTCTCCTGACTTCACCATATGATATAATCCTATTTTGTTACGATTGATTTGAAATTCTCCATTTTCTCTGGCTTCTTCGATGATATCATGATAGGGTAAATATTTTGTTTCTTCCTTTTGGTTCAGGAATCTTACGATCTTGTCATCGTCGGCATTATAAATCCAAAAAAACAATGTCATGGGCTGCAATTCATTCTCAACATCAGCAATAACACATGGAACCCCTGACTTACAGCTCAGCAGTGCATCTCCGGTAGCGTCTATAAAAACTTTTGCCGAATAGTTCACATAACGATTTCCATCATAAGCTTTTAATTCTTTAATGGTATTGTTTTCCACAGCCACATCGGTCAAAACAGTATTCAGATGAACTGTCACACCTGCTTCAGCAAGCAGCTCAGTTAAAACCATCTTTAAACATTCCGGCTCAAACGGAGTTACGTTGTTATGCCTTAATTTAATCCAGCAACCATATTCACTCACCATTCCGGTCTTTGAGGGATGTATCGCTCCCCCTCTCTTCTCCATCCTGCGAACAATTTCATCAAAAATGCCCTTTATAATCTGATGTTTCCCTTTTGGATCAAAACATGTCATAAACGGTCCTACCAGGCCATTGGTCGCAGTACCTCCCACAACACCTGTCTTCTCTATCAACAATGTTTCAGCCCCGGATCTTGCAGAAGCAATCGCTGCCACAACACCTGCACAACCGCCTCCGACAATCACAACATCACCCGAAAACCTGTCCATCCTTTACCAGCCTCCTTTATCCGAATATCCCGAAATCTAGTTTCGTATTACGAAATTACTATATAACAAAAATCAATTTCTGTCAATATGTAACATAAAATAATTTTAAAAGTTGTGTTGTAATGACCGGTTGTCGAATTTCTAAAGACGAAAAAGGTAATGAATGACTCCAAAATGGGTTAAAAAAAATATGACTGACGTTGCAAAGGACAATTATGGCAGCAGCCTGAGGCCAGGAACATCTGGATGACCTCAAAATGCCGCCTTTTAAATTGGCACAAAAATTCCGATCAGATAGTTCAGATGGTCTCTATATCTGTAATCGATGAAGCGTCAAAATAATCATTTATATCAACATGCTGCTCTTTGGCAATTTTCTGCATTTCCTGGAAAGTTTTTTTGTTTACCGGGATACCGATTTTCTTTTTCTTCTGTTCCTCTTCCAGCTCCTTTTCGCCATGGATAAAGATTCTGTCTTCCCCCGTTGCCTTGGGCGAATTCCTAATTTCACGAAGGTAATCCGAGAAACGACTCCTGATCTCCTTCTTTCCCCCAAAAATGCCGTAATCTACTGCCCAGAAACAATGTGAAATCCCTGAATAGGAACCCGAACTGGAAATATGGTTGGCAGTAGGCCCACCGGATAATATGCCCGTACACAGTTCACAAATCAGCGCAAGGCCATATCCTTTATAGCCTGAGTGCAATTCGCCTTCCCCACCCAGAGGCAGGATCCCTCCGCCTATTCGGTGAATGATATTATACAGCACCCTTTTGGGATCATTGCTTCCCGTTCCGTCTTCATCCAGTACCCACCCGTCAGGAAGCGGACGCTCCGTTTTATTGTAAACTTCCAGCTTACCACGGGGAACCACCGTTGTCGCCGCATCAAAAAGGAAAGGGATTGGGTCAGCCGGCATTGCCAGTGAGATCGGGTCCGTCCCCAGCATTGGTTGTTTGCCAAAGGTGGGAAGCATGATAGCCTCCGTATTCGTCATGCAGATACCTATCATGTCTTCCTCAACGGCCATTTTGGCATAATAACCTGCAATACCAAAGTGGTTGGAATTGCACACCTGTATCATTCCAATGCCGTTCTTATGAGCTTTTTTTATTGCCAGCTGCATACCATGTACTCCGGACAACTGGCCCATGGCTCTGTCCGCATCGATTACAGCAGACACCGGTGTTTCATGAATGACTTTCGGTACGGCATGGATAGAGACCATCCCTCTGCCAATTTCCCGGTCATATCTGACCAATCGCTGCACCCCGTGCGATTCGATCCCATAAAGATCTGCCCGCAAAAGTACATCTGTAATAACATGACTCTGCTCATTTGTAAATCCATAGCTTGTAAAAATTTCTTCACAGAATGTAATCATTTTATCATATGGTAATGTTATGTAGTCCACTATATTGCCTCCTCTTCCTATCATCACAGCTATCTGTGTGATAGAGACAGCTGTATCATTCAATAGCAAATCTGTGGTTTATCCAATGCTTATACATTCCTATAAATTGTAACGATGGATCGCGACAGCATCCTAATCATCGTCGTCATCAAAGTCTTCCTCGTACTCCTCTTCGTATTCATCATAATATTGTTCGGGTGCCTCTCCTTTTGAGCGGATCACCTCCGGCTTTTTTGTTTCTTCCTCCAGTATCCTGAGAACTTTACAGTTAAAGGTCCAATCCTCACCAAAGTCAAACAGATATAGAAACTTTTTGCCTGCCGTCAAGCCGACTTGCTTCAGCTTATAATGGGTGGCCAGTCTGTCAGCAGAGTCTGCGTTGTCGCTGTAATAAGCATCTCCATTGTCCCATCGTTTATTATTTAAAAAGAACGCATACAAATGATCATTATCGAATTCGAATGCATCAAGAACAGCCTGAGCAAAACAATCCAATGTTGCGTTTGAGGATATCTTAATATGCCGGTAACAACCAGTACCGAGCGAAACGCTGATGACGTAGCTAACCTCTTTTTCCCTTTTCATATCTGAACTCCCCTTTTCATTCTTCTAAATTTCAGAGTGCCGGATTCCTCACACTTTTCTTATTCCACTTCCGGAATATAAAAGTGTAAATATATTCTATCAAATTTCAGCGGTTTTGTCTCAGAAAAAAGCATTGGCCTCTCCCTTAAGGTGAGGCCAATGTTGCTGCAAAGCAACCAATGCTATTGCAAAATGAACATGTGAGTAAAACTATATTTTCAGCTCGCCTGAAATTTTACTCGGGTTGCCTGCCAATATAAGCGAGAATCCCGCCATCGACATAAAGAATATGACCGTTGACAAAATCAGAGGCTGGCGAGGAAAGAAAGACAGCGGGGCCCACCAGGTCCTGTGGCGTACCCCAACGCGCCGCCGGAGTCCTGGAGATAATAAAGCTGTTGAAAGGATGTCCATCGGTACGCAGGGGAGCAGTCTGGGGCGTAGCAATATAACCCGGACCGATACCATTGCACTGAATGTTGTATTTACCGTATTCTGAAGCAATGTTTTTGGTAAGCATTTTAAGGCCACCTTTGCCCGCCGCATACGCCGAAACGGTTTCCCGACCGAGTTCGCTCATCATCGAACAAATGTTAATGATTTTACCGCCTCCCTTTTTGATCATAGCAGGAAGGACCGCCTTGGAGACAATGAATGGCGCATTCAGGTTCACGTCGACAACCTGTCGGAATTCGGCTGCTGTCATATCACACATGGGGATTCGCTTAATGATTCCTGCGTTATTAAAAAGAATATCAATGATACCGACATCCTTCTCTATCTGCGATACCATATCATTTACCTGCTCTTCGCTGGTCACATCACATACATATCCATGTACATCAATACCAGCTTGCCGGTATGCCTCGAGCCCTTTATCCACCCGATCCTGCCGGATATCGTTGAATACCAGCTTTGCACCCGCTTTTGCCAAACCGCTTGCGATTGCAAACCCGATTCCGTACGACCCTCCTGTCACCAAAGCTACTTTGCCATCCAATCGGAATGCATCCATAAGATTTCTCCCCTTTCTCATAATTATGCTAAGGTAAAAGCTGAATTTAACGCAGATCCATATTGGCAATGCCATCCATATCGTCAAACTCCTTATTTTCTCCGCACATTGCCCAGACAAAGGAATAGTTTGCGGTGCCGCATCCGGAATGAATCGACCAGGATGGATTGATTACTGCCTGCTCGTTGGTCATGACAATATGACGGGTTTCCTGAGGCTGCCCCATCAAATGAAACACAACATTGTCCTGTGGGATGTCAAAGTACATATACACCTCCATACGACGTTCGTGTGTATGAGCTGGCATCGTGTTCCAGACACTGCCCGGTTTGAGAATGGTGCAGCCCATTGACAGCTGGCAGGTCTCAAGCACATCGGGATGAATGAATTGGTTTATGGTGCGCTCATTTGCCGTTTCCGCTGCACCCTGATCCCGGTGGATTGCCATTTTAAAAGGAATATAGGTTGTAGGACAGGGCTTATGTGCGGGTACCGAACACATATAGAATTTAGGAGGATGATCAGGATTTTTTGCACCCAGGGTAACCTGGCGGGTACCCATTGACACGTACAATCCCTCTATATGCCCCAACTCAAACGTATCATCATCAGCTGTGACAATCCCATCGCCACCAATATTGATGATTCCAAGTTCGCGCCGTTCTAGAAAATAACGTACACCGAAGTTTTTCCGACAGTCGATATTTTTTTCAATAGCCAGGGTTTCCCGCACTGGCATTGCTCCCATTACTACAATTCGGTCCACATGGGAATACATGGCAGTTACGTCATCCGGGAGAAACAATTTTTCCATAAGAAATTCCTCCCGTAGTTCCTGGGTTGTGTACCGTTTAAAATCTTTTTGATTTGCGCTATAACGAATATCCATTGATATACCTCCTTTTATCACTTTCCTGATTCCATTATTCTGTAAAATAATTGGGATAAAGCCTGGGTAATCCCACAATATTCTCCTGCCCTTTGCTCAGGTGCTTGCTCAGTACTTTGCGCATTCCGTCTTCATCACGTTGTCTGGCAGCATACATAATCGCCTCATCATCCTGCAAAACTTTCGGATCAAAGCCATAGTGCCTGAGTGACAAATAACGTAAACGACTGTAATGGGAATTGGAAGATTCAATTATTTTCCAGGCAAGACGCTGCCCTGCCGTCTCAAACAGAATCCGTTGAAACCGATTTCCCATATCAAAAAACTCCCGGAACTTCTGACGCTCCATGGCACGATGCTGAATACCGATAACATTTTCCAACGTATCAACCACCAACGGACTGCAGTTTTTAATGAAGCTGTCAACCATGGACAATTCAAGGGAATTACAAATAAAGCGCTCTTCCTGAATACGGTCCATGCTGATAAGAGAAACAGCAGTGCGGGCTTGTGGGTAAATATGCACCAAATCCTCCTGCTGCAGTCGGACAACTGCCTCCCGTACCGGTGTACGGCTTGAGCCATAGGTATCTGCCAGTTTTTGCACACTGACGGCAAGTCCTGGTTCCAGTACAAGATACATGATGTCGTCTTTTATTTTCCGGTACACTCGGTCATTCAAAGTAACATTTGGCATTAATTGGTTTCCACTTTCTCTTGAATTTTTGCGCTGGACAGAATCTCCATCACATCCGCATAAATACTTCTGGCACCCATCGGATTACGGCCGAAAAATAACAGCACATCCAGTATGAAAGGATTGCAATCTATTTTGGTGAACGTCCTTGCAAAGCTCATGGACGCAATTTCACTGACAGCACGAATAGTAGAATCATTTTTAAAACACAAAACCTTCCATAAACGGATCGTCTCATTACGTGTATAAATATCGCCGGCATGAACCTCCTCCACGTAATGGAAAATCTCATGTGCCAGCAACAGCGCACGCACTTCCCCGGGTGTTGGAAAGAGTACAGCCCGCTTATTGGCTGTCTGTTTCTGATAAAGATCGGCGTAAGCATCCAGCGTATCACTCATAATCTCAATACGTTTGTCCGGCACGAACTGTGCAAACACCACTCTCCCCCCGGTCATGGACCGGTCACTCTCCACTGCCTCCAGATCCAAATCCCTTGCCAACGTAAAAGGGTCGGATGTACCAGTTCGTGCCCGCATTTGCTCAGCCCACTGTGCGCCACAGTCAAAGGACTTGCGAATCATCTCATCCCGCCCTTCCGGAGTGACACGATCCCGCAGGATATCACGTGAAAAAGCATAGCGGCCCCAGGTCATATCATCCACAGTACGCATGTTTCGCATCATCGTCTCCAACGTTATTTCTTCCATATAAATATAGCACCCTTCTGCAGAGGATACAGGCTGTTTTCGCGTGTTGCATCCGAAACTCGCCGATCCCCGGTTAGTTCTGCCGGGTGTTCGCCGCCACCACCATTACCTCATCTCCGGGGTTCAGGTTATTCACCTCAAGCTCGATCAACAGCTTAAGCTGCTCAAATTCCATACTGGAAAAATCCACCACACGAGCTCCCATGCAAATATAGTAATCCGGACGAATAATAACTTCACTCTTATATTCCGCCATATCATCCCATAGCTGTCGGATCGCACCTTCGAAGCTTTCTGCCGTGGTGCGCAGAGCCATGCCGCAACTGCGCTGTACTTTAATGAATCCCTTGGTATCCAGAATGCGTATAGGGCTGGCCTTGCCGGCATCCACACAATTTTTATCCCCATATATATAGAAATATTGGGTCTTTTCAATCAGCTTGACCTGAGTGACAGGCAAACGCATATCCTCAGCAGCCAGTCTGCAGGCTTCGCCTTCGTCACACTCTGTAAGTAGATCAGTAGTCCGGACCTCCGTCGAGCCTGTGGCAGTTGCCCGGACTTTGGAGGTTTGTGCGTCAATTTCAATATGCACTTCGACACTTTCAGGGGTGGCTCCACTTTCAATGGCTTTATTGATTGCCTCGGTTTTAATGGCGCGGATATCATTTTGACTGGGGGATGGGATAATACGTTCCACAACGTCATGCACCATGGCCAGTGCCA
Organism: Eubacteriales bacterium mix99; assembly: GCA_038396605.1. Taxonomy (NCBI): domain Bacteria; kingdom Bacillati; phylum Bacillota; class Clostridia; order Eubacteriales; species Eubacteriales bacterium mix99. The sequence continues at coordinate 295,046 of CP121690.1, forward strand.
CACCAATGGAAGAAATAACCTCAGCATTTTCAGGAATGGAGTATCGGACTCCCAGCTTGTTGGCAAAATACACAATCAGAGATGCCGCGCCACCGCCAACTCCCACCAGGGAAAGCTGATCTTTTTCCAGCTTGTACTTATCAGCCAGAGAAAGAATAATCGGTTCTATTTTTGCATAGGCATGCTCCATAATCTGCGCAGCAATGTCTTCCACACTGGTTCCGCAGTAATCTGCCAATGCCTGCATGGCCTTACGGGCAGCTTCAGCGCTGCCATAGGAAAAGTGCTCCGGTTTTACAAGCCCCAGTACATTGGCTGCACAGGAATTGGTAATGGCGACCCGCTTACCATTGGCAAAGCGGACAGCCACATAATCCGATGGATCGCCAGGTTTCGGACTGAAGAACTCGATCTTTGGGCCCTCCATCTCTTCAGGATTGCTGTAAACTGAGTATTCCAGGCCTGCAATGTGGGCAGAACGCGGGCCTATATCAACAACTCCTTTCCTGTTGGCCCGCACCATGCTGCCACCAGCACAGCCCAGAACACGCACATCCAGACTGGTAATGTAGGTGGAATGGCCTCCTACAATGGAGTAATCAATGGCCGGGCGCCCGTTTTTAATGACGCCGATATTGGTGGTGGTGCCACCCACCTCAAAATACACACCATTGGAGGCACGCAGGTACATCAGACTGCCCATGACGGAAGCCGCCGGACCGGATAACATAGTCAGCACCGGACGCTTCTTCATCTCATTGATCGCCATAACACCGCCATCACCACGCATAATCATCAAAGGTACCATAACACCCGCTTCATGTATCGAAGCCTCGGTGGAGTTGGCAGTGTCCAGCATTTTGGGTAAAATGGATGCATTGATAGCCGCAGTGCGGGTACGGCGAGTCAGACCATACAGTTTGGTGATATCCGAAGCCATAGTGGTGGGCAGGCCCTTCTCACTGCACACCTGATATACGAGTTGCTCCGGTTCGCTGTTGTCCACACCAAATGCCATGGAGGCTACAATGACCTGTGCGCCTTGATCTACCAATTCATCCACAGCCTGTTCCACCGTCCGTCTGTCAAAATGTTTGGCACTGATGAAGGTATTTACAATATGAATACTCTTGCCATTGCCAAGATCAATATCATCAAGACACACCTGACGCCTGGCAAGAAACCCTTCCACGCCACCCCTGGCCATGCCCAGAATGCCCACCACAGCCACATCGCCTTCGATAAGGGCATTGGTTGCCTGGGTAGTACTGTGGGCCACGAAAACAACTTCTGAAGTGTCAATGTTATTTTCGTGCAGACAATTTTCAAAGCTCTCCACGACACCTGCCGCAACACCACGAGGATCACTATGTGTGGTCTTGACGCTGGATTTTCCAATGATTTCATGGGTGTCATTGTCAATCGCAACAGCTTTGGTATAGGTACCGCCGACATCAATACCCATTCTCACTGTTCTCGCCATTATTTCTACCTCTTTCAACATATAAATTATAATAAGACCCGCAGGCAATTGCAAGCGGCAGCCCAGGGGCAAAAAGGTGGACGGGATACAGAATCCTCCGTGCGCACCTTTTCACACCATTCCACGGGATCAATGGACCGGATTCGCTAGACCAGATTACCATACAGGAAGAATGCCACAAAGCATAGGATTGCCCCGGCAATCCATCCGGTGGGAATCGAGTATTTCATAAAATCCCGGGAGCTTACCTTGGAATATCCAAGGCCCCAGGCTACCCAGGACTGCGTGATATCAAGATGCTGCGGCACAATGGTCGTAACGGCAAACAGCGGATAAATAAAGGCAACGGGCCATTTTGCCAGGGACAGCACCACCGCTGCAATCGCGGTTCCACAACCTACAAGGTTGGTCGGACCACGGAAGAACCCCAATGGGACCAATACCGCAAACAAAGCAGCAATCCCAAACGCAGTGGTTGGGAAAATACCACCGATAACCGCCTTAAAATAAGGTGCTGCATAAGTGGCTGCATTGTTGAACATGGCAAGTGTCAGCAGAAAACCAATCATCGGAGCCACATCCACTGCACCGTCGGCAAACTGTTTGGCCAGCATACGGCAAATCCCGGAGAATTTCTGCCTTAATTTGCCACAGGTAAGCAGGGCATACAAAGCGGACGCAATAAAAGCAAGAATAATCGGGCACTTCGTGGTTACCACCAGAACGACCGGAAGAATGACCGATATCCAGGAATACCACGGGGCGGTTTCCTCTTTTCCATTGGATGAAACCGCAGCCCAGGCATGGGTGACTTTCTCTTTGTTCAGAGCCAGGCTGGCAACAATCAGTACCACTATCAGGCAGACAACCATGGCAATTGCGCCAAAAAGAAAGTAAGCGTTGTAATCATACTGCTGGAGGAAAGCCGGCTCAATACCACCCAGTATTCCCTGATACTGAGTAAAATTTGTGATATTAGCGCAGATTCCGGCCATAATAGAGCCCATAAAAGCAAACAGCGCAATAGCAGAGGGAATACCCAATGCCTGCAGAATCGGCATTACAATTACTGCAATGGAAATAACCGGCCCAATACCGGTCATGGACGTAAAGCAAAGGGAAGTGACGATGCAAAGCAGGACCATGGTAATACGAGGCCTGTCGCCGCCCAACTCCACAACCTTGCGGATCAAGGTAGCGGCGATTCCGGTATCTACCAGCACACGACCAAAGAAGGCACCAAAAAATATATTAACTAAAATCGAACTTGCATAACCTTCCGGACCGGTCTGGTATACATTTTTAAGTACACTGAGCAGATTCTCATCCTCCATGGCGGGACTGGGACTTATGGCATTGCCAATCAGGGCCATAACTGTCCATATCGTAGCCATTGTAAAAAAGCCTACCATCAGGTTATGGCCCTTGACACAGTAGATAATCATGCCAATAAAGGTCAGGATCATCAAAATACCGATGATAATTTCTGCCATTTTTGATCTACCTCCAATCAAAATCTTCGGATATAAGAAACCAGTTGTCTTAAAAACATCTGCTGAATGTTGGAACTGCCAAACGATGAAAAGTTGTGCGCGCACGAGCAACTGACATGTTAGTTGCTTCACTAACATGTTAGCATCTAAATAAATATTTGTCAATAGAAAATTTCATAAGATCTACAAAAAATTATATTTATTCGTGAATATTCAACTAGATATATAGATACAAATCTTCCAAAGTTTTAAGCCAATAGACAACAGATATTCCCAGAACTTCGTTGATGGGATAATTGATCGGTACCCTTCATTTGTCATGAAATTTATCCCATTGGTATTTCAACGGCCCTGTCATAAAAGGCAGCATGAGTGATACCGGGAATTTCTTTGAAAAAGATGAGATTAATATAATTTGAGATGTTTTTAATGAAAAAAGCTCTGATCACTTTGACGGAAGTGCCCGTCAGTGTATTGTTTGGCATAATTGCAGTACAGGCTGCTGTAGCCTCTTGTTTTTTCATCTGTATGGATATTTCTATGCTCCTCCGGAAATCTCCAGACTATGGGTACCGGATCCCAGCGAAACCATGAGATAGTCCCCGGTTCTGGAAGCTTCCACAGCTTGTCCATCCACAAGGAAGGATGAGCCGGCCCGATCCCCTGCCGGCAGGGAAACTTTTGCTTCCGTGTTCACCGGAATGGTTACTTTTGCAGCCAGCCCGTCCTTTTTCTGCCTGTAGGAAACCAGAATCGGTCCTTTTACGCCTGGCGCCTTTACCTTGGCTGATGGGATGCCGCCCGGCTGCAGCCTGATGGCAAACTTGTTAAATCCGGGGGTGATTGGAGCAATGCCGAACATGCCCTGCACAATGGCGCCTCCAGGAGATGAGCCCCAGGGATGAGACAGGGTCATGGCGGTTTTTTGCTTTTCTCCCCATGCCTCCGGGGTAATGGTCGCCTGTAAGTTATCCAGAACGGAAGCAAAAGTTTTGACGCCTTCCCCAACCTCAGGGTTGGTTAAAAGCTCCATTGCCTTCGTGCCGTTATTGGAAGAATATAAGCCTCTCAGGATGAAATAGGACATATAAATACTTCCTTTAAACTTCCCGTCGTTCCAGACATAGTCCGCCAGCCGGTCCGCCATTTCCTGAGAATCAAACACACCGTAAGCCAGTGCATATACAGACGGATAGACAGAGCAGTCTTCCGTTCGGACAGGCGTTCCATCAGCATTGAGGGAATCATAAAATTTTCCTTCCTGTTCATGATACATTTTACGGATCATGTTTACCCGGACCGTATCTGACAGGCCCTCGTATTTTTGCGCATCCGTCTCATGCCCGGTCACAGTCGCGATTTTGGAAAGGATAGAATAAATCCCAACGCATTCTGCATTCCATGGGGTATTGTAAACACCTTTCATAAACCCATCGCATGTACTGTTATCATAATCAATCAGGCCATTCCCGGTTACCAGACCCATTTCTTTCTGAAACGTTAGGATCTCTGCTTTCTTTACCAGTATGTCATAATTTTCCTTAAGGAAGTCCGGATTCCCTGTGTACAGATAATCCTGCCACGCTGCTTCTATGGAAAATAGTTTATAATCATCCGGCCAAATCTCATGATCCAGCAGATATCGGCTGGTATGCCGGGCAAGGGTATAATGATCGGAAACCGCATAACTCGTATTGGACTGGACCAATAAGTCCCCTTCATAGGCACGTCTCTCCCGGGCCTGCGAATCCGTGTACAGATCCTGATTGGTGGCTTCCATCGTGTACTTGCTGAGCTCATAGATACGATTCAGCAAAGCTGAAGCGTCCGTGCCGTCCGTTGCCTGAAAGCAGGAGGCATCCCGGTCAAAAGGCTGATGCATTGCCCGGCCCATAATTCCATTTTTCTCAATGGTTCCCCTGAACCCAATGATTTCAATATAGCGAAAGTTCTTCATGGTAACGGTTTCAAAAGAATTCAATCCCTGCTTCAATGTCCAGGTTTCTTCATATATCGGCCCTGCCAGCAATTCGTAGCGAACCGTACCATCTTCATTTCTCTGCTCACCCATACGAACCGTGATTCGCTGTTCTTTGGGACTGTTCAGGTTGACTTTCAACCCGCCGATAATTTCCTTGCCCAGATCGATCAGAATGCCATTTCTGTTTTGGGATACGGACTTTGCTGGTTCGTTCACAAGGGTGCGGATCGTGTTTTCCGAAGGATAGGGAGTCAGAACACGGCCGGTTTTCCCGCGGACCGCATCCGCAACCGGCTTCCCCCGATCTGCCTTTCCCCATAAGCTGTCATCAAAGTTCACTGTATTCCAGCCTGCCGGATAGCGTCGGACATCCATATCCTCTGCCGGCATTTGAAAATAGGACGTTCCTATGGTGCGTCCGGACCTGCCGAAAGCAGCCGTCCCGTCCAGTGCCTTCCAGTTTGAATCCTCCGTACCGCTGTTGGTCAGCACCTCCTTGCTGCCATCTGTATAAAATACCGTCAATTGCGTCAGAAATCCACGTTTCGAGCGGTCCCTGCCATAGGCAACTGCACTGATTACGTTGTCACTGCCTTCCTTCCACAGATCCGTGACATCAAAGGAATTATAGTAGGCCTGCGTATAATCTGATGAGCCGCCGTACTTCCCCACATTGCCAAAGTCCCGTGCAGGGCCTGTACCGACAGACTGCCCATTCACATACAAATCAAATATCTGGGATTTTTCCGACTCGGTATTCCGGGCCGCAGCACTCAAAATTGCTTTTTCCACTGCTTTATTCCCTGTACTCTTCAGCCGGGGACTGCGAAAGAACACAAAATTTCCGGATACTGGTTTTGCCAGGTCCCCGCTTTTCCTGGTATTTATATCATTTATGCCATTTATGTCTTTCCCAAATGGTGTATCTTTCCAGATATCGCTCAGACTCTTCCATCCGGATCCAATATCAGTCATAAAGGGCTGCGGCCTGGAGAAAGGGCTTTTGGCACCATTCCTGTCTTTTGTCTGTACCTGCCAATAGTACAGTTCATTATCCATCAATTTGCTTTCCAGGCCACTGACATGAACATAGGAACTCTCATCGGAAGAAATCCAATGGGTATCCAGAATATATTCCCTGCTTTCTCCCTGTTTCAGGGAATCGAATACAACAATACGATAAGCGGTCTGCACTTCGTTCGCATCCAAATCGTTTACAATCCATGAAAGCGCAGGATTTTTGGTGGAAAGTCCGTAAGCATTCTCCAGCATTTCTGTCCGCAGTCCGGATGGTTCGCGGGGCGGCGTATTTTCTTCCGATGAAGTTAAAATCCCAGTGCCAAATAAAGTAAACAGGATCAGAACCAATGCCAGAATCAAAGATAATCTTTTCATTTGCTGTAAACTTGCCGAACCCCCCTGTAAATCATGCGATATTGTCCTTGCACAATCTTCTCAAAGGCAATATGCATACCGATAGGAAAAACGGATGCGCAATCTCCTGCGCTTCACGCCATTGCACTCCCAATTATAGAGGAGATTCGACAGGATTTTTCCCCTGAATCATGGGAAAGTCGAAAAAAGTCATTTATTTATATATATCGGTTGTTCCATTGGAAAATTTACAAGGAACTTCCCTTTCTTATTTTGATACCGGATGGATGGATGGTGCAGGCAGAATCCATACAATGAAACGCAGCGGGATCAGGGCATGGGTTAATGCACATGAATCAGAATAAATCGGGCCGCACAGGAGTAGTAATAGGTAGAAGGAACGGCCCTGTGCAGGGGACAGCATATATAGAAAGGTGTATCGTATGAAAGAGCATAAAATAATTATAATCCAAAAAAAAACGGTTCAGGCCGTTTTGGCAGTTTTGCTGGGCATCCTTATCATGGCGGGGATACTGTATGCTGTATCCCATCATGAGGAATCATCGGCACATACACCCAAAAACGTGCATGGAGCAGTTACGGTAAATGATCCGGAACATAACGAAGCAGCAGACCGCACTGATAGGAAGGACAGCCCGCCTCCCACTGCAAAACTTGCCATTATTATAGATGATATTGGCTCCACCGATTCGGGCCTGGATAAGATGCTGGCCATCAAGGAACATCTGACCTTTGCTGTCATGCCTTTTCTGGAAAACACTGAAAGAGATGCCGTGAATGCCTATGAAAACGGTATCGAGGTTATCGTCCATTTACCTATGGAAGCGAATGGAGGAAAAATAAGCTGAGTAGGGCCAAGACCAATCATATCCGGGATGACAGGCGATGAAATAAAGAAACTCACCGCCGAGGCAATCAGCAGCGTTCCCTATGCGGTAGGGGCCAATATACATATGGGATCGAGGGCAAGCAGCGATAAATCTGTCATGTCGGCTGTATTGGACGTTTTAAAGAAAAAGAACATGTACTTTGTGGACAGCCGCACAACAAGGCACCCCATTGGAAAGGAGGTTGCCGACGAACAGGGCGTATTGTGCTATGACAGGGATGTGTTCCTGGATGGGAAGCAGCCCAAAAGCTTTGTGGTGAAACGTCTGAAGCAGGCCGGGGAAATTGCCCTGAAGAAGGGATTTGCCGTTGCAATCGGCCATGCAGGTATTGAAGGCGGGGATGTCACGGCTGAAGCGATCACTGACATGCTGCCCGAGTTCGGGGAGGAGAATATCCAGCTGGTTTTTGTTTCGGAATTGGATCAGCGATAAAGAGGAGAGCCTGCCCGACAGATCATTCCTGAGTTCCACCCGGTATACATACTTCTCTGAAGAGGAAGAATGCAGATGACATGCTGCATTTATTTTCTGAGATAGCATGACAAAAGCATTGGCCAGTCCGTCTGAATTACATCAAATCCATAACGGACCAGCCATCCCCAGCCGTCCTCCGGATCCTGAAACATGGAAATCCGGTCATCGTGACCCCCACCCAGCTTTTGCGTATCGTCCAGATTGATGGAATTTGCCCATAATATCCATCCTCTGTCATGCGCCTTCCGGATGTTTGCCTCCTGCAGCAGCGAACTGTTCTCTTCCTGGAAAACCATCTCCATGCCAATCACGCGGCAATTCAGCGGAAAAGCCCGATCGACGTCTTCCTGCCTTGACACAATGGGCATATACATATATTTCGAGCCGATCGATTGCATCACTTCCGTTTCCTTTGGGGAGGAATGTCCTTTCAGGATGATCTGATCCTGCATCTGAAAACGGTCCAGGTGTGGAATCAGCTCTTCAAAGAAGCCCCAGCTTCTGTCAATGTTAATCAGGCATCGTCCCTTGAACTGTTCCAGTACATCATCCAGCCGGTTGACCTTTTGCCTGGTTGGATAATGGATACAGTTATGCAGGGAAAAGCTCAGGATTTGCCCGGAATCCAATGTATTCAGACGCTGGGAGGTACCCAGCAGAGCAGGTTCCTGATCCGTATGAAACAAAAAATATTTACCGTCCGTGGAACGGACCACATCCATTTCCAGAATATCGGCGCCCTGAAGCAGGGCATTTTCAAAAGCAGGAATGGTATTCTGAATGACATTCCCCCCGCTGCATCCCCGATGGGATGCAATCAGTACATTTTTCTTCTCCCTGGCAACCTTAATTTTTGCGATCATAAATCCTTCTTCTTTCTCAGCCTGAAAGCTGTTTTATTCTCAGTCACCCAGTTTTTCACTGCTCAACACTGCTCCGCTCCTGTCCTCCCTGCTGCCTTTTTTCCGATAGGCAGAAGGGCTGAATCCCATGACACGCTTATATGCCCGGCCGAATGAGTTGGATGAAGTATAACCGACGGCCTGTGCAATCCCGCTTATGGAACTTTCCCCTTTATCCAGCAGCTCGTTGGCCTTTTTAATCCTGAGGAGCTCCAGATAAGTTGAAAAATTACTCGCAAACCACTCTTTGATGAAAACAGAAAGATAACTTTCCGTCATATGAAACTCTGTGGAAAGTGAGGTAAGGCTAAGGGAACTGTCGGTAAAATTTTCCTGGAGGTACAAACGTAGATCCCGATAAAGTAAACTTTGCTGTTTGTTAATTTTTTCCCTGGCATCCCGGCACAGAGTGTGGCATGTCTCCCTTAAAAACTGAAAAAATTCCGTGTCCGGGACAGCATCTGCATGATAATAGATTTCCTCATCTTCAGGGGAAGGCACATAGCCTGCACGGACCATGGTTTCCAGCATCTTGTAATACAGGACTTTTTTCATAAAGGAACTGACATTTCCCGTGATAAAATGATCCCGGTGGATCTGATCCAACAACTGCGCCACATCCCGTTCATTGCCAACAGATATTAAATTCAGCAGCTTTTCCTCCTGAAAAGAGGAATAAGACAGGGAAGCCATGGAAGAGGGGAAGTCTATGTATTCCAGAATATATCGCTTTCCCTGCTTATTTTCCGAGAGCATTACCTGCTGTGCCTGGAAAAAGGATTCCGGGACATTTTGCAGCTTTTTCTGGGGAAGTCCAAGGTAAAAGAACGGATCGGCGCCACAGGTACTTTTTATATGGGAATAGAGATGATAGTACACTTCCAGCGCATCCGGATCCTGTTTCCTTTTTTCCGGAATCTCCTGGTGCATGATTTCAAGAAGAGCAAAAATGTTCGGCCCGGGAACTTCGATCCAGACAAATTGACGATTGAGTTTCAGATCCCGCAGGGCAGCGTTTAAAACATTTTCGGCATCTCCCAAACTCTGGATATCCTCAAAAAGGCGAACATAAACTCCACGGAACAGTACGGTATCTCCTATACAGAAAACATCCCCCATGCAGGAAATGTGATAGGAAGAAAGAAAGTCCGAGGTCTCTTCCATCGTCATGGGCTCACCGCTCAAAAGCTTTGAAGCCATTATTTTTTTCAGGCGCTCACTGCTTGCCGCTACATTCTGTTCCAGCTCTCTATTTTTGCTGTAAATGTGGGTCATGGCATTGTCAATTGCCCATAAACCGTTACGGATGGCTGAATTCTGCGGAAAATGCAACAGAGAGGGATCTATTTCAGGAATCCGGTTTACAATTTTACGGAGAGGGCGCTGATTACAATAATAAAGGAAGACAGAAATCATGATTCCTGCCAGAAACAATGCAGCAAGCACCAAAATGACAACCTTCAACACCTCATTTGCCTGCTGGTTGAATACCTTGTCAGGAACAGCGCCTACCAGGATCATGCCATGATCGCCTATATGATATTGATACATTACAAAACCATTATACTGCAGGGTATGGGAAGAGCCGGCACTTTCAAGGGCATTTTCCAAGTCTTCCGAAATGCCCCCGCCATCATGCTGAATGGATTCCTTATCCTTTTTCAGAGAGCAAAGAGGGACCCCTTCCTGATTCAATATCCAGACATTGGATGCCCCTGTGGAAAAAATGGGAGAAAGAAGCTTTTTTATTCCACTCTCCCCGATAAAAAATACGGTTTGTCCCAGTTCCTCCGTACTTTTCAGGTCCAGGAAAGGAATCCGATATATCAAGGAATAATCCTGATTCGACCCCAAAGCAACCCATTCGGAAGGCAAAACCTGCTTCCTGTAACTTATGGGGAAAACGGTCTTTATCCAATCCTCAAAATCTGCATCTCCATATTGAAAATAGCTTCCATAATAGAGCTTAAGCTTAAAAAACGCTTTGTTATGGGAAAGTATCAAATGGTTGAACCGGCTGTATATCATATAGTCATCAATCAGTCCGTTGGTATCGGGAACCCTGGAAAGGGATAACTCCGCAATATCGGGAACCACTCCGGATATATCGGTCAGGGGATCCATGCAGGTATTCAGGGTTTCCACCATATTCAGGGTATCGGCAAAATCATCCGCTGCGCAAAGGCTCCGTTCCAGATCTTCGGATGCCGTCCTGATCATCTGGTAATTATACTCATCCAGCTGTCTGGAATTGTTTTCAAGCACGAGCAGATAGATGCTGATACCCATGACTGCGGGAATCAGCAGCATGGAAAACCAGGAAACAGTAAATTTCAGTAAGGAAGGATTTTTCAGATGAAAGTCTTTTTTAATATGATAACCCATAGGTTCCCCCTCTTTCATCATAACAGGATAGACCATTTTCATGCAATGGTCTATCCCCATTTAACCTTTTTTAAAAAAATTATTTTGCCCCGTAATATTTCCTCAATACCGTCAGGTAGTCTTTCAGACCCATATCCTTTAATTCTTTCAGGTAAGCATCCCAGTCCTTATCCAGGCTGCGGGTTCCCAGAATAAACTCCGTGTTTGCCCTTTTGATATAGTCGTTGAAAAGCCCGGAGTCTTCCGTCATCTTCGAGATCGTTTCCTTATCACTCCATACAATAGATGGAATATTCAGGGACTGATAATAAGACTCATACATCCTGGCTGCCTGCATCAGAATAAAGGTATTGTTGGTGTTATAGGTGGATTCGTCGTCCGTTACCGCATAACGAATCTTTTCACTGTCCACTTTCGGCACCATGTTCTCACCAAAGCGGAAATTATCACTGTAGGAATTCTGAAGAACCTTGACAGACTGATCCGCTCCGGAAAATGCGGGCTTATCCACCATTTCATAGTTCACGCCCTTTTTCATTCCATATGCATTGGCAAAGGTCCCTTCTTCTCCCGTCCAATAATCCAGCCATTTCATGGCCACCTCCGGGTATTTGCACTGTGAGGAAATGGCAGAGCAAAGCCGGAACACGATTCCGTTGTCCGGCACAGCCTGATGACCGGATGGTCCCTTCAGCGGACCAATGGGAACATAATCCGTCCAATTCAGGACGCCTGTGTCAATAAATCTGCCCTGGAAAAAGGAAGGCACGGCTCCCACCAGAAAATCCTCTCCCTTTTTCTTATTGACAAGAGCTTTCAGGGAATCGCCATCCTGGGTATAGGTCTCTTCTGCGTAAAACAATCCTTCTTGATACAAATCATTCAGATAACGAAGTCCTTCCTTCCAGTCATCAGTGATGGGGGCAAATACCAGCTTGCCACTGTCATCGATATAGTAATAATTATCTCCTGTCATCTGGAAGCTGTCCATAATATACGGAACAGGATCCCCTTCTGCGCCAAAGGAGATCATAGGGATTTCGTCCTTTTTCCCATTGCCGTTCAAGTCCTTGTCCCGAATCTGAATCAGATAATCTCTGAATTCCCCTGTTGTTTCAGGAACCTTGCCGCCAAGCTTCTGAAGCCAGTCATTATAAAGAAACATCTTATGGGTGTTCCTCATATGAACGCCGACATCCGTTTCCATCAGGGTATAGATATTCCCGTCATGGGAGGTTAAATATTCCTTATATTCCGGGTTTTCCTCCAGTACCTTTTTGGTATTGGTTCCCTGGGATTCGATCAGATCGTTAAGCGGCAGTAAAATTTTACTTTCCGTTGCCGTCTGAACCTGTTCCGGGGTTAAATTGGTCAGATACATATCGGGATATTCCCCACCGGCAAAAGAAAGATTCAGTTGAGTGGAATATTCTTCTCCAGGCACAAACGTCCATTTGATATGTACTCCGGTTTTCTTCTCATACTCTGTTATCATGGTGTTTGTCTTCGGATCGGAAATATGTTCCCTTTTGCCGGTCCATGCGGTAAGTGTCACCGGATTGGTTACAATGGGAAATTCATTGGGATCGGAAACCTTGATTTCTTTTCCGGATGAAGCCTTGCTGCCGGAAGCTGATTCAGTGGCAGAATTTGGCTTGCCGTTGGAATCCGAGGGCTTCTGTGACTTACCGGAACAGCCTGTGATCAGAATAGCAAGGCACAGAGCTGAAATAAGAGCTGCTGCTTTCTTCTTCTTCATAACTTTCTTATTCATAACTTTCTTATTCATAACTTTCTTATTCATAACTTTCTTATTCATAATTTACCCCCTCTTTTTTGCATATACTTTTGGACTCCGGACATTTATCTGCGCGGCAACGCGTCGCACTCAGCCCTTAACTGCGCCAATCATCACTCCTTTTACAAAATACTTCTGGACAAATGGATAGATTAGCAGGACAGGGAGCGAAGACACAATAATAACGGAATATTTCATCAGATTCTGCCGTTCCTGTAATGCCATGCTGGTATCCAGATCCATAAATTCCAGTTTGGCGGAATTGGTAATCAAAATTTCACGTAAAATAATGGACAGCGGAAACTTTTTACGGTCCGTAAGATAGATCAGGGCTGAGAAATACGAGTTCCAGTTCCCCACCGCGTAAAATAATCCGATTACTGCCAGAATCGCCCCTGAAAGTGGGAGTACAATGGAAAACAGAAACTGTATGTTTCCGCAGCCGTCCAGTTGTGCGGAATCCCAGAGCTCGTCCGGAATTTGCGTCTGAAAGTAAGTCCGCATTACGATCATGTTATAAACGGACATGGATCCCGGAAGAATAATAGCCCACATGCTATTCAGCATTCCCAGTCTGCGGACCGTCAGAAATGTGGGAATCAGCCCACCGCTGAAATACATGGTAATCATGCAAAGCGTCATCATAAAATTGCGCATGGCAAAATCCCTGCGTGATAGGGGATAGGCACAGCAAACAGTTAAGGTAAGGGAAAGCAGAGTGCCTGCCGCCATGTAAATCAGGGAATTGACGTATCCGGTCCAGATATCCTTATATTCAAACACCGCCCGATAGCCGGCCAGGGAAAATTTCCCCGGCAGCAGGGAAAGTCCCATCACCGTGGTATCTGCCGAAAATGAAGCGGATACAATAAATAGAAGCGGATACAGCAGGATAATAAATATCATGATCAATAAAAAACCATTTACAACACAAAAGATTCGATCCCCTGATCCGTAGTTCTGATATTTTTTTGAATTTGTCATCATGGTTTCCCCCTTACCAAAGACTGCTTTCCGTCAATGCCTTTGTTACCCTGTTTACAAGCAACAGCATGACAATATTCAACAGGGAAACGAACAGATCGATAGCTGCACCCATGGAGTATTGAGGCATCGTGCTTGCAATACCCTGCTTGTATACATAGGTACTGATTACCTCAGAAACCTTCAGGTTCAGATTATTCTGCATCAGATATATTTTTTCATAGCCTACATTGAAGATACTCCCACAACCCATGATAAACGTGATGGCCACCGTTGGCAGGATACCGGGCAGGTCAACATGCCAGATTCGCTTCAATATCCCGGCACCATCCACAATAGCAGCCTCATGCAGCTCAGGTGAAACCCCGGAAAGGGCAGAAATATAAATGATGGAGTTGTAGCCAATTCCCTGCCATATGCCGGACCACACGTATATATGAGAAAAATATCCCGGTTTTGACATAAACTCGATGGGGTTCCCTCCAAAAAGCTGAATGACCTGATTGATCACACCAGTCTGTTTATTCAGAAACTGCATGATGATTCCCACCATAACCACAGTGGAAATGAAGTGTGGGATATAGCTTACCACCTGGATTGTTTTCTTAAAAGCCGCTGATCTCATATAATTCAGCATCAGTGCAAAGATAATGGGAATTGGGAATACTGCAAGACTGTATAAATTCAAAACCAGTGTATTTCTCATTATTTCCCAAAAAGAATAGTAGGAAATAAACTTCTTTACATACTTTAATCCAACCCAGGGACTTGCGGTAATGGACCTGGCCGGCGAATAATCCCGAAAAGCAATCTGTACTCCATAAATAGGAATGTATTTGAAGATGATAAGATATACCAACGGTAATATAATCATAATATAAAGTCCGGGATTGGAGCGGATATTGTGTAGATATTTTTGCAGCAAAGCCGGCTGGGCTTCTTTTTTCTGCATGGTAAAACCTCCTTTCAGTATGTCTGCCTGTTTTACTCACATTCATTATAGGTATCCCCTTTGAAAAATCAATCTTCAATTCTTTATAAGACTGCAATATTTTAGATTTTCATAGAAAAGTACAATAGAAAAAACCACCGGACAGAAAGAACATGATCTGACCATAGTGGTTTTCCAATGGTGGCCTGCGCGTCATATCCAGAAAGGCCTGCCATGCAGATGGTGACAGGCTGATCCTTTGAAAACAGCAAATTTATGGTTAATTGAAATAGCCCCTTGCCTCCTCCAAGGGTGAAGTACAATGAAAACTGCAAACTTATTGCCCCGCTCAAAGAGACAGCCTTTATATTCTTACGATATCCAAAATGGCTTCGATATCAGGCCTCTCGTTGATATCAGGATGCTGATACATGATCTGCACAGTATATCCGATCAAGGTGTGCCAGAATATATCTCCCATCTCCTCTGGATTTCCCGGCCGGAACTCTCCTGCATCCTGTCCTTTTTTTATCAAAGGGCCAAAAAACTTCTGGCCATACTGGTTCAGAAAATAATTCTCCTCCTCATCCATGCCCAGATCCCCATTGATATATCCCATTATCAGAACACGTAACGGGGGTTGATAACCCGTCACTTCATACTCCAAAAGTAGCCTGGCAGCAAATAAGCGCAAAGATTCGACAGCTGTCGGCATTGTATAGACTTCTTTCTCACATTGATGAACAATATCCCGGTAAGCAAGCAGGAGATCTTTTTTTGTATCAAAATATTTATACACCAATCCCTTGCTGATCCCCGCAAGATCAGCAATCTCAGCAATTGTGGTATTGGCATAGCCTTTTTTGTCAAACAGCTTCAGAGAGGCATCCAAGATCTGCTTCTTTCGTAGTCGCGCAATTTTTTCTCTTTTTTCAATAGACATGGTCATAGCCGATACCTCATTCCGTTTATTTGCTATCAACATTATTTCATAAATATACCGAAAAGTAAATCAACGACGAAAACAGTCCCTTGTCAGGCCTTGATCACAGGGTAAATTCCAACAGCTGGCGAAGGATATAAGGCATAAATAACCAGCGATTCATCATTGACTTGCCGGTCACCTTTTGATATAATTGTTATAAATTTGACAAGCATAAATACATGCTTTCCCTGCTGTGCCTTTGTCAAATGAAAGCAATCAAATTGAAGGAGGAAGTGTCTATGCCATTCAAAACCTTATTGTCCCCAATCAGGATTGGCAGTATGGAGGTAAAGAACCGCTTTGTCGTTCCGCCCATGGGTACCTGCTTTGCCAACCAGGATGCTACGGTATCCCAGCGAATGATCGACTATTATTCCGCACGCGCCAAAGGCGGCTTCGGACTGATTACCATTGAGGTCACCGCCGTCGCTCCGGAAGGAGAAGCAATTAAAACAGAACCTGGTTTATGGGATGATAAATTTATTCCTCAATACAGGAAACTGATTGATGCCTGTCACAAATATGGAGCAAAGGTTTCCGTCCAGCTGCATCATGCAGGAAGACAAACGAATACAGGAATCATGGGCGAACAGCCTGTTTCTTCCTCGCCGTTGCCCTGCCCGATCTGTGCAGAAATCCCCCGGGAATTAACGACGGAGGAAGTTTATACACAGATACAAAACTTCATTGATGCTGCGCAAAGGGCCCGTGAGGCGGGCGCAGATGCCGTTGAAATTCACGGTGCCCACGGCTATCTGGTTGCTCAGTTTATGTCTCCCTATTCCAACAAGCGCACCGATGAGTTTGGCGGCACCTTTATCAACCGAATGCGCTTCCCCACTCTGATCATCAAAGGCATCCGGGAACAGGTGGATGCAAACTTCCCCATTATCTTCCGTATCAGCGGTGATGAAAAAATCACCGGAGGAAGAACCATAGCCGAAACCCGGGCCATTGCTAGGTTGTTTGAGGAGTTGGGCGTAAATGCCATGCACGTCACAGCCAGCGTATACGGCAGCAGTCAATGGCTTTGGGCTCCAACCGAAATCAAAGCCGGTTACATTGCGGAACTTGCCGGAGAAGTGAAAAAGTCCGTATCCATACCGGTCATTACCGTAGGGCGTTATACGGATCCTTTTATTGCCGAAGATGTATTGCTGACAGGAAAAGCCGACATGGTCTCCTTTGGAAGACAGTCCATCGCCGATCCTGAGATGCCCAACAAAGTAGCCGGAGGCAACCTGGAGGAAATCGCTCCCTGCATTGCCTGTCATCAGGGCTGTGCAGGAAACATCTTTGATGGCAAGCCTTTGACCTGCCTGGTCAATCCCCTTGCCGGCAAGGAAGGTACGCGCAAGGTGAAACCGGTATCCAGGTCCAAACGAGTCATGGTGGTCGGCGGCGGACCCGGCGGTCTGGAAGCAGCGTGGATTATGGCGAAGCGCGGACATCAGGTAAGCCTGTACGAAAAGCAAAGTGTATTGGGAGGACAGTTCCGCATTGGTGCAATTGCTCCCGGAAAGGGCGAGCTGACTGCACCGATAGCATACTACCGGCACATGTGTGAGAAATACGGCGTAGTAATTCACTTGAATACGGAAGTTACCGCAGAAATGGTCAAAGCTGAAAAACCCGATGCTGTGGTCCTGGCTACAGGCGGTAAACCTCTGGTTCCCAATATACCCGGTATCGACAATCCAAGGTATGCTCATGCGGTGGATGTTCTCCAGGGTAAAGTTGAAATGGGCAAAAAAGTCCTGATTGTCGGAGGCGGCAGTGTTGGCGTAGAGGTAGCTGATTTCCTGGGCCAGTATGGACGGCATATGACCATTGTCGAAATGAAGGACGAAATTATGGAAGATATGCATTATGTTCATAAAGTCGGAATAAGGGAACGTCTGGATAAGAACAAGGTGGAAATCATTACCGCTGCCAAAGTACGTAAGTTCTCAGATAACACGGTTCTGATTGAAAAGGATGGAAAGCAAACCGAATTAACGGGCTTTGACAACATCATTTTAGCTATGGGCGTTGTTCCCTATAATCCTCTTGAAGAACAGCTCCATGGCATGGTTCCGGAGATTTACACCATCGGCGACGCCAGCAAAGCACGGGATGCGCTGGCTGCTACAGAAGAAGCTTCGAGCCTTGCAGTTAGAATTTAATTGTTGATTTCACGTCCACACCTGTTTTACGGTATGTGATCACAGCACAATAAAGCCATAAAAATCTCCTTCCATTCCGGGAAGGAGATTTTTATAGTTAAGATCTTTATGATTCATAGGTCTGAATGGCCTTGAGAAAGGACTCATAAGGATTGCGGTAACTTATATCCCTGTATACCGGGCGGGAGATAAACGGTTTCACACAGGGACGGCATAATATATACCAGTTCTACCAGTGCATTCCTGCGAGAGGAGTGACCACTTCCCGTGCGATCAACGAAATATCCTACGATGTGGGGATCGGCAGCGTTCTTTTTTGAAATTATCTGATTCTCAAGTCACTGATTGTCAAGTCCGGCACAAAGTCCCGCGTCAGCATATAATTTTCTTTAGACTTTTTCCCGTAAATTAGGGGGAAACAACTGGCTTAGCTTACGGCGATCTGTGTCATCAAATCATCCTCACTGATAATCTGGATGTTCTTACCCTTCCTGCGCCTTAGCAATTTTACCACCGACATTGCCATACTTCCATGCTTCGCAGCCAAGGCTCCCGACAAACAGATAGTCCACCTTCGCGGATACTCCCGATTTCTTGATGCTGCCCTTTTCTGTCAGAAGTTTTTCCATCTCTGCTCTCGATCCGGTCTTGAAATCCCCCGTAAGACAGAATGATTTTCCTTCCAGATTGAAACTGCTGCTTTCCTTAACCGGATTCAGAACTTCATCAATCTCAGACATGAGCTCAACATTTTCTTCGTCACTGAGCTTTCCGTCTTCCAGGATTCTCGTTACAACGCTGAGAATCTTGTCATAAGGATAAACGCCTGCAAGATAATCATTGGATCTCAGCCATTGTTGCAGATCATCAGCCTCTGCCTGATTAATCACCTGATTGGCTGTTATTCCCTTAAGGATGCCATCGAGAACCTGAATTCCAAGCGTGGTTTCATTATACATTTTGGAATGATCTATGCATTCGGCAATCGTCATAAGCTCTCTACTCTCATAATCCGTTACAAGACCGTCTTCCAGAATAACGTTCAATTCAGTGATAATGTGATCAAACAGAGCATACCCCCTATATTTGGAATTCTCATCGATCCATTTCTGTAAAAAGCCGATTTCTTTTTCATCAACAACTCCATCAGCAGTAATACCCTCGATGATTCCGTGAAGGTCGTTAATGTTCGATGCTAACTTCAGATCAGGATTTTTCCTCACCCTGTGCTTATATTGGAACGTCTTCGGTTGAACGTTATCCAGGCCATACGTTTCAATCAAGTAACGGAATAATTGATCTGCTGCTTCTGCATCCTCCAGCGCATGATGCTGTTGATATTCATACCCGATTTTTTCTGCAAGTGAGCCGAGTTTATAAGAAGGCTCGCACATTAGCTTCTGACTCAGCCGTAATGTGCAGATATATTGAAACTCCGGAACCGGAATTTCATACCTATCAAGTGCCTTTGAAATGACGTTTAAGTCATACTGGATATTATGTCCAACAATTGGAACTCTGGTAACAATATCCCTGATCTGCTCCCAATACACCGGAAAGGTAGGGGAATAGAGCACCATACTCTCCGTGATTCCAGTTATCGCAGAATTATTCCTGTCAAACCTGTCTTCCGGGTTTATCAAAGAATACCTGCGATCTGCAATCTCTCCATTTCTGATAGTGAGCAGCCCAATAGCGCAGATGGAATTACCTCTGCTGTTCGGACTTTCAATATCAAGGACTATATAATCCATCATGACTTTACCTCCATTCCAAGCATCTGAAATGATGCTTTTTTTGTTTATTTTCGCATAGGCAAAGGTTGCTTTATAGAGTTCGCACTTTCCATTATAAAGGAGATCCGATAGACTTTTTCCCTTAAATTACGGGAAAACAAGATTCGCAAATTATTTCAGCCCGGTCTTCATTCAGCATCAGGATTCATTCTTAAACTCATGCTCTTCCAGGTACTCCCAAAGTTTCCCTCTCTGTTTATATGCCGGGATGTCCGTGTCAAAATCCGGAGAAATCACTTTGAATGTATTGTCCTGGCGCTGCAGCTCATATTCCTTCTGCTGAAACTCACGCAGTGCATTGATATCAAGATCATCAATCAGGACTGCACTGTTCTGTCGGCCTTTCGTTTTGATGATATCCCATTTTTCTGTACGGGAAGGGGACAACACGTGAACCAGACATTTCTCCAATAAAACAAATGATAAGAATTTCCTTCACTGAGAGCAAATTGATATCCTGCTATTGCCCGTTTTTCTTCCGGAGACTAGTTCACTTTCTGATGATATGCAACATGTGCATATTTATAGTTTTCCTGACAGAAAGGTGTGCCAGCCAACTGATATTCCAAAGCGTGTAAAAGCCTGTATCAATGATGATGCTTACCATATTTTTAACTGCTGTGGAATTTTAACCACTGTAGGACAAACGGAAAGTCCAGATAAGAGGCATACGTAATGAAATCCGAAGGTTGGATATGGACCATCCAAGTCAAGCAAAAGGAAGCGGCGGACTCTCCGGAAAAGAACACGCCACTTCCTTCAGGCGACAATTGCCGTTTGGCACTTGCAGCGTAAATACACTATATCATGCGCGGGCAACTCCATTCAAGGCATCGGATAGACAGACAATGACAAGGAGGAGAAGATTTCATGTCGATTATCGAAGAATTATACTACAACAATCTCGAGGACGCCATAAAATGTGGTGAGGATTCTCAATCTACCCGGGCAGACCAGCTGGAAAGCAGATGCTCGAAAAACCTAGAGGCAACTCTGAACGATTCCGAAAAGGAACTATTCGTAAAATACTGTGACGCCCATGCAGACACGGAAGAAATCACCCGTAACCATGCCTTCACTTACGCCCTGAAGTTCGGCATTCTTCTTATGGCAAAGGCCTTTACAGGCAGAAAGGATATTACCGGGGAAAGGAGTGATCCGGAGAAATCCATTCTGCGCAGACTCTTTAATGAGGACGCCAATCCAGCCGAGGACATTATGTCGGAGGATCCCCGCTATCGTAAAGTCTACCGCGAAATTGGCGAAAAAAAAAAGCCAATTGGAAGAGAAACTCCCTCCCGAGGAGCAAAAGCAACTTAAGAGCCTAGCGAGCCTCTATCTGGAGGCGTTACATCTGGATGGCTCTGCATGTTTCTCCCATGGGTTCAGCCTGGGTGCCTCTCTGGTCTCCGAAGCTTTGGCCGAAGCAGACAAACTGATGCGCAAAAATTATTAACCCACAGTCCCTGCGGATACCGGCCTTTTCGGCGGTATCCGCTCTTATCTGCCGGTCGGCCGAATGCCAATAAATCTGTCCGACCTTTGTCCGCTTTCAAACCGCCAAATGTTTTTCAGAAGTCTGCAAACAAGTCTGCGGACGCAGGCCCGCCTGCTTCTGCAGATCCGCCTTCAAAAGCTTGTCCGATACAGCGGGATCACATTGATTACCGGTTCTTCATAGGGATGTACTTTTTTTATGGCATCCACGGTACGGTCGATATCTTCATACCGGCAGGTAACTTCCACCTTTATCTCAGGCTCAGAGCTCAATGTCTGCTCCTCCCCGATGTAGGGACTGCTTCCCGGAAGCGGCCGCCAGCATCCAATGACCCTGCTGTATGACAAACAGCTGTCATAATTCCCTATATGCCCGGCATCCACGCTCCGCAGCGCCTCCTGCAGCTGTGTCAGATGGGTCCCCGGAATAAAGATTTCAATTTTGCAGTACTTAAAACGTTCCATGCATGTCTCTCCCCGTTTCATGATTTTACAGACGTTTATTTGGCCTTGCTGCTGTCTTCAAAGATAATGGCCTGCAGCGCCTCCCTGTTCTTTGGAAGATCCGGAACCATTACCAGCATCTTACGAATCCACGCGGATTCATAGGTGCCGTCCAGGGGAATCCGATTCTCTTCAATCTTCTCAGGATGGAACCGGAAAACATTATATACCAGGCTGATCATTTCATTGTTGGTAAGGTCCGTTGAAATATAGGGGAACAGGGCATCCACCATGTTCGTGAGCTCCGGCAGTCCCAGAGTCTTTACCTTTTGAAACGCAGAAAGCATAACGTTTCGCTGCCGCTGTGTCCGCTCAAAGTCATTGTTCCCGACCTTGCGGATCCGCGAATAAGCCAATGCCAGCTTCCCGTCCATATGTACCTTTCCCTCGGACAGGCCCGAAAACCCCTGCTCCTTCAGGTGAGCTGCTTCCTTCGCATTGATGTCGATATCCACTCCTCCGATCTTGTCAATCACTTTCTGAAAGCCGTCAAAATCCACTTCAACATTGCCGTCTATTTTCATAAGAAAGTTCTTTTCCACCGTGGCATCCAGCAGTTTCATTCCTCCGAAGGCATAAGCTGCATTGATCCGGTTGTCGCTGTATCCCGGTATCTGCAGATACATATCCCTCATAAGGGATGTGATCTTCACTTTCTGATTCCGTTTGTTGACCGTGAGAATCATCATGGAATCCGAACGGGCTCTGTCCTCCCCGGGCCTCTTGTCCTGCCCGATCAGCATGATGTTCATAATATCCTTGTCCTTCATAATGTCCCCGCCTTCGGGCCACTTCAGATCCTCCGGATTCATTGTTGCATGAGGATCGTCCCCTTCCTCCTCATTCGTCTCAAAATATTCGTCCTCCGGCTTGATCGTTTCCTTTGCCTCCTTGCGCGAGATCTTGTTCAGCTCGGATTGCGCAAAAAAATAGACCCCGGAACAACCACCGATCAGAACTACCAAAATAACAATGACAACAATCGGCCATTTTTTTCTCTTGCCTTTTTTGCCTTTTCCCATGTTGATTCCCTCCCTCTCAACCCCAATACACCGTTTCCGGCATAACAGTAATTAATCAGATTGTAGCACCATTGCCACCTGCTTGTCCATACTTTCCATATTTCTTCCAATCCATGCTCCCACAAGGGGGCGGCGTCCTCCTGCAATTCTCCAGAACCTCCGCAAGCTCTTTTCTGCATTTCCCAATGATATCCGGTAAATCCTGTTGGAAGACATACTCGCACACTCCTGCAAATGCCGGCTGGCAGACTGCATTCTTCCATCTTTTGCGATCCTGGAGATATACATAGGATCATCTCCTATCCTATACGAAACAGACTTCAGGGTATTCAGGGCATAGCCTCGCCCCTGCTGCTTTTCAGCAGCAAAAAGGATGGATGCTGTGTCCTCATTTCAGGCGGCCCTGCGCCGAAACAGCTAAGGCTTTCCTCATGATTTTTTAGTTCGGGTTCAGTCTTTGTCCTATTATACGTTGATAGCTATTTAAAACATTTGATATGAAAATCATAGCACAATTACTATGATAATACAACAAAAATGGAAAATTAATGGAAAATTTATGATGAATCAGGCTGGAATATGTTGATATATGTCATTTCTAACATACGATATGCTGCATGGTTCTGAAACGAATCAGCGCAACGGGAGCAGGATCCCGATATGGTAAGCAATCCCGCCCATGAGCATTTCCTGGCACCATCATCAGGAAAATAAGTCTCCGGTTATACTGCCATTCTCATAATACGGCAATCCATCATTCCATCATTCTCAGGCTGTCGCTCCTTGCCGGAAAGCTTCAGATATAGCCGGCCCCGGATCTTTGGAGGATTCAGGTGGCTCTGACGTTCCTGGAGGCTGACCCGGCGTTGGCGTCTCCGGAGACGGATCCGGCGTTGATGTTGGCCCTGGAGTCGGAGTGGGCTTTGGTGTTGGAGTGGGCGAGGGCTTTGGAGTCGGCGTGGATGTCGGCCTTGGAGTGGGTTTGGGAAACGGCTTTGGCGTCCCCGGAGACGGTGTGGGTCTTGGTGTCGGAGTCGACGTGGACGTCCCTGGAGACGAGGAAGGATCTGGCTTTGAGGTCTTGGGTGGCTTTGACTTCCGGGGTTTCTTAGATGGCTTCGGTCTCCCGGCAGAAGGATGATGCGATGTACCCGGTTTATTGGTGTTGGCAGTCGGAGGCGTCTGCCTGGACGACTGTGACTGATTATGCTGCCGATTATCGGTCGCAGCGGTCCTGGATTGCTGCTCCCTGGCTTCCACTGCTTCTGCTGCTGTCTGCCACTGTTCCTTAT
Organism: Eubacteriales bacterium mix99; assembly: GCA_038396605.1. Lineage (NCBI taxonomy): Bacteria > Bacillati > Bacillota > Clostridia > Eubacteriales > Eubacteriales bacterium mix99. The sequence goes on from CP121690.1 coordinate 319,023, forward strand.
TGGCATTCCCCTCAGGTTCCGCACCCCGAGCATCATTTGCTTCCTCATTCCCTTTATCTTCCTCAATGGATTCCGTAGCATCTTCCTCATCAATCATTTCTCCATCGTTGACCTCGTCCTCATTCTCTCCCATTTCATCATCCTGCACCTCATCTTCCGCCACAGGATCATCATTCATGTTTCTATACCTGTCGTTCCCTCTGCTTTTACCAGCAACGGATACGATCACCACAGTAGATATGACTAAAACCGCTGTAACACCAATGATAATTTTGTCCCGCATGCCCACTTGATTCGCCTCGTTCCTGTTTTCTCCATCTTTTCATCTATCGGTTTATCATCCCGGACATCCTATCCAATCCCTTTGCAGATGCACCGTCATGCTTCTCATTCATTTGTTTCAATGCCTGCCATGTGGTTTGATCTCCTGCACTCAGGCAATCCTCTTATAATAACCTATCGGATTTTTCAACAATTTATTTAACTTTTGATGTGTTTGTGTTTCCATGTATCCGCGGAGTGGCGATCACAAAGGGGCTGCCGCACAAAGCGAATAAAAATCGCTTATGCAGCAGCCCCTTTCAATTGAACAATATTGCCTAAAAAGGCACAAATTCATCCATCCATTCTCTTTTGAGCCAATTGCAGCTACTGTTTTCAGGAAATAAAGTGAACTTCAAAGTTTCTTGAAACCCTGCTTTTCAATATTCTCTTTCTCTGGAACCGGACGATATTTTTCCGGCGTTTCATATTTTGGAGTGTCAGCTTTGGCAGCTTCCAACTCTTTCTCCGCTTCTGTTATTTGTGCATCTAAATCCAGGATGGAAGACTCTTCCTCCACTTTCGGGAACGTCTCAGGAACTGGAGTTTGAGCAAGCAGGCGAAGCTTGGTTATGATTTCCTGTGCATCACGCTGTGCGCTTGCATATGTAATACTGGATTGATCGACGGTATGGGAAATCAAAAGAATTTCAGACATAAAACCATTGATATTAACCATAACGCCAAGATGATTGCAAGTCGGAATAGAATTTGAAGTACTTATTGAGTTTGTCTTTGTCTTTCCTAATCCAATACCTCCTGCCACCGCACCTACCCTGCCCAAAAGTAACCCTCCCGCTACAGCACCACCCAAAGATGCATGTTTCCTGGCTTTTCCGCTTTCATGGGTTTCGATCCGATAGGAATTTTCAACATTTAACTCTGCTCCTTTGATACTTGAAAAAACAGTCTCAGATTGATTGATCCGCACTTTCCCTTCAACCGGGCTATACATCAACTTTCCACCGCAGATATTTTCCCATCGTGCATTGGAAATGCTTTGTATTTTGGAAATCCGCCCTTTTATAAGCTTTTGCTTTTTTGCTTCAATCCGGTGAATACGCGCATCATATTTTGCATCTTCATTCTTATGCACGCTGTTCATAACTTTGTCATGGAACAAAGGATCCTCTTCGAAACGCATACGGTTTTTTTCTTCTTTGGAAGTATAAATACCATTCTTTTTCTGCACTTTAACGGACTGTTTATAGAGCCTGGAAATGATGTAATCCCGTTGCTTTTCTTTTTTCCAGAACAGCTTTTTTACACCCAAAAAGATAAGTAATAATGCCGGAATAATCAGCACAAGGCACGAAATTCCTGCACCTCCTGCAAGGGCCAATAAACCCATTAACAATAGAAGTCCGCCAAGAATATCAAAAATGATACCACCACCAGATAAAAGAATTTTTCTTTTATCTTTATCAGACAGAGAATCAAAAGATCTTTCCTTAAGCTCCATGATAAAAGGCTTCCTCTCTCAAAAATAAATGTTTACGCAAGCTTCGGCGCCTGTGAAGGAAATAAAAATGTCCGCTCCAGATCATTCTGACAAAATAAAGTTATCCAGAAAAATAAGCCATCAAGCCAAAGAAATTCCGTGCATAATGAAAGTATATCAGGAAAATAAGAGATCCGTCAATAAAAGCATCTCCTTTTGCTCTCCTTTTTCCAGGCAAAATTCAACATACTCCCATAAATAGAAAGAGAGCCAGACTTCTCCGACTCCCTCAGGTATGCGTCCGCAAACACATACCCCAACTACTGAAATAAGTTGATATATATCATTTCTTAACATACGATAGGCTGCATGAATTCCATCATTCACTCGGATGCCTGTTCCCTGCCGGGAAGCCTCAGATATAACAGGTCCCGGATCTTTGAACGGCTCAGGCGGTTCTGACGTTCCTGGAGTCTGCCTCGGTTTTGGCGTCTCCGGAGGCGGACCCGGCGTTGATGCCGGCCTTGGTGTCGGAGTCGGCGCAGGCTTCCTGGGGAACCAACGCTTGCCAATGTCCCTTCTTACCACTCTCTTTGGGAAAGAGTCACCGGTAAGGATAAACGGATGAAGCTCTGCCTTGACTTTACTTTTTCATTAATCTTTTCAAGTTCTCATTGAACTTATAGCCTATAAGGAAGAAATATTCAGTATCCGTTTTCTTGCCGGCGGAAGCCCCGATCCTGAGATGAAAGGGGAGGAGCATTATGGTAAGGAGAGGACTGTTATGATAAAGATACCACTGCATTGTCGGAATGGGACAAATCCAGGGATGGAATCGATTTTCCCATAGAGGCGCTGATCAAATCCAGCAATGCATTGGCGCGTTTCTGGAAAAACCCGTTGAATTCATCCTCCTGAAGATCTGCCATGGAAATGTGATGCGTTTCCACATATTTGGTCAAGTCATCTTTGCTGACATGACCTGCATTTTCAAGTGCCTTAAGATAAACACTCGGTTTATTTCCGCCGATAATGCGATTGGAATGCGCGGTAAGAGGCGTTTTGTTTACAATGGAGTTCCACTTGCTTTTCTCATAGCCTTCCTTCATACAGTAAGATTTTGGGAAAATGTGATGGATATCAATGTTTTCCTCCAGAAAAGTTGAAAAGTCCATGGGCCTTCCACTGACAAAATCAACTGCCCCTGACTGCAGAATTAATGCCATAACTCCTTTGTATGCAGCACTGAGACGATTCTGCATGGACAGCAGCCGCTCAGGATCAAAGCCGGCGCGGGATACGGTATTTGGTTCCAGCCCTCCGTCCAGCCACTCCATCACACCCGTTACATCATTTGCAAAGCGCGTTTCATTGGCACTGCCATACATTTCGCCAAATACCCCGCACCAATACCATCTGACGAGCTTTCGTCTTACTGTACTGTCCAGCGTCCTGTTTTTAAGGACAGCAAACAAAACGGATAAAGGAATCAGCTGCGTGGTATATGGCAGATCACGCTTACAGAAGATACGCTGCTCTCTCAGAAAATTACCGGTCTGGATGAAACCATGCATGAGGTCATCCGCATATTTCCGATAATCCCGGAGCTTTAAATCCAGGACATCACGTTTTTTACAGCTGACAGCCATACCGCCGCTTTTGTAATTATAATAACGGCTCACCAACGTAACTGCTGTCAGAAAGTCCGTATTGGAGACAGTGGAAAGCAGATTCACCTGTTCGCACATGTTCTCACAGCGATGTTCCCAGTCTTTGCGCAAATCAAAATTATCCACTGCAAAAGAGGCTGTGACCAGTTCGAACACAGTCAGCGATACCCCTCCGGTGTTTACATTTTCAAAAACCTGACAAACGGCCTCTTTGGGTATATTCTTCCGTAAGGTTATGACGGGCACCTTATAGCTCTGCATAGGTATCAGGACCGCTGCATTGAACTGTGCGTATCTTTCCAATATGTCCCTGTCATAGTGATAATATCTCTGGTAATCATTCATCCACATACTGCAGGCATAGTTATCAAATACAATATTGAGAGGGAACATGTGACTTTCAAACTCCTTCTCCCGGGTGCTGAGATCCAAAACTATCCTGCGCCCAAAATCCTCTTTTATGATTTTGTCTTCCGGCACAGAAATAATGGAATCGATGCGATCGATGCCGGACAGGCATTTCTCTATATCCATATAGTAAAATCGTTTCACGTCTTTATGTTTCTGCGTCTGAGTAGGAACCGCTTCCCTGCAGTACATGGCACAATAAATGGAAGTAAGCCGCTGCTGCCCGTCCAGAACCAAAGTATCCGGACTGCAGTCCACATTAGAGCCTGTAAAAGGACGATGCTTGAAGCGAATGGAACTGCCGTTGTACTCCAGGAACATCAAAGCCCCAATCGGATAGGAGTTGGAAATACTGGCAATCAAAGCCCGGATTCGATCCGTATCCCAGACCCATCCTCTTTGAAAATCGGGAAGCTGGATATTCCCCTGATCGATATCCCTTAAAATGTCTGCCATTGATATATCGTTTGATTTATAGGTACTTGTCATTTCTCAATCCTTTCGTATGACCATGCTCCCGCAAAGGTGAGGAGAATACAGATCCATTCATAATTCTCTCTTTCTGGTTACAGTTTACAGAAACTCGATATCCTCCAAATATTGAGCATGATGATAAATAATATTTTCAATTATCTCTTGACACATGTGCCACAATATTATATGATAAATTTGTGGCACATAATAAAGGAGGTGTTATCACTGCCGCCCAACAAAAAGGTGGGCCGTCCAACTGATAATCCAAAGCGTCATAACGTAAAAGCCCGTATCGATGACGAAACCTACCATATTTTAGACAACTATTGCAGGACAAACGGAAAGTCCAAATCAGAGGGCATCCGCGACGGAATCAGAAAGTTGGATCCGAACACCAAAAAAGTATGAAAGGAAGCGGCGGGCTCTCCGGAAAAGAACACACGCCACTTCCCCGGCCGACAACTGCCGTTTGGCACTTGCAGCGTAAATATTATATCATGCGCGGGCAGCTCCATTCAAGGCATTGTCGGAAAGATCGAAAAAGACAATGACAAGGAGGAGAAGATTTCATGTCCATTATTGAGGAAGTATACTATAACAATCTCGTGTACGCCATAGAAAATGGTGAGGATTCTCAGTCTGCCCATGCAGAGCAACTGCAGGATAAATGTTTGAAGAATCTGAAGGCAGTATTGAATGACTCCGAAAAGGAGTTGTTCGAAAGGTACTGTGATGCTCAGGAAAGTGTGGAAGAATTCACCCATTATCACATTTTTGCTTACGCATTGAAGCTTGGTATTCTTCTTATGGCGGAAGCCTTTGCAGGCAGAAAAGATATCACCGGAGAAAGGAATCATCCGGAGACATCGATCCTTCACAAGCTTTTTGGCGGGGGACTCAATCCTGCCGAGAACATCGTACCGAAGGATCCAAGATATCGCAACGTATTTCAGGTAATTGACGAAAAGGAGAGTCATCTAACGGAGAAGCTTCCTCCCGAGGAGCAAAAACAGCTTGAAAACCTGACCATCCTTTATCTGGAGGCATCTTATCTGGATAGTTCTGCATGCTTCTCCCACGGGTTCAGCCTGGGCGCCTCCATAACCTCCGAAGCCTTCGCAGACGCAGACAAGCTGATGCACAAAGATTATTGATATTGATACAGCACTGACCTAATGTACCCCAGGTTCCTGCGGATACCGTCTCTTCTGACGGTATCCGTTTTCTTGACAACCGGAAGCTCTGAGCCTAGGATGAAAGGAACGGTGAAGGATTGAAGTTATTAGAGCTTTTCAAGCTTGATTGAAAAACTTCAAAAATGCCAGGGGAAGCATGTATGAAGCCACTACCATCATTATGCTTGGCCTGATTACAGAATCCTCTTTATTAGTAAAATTCGATGACTACATTTTTCACATTTCTTGCTATTTTCATATCCCAATGCCTCTGTATTAAATCTCATCCAAAGCTGTCTGTAATGCTTTCTGATACGACTCATCCGATAAAGAAATGACATCTGCCGGAGCAGAACCACTTATGTGGTATACTCCATTTTCGGGTGAAAGTTCGATATAGAAAAACAAATCTCCATCAAAATCTCGCACATTAAAATGCAACACCACTTTATTATAATCTGCCTTTTTAAAGGCTCCTCCACACTTATCTCTCATATCCAGAACGATATCCAGATACTTTCGTGCATTATCCAAAGGAGTTTTTTCACTCACATAAATATTAACTCTGGCTAGCGTAGTACCCACTTTATTATCATATACTTCGGTTATATCAAAATCTTCCCAAACACTCTTCATGCTATCGAATACTTCTCCGCTCGATACTTTTTTTTCAGTCTTTGAATCATCTTTTGAATCAGATGTAGCTTCTGGCGAAACTGTTGGTTCCGTTTTCACCGTAGTCTCTGGATCGACTGCAGGTGTGTTCATGGCCTGGACCATACCGACAATACCGAGAGCAAAAAATACCGCCGTCAAAATGCCAAGCACTTTTTTAGGCTTCTTACGCACCACTTTAACAATCAGAATGACCAAACATACCAAGAATCCAATTAAGCCAACAAAAAACAAAAACATTTTACAGACGCCTCTTGGAATTATTTTCTTTTTTTGAAAAAAGACTCAGTTCTGTATTGCTTTAACCTATAAATAACAGACCAGAAGCAATTTTAATATTTTCTCCAGACCATCTTATTAACTACACCCGTATAGCTCTGTATAATCTTTACCACTTTGGAAGATATGTTTTCATCGGCATAAGCCGGCACAGATGTTCCATAGTCCCTGTTTTTGCTCATCTCGACAGCAGTATCCACTGCCTGCAGTACCTGCTCCGTGGTAATGCCAGCAAGTATAAAATTTCCTTTATCCAGTGCTTCAGGACGCTCCGTGGAAGTTCGGATGGAAACTGCTGGAAATGGTAATCCCACTGATACGAAATAGCTGCTTTCCTCCGGTAATGTACCACTATCGGAAACAACTGCAAAAGCATTTGCCTGCAGTTTGCAGTAATCATGAAATCCAATGGGCTTGTTCTTTATTACCCGCCTATCAAACTCAAAGCCCCGTTCGCTAATATATTTGGCACTTCTTGGGTGACAGGAATAGAGAACTGGCATATCATATTTCTCAGCCATCGCATTGACCGCGTTCATTAAACTGAAAAAATTCTCCTCGGTGTCAATGTTCTCCTCACGGTGCGCAGAAAGCAGAATATACTTTCCCTTTATAAGCCTAAGCTTTTCAAGGACATTGCTTGCCTTGATCTGATTCAAGTTCGCATGCAGGACTTCTGCCATAGGCGAACCGACAACGTAGGTTCGCTCCTGCACTGTTCCTTCACAATTCAGATACCTTCTTGCGTGCTCGCTGTAGCATAGGTTTACATCGGCAATATGGTCTACAATCCTGCGATTGGTTTCTTCCGGCAGACATTCGTCAAAACAGCGATTTCCCGCCTCCATGTGAAAAATCGGAATATGCAGTCTCTTGGCAGAAATAGCTGACAAGCAGGAATTTGTGTCTCCCAGTATCAACAATGCATCCGGCTTCTGCTCTGCCATTAGTTTGTAGGATTTTGCAATAATATTTCCTATGGTTTCTCCCAGATCTTTTCCTACAGCGTCAAGGTAATAATCCGGAGCACGAAGCCCTAAGTCCTCAAAAAATACCTGATTCAGCTCATAATCATAGTTTTGGCCAGTATGTACTAAAATATGATCAAAGTATTGATCACACTTTTTAATAATAGCTGACATCTTTATGATCTCAGGACGGGTACCAACAATAGTTAATAATTTTAGTTTGCTCATTTCATTACCTCATGTCACTAAATTTTCTTCAGAGTCTGTAATGCGGATACATCTTTTTATGCTTCAGAGTCCATTGAGCCAGTTCAGATATCATTGTTTCGTAATCCGGAATCAAATAGCTGAATTCATATCTGGTTCGCTTGAGGGACTTGTCAGCAACGACTCCATCAACAGGGTTGATTTTAATGAAATCATCCTTAAAATAATGATTAAACAATCGGAGCAGATCACATTTGGAAATTGCATGATCCGGTACAGTGTTATACAACCCACATACTTTTTCTTTTGCCGCAGCTTCCATTGTTTTAGCAAGCTGCAGTGTCGTTTGACCCGTCCACATTGCTTTTGTGTACCCACTGACTTCTCCGGATTGTTTTAAAAACCAGTTTAGAAGTCCGATCCCATTCCGATTGATATCAGGACCAACAATTGAGTTCCGCAAAGTTACATTCTTGTCATCATTCAACTCGCCCAGGGCTTTTGACCGATCATAAAATGATTCTCCATCTTTAAAATCATCTTCTGTATATTCACCCCGTTTACCCGAAAAAACACAGTCTGTACTCATATGAATAACCTGGGTATTTGACCCACTGGTTGCTTCAGCCAAAAAATGAGGGAAGTAGGCATTTAGGAAAACTGCCAGAGGTTTATCCTGTTCAGCAGATTGATTTAAAATGCCGATGCAGTTTATAACAGTATCAAATTTACCTGCCTCAATAACACCGCGCAGGAACTCTGTATTCCTTGCATCTCCGGTAATACATTTAATGTAAGCCGATTTACTTCGATCAAATCCCAACACATCATGCCCTTGTTCTTTCAAATACAAGGAAATAGTATGTCCCGCCATACCATTGCATCCAAGCACTAAAAATTTCATGGTATCCTCCAATCATATTCCTAAATTATGCATAACAATGAACCGATTTTCTCTTTAGCTGAGAGACACAAGTCGTTCCTGAACAAAGAACTCACTCAACATTATCTTTGGAGGTTGCAGCTTCCTGCTTTGAGCTTTCAATCTCCCATTCATCAATTTCATTTCTAATGTACTCAAGAGACAAAAGCTTTTCTTTGACCTGTTTCAGGTTAAAAAGTTGCGTATTATTGGAATTGAACTCTGTAAGAATGTTCCGCCGAGTATCTCCTTTAATAAAATACTTATCATAATTCAAATTCCGCTTATCACAGGGAACCTGATAAAAATTCCCCAGATCAATGGCATGTGCGCATTCTTCATTCGTCAGCAGTGTTTCATACATCTTTTCCCCGTGACGAATTCCAATAATCTTTATCTCATCATTTGAATGAAACAACTCCTTTACTGCCTGCGCAAGAACACCAATTGTGCATGCTGGCGCTTTCTGTACAAGGATATCTCCCGAAACGCCATGTTCAAAAGCAAACAGTACCAAGTTCACAGCTTCATCCAGTGACATAATAAACCTTGTCATTTTAGGCTCGGTAATAGTGATTGGTTTTCCTGCCTTGATCTGTTCGATCCAAAGTGGAATAACGGACCCGCGGGAACACATAACATTGCCATATCTTGTACAACAGATTTTCGTTCTTTCTGGTTGAACAGTACGCGATTTTGCAACGATAACCTTTTCCATCATGGCTTTAGAGGTGCCCATTGCATTAACCGGATAAGCAGCCTTATCGGTAGAAAGGCAAATAACTGTCTTTACTCCGGCTTCAATCGCTGCTGTCAATACATTGTCCGTGCCAAGTACATTTGTCTTAACAGCTTCCAGTGGAAAAAATTCACAGGACGGAACTTGCTTTAACGCAGCCGCATGGAATATATAATCCACTGCATGCATAGCATTTTTAACGGATGCCAAGTCCCGAACGTCTCCAATAAAGAACTTGATCTTGTCAGATACTTCCGGCATGTTCGCCTGAAACTCATGACGCATATCGTCCTGTTTCTTTTCATCACGTGAAAAAATGCGAATCTCACCAATATCTGTTTTTAAGAAACGATTTAATACAGCGTTACCAAAAGATCCGGTACCGCCGGTAATCATCAGTACTTTGTCTTTAAAAAACTTTGATGCATTCATCACTATGTCTCCTTTATAAACATACCCTATAAATTCTGCATTTGTTGCCCTGCGGATCTCATCATTTTTCACTCAATCTCTGCCGAATAAATCTCTCGTATATACTTTCTCCTTCACGTCACTCAGACACTTGTCATACCTGTTGGCGACGATGACATGACTTATCGCTTTAAATCTTTTTAAATCATTTACCACTTTACTGCCAAAAAATGTGCTGCCATTCTCCAATGTTGGTTCGTATACAACAACAATCGCCCCTTTAGCCTTAATACGTTTCATGATACCTTGAATGCTACTCTGTCGGAAGTTATCGGAGTTTTTCTTCATGGTTAGCCTATACACACCGATGATTACTTCTTTCTCCTTGCTTTTGTCAAATTCGCTATCTGCTCCATAAGCTCCGGAAATCTCCAATACACGATCGGCGATATAGTCCTTTCTTGTACGGTTGCTTTCCACGATTGCCTCAATCAGATTCTCAGGAACATCTGCATAATTAGCTAAAAGCTGCTTCGTATCTTTTGGCAGACAATATCCACCATATCCAAAACTCGGGTTGTTGTAATGGCTCCCAATTCGTGGATCCAGGCATACGCCATCTATAATCTGGTGCGTATCCAATCCTTTCATTTCCGCATATGTATCCAGTTCATTAAAATAGGACACACGCAGCGCAAGATATGTATTGGCAAACAATTTAACCGACTCTGCTTCTGTATATCCCATAATCAGCGTGTCAACGTTCTCTTTGATCGCGCCTTCCTGCAAAAGCCCGGCAAAAATATTCGCTGCTTTCACCAATCTTGGGCTCTGCGTATCCGTTCCCACTATGATACGGGACGGATAAAGGTTATCATAAAGAGCCTTGGATTCACGAAGAAATTCCGGATTAAAGATAATATTGTCACAATGGTATTTCTCCCGTACAGACGATGTGTAACCTACTGGAACGGTAGACTTGACGACCATAATCGCATCCGGATTATACTGGATGACCAGTTTAATAACCGCCTCTACAGCAGATGTATCGAAGAAATTTTTCTTGCTGTCATAATTGGTCGGTGTTGCAATGACTACAAAATCAGCGTCTACATATGCTGCCTTCGCATCCAATGTAGCTGTAAGATTCAAATCCTTCTCAGACAAATATTCTTCTATGTAATCATCCTGGATAGGGCTCTTTCTATGATTAATAAGTCCCACTTTTTCCGGAACGATATCTACAGCCATTACCTCATGATACTGGGATAAAAGCGTAGCAATCGACAACCCAACGTATCCTGTCCCTGCTACTGCAATCTTCAAAATACCTCACGTTCCTTTCTCTTACTCAATCCATATAAAACTCTTTATACCATTGGGCAAACTTGCGAAGCCCATCCCTTAAACCAGTACTTGGTTTAAACCCAAAGTCCTGTTCCAGTGCACTTGTATCGGCATAGGTAACAGGCACGTCCCCTGGCTGCATGGGAACCAGCTTTTCATGTGCTTCAAAATCGTAATCCTTGTCCAATACTCCTGCTCGCACCAATTCCTGTTGAAGAATGTCCACAAAATCAAGCAAATTCTCCGGATGATTGTTTCCGATATTGTAAATCGCAGCAGGAGGAATGGGAAGACCATCCTCCCCGGTAACTCGTTTCGGAGCACCACACATCACGCGTTTTATGCCTTCAACGATATCGTCAATATAAGTAAAATCCCTCTTACAATTGCCGTAATTGAAAATCTGAATGGTTTCATTGTTTCGCAGCTTGTTTGTAAAACTAAAATAAGCCATATCCGGTCTCCCTGCAGGCCCATAAACCGTAAAGAACCGCAGCCCGGTTGATGGGATATTATACAGTTTACTGTAAGCATGAGCCATAAGTTCATTGCTCCTCTTTGTCGCAGCATAAAGACTGACCGGGTTGTCCACCATATCTTTGGTAGAATATGGAACCTTCTTATTATAACCATAAACAGATGAGGAAGAAGCATATACAAGATGTTTTACACCTACAGAGTCTCCGTCATAGGAATGTCGGCATGCCTCCAGGATGTTATAAAATCCAATAATGTTTGATTCTATATATACATCAGGGTTTGTAATGGAATAACGGACACCTGCCTGGGCAGCCAGATTGACTACAATGGATGGCTTATAATGTTTAAATATGTTATCAATAATGCCTCTATCCGCAATAGAGCCTTTTAGGAACGTCCAAACGGATCCTAAACATTCGTCTGCACACTTTTTAATCTGCTCAAGCCGATATTTCTTGATGCCCACATCATAGTAATCACTCATATTGTCTATCCCAATAATATGCACATGGGATGTTGTGCGTAGCAGCTCCAGCACTAAATTAGATCCGATAAAGCCAGCTGCTCCTGTGATAAGATAAGTTTCCTCACAATGTACTTCTCCGCTTTGCAATTCTAATTCTCCTTTGCCTTTTGGAAGTCCCTCTGCTATTTACTTCATTATCTTTAAATTCATCGGTGCAAGCTGTATTGTATCTTCTTCGCTTTACTTCTAAATTTTCTAACGAATCCAAAGTTTAGAAGTTCTTCTTTCATTTGCGGAAACAGTAATAAGACAGCAAAATAGATAATAACACAAATCAAAATGGAAACAAAAGACCAAACGACATTTTGGCTTATTTGCTGAAGAGCGAAACCCACAACTCCCATAACAATTGAAGAAACGATAGCAGGATATACATTTTTCATAATCGAGTAAGTCGAAATCCCAAAACAATACCACAATATTATCAACCCAGTTATTACGCCCTGTATTCGGACTAATGAACGCCCTATATACAATGCCCTAAAACCTATCGGAGTTAAAATCATCAATATAATAACGAGAAACACCAAATGGATACACTGCGATAACAAAGAAAGTTTTGGCTTTCCTTTGCTCCTATAAACCTCACTGTTGTAATGCCCAAAAATAATTGTAAACGCACTGGTAAGTGACCACAGCCCTATAAATTCCGAAGCCTCCATCCATTGACTCCCAAGCAGAATTTGGGTGGCCAAGTCTCGATATAGGAACAGTCCTATGCCCATCGGCATAACCAGAACTGCTACATATCTTTGAAATTTAAAAAAAGTATTCCGAAATGCCGATTCATCATTTTGATACCTGGAAAGAGCGGAAAACAAAACCGGGGTTGTAGCGCCAGTTATAATCGCCATATAGGCGTTGACTGTCGTCATGGATGTTTTGTACAGGCCAAGATAATGCTCATTTAAAAACCTTCCAACTATAAAAATATCAACATTTGATGTTAGCCATATTGATATCTGCTCGAAAAGAGACCAAAGGCTAAAAGATAACATTTCTTTTAGTTTATCAAAGCTATAAAATAATTGAGGCTTCCAAGGCGACTTTACAGTCAATATAACAGCATTAGCTATCTCTTTGAGTAAATTACCAAATATGATTGCCCAGTAACTTTTAAGCAATATAGCCAGAGGTACGGTAATAACTAACGGAATAAGCGATGTAACCAATCGTGCTTTGAACAGTGTTTTAAAATCAAAGTTACGCCTATATAATGCCGTTTGTATACTGGAAAAAGATAATATAGGGATAGCCAACCCAGCTACAACGATCGCTTTCTCTTTCCCCTCATTCCCTACAAGCTTTGCGATCGGATCGGCAAAGACAAAAATAGTGAACCAGATTATCAACGAAAAGATAAAGTTTGTCCAAAACGCAACGTTCGTACTGTCAGCCAGATCCTTTTTATCCTTAAACTCATGCTGTACAATATATTTTTGGAATCCAGCATCCGTAAACATATCAGAAAAACTGATGACCATCGTTATTGTCGCAACCACTCCAAAAACTTCCGGAGCAAGAACTCTCGCCAATATCATATTGGTAATAGGCGAAATTAGCTTGCTTACTATTTCAGTAATGGATGACCACTTAGTCGATGACGATATCTTCTTATTTAGATTGTTTTGTTTCATTTTGCATTCCTTGCCTTATTAATTCGTTATGAGCTTCACATACAAAATAATTCCACAGCTTGAGAAACTCCTTTTCTCTGTAATTCCGACGAATAGATTTATCAACAAATTTTTTTCCTAAAAATTTGCTAAGTACTCTGAACCACAGAGAAGATATATGCTTCCCTTGTAAAGCACGTAAATAGACAGGCAACATTTCAGTTGCAAACTCATCATATTTTTCTTGAACTATTTTATCAGACTTTATCTCATCAGATCGTTTCCAGAATTCTTTGAAAATATCTTTTTGCTCATTCTCGTTTGCAAGCCTCACAGCATTCCCATTTTTTATAATCGGATGATAAATGATTGAAACATTGGCTTTAGGTGATACATTCAATTCAATTAAAAGAGCTGTTTTCCAGTATTTGCTATCTGAGCCATCAAATAAAAAATTTCCTTGACCATACACTATATTCCCATCACCATATTTCTCCTCACATCCAATACAATGGGAATGTTGACATACAACAAGATTTGCACCCTTATCAACCATTTTCCTGCAAACTCTTTGTAGGTAAGGAGAAGGATACCTATAATGTTCCTTTCCTCCATGATATAAGACAATAACATAATCAACTTTACTCTTAAGATCAAAAATATGATCCAAACTTACAAGTGGATCAAACGGGTTCGCACCACCATGATTTCCACCTGCAATAGAAAATTCATGCTCAGCACAGCAATAAATTCCTATTTTTAAATTCTCATATTTGCATATATAAGGACGTTCAGCCTTGAATAGACTTCTCCCGGCACCTGCATATTTAATGCCAGCTTTATCAAGTGCTTTAATTGTAGATAAAAGTCCTTGCTCACCCTGATCAAGAATGTGATTATTGGCCAGTGTAAAAAAATCAACATTAAGTTTGTTCATCCCATTAATCATAATTTCCGGAGCAATTAAGTTAGGACCACACTTTTTTATCGGAGACCGTACATCCGTTAACGGAGTTTCAAGATTGAAAATCCGAAAATCTGCCTGTTCTAAAATTAGTCCTAACTTATCATCCATCAATTTTCCCATTTGGCCCGTTGAAAATTGCTTATAATTGCTCTCTGTTGGAACTAAATCAGCACCGATTAATAATCTCATACTTCTCCTTAAAATACCATAAAGTTTTTATTTGGAAACTCTTCTTTTTACTTTATTGTTCTGTTATTTAATACAACACCATTTTTAGCGTATAATGCATTTCTTAAGACATCATTAATGTCTCCTTCAATCAGTCTATCGATATAACTATAGACCGCAGAGGAAATATTGGCAGAAGCTGTTTTGTAAAATAAAGAAGGTGTGTGATCAACAACATAATGCAATATACCGCCTTCAGAATAGACAGGATCTTGAATCGTTGTTGGTATACTCGATTCTATTCCTCCATTCCGATCACAACTAATATCAATGATCATAGCCCCTTTCTTCATTCTTTTTAAATCTTCATGATATATAATATGATCATTTCTTGAAGAATCCCATAATATTGCATTCACTATTACATCATAATTCGGAAGTTCTCTACGCAATAGCACATCCATTTTTCTGCTATATACTGTAACATTTGCTCCCAGTAACGTTAAGATTTTCAAAGCTCCGCTACCTACATTTCCTCTGCCGATAAGTGCGACTTTGGCATCATATGGCATCTGGCCATAACATTGAAATGCATGCATTATTGCTGCTTCTCCAGCTATCTCATTATTACGCCAAAAAACATGTCGACCACCTTCAAACATATCTTCCCATGCAAATGCTGTCAAACCACCTCTAATGATTGCATTCCTGATAGGCTTATTTTGGACTGCATGCAGCCAACCAAATATAGTCTGATTATGTAAACCTGTTAGGTATTCAGCATCCCCGATCTTAGGATCGCAGATAATGTCTTTCTTCAGTGCCTCTTCTCGATCAACCATATGCACACCATGTATGGCAGCATAATCATCATCAGAGTATCCAAGAACGTTCCCGTATCCATGCTGAAAATAAAGATGATCCCGATTTTTTATCTTAGATAAATCTGGCGGAACTATAGCCCGACGCCTTTCGTTTTCCTTTTTATTAATTGGGAAACCTATGGTCCTTTTCATAATAATTGGCCTTCCTTCCTAATCAATATGAATTAAATCTCCAAAGTACAAGTCGGTTTCAGGCAACAAATTTAAATCGAATCCGCTTTGCGGATATAGTGTTAGCTCACCAAAATAAATCTTATGATTGCACTCATATAGATCGACACGAATAAAGGGTATCCCCATAGAAAGTTTTCCTGCTATCGCAAACATCTTATCAATCTCATCCGGCCTTTTCAAAGAAAAACCGGCAGGTGCTTCCTTTCCGCTTTTGTTGATTCTCAAAAGCTCCCAATCCTTATTAAAGAAGTAGAACTTTGTATTACCTGTTTGTCTGCCAATACAAACCATAACACAATCTACATTGCCATTAAAGCAAAAGAATTTATAATCTGCCAATCCCTCATTACTTAATTGATCTTGCAGGTATTCTTCTGCAATAATTCTTCTGGGTACGTCTTTATAGGGCCATTCACGACCAATTAAATAATAATTCTGCTTCAGTCCTTTTCTGAGCCTTCTTTTTATCGCCTGAACATCCAATGCTGACTTATCTTCGCAAAGACACATACCTAATCCGGAATTGTGAGTACACTTCAAGACAAACTGATTTGGCAGTGCATTAAAATCAATTTCATCCGGATCCTCCCATACTCCAAGTAAAGGAATTAAGAACTCTTCTCCAACGGTATCTGCAATATATTTTCGAACTTCATATTTATCTACCATCATCGTATATTTAGGATGTCGGTCATACAACTTTAACCATTGTATCTTTTCGTTAAACGTCTGAGGCGAATTCAACCTCAATTCTCTGTCCATTTTTGCTCTATACTTTATCCTGAGATATTTTTCATCCGGTAAGAAGTTCAATATTCCGTAGTTCAATAAACAAATTGTCCACATTTTCTTTGAGACTAAATTCTTAAAATACATATATTTTGCATCCTTTCGACTTATGTAGAAATAGTCCGGCCTTTTAATCCCAAAATAATATATATTCATCCAAACCATTTGAAACTAATATATTATCATAATGAATATTGAAAAAAAGTCTTACAATAAGATATACAATCATGAAGAGTGTTAGAAAGCTAACCTTTTTGCTTCCATATACAAGTTGAACAGATCGGGGCTTTAGTTGTAAAGAAGCACAATACATAACAAAGAAAAAATAAAAATAATAAGCGCTCCGACTAAATACAGGTGCGAAATAGCCTAGACTTCCACAATAAAAAGTAAAAATACCACATACAACACTCAAAACGTAAAATTTATCAAATCGTTCGGTGTGATACATTCGCATAATGATATATAGTATTGGTAATAGCCAAATGATCTGCATAATGCCACTACCAGAGCCCCCTTCAAGTTTGAGATAAGCGTCATACTTGGAGAAAATAGAGAATTTTGTAATGGCATATTCAGCAAACTTATTGAAGCTAAACAATGCAATCGAACCTACTACTAACAAGGATATTATCTTTAAGATTGTAAGGTTGCTATTTATAAATTTATAGATTAAGTATGCTCCTAATGCAAAAATAGCGCTATAATGAAAAAGCAATGCTATACATAATAATAAAAAACAACGCTTCTCCTTTCCCATTGATTCATAAGAATAAGCGAGAAAGACTATACTAAGAGCCAACATCATTCTTAATAGATGAAACGAATAAATATATAATAGAGTAACATAGGCAAAAACGGAAAAACCAACATTTATTCTATCCCTTAAAAGATAAATAGCTCTGTAAACCAAAAATAAAGAGAAAAATTTTATTATTCCTATACCAATATAAGGATTACTTATGAAAGAATTCAAAAAAATACATAATAGCTTGTACCCCGGCTCAAAATCAAGAGACTTTAGGTCATTAAGGCTCCACAATTTATAGTATTGAACATACGTAGGAATGTCTTCTCCGCTTTTTGTAATGAAGACAATCAAAAAGAGAATAACGAACGATAGGCTATAAGTATTTAATGAAAATTTATTATAAATATATTGTGTTACAGCTCCATCTTTTACAATAGGTACACGTTCCTTCTGAGCCATCGCTGCCATCGCCGGAGCAACAATAAGGACTAATATTAATAATAGCAATTTTGTCATCTCAAGCTCCCTCTATTGTGTTTTGCAAAAAAGAAGTCCATTGGCTTGTGATTCTGCTTATCGACAGGCAACTTCTTATATCTTGCGCTTCCTTGGCGATACTCCGAGCAAACGGGGAGTCTGATAAAATCAGCTTCATAGCATCCGACATTGCGTTTCTATCGCCAACAGGTACTAAAATGCCATTAGACCCTGACTTTATAACTTCTCGAGCCCCACCAATTGGATGATCTGTCGAAATTACCGGTAAGCCCATTGCCATTGCTTCTATCAAAGCATTGGACAGTCCTTCATAATCTGAGGGAAGCACAAACAATGTTGCTTTTTGTATCTTATCAAGCACCTGCCTATTGTAGCCTTTTAAAATAACCCTTCCCTCCAAATGTAATTCTGAAATCTGTAATTCAAGTGAAGATCGAAGAGATCCTTCTCCATATATCTCCAGAACATATTCCGGGAACAATGCAGCGATATCTGCAAAAGCATTAATTAATAATCTGTGATTTTTCTGCTTCTCCAACCTACCCACGGAAACGATCCTTTTCTCCCGTTCTTCTATCCAAGGAGAAGGAATTGAATCATCCAAAGGATTCAAAATAATAGCGCTGCGTCTGCGGATCTCTGGCTTAAAGTAATTACAGGCATCCTGAGTCTGAAAAACAAACCCATCTGCTCTTTTATATAACATATCCCTTTTATTTCTCAATTGCCGACTGTCCGGATCAACGTAAGGATTGTTACGTTCACTCAAAACCACTTTTATTCTCGTCTTATGCAATGAATTTAAAACAAAAAGATTCACAGCTGCTGTAAAGGAAACCACAATATCGGGCTGACAGGATAATACCTGCTTTTTGTATTCATGACATCGGGATAGATAACGTAATCCACGAATATTAATTTTGCTTCGAACCTCGGAAACCTCTATTTTTTCATCTATTGGATACTCAATTTGACTATTAGCAATCATTTTTATGTATACTTCATGACCTTCACGGCTCACTTCATTTGCAAGGCGTGCAACAACTCTCTCTGCCCCTCCGCCAGCCAATGAGCCAATTGTAAATAAAATTCTCATTTATTCCCTTTCGTTATTCCTGATTATTTTTTTCAGGCAATTACAATAAGTTTGCCCGGCTGATCCAGCGGTAAAACCGTTTTTCTCAATTATAGAAAGATACTTTTCAGGCACTGGATGTTCCTTTCTTATCCCACTGATTATTGCTTCTGCCCAAATGGAGACGCTGGTTATCGGAAGAAACTTGACAAGCCCTAAATGCATATCGCATTCTCTTGTTATAGAATCTGATAATATGATTGGAGTACCTGCAGCCTGGCTTTCTATAGCTACAGTTGGTAGTCCTTCTTTAATGGAAGGCAGGATAAGCATATCCGCATACTTCAATAAATGAGGAATATCATTTCTATGCCCAATAAAACGAATACTATCCAATATTTTCATTCTGGAAGCTTTGTCATAAACCTCACTATACAATTCACCGTCACCAGCAAACAAAAATACAAATGACCTGCACTTCACCTTTAATTGAACAATCAGCTGCAATATAAAATCATGATTCTTCAATGCAGTAAAACGACCCACATGCATAAAAACAAGAGCATCCTCTTCTACACTAAACTCCTGATTATATGCTTGTCGCTGTTTAACAGATAATGTATTCTGATAAGCTTTAATATTGACGCCATTGGGAATAAATGTAACATCTCTCTTTAAAAGATACTTTGAGCCAAAAATAAAATCAGCGGCTAATTTACTACAGGTCATATAATCCGTAGCGATTCCATAATTGGTTCTTTGATTCATATATCGCACAAACGGTAACATATCAAAGTGTCTCTCATATTGTGTCTTGTGAGCATGGAGAATAAACGTATGGATATGATGCCGTACAGCAGCTCTTTGAAAAGGTACTGCTCTTAATCCGTCAATATGACAGTGAACTGCATCATAGGCATGCGCAACCATAACCTGATTAATAAAATCCCAGAATTTTTTCCAACCTTCCAATCTTGGCCTTGGCATTAAATAAGATTCTGTTCCTATCGCGTGAACCCGTTTCAAGAACCTTTCTCCACCCTTATAGCTGAATGCCATGATATCAAAGGTAAAATCTTTGCTCTTATTTTCTAAAAGATTCAGAATCAACGAGGATATACCCCCACCATAGCCAGAAAAAATATGGAGTACACGATATTCAGATTTCTGATTACTCGTTTCCATGTAAAACTCCCAGATATTCCTCTCGAATTCTTTTCACGTCGACACGGCTCTTTACAAACTCAATAGCATTCCTTGATATCCTCTGGAATTCAACACCATTCATATCCACAAGTTTCTGCAGATTATCTATAAATTCTTTCTGATTGTTCAAAGATATCGCCCAGCCAGCTTCCGCTTTGTTTACATCGTTCCATGGAGTCTGGTCACTGATCATTACGGGAAGACCGGCCAATAAGGCTTCTGCGATAACATGTCCATAATTTTCACTTAATGTAGGCAGAAAAAATACCTGATACCCACTTAAAACATTGTAAACCTCAGCATGTTTCACTACTCCCTGATACGACACCTGCACGTTACCAGGCATATTCGCAATAATCTGAAGACAATCATTCCAGTAATCCGGATTCTCCAAGGGGCCATAAATAGCCATCCTGATATCCCCATGCAATTGTCTTATACAATTTAATGCAAATATCAAATTCTTCTTTGGATGAATCCGGGACAAAAACACCAAGAATAGTTCGCCAGATCTTTTATCATTACAAATATGTAAAAAATCTGGAATCGTCGGGATATTATCCAATAATAAAATCCTATCGGGGGATATATGCAGTATCTTTTTTATGGCTTCGGTTTCTTCCTCACTGGTAGATTGAAAACTTATCAACCTGCTTTTCCAATATTTTTTCAAAGCCCATAAATACGGCATCTTCTTATATTTCTTCTTAAAAGCATTTTTACATAATTCACCACGTGGAGCTATTAATGCACGTATATTTTTTTGCTCTGCTAAACTTAGAAAAGGATACGTGCGCTTCATGTCAAATATACTATTTAGATAAATCCAATCCGGCTTTACTTCATCTAAAATTTTCTGAAAGTATGGAACCCTCATTTCACTTTCTTTTAGATATCTGACATGTGCATTACCTTGTAGCTGCCATCCTTCTCCGATCCCTTTCAGTTCTGCCTTTGAACCATATTCATGATTGCTCGTTACTATATAACAATCTATATCATGGCTCATTAACCGACAAAAATTTAAGATACTGACAGGAGGGCCACCGTAATTTTGAGCTGGAAAATAGCCTGATACAACTATTAATATCCGCATATAAGTGATCTCTCTTTTATATTAAAAGCAAATCTTATATAGCAATGATTCATCATATTAGAAAACCATCCATCCTGGATAACAAACTCTCCTTATCATAGTTTTGTTTACTGTACTGATAGGCATTATTCGCCATCCTTTTTAACTCATCGTCTGATTTGGATACGAAATTTTTTATTTTAAGAGCCAACATTTCAGCATTACCTGCATTACTATAAGTTCCCGCTTTAGCCTCTCTTATAACATCCTGAACTTCACCATCTGCTGATACTATTATTGGTATTCCGCAAGCTAAACATGACTGCATTTTGGCTGGCAGTGTCATAGAGAATACTTTGCTTCTTGACAAACAAATCAAAGCTGCATCACATACGGACATAAACTCTGGTATTCTAATTGCCGGCTGTCTGGAAATAAAATTAAACATCTCAGATAAATTATGCTTATATACCAAATCTATCAATGTATCCTTAAAACGTCCATCCCCTACAATATTAAATCGGACATTGACTTTTTCCTTCTTTAAAATATTCGCTGCTTTGGGCAATACTTCTAACCCTTGTGCCACACCAATATTTCCTGCAAATACAATATTAAATCCGTCCTCTTTAATCTCTGGCACCTGAACAGTCCCACGTTTTACTGGCTTATAAAACTCTTCTGCATACTGCGGCCAAAACTCCAGTTTCCCAATATCGACACCGCGTTTATTTATAGATGCTATAAAGCTTTTTGAGGAAGTAAATATTCTATTGCATCGCTTGTATATATAATCAACCATACTGCCAATTGCTTTCAAAATACCTTTGCTTTTTATACCAGCAACTATTTCTACATTTTCTGGCCATAGGTCTGTTACATATAAATAGCACGGAATCTTTTTTTTTCTGGCATACCAAACTCCAGGCAATGCCTGCGTCATGGGAGAAACTTCATAGATAAAAACATAATCAGCATTTATTTTGGTAAATAATTTCCATAAAAATCCTGTCACAACAAAAGATAAGTAATTCAGTACTAACATCAATGCATTGTGTCCTCTTGGTATCACAGGGATTCTTATAATATTTATACCTTTATAGGATTCCTTCCTTCTCTTACAGATCCCATATCCTTTATAATACTTACCCTGTGGGTAATTAGGAATGCCTGTGATAACTGTTACCTTATTGCCTCTTTTTACCCATTCCGCGCAAATATCATTTATTCGAAATTGCTCAGGATAAAAGTACTGTGAGATAACCAAAATATGACTCATTATCTTTAACCTATTCTATTACCTTTCAGTTTCGTTAACTGAATCATAAAAGTCCCTCACCCGATACTCCTCTTTATATTCACTCATAGTTTTCTGGTAGACCAGGTTGCCAAACACCTTTTTCACTATCCCCACTCTCCCAAGCATCCCCCTTATAATCGGATTGAAAGCTTTCACAAGCTTTATTTTCTTTCCGTGTGCTTCTGCAACGAGCCGGACCATTTCGCTCGTTTTCACATATTCTCTGTTCTGTGGGAAAAACAGTCCGCTTTCCTCATTCTCGACCATCAATCGAATAAACTCACACAGATTGTCTATATGCAGCATGCTGCGCTGATTATCAAAATCGGGAAATATGGGAAGCCTTTGTGCTGCCTTTGCCAGCTTCGGATAGTTGCCTTTCGAGCCCTTTCCATAAATCATGGGAGGTCTCAGTATTACCACCCGAAAGCTGTCACCTTGCAGTGCCCGGAGACCCTTTTCCGCCTGAAGTTTACTGTCCCCGTAAAAATTGCCGGGGCTGGGAGCTGTATTTTGATCTATTATGCTCTGTCCGGCAGTACTGTCCCCATAGACAATAATACTGCTCATAAAAATAAACTGTCTTACGCCATCCTTCTTTGCCTTTTCAGCAGTTTCCACAGCCAAATTCCGATTTACCCGGAAATAAAGATCTTCTTGTTTTGAATCCGTCGATACATGTGCTATCCCTGCCACATGAAAGACAACATCGTATGGAGAGAAGTCCTTCTCCTTCCAGGAGTCCGTCCGCATATCCACAGTATCCACCTGATACTTTTCCGGATCCTTCCCCAGCCACTTTTCCACACTGGTCCCGATATAACTGTCTGCGCCCGTTATCAGAATCTTCTTCATCCCGAAATCGTCCTTTTCCCGGCGGTTTTATCAACTTCCATGACTCCCGTTCCGCCTTCCACAATGCCGTCATGCCGAAAAACAGATGTGACCGTTCCCAGGAAGCATTTCACATCAAACCAAAAGCTGATCTTTTTTATGTATTCGCCGTCCAGGCCGGCTTTCACTTTTATTGGCAGCTCATCACGGCCGTTGATCTGTGCCCATCCGGTCAGTCCGGGCCGGATCTGGTTTGCCGTCAGTCCATACCGTCCTTTGTATTCGTCACGCTCCCGTATCAGATCCTCCTGGTTCCAGAGAGCTGGTCTTGGCCCGATAACCGACATCTGTCCGATAAAGATATTCCATATCTGTGGCAGTTCATCCAGACTTGTTTTTCTCAGAAATCTGCCAGCCTTCGTAATCCATTGCTCCGGATTTTTAAGCATATGCGTCGGGACATTATCCGGGGTATTCACCCGCATGGTTCGGAATTTAAGAATAGAAAAATAGCTCTTGTCCTTCCCGAACCGCTTTTGCCGAAACAGCACCGGGCCCCTGGAGTCCAGTTTGATTGCAAGGATGATGATCAAATAAAAGGGAGACAATAAGATCAGCCCCAGGAAAGAAATAATGATGTCCAATATTCTTTTTCCCTTCAAATACATGCAGAAAAGCCCCCATGCCTGTATCCATTAATTTACGAACAATTCATTCGATCCCAAAACCAACTTCGGGCCATAGCTTCGCCATTGCTCCCTTTCAGCAGCATTACAGGTGGTGCTATGACCTCAATCCAGACTGCCTTGCGCCGAAACAGCAAAGGCAGTCTTCATGATTTTTTCGGTGCCGGAGGGGTCCCCACATCCTTTTGGACCCACTCTGCGCCCAGATCCACCCGCTTTGTCTGTCCTCCCAGCTCAAAGCATACCTTGACCCGCTTCTTGCGGTAGTCAAAGGCCTCAATGATCCCTTCCAGATCCTTCAGGGGACCGCTGACGACATGGATCTCATCGCCTTTTTTGTAAAGCTCCGAGAATCCGATGACATCCTCCCCGCCGGTCAGGGCAAGGATCACGGCGATTTCACTTTCCTTTATGTACAGAAAGTCCTGCTCTCCTTTCAGGATGCGGAGCAGGCCTGGTACTTTTTTCAGTTCATAGTAGTAATGGACATCCATCTCTGTCCGGAACAGAACGTACCCCGGCAGCAAAGGCCGCATGCACTCCACGGCTTTGCCCTGCCGCCGCTCGATCAGCCTGCGTTTTGGAATCAGGATTTTCCGGTTGGCATCCGGAAGCAGCTTATCCAGATAAAAATGCACCCGCTCTTCTTCCCCTGTTTTCACAAACAATGCATACCACTCCAAGGGAATCCCTCCAAATACACATTTCAGGTGAACAGAAAATGAAACAGCCTCTGCCGGTACCGGATCGGAGGATCCGGCTCCAGAAATACATTGTTCATAATGGCCTGAGGGGTATTGTTCAGGACGACATCTGCCGCCTCCGACCCCATCCATTTCTGAAGCTTTTCAGACGCTTCCTTTACCCGGGGAGCCCGTCTTCCGGAAGAATGGGCATCGGTACCGACCAGATGAGCCATTTTATGGTCAAACAGAATCCTGGCGCACTTCCGGGCCCGGTCCCCGAAGAACCCGTTGATGCTCCCGGCATTGACCTGCCCCATGGCTCCCAGCTCAATCAGCGGCAGGAACAGATTCGGATCATCCTGAATCCTGTGGTTCCGCTCCGGATGAGCGATAATCGGCTGAATCCCCTTCAGCCGGAGGTTGTATATCACATCCTCCGTATACTGGGGAATATCCAGCATGGGAAGCTCCATCAGCAGATACCGGCTGTAAGCCAGGCAGAGCCGCTCCACCCCGTCCAGCCGGGAAATTTCGGGGCTGATATAGACCTCCGCGCCCTTTACAATCCGGATCCCCTTATCCGGTTCATCTGCATAGCGCTGGACCTTTTTGATGCCCTCCTTCAGCCGCTCCAGATAAGCATCGACGGAAGTCTGATCCTCGATAAAATGCTGTGTCGCTGCGATCACCCGAATGCCTTCCGCTGCTGCAATGGCCAGCATTTCCCTGCTTTCTTCCATGGACCTTGACCCATCGTCCATCTCCGGCAATATGTGACAATGCAGATCAATCATAAGCTTCTTCTACCTGCCTTCTCCCGCACTCCCATCAGCCTGGGCTTTCTCCTCTTGCTCCTGCTGTCCTCAGCATAGCCGTAATAATACCCGTGACCGTTGTGGCTGTGCTCCCTCTCCGGGATGTTGTTGATGACCGCTCCAAGAATGTTCGCACCGACCTTCTTCAGACTCTCCTTTGCCTGAAGCGCCATTTCATTGGTTGTCTTTCCATAGCTGAGGACAATGACAATGCCGTCCACCAGTTGGGAAAGCACCACGGAATCAGTGACCGGAAGCACCGGAGGCGCATCCAGAATCACCATGTCGCATTCTGCGGAAGCCTTTTGGATAAACTCCTCCATCCTCTTTGAACCCAGCAGTTCTGATGGGTCCGGCGGCTTGGGACCGCAGGTCAGGATCTCCAGATCCGATCCGCTGATATATTTGCAGACTTCATGATAGTCCAGCGCGTCCGCCAGGACATTGGTCAGGCCCTCCCCGTTGGGCAGATTAAACGCCTTGTTGACGGAAGGTTTCCTCAGGTCACAGTCCACCAGGAGAACCTTTTTCCCGGTCTGCGCCATGGTAATGGCCAGATTGGAAGCTGTTGTGCTTTTGCCTTCCGCAGCGGCTGCACTGGTGACCAGCAGGACCTTCAGGTCCTTGTCCAGAGAACTGAACTTCAGATTGGTCCGCAGGGTTTTGTACGCTTCCGCAATCGGGGTTTTGGATGAAGCATTAAACAGTAATTTTGACGATTGAATATTGACCTCCCCCTTTACTTCCCAAAGTTCGGGATATTCCCAAGCACTGGAATCCCCATAATCTTCTCCACGTCTTCCGGCGTCTTGATGGTATGATCCAGGGTTTCCGCCAGGAAAGCAATCCCGAAGCCAAGTACCAGGCCGAGCACCGCCGCCAGTGCCGTATTCCTTGCCACTTTGGGCCGGACCGGATCCAGAGGAGCCTTTGCAACATCAATGGTCTGGACATTGTTCAGTTTCAGCAGAGATGTTACTTCATCCATAAACACATCCGCCAGGGAATTTGCAACATCCATCGCACGCTGTGAATCCGTATCCTCCACGGTAATGCGGATAATCTCCGTATCGTTTTCCGAATTCACGGATATTTTGGAGCGGAGATCCTCCAGCGGCATGTCCAGATTCTCTTCATCCTCCACTTTTTCCAGAACACTGTCACTTTTGATAATAACACTGTAAGTGTTGACCAGATCCCTTGCCAGACTGACATCACTCTGCTGCAGGTCGTTTGCATTGGTTCTGCTTTTTTGCCCGCTGACAATCAAGGTCGTCGAGGAAGAGTAAATCTTATCCAAAAAGAAGGCGCTTATCATGCTGGCTAAGAACGCAGCCAGTGCTGCCACCGTAATGATGAGCCAAAAACGCTTGCCGATGATATGCAGAATGTCCCGTAAATCCAGTTCCTCCATGTCCCCCATGTGATACTTTCCCTCCAAGCCCGGATAACTTCAATAATAATCGAATAAATGATATAAAACATTTAACGTGAAAATTATAGCACAATTGCTATGATAATACAACGATACTGGAAAAATTATGGCGAAACGCGATGCAATACGTGAAATGCAGGGGAAAAATGCCTTATCGTATCCGGCAAAATGATTCAGATTACCACAATATGTCCGGATTCCAGATCATGACGCGCCTGCTTACTGAGGTCATCGTCACTGACAAGGATGTCAACGGACTCCGGAGTCGCAAAGGTGTAGGTGCTGGTTTTCCCGACCTTGCTGGAATCCATCAGCAGGATCACCTTGCCGGAGCGTTCCATGACGGTACGCTTCAGGATGCTTTCATTCTCAGAGCCGCACATAAAGCCGTATTCCGGGGAGTAGGAAGTGACACCCAGAAAGGCGGTATGGAAGTTTACACTTTGAAGCTCGGTAACACTTTTTTCTCCAAAAGTACTCAGGCTGAACCGATTCAGCTCTCCTCCCACCACATGGACAGAGGGCTGGGAAAGCCGCGCCATTTCAATGGCGCTGTTCAATCCGCTGGTAAGAATCAGGTATCGTTCATCCGGTATGCATTTTGCAAACTCCATCGATGTCGTCCCGGAATCAAGATAAATGCTGTCGTTGGGACGCAGCAGAGAAACAGCCTTTTGGGCAATCAGCTGTTTTTTGGCAACATTTCGCTGGGATCGAAGAGAATAGTAATCGTCTGTACCGATCACCTGCTGTACGGATTTCGCCCCGCCAAATACCCTTACAATTTTATTTCTCTCATCCATTACTTTCAGGTCATTTCGAAGGGTTGCCTCGGAAAAGGAAGGAAAACTTGCCTTCAGGGTGCCAAAGCTGACAGAGCCTTCCGAATCAATCAGATCCATGATTGCTTTCCTTCTTGCTGCTGTTTTCATGTGTAAACAACCTCCTTTTACCAAAAGCGCTCTTGCTACTGTGGAATATTATATCACGCACTGCGGATCCGTTGTGTACTTTTCGAAGATGCCGTGCAGAATTCTGCAGCTGATATTTGCTCCAAGCCCTACCCCTGCCAGAAGAAAGGGTGGAAATACATATCTGCTGAAAAGAAGTATCGCCGCCCAAAGTACGGCCAATTTCAATGTGCCGCCAAAATGTCGGAAAGACAGCCCGAGGCCGTTGACAAAAGTCTGTACAACGGTGTTTTTGAAATATACCTGCAGTCCAAACAGATAAAGGGACATGGCCGTCAGGACAACAGCACATGCTGTAAGCACCATCCTGAGTACCTGGCTGCCGGCAAAGAGATATCGATATAAGATCCAGCCATCCAGTACAAGAAATACCAGAAAAAGAAAGATGCCGGTTGCCTGTCTGAAATTCTTTTTAAAGGCAGTAAAATAGCTTCTGATCAACTCTCCCTCCTGCATTTTCAGTTTGGAAAAGTTTACACTCAGCAGCGCAGTCGTGGATGCTCCTATAGTAACCAGTGGAAGGGATGAAAACAGCCACAGGAGATTCAAAAGTATCATGTCGGCCAACTCTGTGCCGAACTTGTTGTAATACTTTTTTACCTTTTCAATATTAAGCTGCATATCGGTTGTCTCCTTGGTAAGTCGTTTCGGAAAGAGAACAAAAAATCGGAAACAGGATTCCCTGTTGACAGGGATTATCCCTGTATGCATTCGGGGATAATCCCTGCGGTTTCAGGGAAAAGTTGATCCAATCACTTTATGGATTGCCGCTTAGTCTTCCTTCAAAGCTTCCTCCACTTTGGGCGCCAGAATATCAATCTGTTTCTGGACATCGTCATTATCATACATAATTGCATCCACTGTTTCAAGAATATCATTGAGCATACTGCCGATCTGCGGTACGCGGTGTCCTTTGTCCGACGCAAACTGCAGCTGATCAATCCCCTTCTGATAGTTGGGATTCTTTTTGAGCAGGGCCTGTACCGGTTCCGATTCCACCATCTGCTTTGTATAAGGCAGATATCCAACATTACTTACAAAATAGGCGCTGCCCTTTGGATCTTCAATCAGCCACTGCATGAAATCCCAGGCCTCATCCTTCCGTTCCGAAGATTCCAGAATAACCAGGGATGCGCCGCCTGTGGGAACAACCCGTTTCTTGCCTTCCGGTACCATTTCGACGGAGTAATTAAAGTCCGCGCCTTCATCCACAGCCGCAAGACCTGCAATACTGTTGATAAATAACGGAAACTTCTGTTCAAGGAACATCTGCTGTACAACGGTGCCGGACTCCGTAACAGGCCCGAAAAACATAGCACCGGAATTGTGAAGATCCTGCAGATATTTGAATCCTTCATACATGGTACCGTCTTCCAGGCAGCCAAGCCCTGTTCTCTCATCATTTATAAACTGGCCTCCGGCCTGTGCCACGATCATAAACCAATACCAGGTATCCGCACCCGGAATTCCCACGCCATACTGCTTATCCGGAATGGCGAATGCCTCTGCCGTGCTTTTCAGCTCATCCCAGTTTGTAGGCGCTTTCAGGCCTTTTTCTGCCAGCATGTCATTATTCACATACATGACCGGAGTGGAACGTCCAAATGGGATGGCAATCACGGAGCCATCGTCCATATAATAATCCCATATAAACGCATCCACAAAATCTTCCTTTTTCAGTCCTGCCTTATCCATATAAGGCTTTAAATCAGCAAGCACACCATCTTCTTTGGCAAAAATGCTTACATGATCTGCTCCCATCATCAAAAGATCGGGACTTTCACCAACACTGGCAGCGGACTGCGCCTTGGAGGCCGACTCCCAGTAATTCCCCTGAAAAGTTGCGACGATTTCCACATCATCCTGCTGAGAATTATAATTTTTCACCATTTCATCCACCAGCTCTCCATTTT
Organism: Eubacteriales bacterium mix99; assembly: GCA_038396605.1. NCBI lineage: Bacteria > Bacillati > Bacillota > Clostridia > Eubacteriales > Eubacteriales bacterium mix99. The sequence continues at coordinate 348,909 of CP121690.1, forward strand.
TCCCTGCCATGGAGTGCCAGAATTCCACCGTTTTCCTGCCGCCGGATCCGGATTTTGCCTTATCCTCCGTTTTGGTTCCGTTGGTTCCGCCGGTGCCTTTCCCTGAAGACTTTTCTCCCCCATTGCTGCATCCAGCCGCCATACCCAGCATCAGCATCATGCAAAGCAGGATTGATAAAATCTTTTTCATTGTAATCCCCTCTTTCTTTAAATAATGTTTGGGCTATATAATTGTAGCATCTACAATTATCGAAGATTGGAGTGCCTGCACTCCTTTGCCTACTTGATCCCACTGTAGGCAAAGGCCTTGATAATATAGCGGGACGCAAAAACATAGATGAGCAGAATGGGTAAAACCAGCAACATGTTTCCTGCCATCACAACGTTCCAGTTTACAATCCCTTCTGTATCCTTCAGGGCAGCAATTCCCATGGTAAGCGGACGAAAGTCCTCAACTGTCGTCATCATCAGGGGCCAGAAGTAATCATTCCAATGGTCCACGAAACCGAACAGCAAAATTGTGGAAATAGCAGGCTTGCAGAGCGGGAGCATCACCTTATAGACAATTTTTAGCTCCCCCGCATTGTCCAGCTTCGCCGCCTCAATCAGCTCATCCGGTATCTGCATGAAGTACTGCCGCAGCAGAAAGATGCCAAACGCGTTGGACAAAAAAGGAATTATCTGCGGCCACAGGGACCGGAGCAGGTTCCAATCGCCCATCATATAGTATACGGGCAGAAAAGTAATCTGCGTTGGCGTCATGAAGGCGACCAGCACCAGAGTAAACAAAATGTTTTTGCCCTTGAAATCATATTTGGCAAAAGCATACGCTGCAGGAACCATAATGACCATCTGAACAACCATAATGGTCAGAACAATGACAACCGAATTGCGAAGATACAGGGCAAAAGGCCCTGAACTCCAGGCAGTTACAAAGTTCTGGAACTGCGGCACCTTCGGCAAAAAAGTCGTTACAAGTGTTTCCTTTTGCGTCTGTAAGGAAAGAGATGCCATCCATAAAAAAGGAAACATAAAAACAAGGATTACAAATAACTTTATGATTACGCCTATCGTCCTGGGGACAATGTTTTTCGCTTTTGCCATATGTCTCACCTTCCTTACTGATAATGTACCTTTTTGGCCAGCCCGTAAAAATAAATCGCAGTCAGGACAGCAACAATAGCCACCAATACCACACCTACAGCCGCACCATGGCCTACCCTCGCATTCTGAAACACTTCTTCATAAATCATGAACACCAGCGTGTTGGTGGAATTGTTCGGACCACCGTTTGTCATCACCCGAACGGTTTCAAACACTTTGAAGGAGCCGATGGTCATAACTATCAGGCTGAAGAAAATCTGAGGCGAAATCATGGGAAAAGTAATTTTCCTGAGTGTAGTAAATTTTCCGGCATTATCCAAGTCTGCTGCTTCGTAGATTTCTGCCGGTATGTTCTGAAGTGCTGCAATAAGCAATATCGTATAATACCCCACGCTTTTCCATATCGAGACGAGGGTAATGGACATAAGGGACGTGTCCGAACTTTGCAGCCACTTAAGCGGTTTCAGACCCAGAGCCTTTAAGATTACATTCAGCAGGCCATAGTTTGGATCCATCAGCCATATCCAGATCAGTGCAATGGAAATCATGGATATGATATGGGGTGTAAATATCGCAGTTTGTGTAATGCTGTTCATCTTGCTGGATTTTCTTCCCAGCCACACTGCCATCAACACTGCAAGAGACAGAATAAAGATAACAGAGAAAAGGGTATAGACAGCAGTATTGCTCAGCGCTTTATGAAACGATTCCAGCGCAAATACTTTTTTATAGTTATCCAGGCCCACAAACCTTGTCCTGGACGGATTCAGCTGATTGATGTTGTAAAAGCTCATAGAGACAAGTTTAAATATGGGATAAATGCTGAATAGAAAAATGCCGATCATCGCAGGCGCTATCAGAAGATAAGGCTTTAAGACTTTGAGAACTTTATTTTCCTTCTTCAATCATCTCACCCACCATCTCAACGCATTTTTTATAGTCTGCATCATGATTTCTCACGCGGCTTCCCTTGCTGTCGAAAAAATAAAGATGATTCAATGGCACATTAAAATATACTTCATCATTTGTATTGGCGGTATAATCCGATTCTTCCTTTATCCGGTACAGGTCCTGCTTTGCATCCCGCAGGCCGAAAATAGTTTCACTTCCCAGTAATTCCTTTGTAACAATCCTGCCTTTCACAGAAAGAAATTCTTCCGTTTTTGATGTGCTCAGATGAGCATGCTCCGGACGAAATCCCATTTTATGACCCTCCGGACATTCCACAATATTCATGGAAGGAGACCCCATAAACCTGGCGGTAAACAGGTTGTCCGGGTCATGATAAATCTCATAGGGGGATCCTTTCTGCATAATCTTACCTTTATTCATTAAAATAATGGTATCCGCCATGGACATTGCTTCCACCTGATCATGGGTTACATAGACAAATGTCGTCTTCAGATTATTATGAAGCTCGATTAACTCAACCCGCATCTGAACCCTGAGCATCGCATCCAGGTTGGAAAGCGGTTCGTCCATCAGGAAAACCTGCGGGTTTTTAACCATTGCCCTGGCTAAAGCAACACGCTGGCGCTGGCCGCCGGAAAGGGTACCTGGCCTGCGGTCCAGATATTCCGTGAGCCCTACCGTTTTACTGACTGTGCTTACCAGCTTCTCCCGTGTTTCCCTGGGCACCTTATTGTTCTTCAGCCCAAATTCGATATTCTCGCGGATACTCATTGTGGGGTATATCGCATAGTTCTGGAAAACCATCGCTACACCCCGCTCTCCCGGAGCCACATCCGAAACATTCGAATCACCAATATAAACCTCGCCGGAAGTCTGGGGCCCAATCCCTGCTATCATCCGCAGAAGAGTTGTTTTGCCGCAGCCGGACGGCCCCACCAGTACGGTAAAGGATCCATCCTTTATATCCAGATCCATTCCATCAAGGACCACGTTATTGCCAAAGCTTTTTGTGACATTTTTCAATTTTATTGATGCCAATGTTCATCCCCCCTATAACTCATTGTGTTTTTTCAGCAGCTGACAATATGATGACAGGTACCCTTACCTGAGAATCCGTTGAATGGGACGGCCGTCCGTGTCAGGCAGGCTCAGGCCAAGCAACTTTGCATAAGTTGGTGCTTCATCCACCAGGCCGGCATTTCGAATGCTCACATTATTTTTAAATCCAGGGCCGACCGCCGTTAAAATCGGCTGGGGACCTTTTTCGGGCAGATGTCCATGGGTGGCTTTGCCATATCGATAATCACCTCCTGTGCTGGAAGAGCTCAGCGGTAGCTTCCATGAACTTCCAAATGATGAATAGCCATCTGTTTCAAGGACAAACGAGAAGTCCCCTTCCAGGTGATAGTCCTTCTTTGCCCGGGCCGCGTCAAAAACTTCACTGATGCCATAAAGATTTGATTCCTTCAAAGATAACAAAAGATCCTGAACTTCATGATACAGACATTTGTCCGATCTATTCTTCAGGTAAACATGAGCGGATGTACCCACTCCCAGGCAAAAAGCTTCCCAGTCCACCAGATTGTTGTCTGCATCAGTTTTTATATAGCCCTTATCCAGCAGAAGCCGATTCAGGTTAATTGTCCGGACGATCTGGATCTGTCCGTGATCGCTGGTAAGGACAAAATTAAAGTCCTCCAGAATATCCGCCTCTTCTGCCGCCTCAAAAATCTGACCGATCCAGGCATCCGTCTCCCGGATGCCCTGGTCCACTTTATCATTGAAAACCCCATACTGATGACGATATGCATCAATATTGGCAGGATGGATCATCATCAGATCCGGCCTGTATTTCTTTAAGATATCCACGCTGCAGTCGATGACAAACTGATCACACATGGGATGGGTTCGTTCCGCCATAACATCTTTGTGCCGGCGGATGACCTCCAGCATCTCCGGGCTGGAACCGGCTCCGGCAAAGGCATCCTCCAGAGACTCCTTCTTTGTCTGTGTCCAGTACTCGGGGATGAGGTAGTCAATATCCGGATGGCGTCCGGTTGTCGGCCAGAACACACTGCATGTGGAGAGTCCTTTTTCTTTTGCTGCGGTAAAAATATCCTTCGCTTTCACACAATCATGAAACCAGCACCACTTCATAGGATCCACAGCAGGGGAAAAATCAAAATTGCTGGTTACACCGTGCCGATCCGGGTAGGTCCCGGTCGACATAGTGACATGACAGGGGTAAGTGATACTTGGATAAATGGAGCGAACCTTCTCCACAGCCGAAGCTTCCGATAGATATTTCCTGTAGTTGGGCAGAGTTTTTAATAATTTCAGGTCCTCCGAGACCATTGCGTCTGCCGAGAAAACAAACAGTTTCATTTTTACCCTCCCCTACTTCCAATGGTTCAGAAGATAGTCTTCTGCTTCCTTGTTCCAGAGTCCGTCATGGTGATCCACAATGTCCGCCAGATCCGCAAACCGTTTATCGGTTTTCCCTTTTTCCCGTAAATCTTCCAGAGCCGTCAGTTCCATGTCAATCTGATTATAAATGAGCTTCTTGCCGCCGGACATCTCCGGCAGATGGAGCACCGTTTCCGCGGCGCTGTTCAGGCCTCCCACATGGGTAATCATAATCGCGGGATGGATCCGCTTCTCCTGAGTGAGACGCAGGGCTTCCTTCATATCCTCCAGATTTCCGCCGGTACTTCCCAGCACATGGGTCCGGTTGTAATGTACATCATATAAATTGACCTGCCCTGAAAATCCCGGATCCGTCGGCCCGGCAAAAAAGTTCATGCATCCGTCCCTGCCCAGAATGTCCGATGCGACCCGGACCAGCCCCTGTACCGGAGCATAAACGAAAACGTCATCATAGCCTTCCGGCGATAGTTCCATCAGCTGTTTTACGGCATCCCCATCTTTCCCCGTCTGAAGGAAAACAACCTGTATGCCCCGGGCGGCATATTTTTCTTTGGGGAACAGTTTGCCGAGCCGTTCAATGCGGCTGGCATCCAGATCCGTAACCACCAGAAGCGAAGGAGGATTGTCACAGTTGAGCGCATAATCCACTGCTCCGAGACCCATAGGCCCTCCGCCGGCGAGAAGGGCAAGCTTTCCCCCCTGTTTCGTGCCCATCACATGATCATAGGTGTTCGCTATGGTATGGTAGCACGAATGGAAGGCTCCGATGGAACAGGAAATCGGCTCTGCCAGAGAGGCTTCAAAAAAGGAATCGCCGTTGTATTCCAGCAGACAGCCAAGTTCCATCACCTCAGGGGGAATGATGGTATAGGTTGCATTTCCTCCGAAGTATTCGTAGGAATATCCGGGGGACCACATGGTGCCCTTGTAGTTCAGAGCAGGCTGCAGGGCAAACTTCATGCCGGGAGCAAACTTAATCCGATGATTTTTGCCCACCTGGACAATTTCCCCTGCAAATTCATGGCCCATGATGACCGGATGGGTGGCGACATTCTCCGGTACCCGTTTATGCCTGCTTCCCAGGATTGCACATTTATAGGTAGACATGCATACACTGTCGCTGATAACCTTCACAAGGATCTCATCATCGGTGATTTCAGGCAGTTCAAATTCTTCCACCCTCAAATCCTTTGCACCATACATTCTAAGCGCTCTTGTCTCCATCATTCTTTCCCCTTTCCGTCCATATAAAATCCTGCGTTCTATTTTTCAAAAACTGTTGTTTCAATAAGTATAACTATTGTTTGAATAGCTTTATGACAAGAATAGCATCATTTTCGATAGATGTCAATCATTTTTATAGCAATTTTCGACAAAATTTTAACAGCTTGTCGTGAAACTTTTCGGGATAAAAAACAGATTATGGAACCTTTCCATTATAATTTCCCATAAAAAGAATGTCGGGAAATATCCTCCAAAAAAAGCAGCGACAGGAACAAGATGCCCTGCCACTGCTTTTTATCCACTTGTCATTTCAATTGTTCAGCTGCCCAATTTCAATTGTTCCGTTGTCTGATTCAAATTGTCTGGTTGCCCGATACCGTCCCCGTTAATCGGTCCTTATTTGCCGATATCCGTCACTGCCCCGATAAACAGAGGCAGATTCGTCTCACAGTCCAGAAGCAGATAAACAAAGGGACGGTCCAGACAAACGGTCTTTTCGTCCTGCATGGCGGATTCGGTTGTCATCTCCACTGCCGTTGCAGCACCGGCCCTGGTGCCTTTCTCGTTTACAGAGATATAGGTTTTATGAATCACGCGGCTGATAAAGATGTTTTCGTTGCCGTTGTCGTACCGGCCCAGCCGGGTAAAGTCCGCAAGGCCTGCGTCGAACGCATCGCTCATTCCCATGCCGGACAGCACATCCTGCATTTCAAAGGCACTCCTGCTTTCAAATTTGGGGATTGCTGCGTTCACCACTGCTTCCTGCGCATCCCGAAGAGTGTTTTGAAGCTCACTGCCGGTAAGACCTGCAATGGCATCCTGAATTGAAATCCCCTCATCAGGCAGCAGAGCAGCTAAGGCATATTTGCGATCCGCATAGTATTTCATAAAGCCCGTGGCACTGCCGCTGTCAAGATACATGTGTTCACCGCCGTACATCATTTTCACGCTTTTTTTCTTTCCGGATACCGTGGTAAATGTGCCGTCCCGTACCTCGCCCTTCCTATAAATGTCCTCCCACTCAGCATCAAAGGCCAGGGCATTGACAAGGTACATCACAGCCTTTTCCGGAATTTTGTCCAGGATATCCGGGATCATGCCATCCGTGTTCCTGCCGACCCAGTGATTGATGTCCTTCCGTGTGGCATCGTCAAAAGCTGCCTTGTAGACAGATGCTCCATAGCAGTCCGCATTGATCTGAAGGAAATCCTTCTCCACCTTCAGCCTGTCGTCATCCCTGAACCAGATGGAATTGGCCAGGTGGACCTTGTATTTGTCGCCGGAAGAAAGATGATCCATATAGATGTGCAGATATTCATTCAGACTTGATACCGGAAGGCCGAAAACTTTCTCCATCTGTGCAAGGGTCTCGCCCTGCGCTCCATTGGCTGTCATGGCAAGGGCACACAGCACAGAGACAGGTGAAATCAATGGATTCTTAGCGCCGGTTGCAGTGTTTTGAAACAATTTCACAGAAAAATCAGCTATTGCATCCGTTTGTTCGTCAGTCAGGTAAGCGTCAATCATCTGATTGGGTTTTATGCCGTCCATGAGATCCGCTGCATGCACTTTATCCGTATCCGTACTGCAGCCGGTGAGGGAAAACATCATGGAAAAGAGGAACAGGAAATCAAGGACTCCTGCCGTTATCTGTCTTTTCATATAGTTCTGCTCCTTTCAATGGTTTTGAGTTTGTACGAGCCATCTTTCAAACAGTACTATTATTCTGCATACATCAGCTGTATGATACAAATACATCCCCACTGACTGACTTTATGCTGCAGGACACGGCAACATGACACAGATGCTTTGTCCAGCAAAGAGATAACCAGAGTTCCAGGGATTTATCCCTGAAGGGTCGGACTCGTTAAGAGCATAGAGAAGGCTGTCCAAAATGCCGGGATTTATCCCTGCGGAATCAGGAACCGCACCGCAGACGGCACCACCTCAAAGGAAGTCCGCTCCACCATACTGCATTCTCCGTCCAGGTTCTGCGCCACCGGCTGAGCTGTCATGATCTCCATCCGTTTCCCGCGATGAAACGTCAGAATCCCGTCAAATTCCTTCGACTTCAAATGCTTGCCTGCCTTATAAAGGGAGATCAGCTTCGGAAGACGATGAAAAGCAGGCTTGCGGATCAGGATGAAGTCCAGAAGACCGTCGTCCGGAACCGCTTCCGGTGCAGCATGGTATCCGCCTCCGTAATAGCGTCCGCATGCGGCCACTGCCATCAGAAAACAGTCTTCATATCTCCTGCTTCCGTCGATGGTAATCAGCATCTCGTCTCCGATCCGGCCAAGAATCGTCCTGATCAGCCCCAGGTTATAGGCAGCCGGCCCGCTGAGAAAACGGAAACGTTTCAGCTTTTCCACCTCCAGGGGGATCTTAGCGTCCATGCCCACTGTGCAGAGATTCATGGCATACTGATCTCCCGAACGGATCATATCCACAACCCCGGGCTGCGCGTGAAGCTGCTTTTCCGGAGACAGAAAGTCCTCCATCGAACCAAATGTTTTGATGTAGTCATTTCCGGAACCGCATGGAAAAATGCCAACCGCTGCATTCTCTTTGCCGATCAGCCCCGAAGCGATTTCGCTCAGCGTTCCGTCGCCGCCAAAACCGTAAATTGCCACAGTGTCTCCCCTGGCTGCCTCCCTTTCGGCAATCTCCGTGGCATGACCCGGATATTTTGTTTCATACCAGGTGAAATCCACCTTTCGATCACAAAAAGCCGCCCGAACGGAGGGAAAAACCGTCTCCAGCGGGTTTCGGGTGCCCGCCTTTGGATTCACAATAAGAACACAGCGCAAAACTTCATCCCCCATCGCAATACTTTAACCCAATGGAACACGGAACAAACTGAAAATGCAAACAAAAGTGTAAAAGCAGATACCCTATCGGAAAACCGAGCCAATATCGAAGCAATACACAAATACAAATATAAATCACAGTTATTATACCATTTTATATGAAGACGAGCCATAAAAAATTTTAAAGGTAATGCGAAGAAACATTTCCTGTTACAGGGAATAAAAAAGAGCCATGGAATTCCATGACCCTTTTTTGTTCCCTCTTTTGTCTTGCTCTGTTCCCCTGTCTTTCCCTGCTCTCCTGTCTTTCCCTGCTCTCCTGTCTTTCCCTGCTCTCCTCATCCATTTCCGGTTTATACCGGATCGCTGGTGACTTCATCCGACGGATTCAGCCACTGGGTATGAAATACACCGGGTTTGTCCAGCCGCCGATAGGTATGAGCGCCAAAGTAATCCCGTTGGGCCTGAATCATATTGGCCGGCAGGGTTTCCCTCCGGTAGCTGTCAAAATAGGACAGAGCGGAACTGAAGGCCGGTACCGGAATCCCCAGATTGACAGCTTTGCTGACCACCAGACGCCATCCGGACTGGGCTTTCTCCACGGCATCCCGGAAGTACGGAGCCAGGAGCAGATTGGTCAGATTGGGCTGCTCGTCAAAGGCGTCCTTGATGGTCTGCAGGAACTGTGCCCGAATAATGCACCCTCCCCGCCACATCAGGGCGATGTCGCCAAAATTCAGATCCCATCCATATACCTTCGAAGCTTCCCGCATCATGGCAAAGCCCTGGGCATAGGAACAGATCTTGGATGCGAACAATGCCTGCCGGATGGCCTCGACAAACTCCTCCTGGACCCCGTCAAATTTGCCTGCCGGTCCGACCAGTATTCTGGATGCCTCTTTGCGCTCTTCCTTCACGGCAGAAGCACAGCGGGCATATACCGCTTCTGTAATGGTGGGAGCGGAAATTCCCAGATCCAGAGCCGCCTGGCTGGTCCATTTGCCGGTTCCCTTCTGGCCGGCCGTATCCTGAATCACATCCACCATGGGCTTTCCGGTTTCCTTGTCCACTTTGGACAGAATATCCCGGGTAATCTCTATCAGATAGCTGTTCAGTTCCCCCTTGTTCCACTCGTCAAATACATCATGCATTTCCTTTGCGGACATCCCCAGGGCGTGCTTCATGATATAGTAGGCTTCGCTGATGAGCTGCATATCACCGTATTCAATGCCGTTATGAACCATTTTTACAAAATGGCCGGCGCCGTCGTTTCCCAGCCACTCACAGCAGGGAGTACCGTCTTCCACCTTCGCGGAAATCTTCTGAAGAATGGGAGCCACATGGAGCCACGCTTCTTTCGAACCTCCGGGCATAATGCTGGGGCCTTTCAAAGCGCCTTCCTCACCGCCGGAAACACCAGTTCCAACATAGAGAAGTCCTTTTGCCTCCACTTCCCTTGTCCGGCGTATGGTGTCCGGGAAGTGGGAATTTCCGCCGTCAATGATGATGTCCCCCGGCTCCAGACAAGGAATCAGTTTTTCAATGAAGTCATCCACCGGTTTGCCGGCCTTGACCATCAGCATGACCTTGCGGGGTTTCTTCAGGGAACTTACCAGTTCCTCAATGGAATAAGCGCCGATGATGTTCCTGTCCTTCCCCCTGCCTTCCACAAAACGGGTGACCTTTTCCACAGTCCGGTTGAATACTGCCACGGTAAAACCCTTGCCTTCCATGTTCAGCACCAGGTTTTCCCCCATAACTGCCAGACCAATCAAGCCGATATCTGCTTTTTTCATACCTTGTATCCTCCTCCGTTGCGTCCTTTTCGTTTTTGTCCATCGTCTTTTGTCAGTTTTCGGCATTCCTTCTGATTCGAATTTTACGGACTCAATCGAATGCCTTTCCTGCCTTCCTGCCTGCAACCCTGCTTACCGGTTTTCCCGGATTGTGATCCGAATGTTCCCCGCTGCTTCCTCTCCCGGCCTCAGGCAGATTGTCCCGGTATCGTCCACGCCCGACTCTGCCATATTGAACCCGTTGTTGCAGTTGGTAACCGGCTCAATGGCGAAAAACGGCTTGCCTGGCGGAGCATACAGAATGAGATTCTCAAAGACCGGATCCGCTTCCATGGTCATGGCAACGCCGCTGCCCGGCCATTGGACCATCACGCTGCCTTCCCCGGCACGAAAGCAGTTATCCACAAGCCGATCCTCTCTCAGAATCCTTTCTTCGGAAAAGTCCAGTTCCCGGGGTACCGGAATCCACTTCCCGGTGGGAATGGGCGTATTTCCCGGGTAAAGCCCCTTCACCGGCAATTTCACCAGAACCCTGTCATCCTGCCCTGTCAGCTTCCTGGAGAAATAGGGGTGGGTGCCAAAGCCAACAGGCATCACTTCTGATCCTTCGTTCCGGATACAAAAGCGAATGGTAAACACATTGCCGCTCAGGCGAAACATCATTCTACAGGAAAACGGCCAGGGCCAGTTGACATTCTCCTGCTCTCTGCTGTCCAGACCTACCTCCAGCTGCTGCCCGTCCTCCGACCGGACTTTCCACGGCATATCCCGGACGACTCCATGAATGGCATGACCATCCGCATCGTTCCGGAAAAGCGAAAGGGTTTTTCCCCTGAAATGCAGGATCCCATTCTCAATCCGATTCGAATAGGGCATCAGGTGAAAGGAAGAAAAGGCACCGGGATCCTTTGCCTCCATTGCCCCCTGCGGGGTGGGACGCATGATGTCCACCCACTTTCCGTTTAAAAGAAAGCGCATGGAGCAAATGGAAGATCCGACTTCCGGACAGACAGATACCGCTGTCTGATCGTTTCGGATTGTCCGTAAATTCATTGCTGCTCATCCTCCTGAATGATTACTGAATAATAATTACTGAATCATTATATCCTACTCTTGTTTCTCCTTTTTATCCTGCTGTTCTTTGGGCTTGTGATCCGGGAAGAAATGCTCCCTCAGTGCCCAGAGTCCCACTGCCGGATTACTGATGTAGTAAATGGTCCCGCCGTCCTCCAGCGTATGGAACCCATCCGTCAAAGTTTCAGGATTGTACTTTTTGACTGCCTCGCGGTAGGGCATATAATGAAAGTTGACGCCTTCCACTTCCTCCCGGGTCAGCTTTTCCACCGCGTAGGTAATACGGAACCTGCCGTCGGAAGAGCCATGAATCAAATGGGCGGCCACGGAAAGATTGCTCTTCAGTCCCTCATCATTTTTTTGATAGAGATCCAGGATCCTTTTCCTGCCCACATAGCCATATTTACGGATGAACCGGTCGTTGTCGGGATCCTCCCCGAACTGCCGGACCCCCGGTGCCAGTATGATCAGATCCCCGTCGTCCGCAATGGCCATCCTTGTGCGATAAATGGCCTTGTTGCCCAGCCAGGTGCTTTTGAATTCGGAAGGATCCAGATAAACGACGACTTTCTGAAAAGGCTGGTCCACAAAGGTCAGATTCTTCTCCTGACTCAAAGCCACCGCTTCCTCAAATATCCTGCGTCCCCGCCCGATAAAAAGTCCGTTCATCCGTTGACGACCTTCTGTCCTGGACGTTACGGTCAGCACATACAGCAGCGGGATATCCTTCAAAAACTTCTGCTCGGCATAATCAAAGACCCGGCGGACCGGGGTCTCATCCCGCCCCATCATCCGCTCCAGGCCATAGATGGCTCCCAGCATATGGCTTTTATTGATCATTTGAAAACCGCCGCAGCCCACCAGAATGTTCTTGGTATAGTTGGCCATCCCCACCACTTCGTGAGGAACGACCTGCCCCAGGGAAATGATCAGATCATAGGAAGGATCCACCAGACGTTTGTTTACCTGAACATCAATGGAATAATCGATGAGTCCGTCGGAAACCTCCCGGACGAACGAACCGGGCACCTGCCCCAGAGTCACCACATCAGTACGCCAGTTATGTACCAGGAATCGCTCCCTGGGAATGTCGGCCCCGAACATTTCGGTGATTTCCTCATTGGTCATGGGCATATGGGTGCCCAAAGCCGGCATGATATCCACATGACAGGCAGGAGAAAGCAATTTATAGTACAGATTTGTCAGCTTTCCCGTGCCGGAATGAAACCGGGTAAAATCGGGCGGCAGCAGCAGGACCTTTTGAAGCGGCCTCCCGTACTGTTCCCGGTATCGGACCAGGGATTCGGAAAGGGATTCCTTCAGGACACTGTCCGTCAGGCCCCCGTCATCCTTTCGGATTATTTCAACCATAATCAATGTACCACCTTTCCGGATGCAATATGGATTTCCGGTCCTCCGAAAAAACTCTTTGTCCGTATCTTGGACTTGTTCTTTTTCAAGGCAGCCTGGCAGCTTTTCAGGCCGCCGATTGTTTCGGCCTGGTATGTAAGCGCTTACAAAGATTATAGCACAGATGGATATTACGGTCAAAAATTTCATTCGTTCTCCTTCACGAAAACATTCATCACCGGCCAGGCAGGATCCGCATAAAAGCGATGACCGCCATTCCCTACTACAAGTCGGCAATGGTCTTCCACGCCTGCCACACGGAACAGGGACCGGGCCAGTTCATAGCTTTTTTTTGCTCCGGATAACGGAAAAATGGGATCGTCTTTTCCCGCAACGATTTCCAGATAACGCGGCGCGATCAGGCCTGCCAGATCCCCCATTTCAAAATATCGGCGAATGCCGGGAATATAGTTGCAGGTACAATGATGTCTGGCGGCGATGGAATCCTCGTAGGTGCAGACTGCACTGCCTGACATGACATAGGAAATACGGGGCTCCAGGCATCCGGCGTAAAAAGCTGCCGTTCCTCCTCCCGAATTTCCCATGCAGATAATTTTATGGGCATCCACCATTGAAAAATGTTTCTCCAGTACATCAATCGCCCTCTGGATATCCCACACCCGTTCCCCCATCGTGGTCCTTCCGATCAAAAGAGCCGTCATGGTGGAATTCTGGCAGTCGGGCCCTTTTTCCGTCCCGCCGCACTCTCCAAAATTCCTTTGCTCCATCGCCAGGGCACAATAACCTTCCCTCACCGCGCGGATGGCAAAATCCTGGTCCTCTCCGACAGCGGATCCTTCCTCCCCCGGATCCGCATGCTTTGATCTGCCCAGGGAAAGATGCATCCCCGTGGTATGCCCCTGCAGACATATTACTACAGGCAGGGGCTCCGCTTTCCCCCTTGGCACCAGCAAATGGCAGGGAACAAAATATCCTTCCTCACTTTGAAATCGAAAACGGATCTCCCGGAATTTTTCTTTCTCCTCTGTGTATTCCACTGAAAGCTCATCGGCACATCTTTCAAAAGGCAGCCCCAGCAGCTCCGTAAGTTTTTGACGGGCCTTCCCCTGCCAGTTCTCAAAGGGCTCCTTCCCATCATAACGCATGGACGGCACCATTTTTGCCAACAGGGACTGGTTATGCTCATACGGTGTCACACACTTCATTTTTGCACCCCTCTCTCCCATAATTATATTACGGCAATACCCGGATTGGATCTCCTGCTTCCTGCTTATCCCTTTTTCCGGGTTGCATTTTTCATGGGCAGGCCGGTACCGTAATCCAGCTGCCGGTCCTCAAAGTAAGGATCTTCCTCCCGCTGGCGCGTCATCAGCGTATAGTCCCAGGTTGCCGGGGAGGCATCCTCCCTCCAGGGACGCCTTTCCCAATAATATCCGCGAAACGGATCGCGGGTCTCGTTCATATGCTGCAAAAGAACATCATGAAGCTGATTGCGGATCTTCCTGTGCCGGGCAGATGAAATCAGATTTTTCATTTCCCCCGGATCCTCCTGCAAGTCATACAGTTCATCCCCGGATAACAGGTTGATTGTCAGTTTGTACCGTCCGTCAAATACGGTGCGCAGGGGCTGAAAGCCGCCAAATCCGTCATGATCCACTTCATATCGGCCAAACTCCATAAACACATAATCATTGACCCGTACGGCCGGGTCTTCGATTCCCCTGAGAAGGCTCTTTCCCTCCAGGACAGGGGGAATGGTGGCGTCCATCATTTCCAGAATGGTCGGCGTCAGATTGATATGGGAGACGGGATGAGGATCCACCTGTCCCCGGGGCACCCCTTTCCCCTTTATAATCAAAGGAATCCGGGTAATCTCATCATAAGCACAGGGACCTTTCCCCGTCAGATTATGAGAGCAGAGCATATCGCCGTGATCGGAGGTATAAATGACAATCGCATCCTGTGCGTACTGTTCCACCGCACCCATTACCAGGCCAATCTCATGGTCAATGTAGCTGTTGCACCCAAACAAGAACGGCGCGCGGATACGCAGATCCGACTTGTCCCTTTCCATCTGTTCCCTGCCCCAGATCTTTTGGTGTTCGGGTTTCCCACGCATATCATCATATACATTATCGCTGATGGGGAAAGCAAAATCCTGATACATTTTGGAATAAGGCATCGGGCAAATGGAAGGAGAGTGGGGTTCATCATAGGAAAGGACCAGAAAAAAATCCTCACTGTGACAGCGTTTCAGAAAGTCGATGGCCCGGTCGGTGCATCGGTGTCCAAAGGGAAAGGTCTCCGAAAAGTCCCGGCTCAGCATGAGATCTGCATTCCGGGAATCCAGCCGTTCCCGGTCTGTCAGTTCCTCCAGGTAGTTTCTCATATCGTACCAATATTCAGGGTCCCAGCCATCGGGACATTTCCCCAGACCGAAATAATCTCCTCCGTCCAGATGATATTTTCCGATATATGCAGTATGGACTCCTTCCTTGGAAAGCCGCTGCCCAATGGTCCTCGCATTATTGGAAAGGCCGGAGCTGTTTGCCCAGCTGCCCACGGAATGCGGGTATTGGCCGGTAAAAATGCCAGCGCGGGCAGGCTGGCATACCGGCTGTGTCGTATACGCCCGGTCATATCGGATCCCTTCCCCCGCCAGCCGGTCCAGATTGGGCGTTCTCAGCCCGGTATTCCGGTAGCACCCAAGCATATCCCAGCGCTGGGTGTCGGTCATGATGAAAACGATCTTCCGACTTTTTAGCATCACGCTTTTTCCTCCTGTTTAGTTTCTTATTTAAATCCTTATTTGATTT
Source organism: Eubacteriales bacterium mix99 (assembly GCA_038396605.1). Taxonomy (NCBI): domain Bacteria; kingdom Bacillati; phylum Bacillota; class Clostridia; order Eubacteriales; species Eubacteriales bacterium mix99. The sequence goes on from CP121690.1 coordinate 364,443, forward strand.
CTTCCGGATGTCTCTTCCGGAGGCATTCCGCCCGCCATGGTTGACCACTCCATTGTGTATGCCAAACCGTTTCGCCTTTTCATTATATATCCAATTTCCGAGCTTGCCAAGAACACAGGCAATGAGTCCGGAAATTCCAGTTAAACCTCTCAGATCGTAAAAATAAATAAAAAAATGGAAGAGTATCTTCACTCTCCGCATACCTTACGATTCATGTTCAATCTGGTTCACAATCTGGCTTGGAGGTGCGATCAATGCAGCCACAGCTGCAGGCAAAGGCGCCGGTGGATGGGCTTCCGTTTATGACGCCATTGATGCAATGGCTGACCGTAGATTCATCCCGTATTTCCCCTGTGAAAAGAATCGCCAAACTTACCGAAAATTAATGAACGAATATGTCCTGCTGCATGATTATTTTGGCTGCCATGGCAACGATGTTATGAAACGACTACGATCCTTACAGAATATATAAATATATTATCAAGGCATTGATGGCCATGACCATACATAATCAAAAACTCACTTTTAGGAGAAGGAAGTACATAGATCATAAAAACGCCAAACAGTATTCGAGATCCTAAAAATTAAATACGAATTCATGAATATTCAGGCAAATGTGATAATTCAGCTTGTGAAGCCGCATTTGCCTGTGATATTCTTATAACAGGCTTCCGATTGGCCCTGCGGCTGTCAAACGCTCATCGTATCCGAGCACCTATCGTGTCCGTAAGGATCCAATATGGTGAAAATATTGAGACCGCTGTGAAGGGGGATCCCGATGAAAAGTAAACTGAATATCACCAAAACATTGAACCGTATAGCAGATCTTGTGGAATTGATCATTGCATTCATTATAATTATCGCCGTTTTATGCCTTCTGGGACATGTGATCGCCGGCTTGTTCACCCGGCAATTTTTATTGGGCCAGTTTGATTTTCATGAGCTGCTGTCCGGACTGTTCAATATCATCATTGGCCTGGAGTTTACGCGGATGCTCTGCAAGCATACCCCTGAAACCATCGTTGAGGTACTCATGTTTGCCACAGCCAGGCAGATGATTGTGGAGCACTCCGGCCCGTTGGATACGCTACTGGGCGTTATTGCCATCGGCCTGTTGTTTGCCATGCGGAAATATCTTCAGCCAGGGCTTTCCGAGGAGGACGGCAATATATACATCAAAAATCTTCGGCATACGATAAGAAAACGAAGAAACAAAAAGGAACTGCCGGAGGAAGACAGCTAAGACAGCAGCGAAGCTTAAAGTCCGAACCCCCCCTTTGACAGGGCCTATGGCATCTATCTGAAGTCTGGCGGCAAAGCAGGTACGGCCTATCAGAACGGAAAGGCCCTGCAATAAGCACTGCCGGATGGTCTCTCACGGGAGAGCCTGATATCGGATTCTCCTTTTCCTTTCTCATCATCTCGGGTGTCTACCGGACCGGGGTACGGAATAGATTAATACAGGAGGTGCATTTTCATGAAACATCCGGTCCGGCATCCACGAAATAAAACAAGGAATGAAGCCATCAGGGAAAAGGTCAAGCCGCTGGTCTCCGTCCTCATTCTTGCGGTTATGCTGGTCTCCCTGTATGTCAGCAGCTACATTCCGTTTGACCGATATGTAAGCAAACAGATTGCGACATTCAACGCCATTGGAACCGGCAGAGGCACCAACGGCACGAACGCAATTCCCAGTGAAGAAGGCAAAGGCAAAGCCATAGGGACAGGCAAAGTCATAAATACAGGCAGCTCCAAGGCAAACCAGGCCGTCCGTACAGACGATACCGATAAAGCCGGCACAAAAGGGGATCATTACGGATACCTCCAGCCGCAGGTGGTGGACGGCTTTTCAGAGGAGCCGATCCAGGGAGCCACTGTGGTGATTCCCGAGATCAACCAGAAGTTTGTGACCGCTGAGGATGGATACACAGCTGCGATCCGGATCCCGATACAGGAAGACGCGCATTTTGAAAAGATCGAGCCAAAGCCATGGAGCGAGGTTACGATCCTGGTATATTGTCCGGACTACATTGAATATGCCCTTTTTCAGGCTCATGTGTGGGAAAGCCAGTCCAGAAAGGGACCAAAGATATTGCTGTTTCCAAAGGAAAAAGGCAAGGAAAATGAGCCTTTTGGCGTAGTGGAGGGTCCGCATCGGATCTGGATCAAGGAGTTGGTGGAAAAATACCGGCCAAAGAAATAGGGCTGAAGAGATAGGGTCAAAGAAATCAGATCAGGGAAATAGGGCACGGATAGAGAAACCCCTGAATCCGGAACCCGGGAAAGTACGACCGCGGCATCAGCCGCTGAACCCCTCCCCCGTCACCTCCCTTACATCGGCTACCAGAATAAAGGCAGCGGAATCGATTTCATGGATCATGCCCTTCAATTCGGCTATCTGCGTCCGGTTGACCGCGCAGAGTATGACATCTTTTCCCTTGCCGGTATAGGCGCCTTTTCCGCTCAGCAAGGTAGCTCCCCGGTCCAGTTCCTTCAAAATCCATTGGGAGATTTCTTCGGAGTGATCCGATATGATGAAAACAGCCTTGGCCGAATTCAGACCTTCCTGCACCATATCCACCACTTTTGAGCTCAGGGCCAGCGCCACAACAGCGTACAGGCCCTGGCTGGGTCCCAGAAAAATAGCTGCCAGCAGCACCACGGACAGATCCACCATAAACAGCACCAGACCGACGGAAATGGATGAGAAATGCTGATGGATCAGTCTGGCAAGGAGATCCGTCCCGCCGGTGGTGGCGTTCATGCGGAAAATAATGCCAAGCCCCAGTCCCATCAGAATTCCGCCGTAGATGGAGGCCAGGAGGCTGTCGTTGGTAAGCGCTGGTACCTTGACCAGGTCAATGAACACCGAAAGGAGAATGGTGGCAAGCAGTGTCCGGACGCCGAATGTTCCTCCCAACTGCCGAATGCCGGTTAAAAACAGAGGAATATTCAGAACCAGGGTCGTAACGCCAACCGGGAAATCAAACAGAAAATAAAAAACGGAAGCAAGTCCGCTTAATCCGCCCGGTGCGATTTCATTGGGAATAAAGAAAAAATTAAAGGAAAGAGCCGTCAGAAGGGAGCCCAATACGATTAGAAAATATTCCTTTATCACGCTTTTGTTCATTGTTTTGCTTTTGTTCATTGTTTTGCTTTTTTTCATTGTTTTGCTTTTTTTCATATGTAATTAAGAAGTACTCCTTTACTGCTAAATATCCTGTCCCTGTTATTATACCATTTTCAGCGTACAGTTTGAAGGATCCTCTCCCGGAAGCTTGTCCCAAATCAAAAAGGATTGTAAGTCAGGTTCCCTTACAATCCCTCATCAGAGTTCTATCAAACCGAAGCTGATCTGAATGGCCTCATCCACGGTTTTCATGACTTCCGCAGACAGGAATCCGATCTTTTCCTTCAGCCTTTTCTTGTCTATGGTCCGAACCTGTTCCATCAGAATTACCGAATCCTTTGGCAGGCCATAGTCCCTGGCACTGATTTCCACATGGGTTGGAAGCTTTCCTCTGTTGATCTGGGATGTGATGGCAGCAATAATCACGGTGGGACTGTACTTATTGCCGATATCATTCTGGACAACCAGCACCGGTCGGACACCACCCTGCTCGGAACCCACCACGGGGCTCAAATCGGCATAATAGATTTCTCCTCTTCTTACCATGGTCATTCACACTCCGATAAAATGGCCTCATATTCCTCCAATGCCCGGACATCCGACTCCAGGCCGACTTCTGTCATCTCTGAGTTGATCCTGGCCATTTCTTCATAGCCTTTTTTCATCTTCTCCCTTATCTCTATCCTATGCCTTTCCCGTATATAAAGTTTCATCGCTTCACGAATAAATTCGCTGCGATTCTTTTTCTCAATGGCTACGATCTCGTCCACTTCCTGAAGCAAACTGTCCGGCAGACTCACTAAAATCTTCTTCAACTCAGCCACAGAAGGCACCTCCTAAATTGCTGCATCCCACTGAAAAATCCCTGCAGAAATTCTTACAACTTTGCATTTTGCATTATGCACTTAGTATATTCTACGATGGCAGAAATAATCCTGCTGGCAATATATTCCTTGCTATCTTGCCCCCTCCCATGAAGAAGAAACAGGGATCCGCTGCATTCAGCCGGGTTCCTCCTGCTTCAACGCATACAGTCTCTTCAGCGTGTGCGGAATGGCATTCATCAGATCCCCTGCCGTCATGCCCGCTTCGCCGATGCGGCAGGCAGCTTCATCCCCTGCCCGGCCATGCAGGTAGCATCCCAGCACAGCGGCATCAAACGGGGAATATCCCTGTGCCACAAGGGAAGCGATCATCCCGGTGAGTACATCGCCGCTTCCGCCCGTACCCATTCCCGGATTTCCCGATCGGTTCAGGTATACCCGGCTGTCGGGACCCGCCACAACAGAGGCCGCACCTTTCAGTAAAACGATCACATGGTACTTCCTGGCTGTCTCCAGTGCAGTCTCAACAGGCCGTTTCAGGATATCCTCCGTTGCGATTCCCGTCAACGTGGACATTTCCCCGGGGTGAGGCGTCAGAATAACCGGAGCCGGATACTCCCTCAGCAGGTCTTTATCCTTTGATATCTGATTCAAACCATCTGCGTCTATTACTATGGATATATGATATCGGCTGAAAATATTCCTGATTATTTCAAAAACACCGGGATCTTTTCCACAGCCTGGCCCCAGTGCCAGTACATCCTTGCCCTTCAGAAGCTCTTCCACGTCCGGAAAGCTTTCCGGAATCAGATGGCCCTGCCCTTCGTCCTCCAGCGGCATGGTCATAACCTCCGTCAGCTTCTCCGCCAGCACAGGCTGCAGTCCGGCAGGAATCCCCAGTGTCACCAGCCCGGCTCCGGTCCGGAGTGCGGAGACCGATGTCATACAAGCCGCGCCGGTCAGCCCGGTGGAGCCTGCAAGGACGGCGACCCTGCCAAAGGTCCCCTTGTGTCCGTCCCTCGGCCGCTCCCGAAGCCTCCTTGCCGCTTCCCGGTCGTCCAGCGTGAACATGCCGGCACCAACGCTTTTTGCACTGTCCGGCGGAAACCCGATGGCACGCAGATGGACACGCCCGGAAAAATTCCTGCCCGGAAACAGAATGTGGCCTGGTTTCAGATAGCCAAAGGTAACGGTGTCATCGGCCCGCATCGCTGTTCCCTGTATTTGGGCCGTCTCCCCGTTGATACCGGAGGGAATGTCAATCGCCACGACAGAGCCTGCACTTTTATTGGCTTCCCCGATCACAGCGGCATAGTTTCCTTCGATCGGCCGGTCCAGGCCGGTACCGAACAGGCTGTCGATGATCAGAAACGCCTCCCGGATCACTGCCAGGGCGCGTCCGGGATCCTGCCCATCCTCCAGACGCAGAACGGTAAGGGATACGCCATCCGGACCCGAATTCTTTTCCTGCAGGGCCTTCAGGATTGCAAAATTGGTACCGGCATCCCCCGAAGGATTTTTCCCGCTGCGGCCCAGGATCAGAACCGTCACCCGGTAGCCGGACAGGGCGAGATGCCTGGCTACCGCCAATCCGTCTCCTCCGTTGTTGCCGCAGCCGGCAAGAACCAGGACCCTGCCGGACCGGCCAAAAAAGGACAGCGGATAGCGTTCCCGGATGACGTCCGTTACCCGAATAGCCGCGTTCTCCATGAGAACCATACCGGGAATCTGAAATTCCGCATTTGCCCTATGATCGATTTTTTTACTCTGGGAAGGAGTCACCACATACAAAACCGTTCACCTCTCTGATAAAATCCATTCCGATTTTTCCCCGTGCACTGTCAGGATCTCAGCCGTCAATGACAGCCTGTGCTGCGGCAAGATCCCGGATATGGGTAATGGAAATCAAAACATTCTTTCCCCCGATGGCATGCATCCGTTCCAGGGCGTTTCCGGTCAGCACCGCATAAGGCTTTCCCAGATCATCCTGAAGGATTTCCACATCCAGCCAGCGGGCATATCCGAAACCGGTTCCAAGAGCCTTGGATACTGCTTCCTTTGCTGCAAATATCCCGGCAGCGGTCTGCGCACTCTGGTTCCGATCCGAAATATATTGCTGCTCCGAAGGGGTATAAACTTTCCTCAAAAAACCCGGGTGTTTGATGGAGCGTCCCACCCGGGCTGTTTCAATCAGATCCAATCCAATTCCTGCAATCATATTCCTGCAATCATCCTCTGACCATCCATTTCCGCTTTTCCATACTTTCTTCCTTATTAATATACCCCAAACCTGTGAAAAAAGCAACAAACGTCAGATAAGCAAGGGAAAACGTCCTGTCCTGCACTTCCCTGTCTCTTATTCTGCCTTTTCGGCTGCTGTCAGGGCATCGTTGATGTTGTCGACCAATTGCTGCAGCATGGCGTTGGTGATTTTCCCGCCGGCAAAGTTTCGGATTGCACGCAGGGGAGCATTGAAGAACATATTCCTTGCCATGCTATCCGCCCCTCCTCCCAGCTCTTCGTCCCCGGAACCGGATGATAAAGGCATGCCGGCCTGCTGTGCCGCTTTCTGAAGGGCGGCCGCCGACACCGGATTGGCCAGAATATCCCCCAGAGTGGTATTCCGGGTGACACGCCATCCCGCCGCCGGCTGATCGGTTCGGACAACCTTGCCCGCCAGGCGGATATCCCGGCTGGACGCGCCGGCCAGAATTCCATATTCCCCGGCGGGAACCACCCAATCTGCGGTTTCCGCGCTGTAACAGGCAAAAGCGCGTTTGGTCAGGACCACCGATACCTCTTTTTCCTCCCCGGGCGCCAGGGATATCTTTGCAAAACCGCGAAGCTCCCTGTCCGGACGGACGGGGCCTTTTCCGGCAGGCCGCTGCACATAGATCTGCACCGTTTCCCTGCCGCTCCGCTTTCCGGTGTTTCTCACCTTCAGCGTCACCGTTAAGGATTCCTCGCCGGAAACTTTCTTCCGGTCCACATGCAGATCGCTGTACTCAAAGGAAGTATAGGACAAACCGTGACCAAAGGGAAACAGCACTTCCCGGTCCACACTGTCGTACCAGCGATACCCTGTGAAAACCCCTTCCCGGTATTCCACCCGGTCCCTGTCTCCCGGAAAATTCAAATAGGACGGGGAGTCCTGAAGCCGGAGGGGAAAGGTTTCCGCCAGCTTACCGCTGGGATTGGCCGATCCGTAAAGCAGATCCACCTGGGCTTCGCCGACCGCTTCTCCGCCCAGATAGCTTTCCAGTACAGCTTCCGCCTTATCAATCCATGGCATTTCCACCGGACTGCCATTTTGCAGCACCACCACACAATGCGGCTGAACCGCAGCCACCGCTTCTATGAGAGCATTGTGGCTTTCGGGCATGCGCATATGTATCCGGTCGTACCCTTCCGATTCATAGCTTTCCGGCAAACCGACAAACACCACGGCCACATCAGCGCATTTGGCTGCTTCCACTGCCCCGGCAATCAATGCCTTATCCGGCACATCGCTGTCCGGACGGTATCCGGGAGCATAGGAAACGGAAAACCCCTGCTGCTTCGCAGCTTCCAGGGCTCCTACCACCCTGTGGGCGTTGATGTGACTGCTGCCGCTGCCCTGATAGCGGGGCGTTTTGGCAAAAGCGCCGAGAAAAGCAACTTTCTGCCGGCCGTCCAGCGGCAGTACTTTCCTTTCGTTTTTCAGCAGTACCATGCTTTGGCAGGCAATATCAAAGGCCAGCTCATGATCCCTGTCCCGGTCAAACACCGCATGGGGATCCCGGTTTTCCAGAAAACGCTGACTGATACGGAGAATCCGTTCCACGGCAGTATCCAGAACCGATTCCTTCAACCGGCCATCCCGAACGGCCTGTACAATCTCAGCGTCATTTACACCGCCGCTTCCGGGCATCTCCAGATCCTGACCGGCAATCAGCCCGGCCACCCGGTCATCGCAGGCGCCCCAGTCCGTCACCACATATCCGTCAAATCCCCATTCCTTCCGCAGGATTTCCGTCAGCAGCCGGGGACTCTGGGACACATATTCCCCGTTGATCCGATTGTAACTGCACATGACCGTCCATGGCTTTGCCTGGCGGACCACCTGTTCAAATGCTGCCAGATAAATTTCCCGCAGGGTTCGCTCATCGATTTCCGCGGAAACAGACATGCGCCGTTCTTCCTGATTGTTGGCGGCAAAGTGTTTTACGCTTACGCCCACATGCCGGCTCTGAACCCCTTCGGTAAAGGCAGCGCCCAGTTGTCCGGCCAGATATGGATCCTCGGAATAGTATTCAAAATTCCGGCCGCACAGGGGACTGCGCTTGATATTGATCCCCGGTCCAAGGAGCACGCCGACATCTTCGGCCTGACATTCGTTGCCCAGTGCCACGCCCATCTTCCGCAGCAGTTCCGGGTCAAAAGACGACGCCAGACCGCAGGCGGCAGGAAAACAAACCGCCTCAATGGAATCGTTGATGCCGAGATGGTCGCCTTTCTGATCCTGCTTTCTCAATCCGTGAGGTCCGTCCGACACCATTATGCTTTCCACGCCAAGCCGCTCAACCGGTTTTAAGTGCCAGAAATCGAGACCGCTGCACAGGGATGCTTTCTCTTCCAGAGTCATCCGGGCAATTACATTTTTGATGTTCATGACTGCACCTCCATAGTTTAGGGAAACCCTTTACAAAAACTCTCCTGTCCTTCCATTGCATCCTATCACAAAATCCGCTATGGGTAAATCATGCTCCATTCCATACATATGTCTCACCTCTCCCGTTTCCCGTTCCACGGGGCCTGATTCCGGGCAAACCGGCTGTCCATTTTTTTCGCCCCAGCCCGGAATCCTTTTTTATATTTTATGACAATGAATAGGTTCTGTTACCCTGTTTATTCAAGGCTCAGAATAAAATCGCATAAATCCATGGAAGAGTTGGGACGGGCCATGTAATTCATCCGGCTGATCATGGTATGAACCTTTTCCGTATTGGTCAGCAGCTGATAAACCGCTTCATCGGCAGGAAAGGTTTTGCTTGCCTTCATTGCCAGGCCATTGTTCAGGAGAAACTCCACATTGCGGTCCTCCTGTCCGGGAATGGGATCAATCAGCAGCATGGGAAGCCCCTTAGCCAGGCTTTCCGATACGGTCAGTCCCCCTGGTTTGGTAAGGATGCAGTTGGATGCATCCATCATAACATCGACATTTTTTACAAAGCCATAGTTATATATGGATCTGGCAAGATCCAGTTCATCGAGTTTTGCCTTCAGACTGCGGTTGTTTCCGCAAACGGACAGAATCTGAAAGTCCAGATTCAGGCGATCGATCTGCTTCACTGCCTTCGCCACATCCCCATGGCCCATGCTGCCGCTCATTATCAGTACGGTGTCCTTGTCCTGGATGGAAAGAGCTGCACGGGCTTCTCCCACCGGCATTCTTTTTGCAAACTTTTTATTGATGGGGATCCCGAAGGATTTCAGACGGTCCTCCCTCAGTCCCTTTCTCACAGCCTGCCTGGAAAGCAGTTCATTGGCAATGATATAGAAGTCCAGGTCCGCCTCTTCCCAGAACGGATGGATGGTAAAATCGGTCACGATGCCGATTATCCTGGCACGAAGGCCGACACGGCGCCGGATCTGCGTTAAAATCTGCGCAGGAAAAATATGCGTGCAGACAATGACATCCGGGTCGTATTCATCAATATAGCAGACCAGTTTTTTTGCCCATATGGAATTGGCCTTCCGGTCCACGGACATTTTCAGATTGTTTTTCTCCAGCTTTTCCGCCGCGCGATAGATCTTGCCATATAAAGCCGGGGTCAGTTTGATGGACAGCAGATAGCCCTGGGAAATTGACGCCTTTAAAATTGGGTTGATGTATTCAAATGTGTCCAGCATAATGCAGTCCACATTTTTTTCCCGCAGACACTCCATCACAGACTTTCCTGTCTGATTATGCCCTTGTCCGGCTGTAACCGATAAAAAAAGGACCTTCATAACGATCTCTCTCTTCCCTTGTATACTCCATATTTGCTTTTCCCCCCTATTTTAACTTATTTCCGATGTTCCTTCCAGTAAAACTTTTCTTTCGCTTATCAGCGGGCACGACTTTTTTGCTTTTCGGGAAAGCAAACCGTAATGGTCAATTTTCCGGCCGCGTAATCTGCTTGAATGCTGCATGCTGCCTCCCATGCGTTCTGTCAATTGCTTTGCGATGGAAAGCCCCAGGCCTGTGGAAACAGCGACACGTCCATTTTTATCTCTTCCCGGGCGGAAACAATGATGGAGTAGCGAAAGAGTTCGCGTTTTTCGTGATACTGTTATGGCATTTTCATGACCGGACAGGAACGCTGCAGGACCAAAGCAGGGAAAGCCAGGAACGAAAAGAAGAAGCCGCCTAAAATAAGCGACTCCTTCCATAATTTCTCTGTCAGTTCATTGTACTCCGACTTTCTTATGCCTCTGCCACTCCACGGCAACCACCAAAGAACCTTCCTCCGCCAAACATAATGACAAGAATCAGGAAGAAGAAGAGTAATTCGGATCCGGACTCGAACAGTCCGCAGTTGCAGAAGAAGATAACCAGCAGAAGGAAGAAGAATAACAAGCTGTCATCGTCTCTACCGAAGAATCCCATACTTAAACCCCCTCTTTGAATTGTAAAGTATCAGGCACAGGGATTTTATCCCGGTATGCCCTTCACTTACAGTATATGAGGAAATAATCAATGGGTGTATGGCAATCAGTCAAATAAAATCACACCGGAATCCAGCAGAACCTTCTGTACGGCATCGGCAGGCAGTTCACGGGGAAGAACGTCCTTCTGTGCCGACAGTGCCGCTGCAATACCTGCCGCCTGCCCCAGGGGAATCGCAATCTTCATGACCCGATAGGAGGCATGGGCCCGGTGCGTACCGGAGATGCAGCGTCCGGTTACGATCAGCCCGTCAATTTTTCGGGGAATCAGACAGCGAAGGGGGATATCGTAGGGCCTGGTCTTTTTGGCCTTTCCTTCCGCCTGTCCTCCTCCTGTGGGATTGTGAATATCCACCGAAAACCTCGCATTATGCACTACAACATCGGGAAAGCGCGCTCCCGTCAATACGTCCTCATCGGTCAGTACATACTCTCCCAGGATCCGTCTGGTTTCCCGCACGCCCAACACATCGGCGCTGTCCTTCAGTCTGCAGTCCCCATATCCCGGTATATATTTCCGGAGAAAATCCACGACCTGAACGATCTGCTCCCTCAGGAGAAGTTCTGCCTTGATCAGATCCTTCCGATCGGTTCCGTCGGTATGATTTGCCTGTGTGGTATTACACAGCACCTCGCCCTTGTTCACATGCGGATAAAGCCGCACCACACTGACGTTCTCCGGCAGCCTTCCTTCGTCATTGGCCTTGATACAATATTCATCGTAGCGCATCCCATGAACCGGAGTGGCACATTCCTCTCCGTAACAGAATACTGCCCAATCCGTATCCACATTTTCCAACGTAAACATCAGTGTCGCCGGCTGCACCAGTTTATCTCCCGGTCGTCCCATCCCATATTCCGCTCCTGCGCAATAGGCAGCCAGACCATCTCCCGTGGCATCCACCACCACATCACCATAGATCTCTTCCAATCCGTTTTTTCCGGCGATCACCAAACCGCGGATGGTATTGCCCTCCATAATGGCATCTGCAACCTGGGTCTGCACGTAAATATCCACCCCTGCATCGGAAACCCATCTGGGCAGGGCCATCTTGGCCCACTCCACATCATGCATCCTTTGAGGGCCCCCGACTTTCAGAAGATCGCATATCTCCTCCGTCATGGTGCCTTTGTCCGTCGATCCCATAATCGGGCCGACGTGCCCGGAAGTCAGATTGCCGCCCAAAACCCCGTTTTTCTCAATCACAGCTGTCCGGGCGCCCAGTCTTGCCGCGGACACTGCCGCAGCCAGGCCGGCTGGCCCTCCTCCTGCCACGATCACATCGTACTTCTCTGACATGAAACCACTCCTCTTTTTCAGCCAGGTTAACATCAACCGTAAATTAACCCTAATGACAACCGGAGGCCAAATATGCACCGGTTGTAACAGCTCAAGATCCCATTCTGCGAGTATTATAACACTTATCTAAACAACTCATCTGTAATTTATAATCCAATTCTTATTTGGCCTGTTCCTGATACCATTCATTTCGCTCTTTCGTTATTTCTCTTCCTCCCTGATTTTCCCACTGATTCAGGAAATCATCATATTCCTTCATAGGCTTGACACCCATAATGAACTGAGTAAAGGTATCCTGTACAAAAGCATTTAATGATTGAATGTACTTTCCCTCTGCAGGGAGAGGTGGCATATAAGCCAGGGCAGGCTTCACTGCATACTGATCATATTTGTTGTTCAATGTCTCAAAGGCTTCCCCAAGGCTCGGATCCCGCCAGATTCGCGCCAGCCACATATCAGGATAAATCTTCTCATCAAAGCCATTTAAGTAAGCATAGGCATTCCCACGCTGTTTGGTGAACTCCGGCATAATCGGACGGTATTTATTCCCATCTTCAACTTTATACGTAACGCCTTCCTCGCCCAATGTCAAAAACGTAAAATTCTTGGGGTCCAATTTGGCATCCATAAAGGAAACCGCATGCTTAATATTCGGGCTTTTCTTCATCACACCACTTACATTGTTAAGACTAAAGCCTGCAGGGACAATACCCACCTTTCCGTTTTCATCTTTCAGTGGAAATATTAATGATATTTTCCCTTCCGGTACATTCTTTTGCAGAGCCTCAGGAGTTCCTACCGCTCTCAGCCAACCATAAGGCATTGCCGCCGCCTTTCCACTGGTAAATTTCGCAAGGATAGTATCTGATTTATTCATGGAGAAATCTTTATCCAGCAGACCTTCATCATATAATTTCTTCATGAAGGTCAGATATTTCTTCATCTGAGGCAATTTACCATACCAGGTGATTTCTCCATTCCTCTCAGGCCATGCATCATAGAGATCAAAAGCACTCAGGATAATCGGGTTGAATGGGTTATCCGATGTATAGGGTATCATGTCCGGTTTCTTCTGCTTTATCGTTTTCAACATGCTATAGAACCCATCAAGATCCGTGGGAACCGGCAAGGACAATTCGTCCAAAATATCCTGTCGCACTGCAAGACAGGCATCAATATTAGGTCTTTCCGTTATCTGCGGAATCCCATATGTCTTCCCATCCTTACGGATTGTTTGAAAACTTTCTTCAGATATCGAATTTAAAATATTTTTCCCATGAGTTGCAAGTACATCATCCAATTGCGCATAAATTCCCTGAGAGACCAAACGACTGTAATCAATAGGTGCAAGCTTCAGAATGTCATAAACAGTACCTCCGGAAACCTCCAGATTAAGTTTTTCACCGGGGTTATCCGCCGGCAGCATAAAGTATTCCACATCATAGCCGGTGCGCTCCACTACATCATGATAAGTAGGATCGTTGTTGATATCCACATCAGGTGCGTACCAAGTCAAAATTTTTAATTTTGGCTTTTTGGAATTGGAGGATTTTGAATTATCCTCCGTATTTTTTTGTTGAGACAAATCTGATTTTGCTTTACCGGCGTTACCGGATTGTCCTTTGCTGCAGGCAGTAATCGAGAGAAGTAAAGCCGTCACCAAGAGAAGACATACAATTGATTTTTTGATTTTCATAATAGAGCCCTCCTAAAGATTGTTATATTCTCGCAGAATGTTCTAAGCATAACCCCTTACATACGTTAAAGTTCAATGTGCTATCCCTTAACAGATCCAACTGTTATCCCGGTAACAAAATACTTCTGCAAATAGGGATAAAAAAGCAAAATGGGCAGGGTAGCAGCAAAAATGGTGGCAGCCTGAACTCCTCCCGGAGATAAGTTCATAAATTCATCTGCCGACATATCATTTTGCAGCTGTGTCGCTGAAATAATCAGATCGTTCAAATATAGCTGCAATGTTCGTTTACCAGGACTGCTGATAAACATTCTGGCATGGAAATAATTATTCCAGTATCCAACCGCATAAAACAAGGTCATTGATGCCAGCACAGGAAGACACATCGGCAGAACTATGGAGAACAATATTCTCGTTGGACCTGCTCCGTCAATTTCAGCTGATTCTTCAATACTTTCCGGCAACCCTTCCATATAGGATTTGATTATCAGCATATTGAACTGAGCCAATAAGAAAGGTATGATCAGTGACCATAAGGTATCAATGAGATTCAGCATCTTCATCAACATATAAGATGGTACAATCCCACCATAAAATATCATGCTGAATACAAACAACAGCAATAAAAATTTTCTCCCCCGCAGCCAGGATTTGGACAGCGGATAAGCAGTTAATACCGTAACTATCATGCTCAGAACTGTTCCAATAACAGTTATCAGTATCGTGTTGCGATATGAACTGTAAAAGTCATGCTTTGATAACACATATTTATAATATTCCAATTCAAAGCCCCTAGGCAAAATACCAACAGTATTGGAGATAACATACTTTGAATCGCTTAAGGAAACTGCCAGTATGTGTAATATAGGTATAAGTGTCAAAAAGCCTGTCAGTGTAAGAAGAATATAGTTTATAGTGATGAAACTACGATCGCCTTTTGTCTTCCTATTCTGCATTATCCACCCCTCCATTCTACCAAATGCTATAATCCGTTACTTTCTTGCTCAGATAATTACCGCCAATTACCATGATAAAGCTGATAACTGAATTGAACAATCCTGCAGCTGTCCCCATACTATAATCCATTTTCCCAAGTCCCATTCGATAAACATACGTATCAATAATATCGGCGGTGGAATATACGCCCGGATTATACATCACAAGTATTTGTTCAAATCCGGCATTTAGTATGCTTCCCATCCTTAATGCCAGCATCATGGCAACAGTTGGCATAATACCAGGTAAAGTAATATACCAGATCTGCTGCATTTTTTGAGCTCCATCAATAGTTGCAGCCTCATATAGTTCACCATTTATTCCAGTTATAGCAGAAAGATATATAATACTTCCCCAGCCCATCTCCTTCCAGCCATCACTAAAAACCAATGTCCATCGGAATACCTGCGGATCACTGAAAAAGCCAATTGGTTGTAATCCGATATCTGTAAGTAGAGCATTTACTGCTCCATAGCTTCCAAGTAATGTGGATAAAATACCGAATACAACAACCCAGGAAAGAAAATGGGGAAGATATACCACCGTCTGGAGTGTTTTTTTGTATCGTATAGATGGAATCTCACTGATTAACACTGCTAATATAATCGGAACCGGAAAAAGAGCAAATAACTTCATAAGGCTTATGATAATAGTATTCTGAAATACATGGGCAAAATCTCCATAAGAAAAAAGCTTCTTGAAATTATCAATTCCTACAAAAGGACTTAGAAATAAAGATTCCAGAATGTTATCTCCTGCAAAAATTTGAAAATCCTGAAATGCCATAGTCAATCCTATTAATGGAAGGAACTTATAAATAATAACGTATAATAGCCCTGGAATCAGCATCAGATAAAGGGGATAGTAACGCTTCCAATACTCCTTTCCCCCGGACTTCATATGCATCCCGATCAGCCTCCTTTTTCTTTTACAGCATCATTTTAAACAATCAGGCAGATCGGTACAATACAAGGATTTTACGTTATCATCACATTTTTAGGATTGGATGATAAGATTTCAACCAATGCAAAAATTATGAGAATCTTTCCGGTCAGGAAGAAGAATGATGACCTTTGTGCCAAGACCCGGTTTTGATTCGATCCTTAAGTCTCCACCGACAGTAAAACGCAGACGATACCTGACATTGTTTAATCCATAACCAGTGTGGTGGTCGCTGCTTATATGTTTCCCAAGAATTCCTTCCAGCTTCTCAGGACTGATGCCCACTCCATTATCAGCAATTCGGATTTCAATGACGTTATCATGAGACAAAGCGTTTATGGATATTTTCCCTCCAGGCGGATCTTTTTCCATAAGGCCATGAAGAATGCTATTTTCAACAATAGGCTGTAACGTTAATTTTGGAAGCGTATGATCACACAAAGCATCATCCACGTCAATCGTCAATTGGATCGCATTATTCATACGCTCATTCTGAATGTTTACATAATATTTAATATGGTTCAGCTCATCATCGAGTGGAACGATGTCCTGTCCTTGATTGAGGCTTAGCTTATAATATTTCGCTAAATTCTTTATCAAATGATAGATATCATAATTCTTCTGCCGAATTGCCTTCCAGGAAATTATATCAAGTGTGTTATAAAGAAAGTGCGGGTTGATTTGTGCCTGCAATGCTTTTATCTCCTCATTTTTCAGATTGATTGCCATCTGAAAGCTTTCATCCAGCAAATCGGAAATACGGGATACCATCTTACAAAAACTTCTTTGCACGTCACTTATTTCATCACAATAGTCATCCGTATCCAAGATGATATTCAGATTGCCTTCGCTAATTCTCACAGCTGCATCTCTCAAACTGACTATTCGTTTTGTCATAATATGTGATAAGACATCAGAAAGCAGGATCACCAGCGCAATCATACCACAGGAAAGCAAGATCATAAAGTCTCGTATTTTGGCGATTGGTTCCAAAGCTGCATCTAAGTTGACAATATAAAGAAGATGCCATGGGGTTTTTTCAATGGGAAGTGATAAAGTCATATATTTTTCGTGATGATACTTTCTGCTATACCATGCATCTTCTCCTGCAATATTAGATAGAAATTTACGGGAGAACTGCTTATTGTAATCAGTCGTGCTGACTATCTGGGATCTGTCATCAATAATTGTCACAAAGTGTTTTCCTGCAATGATGCGACTATTCAAAAGATCCCTGAGCCCCTTTTCGCTGAAATCCACAGATACCACACAAATAGGATCCATGAAATTTTGAGGATTTGTAAGCAAATAATTAGCAGTAATTATCTTTTCCGATACAGGAAAATATTCCGGATAATGTGGAATGCTCCATTGAATTTCGTCAGGCATTTTCAATAGCTCATGATACCACGATTGTCCTTCTATACTACTCATCGGGAAGAAATTCCTGCTATCTAAAAAAAGCAGTCTTTCATCTTCTATATAGACTCGGATGCGAATAATTCGATTGCTTTCCAATTCTGTTACATAGTGATTTAGTTGCTTGACAAATTGAGCCTTTTCATAATCATTATATTTTTCAAAATCCTTACTCAAAACATCTGTAATAGAGCTATTGGATATGCCTCTGATATAGGTTTCCGAATCAAGACCCATATAACGCTCAATATCCATCTTCAGAATATTAACATCCCTGAAGGACATCTCCTGTATATTTTCCTTGAGTACTTCGGAATTTCGAATATAGGAAACACTTACCATGGCAATAAGGGAAAAGATGCTGACAAGAGAAAATGACACTGCTATCTTTGTCTTTATTGACAACTTCTTAAAAAACGATATCATCCACTTCATAAGATCACCATACCCGTAATGTTTTGTAACCGTCAAGCCAAGGGTGACACCTTCCATGGCATAAGGGTTTTAGGATCGACGCCGTTCGGGGCTTGAGTGAAAATCTTCGTGAGATATTCAAACGGCACAAGCCCGTTTTCTCTGGCGGAAACGATCAGGCTGTAATAAACCGCGCTAGCTCTCGCGCCGTTAGGGGTATTGGAAAACAGCCAGTTTTTGCGTCCCATCACAAAGGGACGGATCGAATTTTCAGCGCGGTTGTTGCTGATTTCAAGCCTGCCGTCCAATAAATAAGCTCTGAGATATTTGCGCTGGCTCTGCGCATAATAGACCGCCTTGCCCAGCAGGGACTTTGGCAGCGCGCGAAGCGAATCGGCCCATGTGAAAAAAGCCTCCATCATCGGTTTGGAGAGTTGTTCACGCTTTTCCCGGCGTTCTTCCGGGGACAGCAAAGCAAACTGTTTCTCAAAATGAAACAGCCTGTCACAGTAGGCGATCCCTTTTTGGGCATCGGACGAGTCACGTTTTTCTTTCGGCAGCGTTTGCAGCGCCTCGTCGAACTTTCGGCGCAGATGTGCCCAACAGCCCACAACGGTAATCCGGTCAGGGAGTTTGTGATAGCCGTCATAACCGTCCGTATGGAGAAAACCCGAAAAATCTTTCAAAAAGGTTTCCGGGTGGGTATACTTTCGGTCCCTTTGGTAGTCATACAGCACAATTTGGTGTTCCGCCTCGCCGCTTGTCCGGTAAAGCCACATATAGCTCTTGCTCCGGGCGGGCTTGCCGTCCTCATGCAGCACTTGGAGGGTGGTTTCGTCTGCGTGAAGGACCTGATGCTCGCATAGCTGCCGTTTCATCTCTTTGTATATCGGCTCCAGCCAACCTTCACTGGCTTTTACGAGCCAATTCGACATCGTCTGACGGGAAAGCAGAATGCCGTTTTGTGCCCATTCCCGCTCCTGCCGGTAAAGCGGGCTGCCCATCACAAATTTCTGCACAGCGATGTGGGCGACCGATTCGGGCGATGTGAAACCGCCTTTGATGACGGGTTCCGGCATGCTCGCCTTGACGATCGGCACACGGTCGGAAGATTCCTCGCAGTGCCGGCAGGCGTAAATATGCCGTACATGGCGGACAAGCACGGCTTTTGCCGGGATGATTTTCAGTTCCTCGCGCACCTCTTCGCCCATCTTGTGCAGAGGACAGCCGCAGTCAGGACAGACACGTTTTTCTTCCGGCAGCTCATGCAGGATGACCTCGACGGGCAAATCTTCCGGCAGCTTGTCGGTGGTCAGACGGGTCTTCCGGCGATAATGCGCTTTGACTTTAGTGATCTCCGGCTCCGGTGCGGTCAAATCGGCGGTTTCCTCCGCTTCGTTGAATAAGCACAACTGTCCGTTGTCCGTCTGCTCACTGGACGTGCCAAATCGTTTGTGACTGGCAAGTCGAAATTGTTCCGTCAGCCACTCTACCTGCTGTTTCAGCTCGGCAATCTGCTCCGCCTGCTTGAGAAAATTCTCATAAACATGCAGCGGAATTTCAACTGTTTTCTCTCGCTTTTCCATGCTCTAATTATACCGTAAAAACCGCATGGAATCAAGAAAAATCGGCTTTTTCGCACCCGATATTTTACGAAATTTTACGTTCGGAAACCTCGCTTCGGCTGAGCTTCTTTGCAAGCCTTGCACTGTCAATCAGACAGGATAATTCTTCGCTGTTCAGCGCCATTGTCGCTTCTCCATCCGACGACGGCCAACGGAAATGTCCGCGTTCCAGCCGCTTGAAATACAGCCAGAAGCCGTCGCCGTCCCATTCAAGTATTTTTATGCGGTCACGGTTTCGGTTGCAGAAAACGAACAGCGCATCGGCGAAAGGGTCCAGAGAAAAGCTCTGCTGCACAAGCGTCATCAGCCCATTGATGGATTTCCTCATGTCCGTGCATCCGCAGCACAGATACACGGGCTTTTCGTCGAAGCGCATCACAGCGACCTCAGTACGCGGCAGACCTTCGCCAGCAGTTCCAAATCCGTCGAAGCAGTTACCTTGATATGACAGCCGCCGATTTCGATGGTCAGTATACTTTCGGCAGCAGCGGCAAGTTTAGGCTCCTCAAGCTGCGTCCATCCGTTCGGCACAAGCCCACCCTCGCCGCCTTGTTTCTCCAACAGCCCCCTACAGGCAGCTTCCCGTACTTTCTTCTGTCTGTAGTAATAGGTGGCTTTGCTGATTCCCTTTTCTTCGCAGAATGCGTTTACGGTCTGCCCGCTGGCTATCCGTTCTTTTACCTCTTCACCCCAGCCCGACAGCCGGAACCTCGTCACAATTTTTTGTGTATCCACTCAATTCACTCCAATTTGCTTCAAAACACTTCTTAGAGCGTTTTGAACTCTTTTGAAGTAAATTGTACCCTTTCTGACGCCTTTCCTGCAATGTGACGGCCGGGTTGACGGTTACAATGTTTTGATTCAAAGTAATCAGACCTGTTTCTTGTACATACTCGGTGATATCCCGGTAACCCTTTTAAAAATTTGAGCAAAATAGTGTGGTGTACGGTATCCAACCATATTGGCAATTTCCGAAATACTTAGGTCACCTCTGCTCAGCAATGAAAGAGATTTTGTTATACGAATATCCTCCAAATATTGCAGGACATTTTTCCCTGTCTCTTTCTTAAAGATACCGCTTAAATATGTCGGTGATAGAGAAACATAATCCGCCATTCTATCCAGTGAAACATCACTTGAATAATTGCTTTGCATGTATGAAATCACTTTTTTGATCCTTACATCACTTATCTCTACATCCTTTAATAGTTGGGAAATAATAGATACTTTCTCTTCACAAAGGTGAACAATGTCTTTGATTGTAGAACTTTGCAGCTGATTCAAATTATTCATCATTTCAGTAAAAACATCCGCCTCCGAAAGAATTCCTTTTTCTGATAACAGATTGTTCAGTGAAAAATACAGGTAGATAAACAACATCTGTACTCGCTTGATATCATTATCGCCTGCTTCGTATGCCAATTGCTCAAGTTTTCTCAACTCACACAGAGATACCTGAACTTTCTCAATAGATATTAAATATATGACATGATTGATATCTGATTCCGACAATACAGATTTTGAATTCTTTGACATAGCTGGCGTAATGACAGTTCCATATCCATATATTAAATATAATTGTATTCTTTTATTCAATTTCCGGAATTGATGTGCCACACAATGATAGCCTTTTGCTTCTTCCGAAAATGCTGTAACGCAATTCTTCTTACATCCCTGTTGACATATAGTGTTGATTCCATTTGCCACCTCATAAATAGAATCCAATCTTATTGGATGATCACACTCCACTATAGTAGCAATTCCGTCATCATAAGGATGAGCTACAAAAGAATACTTACCCATGTGATCTGCAAATATATCATATATCTTTATGAAAGTATCCGTGTTCAACATTTTTCGTTCACTGCACAGCGTATAAAAACTATAAAAATATCCATCCGGATCCATATCGATGTGTAATCGTGCTGTCCAGGAGATAAATCTTTCTTTATCCAACTGATTATCAATCCAAAGAATCATATACTCATTGACCAGGGAAAAAACCTTTTGATATTGGTTGCTTTCTTTAGAAAATCCTTTCCATATTTGAGTTATCTTATAATTTCGTACAATTCTTTCAAGTAATTCGGAAAGTTCATTCAAATCAACGGGCTTTTCCAAATAATCCACAGCCTGAAGTTTAATCGCTTCTTTCAAATACTTCTTATCACTATAACCGCTCAAAAAAACAAAACTGCATTGTGGTAGAAACTTTCGTATTTCCCTCGCACATTCCATACCATTCATAATCGGCATACGCACATCCAAAATAATAACATCCGGTCTTACTTTGCGGGCAAGCTCGAGCCCAAGCCGTCCATTCGCTGCACTCCCACATAAAGAAAGTCCCAAATCATTCCAGTCCATAACATCAGTTAGACCTAGTCTTGCATCCATATCATCTTCAATTATGATGATTTTAAGCAAAAATAGCACCTTCCAGCTGCTTTATTTATAACTTTAGTATACCATATATCACTTTATACCTCAATCAATGAAAAAAGGATAGTATCGGACAGGAAGAATTGAGTCAGATCTACGAATAGACTACAAGAAGTATTAACATTGTTCGCAACGCTTCTTTGACAGTAGAAAACAGAACAACGATTCCTGAACCCCTTGCAGCCGATAGGCTACAGGGCTTTTTTTAAACCAAAATTATGATAAATAATAGTAGACAATCGTAGAGATATATGGTATAATAGATATATATTACACCGTTTGGAGAGGTTTTGTCATGTATCTAAAAACTGTAACAAACAAAAAAACTGGACGTACATACTTAAGCATGGCGCAAAGCTATCGGAAAAAAGGAAAGAAATATCCAGGCAGTACTACTGTCGAGTCCTTCGGGTATCTGGATGATCTTCAAAAAGTTTACGATGATCCCATTGCCCACTTTAAGGCCTATGTAGAGGAGAAGAACAAAGAAAAGGCTTTAAACGATGCGGAATATATCGTAAAAGAACGTAAGGACACTGTTCTCCCTGAAAATACAGCCGGCCGTAAAAATTTTGGATATATTGCCATTCTAAAGATCTACTATGAGCTGGGATTGGACCGGCTCCTTCTCAACAGGCAGAGAGGCAGGAATTTCGACTACAACACAAGCACCATATTGAAACTGCTTGTCATATCGCGGATTCTTGAACCTGCATCAAAGAAACGCACCTTTGAGCATCGGAGCACCTATTTTGATTTCGAGAAGAAAGATGATTTCTCCCTTATTGACATATACCGGTCACTGAGCTTTTATGCAGGGATCGATTCTGCCATACAGCTTCAAATCCATAAGCGGATTACAGAGCAATACAGCCGGGACACCAGCCTGGTATATTATGATGCGACGAATTACTACTTTGAGATTGATATGGAAGACGAACTGAGGGCAAAAGGTCCTTCCAAGGAACACCGGCCCGATCCCATTGTACAGCTGGGCCTTGCCATGGATGCGGATGGCATTCCGATTTCTTACGAATTGTTCCCTGGTAACAATTCGGAAAAGCTGCACCTGAGGCCTATGATTGGAGAGCTTGTACGAGCCTATGAATCCGGCAGAGTTGTCGCAGTGGCTGATGCGGCCCAAAATACCGGGAACAACATCTATTACCTGGAAAGCGGCAAATGCTCCTACGTATTCAGCCAGACGATCCGGGGAGGAAGCAAAGAATTCAAGGATTATGTTAATAATCAATCCGGTTACAAGCAGTTCAGTGATCAGTACAAGCGCAAGTCCCGGGTAATCAGGCGGGAGATAGAAGTCGATATGTTAAAGGAAGGCGGAAGAACATATAAAAAGAAGGTACTTGTGGATCAGCGGCAAATCGTTTTCTATAACAAGAAGTATGCGGACCGCTCCAAAGCGAAACGGGAAGCTGTGCTCAAAAAGGCCCAGTGTATGGCCTCAACACCGTCTGCATACACAAGGGCCACGTCCTATGGGGCTCTCAGATATGTTAAGAATATCAAGGTGGATAAGAAAACAGGTGAAATCAAAAAAGCTCCCAAAGGCCGGCCATGTATCGACATGGAGAAATTCAGGGAAGATGAAAAGTATGACGGTTATTACTGCATCGTGACAAACCTGTTCGATGAAGATGGATCCGACACATTCTCTGATGACAGGATCATCGATATGTACCGCGGGCTCTGGCGAATTGAGGATAATTTCCGTGTTACAAAAAGTGATCTTGAAACGCGGCCTGTGTACGTTTCCCGTAAAGACAGGATTCATGCGCACTTCCTCATTTGTTATATATCGCTGGTAATCCTCAGACTGATCCAAAAACGTCTTGGTGGCGCGTACTCCCCCGAAGCTATCATCAATGCCCTGAAGAACATTACCTGCTCACCTGAATCCCAAAATATCTATCTTTTTGATTACAGGTCAGATGTAACGGATGCAATCGGTAAGGCAATGGGCTTCGATTTTACAAAGAAGAGACTTACCCGATCCGAAATTAAAAAAAGTTTAGGACAAGCAAAAAAAGATAATTTTCACTACAACTTCTTCTCATATGATAAAAGCCGCAACCTTGCTCATACCTAAGGCTTACGGCTCCTTTTTCTCTTTTTTACTGTCAAACTTGAGATATATCACTTTATACCTCAATCAATGAAAAAAGGATAGTATCGGACAGGAAGAATTGAGTCAGATCTACGAATAGACTACAAGAAGTATTAACATTGTTCGCAAGGTTCCTATGAAATCCATATCGGGGAATACCTAAAAAATGGACGTGAAAGAGGGAGCACCGCATAGATTGGTGTCCCCTCTTTCATGCAATCAATTGCTCTTCCCTACTTTGCTCTATCGCCCAATCGATCTATCGCCCGATTCCTCTTATTGGTTCATCTCCTTTTCCATCTTCTTCAGACAGTCAAAGCAAATCCTCGCTTCCTCCATCCCACTGGGAGTGAGCGTTTCACTCTCGACAATCATCGGGACATGAAGCCCGCAGGCTTTCCGATAGACCTCTGCCACAGGTGCGGTACCCATGCCAAGAGGTTTGCCGTGCCCTTCCGAATCGCCGTCCTTGATATGTATGAAGTGGAGGCGACCCTTATACTGTTCCATCAGCTGAATGGGATCCTGACCGGCAACGAATGCCCAGTAGGTATCCAGCTCCAGCCTGATATCTGTCTTTTCCGCAAGTTCAAAATACGGAATATATCCCTCTTCTGTCCTGGTAAACTCCCTGAAATGATTGTGAAAGCCAAAAGTCATGCCTTCATCTGCCAGCTTCGGCTGAAGCTCTCCGGCATAATGAATGAACTCATTGAGTTTGTTGCGGGTCCAGAGATCCGTCCCCGGAACGATAAAATTCCTGTCTCCAATTGCCTTGTGATAGGCAACGGTGCCGTCAAAATCCCTGACCAGATCTCTCCAGTCCGAATGCGTTCCGGAAGTCTTCAGCCCGTATTTCCCGAGCATATCCGCCACTTCCTTCGCAGAATGGCCAAAGAAGCCGGCAAATTCCACCCATTTGTAACCTATCCCCGCAACCTGGCGAAGTGCGTCATCCAGATTCTTTTCCGTTACGTCACGGACACTGTAAAGCTGCAAGCCATACTCCATATGATTCACTCTCCTATTCTGTATGGAAGAAAGGGAGCAGACGGCTTTCCCTGCTCCCTGTCACTCTCCCTTCTCCTATATAGTTTATCATATTTCCATGTTAAATGGGTTATTACAACAGCAACTCCCTGTTCATCTTTTCCGATTTATCAAATGCCCGGGGGAGGACAGACAGATTTCTCTCATACCCTGCCGTAAAGCGGTCCGTAAGCGGAACAGGCACGATAATCGGCTCCCTGCGGATCCATGGCTCCAAAGGCACCCCAGGAGGCAGGCCGGAAAATCCGGTCTTCCGGAACATTATGCATGGCAACGGGAATCCGGAGGATCGAAGCCAGTGTGATCAAATCCCCGCCGATATGCCCATAACTGATGGCGCCGTGGTTCGCTCCCCAGTTGTTCATGACGGAGTACACATCCCGGAAGGGGCCTTTGCCGGTCAGGATCGGTGCAAACCAGGTGGTAGGCCAGGTGGGATCCGTGCGAAGATCCAGCTTGTCGTGGACTTCCGGAGGGACACTGCAGGAGTAACCTTCTGCAATCTGAAGGACCGGACCCAGGCCTTTGACCAGATTGATGCGGGACATGGTGAGAGGCATCCCACCTCTGGACAGGAAGTCCGAGGAATACCCGCCCCCGCGGAAATAATCCGTATTGGCCGGGCGCCATTCGGTGGCATCCAGACATTTTCCGGCTTCTGCCGGTGTGATGTCCCAGAAGGGTTTCATCCCCGGTTTGCCGTCGATCTGCTGTTCCCCGGTAGCATCCAGTGTGCAGGCTCCGGAGTTGAGCAGGTGAATCATGCCGTTTGCAGCATAACCGGTCAGTTCCCTGCCGGTGACACGTTTTACCGCTTCCGGGCTCCAATAGGTGCGGACATCGGAAAACAGCTGCCCTGTTCCGGACAGCAGATGACCCAGCAGCATGGCGGCGCCGTTCAGGCTGTCATTCTCCGTTGCCACAATATAAGGCTCCCGGATGCCGTTCCAGTCAAAGGAAGAATTCAGCATGGCTTCCATAAAGTCGCCATTGGGCATATAGTCCGTCCACTGTCTCTGCCCCTGAAACCCTGCGGCGATGGCATTGTGCCCCATGGCCTCTTCCGCATAGCCCATCTCCGCCAGTCTGGGATTTCCGATCATCAGATCCCGGGCAATCATTGTCATCTTCACAACGGTTTCCCAGTCCTGATCCATTTCCTGCCGGCTCTTTTTGATCCGGTTCACGTCACTTCCTTCCCTGCATTTCTCCTTTACCCATGCGAGGGCATGCCGGAACTCCTCCGGATCAAGGATATTCAGGTCCAGGCGCCGGCGAAACTCGGACATGTCGATCTGCTCCACCCGCATTCCCAGATAATTTTCAAAGAAGTCATGATTGACCATGGAACCGGCGATCCCCATGGCGGTGCTGCCCATTGCAAGATAGGACTTGTTTCGTAATGTAGCAGCGGCCAGTCCGGCTTTTGCAAACCGCAGCAGTTTCCGCCGGACATCTTCCGGAATGGTGGGATCGTCGATATCCTGTACGTCCCTGCCGTAGATGCCGAAAGCGGGAAGCCCTTTCTGGGCATGAGCCGCCAGCACAGCAGCCAGGTAAACCGCACCGGGCCGTTCGGTTCCGTTGAATCCCCATACTGCCCTGGGCATCAGCGGATCCATATCCATGGTCTCGGAACCATAGCACCAACATGGCGTTACGCTGATGGAAACGCCGACGCCTTCCCGTTTGAACTTCTCCGCCGTCTGAGCAGCTTCTTTTACTCCGCCGATGCAGGTATCCGCAATCACACATTCCACCGGGAAGCCATTGGGATGGCGCAGATTGTCACTTAATAATTTTGCTGTCTTCCTGGCCATGTCCATGGTCTGATTCTCCAGGGATTCCCGGATGCCTTTTCTTCTCCCGTCAATAATCGGACGGATGCCGATTTTGGGGAGATCTTCCTGATAACGGTTGACAGGTGACGAAACCTTCAGATCTGTTACGTTTGCCATGAGATACTCCTCCTTTTATTATGTTTTCACGTAGATATGAAAATATTTAGGATTGCTCTGATCTCCCGATGTTTCACGGCTGGTGCCTGTCGGAAGACGTCAATGATTGAACCGGTTCATATTTTTTAACGGAATCGCGGATCAACATGCGGGTCTGCACGCGGATACAGGCAGGAAAGCCTTCCGAATCCCCTTTGATGCGCCGGATTACCATACGGGCTGCCGCTTTGCCGATTCGGTCCATTGGCTGCTCCACTACGGTCAGGGGCGGATGAATCACGTCAGACAGATCAAAATGGTCAAACCCAATGACAGAAATATCGTCCGGGATCCGGAGCTCCCGCTCATTGGCAGCGATAACGGCCCCGAATGTCATGTAGTAATTGGTGATGTATATGGCTGTGGGCAGATGTTCCAGGGAAAAAAGGGACTTTGCCGCTTCATATCCGCCGCTGTTGGAGAAATGCCCGCAGGTGATCCATTGGTCCCGGGGTTCAATGCCATAGGTCCGCAGCGCCTCCAGATACCCCCTGTACCGCTCCCGGCCGGTGGATGTGTCAGGATCACCGTTGATGACGGCAATGTCCCTGTGGTTCTGATGAATCAGCCATTCGACAGCACGGAAAGAGGCGTTGGCGTTGTCAACCGCCACCAGATCCGTGGAAAGGGAAGGCATCTCATCATTTACCATCACAACCGGTATGCCATCGTCCTGAAACTCCTGCAGAACTCCCGATCGGTCGCAGCTTCCCGGAAGGAGGATCAGACCGTCCACGGAACGGGATTTGAGAAAACGGAGCTTTTGATCCAAAATATCCGGGTCGGACTGGAAATCGCATACAACGATGCTGTAATTGGCTTCCGCCAGCACATCCTCTGCCGCGGTAATCACAGAGGTGGCAAACAGATCCGTCAGGCTGGACAGCACCACACCGATGGTCATGGAACGATTGTTTTTCAGGCCCTTGGCAATGATGTTCTCCTGAAAGCCCAGCTCCCGGATCGCTTCCCCAATCCGGATACGATTCTGCTCCCGGAGGGAATATCCGTTCAAATACCTGGACACCGTGCCAAGGGATACCTGTGCCCGTTTGGCCACGTCCCGGATTGTAACTGACATACCACACCTCCCGGAAACAAAATTTAAACAGGATCTGCATTCACGAAATCAAACTTGAACCAGTTCAACTTTAATCATTTCTACTTTACCCCATTGCAAGGGAATTGTCAATGGACGAATTTTTTTCCTTTGCAAAGGATGTCATGAAAAGAATGCCGCAAAGGAAAAATGGTTTATGCTGGACACGGCAAACGAACCGCTTTGCGGGGAAATCATAAGGGCGCTGCATAAGATATTGGAATGATACCTGCCTGAATTTGCAGGATATCTATCAGAAATACATTGATTACTTCTATCCGAAGATACGGAGTAATTAAAAAAAGAGGTTGCACCCATCTGAGCCTGTCAGACAGGGACAATCTCTTTTCCTGTGTGCAGGTTATCTTCCCGAACCCTTCCCCTGCAAATGAATTCTTACTTCCTCGGACCGCATTTCTCCCAGCATTCGTTCCGGGTATACAGATAGGTCAGTTTATCTGCATGCTTCATCTCATCGGTAATGATCTCCGTCAGCATGTTGATGTGCCTTCTGCTCTGCATTGCGTACAGAATTTTGCGGTATTTTTCCATTGCCTTCCACTCATCATATAAAGCGTCCTGTATCCCATCGCAGTAGGATTTTGGAGGCTTAACCTCCTTTTGGGGAGCAGCAGGGAGAGTATGACCGGTCATTTCACAATAGATGGTACGCAGCAGCTGTCCGTGCTTCTTTTCATCTGCCATGATTCCTTTTATGATCTTCCTGTCTTCGGCCGGAGCCATTTTCATAAGACATTCGTAGAACATTACGTCGTGCTTTTCCCCTTTTACCGCCTCTTCAATCAAATGTAAGGCATCTTCCAGGTTCGAAGGATAGGTATAGTAGTCCATATCGGGCTGAGGACACTCGTGCGGCTTCGGACATGGCTTCGGACATGGCTTCGGTGCCGGTGGCTTTGGGCACGGTTGCGGCATCGGTGGCTTTGGGCACGGCTGCGGCATCGGTGGCTTTGGGCACGGTTGCGGCATCGGTGGCTCCGGACACGGTTGCGACATCGGTGGCTCCGGGCACGGTTGCGGCATCGGTGGCTCCGGACACGGCATTGGGGGGATGGGACCCGGGCACGGCATCGGCGGCATCGGCATTTCCCTCATATAGGAAGCATCGTTGCTGTCATACCCTCCATACCAGGGGTAACCTTCATACCATGGGTTTGGATTTCCCGGGTAATTGGGATAATCATAGTATGCCATATAGTTTGAACCTCCTTAAATAGAAAAGATATCTCATCACACACCATACTATGCAGCAATTCCAAAAGAGTTAATACCAAGTTGACAGGAATAAAAAGTTTTGCTATACTGTTATTATGGAAAGGTGGGTGTTTTGTAAGTGGACGATTCTTCTGGCCCTGAACCGGGCCCCGGACGACAAAGTTGCAGATTTAACTTTTTTCTCAGATTAATCAATTTAATCAACAAAAGTTCTGCACACGGAAAAAAAGGCAATGTTCTGTTGCTTTTGTTGTTGTGTGCTTTTTTACTGTGATAAACTGTAATAAACAGATCTATTTGGTGATCCATGATTTTTTATATTCAACTGGATAATTCCATGATAGGATTTGCAGAATTTTTTGCATTGGAAATCGCTTTCCAACATACAGCGGTTTCAAAATGGCATAATACTATTAGAATAGCTTAGGAGGTTATTTTTTGTCAGATGATCCTTTATTATGGTTGATTCTGCTTCAGTTTATCTTTATCTTTTTCAATGCGATTTTTGCCTGCGCCGAACTGGCCGTGGTCAGCATGAACGACAACAAGCTTGCAAAGCTTGCCGAGTCCGGGGATAAGCGGGCCATGAGGCTTGCCAGTCTGACGGAGCAGCCGTCCCGCTTTCTGTCGACGATTCAGGTCGGCATCACGCTGGTCAACCTGCTCAGCAGTGCCGTCGCTTCCAGGAACTTTTCCGAACGGCTGGAAATGTGGCTGCTCCGTATCGGGCTCAATATCCCTGCACCGGTGCTCAATGTGATTTCCGTAGCGGTCATCACCCTTGTTCTGACGTATTTTACCGTGCTGCTCGGGGAATTGGTCCCCAAACGGCTTGCCATGAACAAGGCAGAGCAGATTTCCCTCAAAATGTCCGGACTGATTTACGTGGTATCCAGAATCTTCACACCGGCTGTCTGGTTGTTCACCGTATCGACCAACGGGATTCTGCGTTTGTTTGGGATCGATCCCCAGGCGGAGAACGAGGTGAACCCGGAAGAGGAAATCTGCCTGATGCTGGATGCCGGTGCGGAAAAGGGTACCATCCTGCCGGATGAGCAGGATATGATCCAGAATATCTTTGAATTTGACGATATCTCTGTGGAAGAAGTCATGACCCATCGTACGGAAGCATCGCTGCTATGGACGGAAGAGTCGGATGAGCAATGGGAACGGACGATTTATGAAAGCAAGCATTCCATCTACCCTGTCTGTGCGGAAAGCCCGGACAATATTGTGGGAGTTTTGAATACAAAGGATTACTTCCGTCTGAAGGACAAGTCCCGTAAGGAAGTAATGAAGCGTGCGGTAAAGGATGCTTATTTTGTCCCGGAGACAGCCCACGCGGACCTGGTGTTCCGTAATATGAAGAAATCCAGGGAGCATTTTGCCATCGTCGTGGATGATTACGGAGGAATGAGCGGAATTGTCACGATGAACGACTTGCTGGAGCAATTGGTGGGAGATCTGGACGACAACGCCTCCGTGCCGAGGGAAGCTCCTCCCATTGAGCGCCTGGATTCCAGAACCTGGCGGATTCAGGGTACCGCACAACTGGACGACGTAGCCGAACAACTCGGTGTGGAGCTGCCGGATGAGGATTATGACACGTTCGGCGGCCTGGTATTCGGCATTCTGGGAACCATTCCTGCCGATGGGAGTACGCCGACTCTGGAGGAATACGGCCTGGTGATCAAAATCACCAAGATCAAGGAACGAAGATTGATCAGTGCGGTTGTATGCCTGGCAGATGAGGAACAGCAAAGCGAAGCAGAAAAAGAATAAAAAGAGAAACAGCATAATATGAATTATATCAACCATATAGAAATAAAATAGAGCGGCCCGTGCCGCAGCAAAAAAACCACCCGGTTCAACGGGGTGGTTTTTTGCTGTGAAACAGCTGTTGTGAAACAGCTGGGAAGCAAAGCACTGTCAGACAAGATTACAAACGTTGAAGTGAAATGGAATAGGTAACATCTTCTCCGGTATCAGTCAGTAAAGAGCGGTGTGGAAAGATATCTCTCTCCGGTATCCGGCAGCAGAACGACGATGTTCTTCCCTTCGTTTTCGGGCCGCAGGGCGATCTGTGTTCCCGCCCAAAGGGCTGCACCGGATGAAATTCCTACCAGCAGGCCCTCTGTTTTGCAAATCTCCCTGCCGGTTGCGAACGCATCCTCATTGGACACCGGGAGGATCTCGTCATAAACCTTTGTATTGAGGACCTTCGGAACAAAGCCTGCACCGATTCCCTGGATTTTATGCGGGCCGGACGTTCCCTTCGAAAGTACCGGAGAACTGGACGGCTCGACAGCAATTACCTGAATCTCCGGATTTTTGGATTTCAGGAACTCCCCGACTCCTGTAATGGTGCCGCCGGTCCCGATTCCGCCGACAAAGAAATCCACTTTTCCATCGGTGTCCTCCCAGATCTCCGGGCCGGTGGTGGTCCTATGGATGGCAGGATTGGCCGGGTTATCAAACTGCCCGGGAATAAAGGAATTCGGGATCTCCCCGGCGAGTTCATTGGCCTTTTCAATGGCGCCTTTCATTCCCTTTGCCCCTTCTGTCAGGACAAGTTCTGCGCCGTAGGCTTTCAGCAGCTTCCTCCTCTCCACGCTCATCGTATCCGGCATGGTAATGATAATCCGGTATCCCCGCGCCGCCGCAACGGAAGCAAGACCAATGCCGGTATTGCCGCTGGTCGGTTCAATGAGCACGGAATCCGGAGTCAACTCCCCCTTTTCTTCCGCGTCATCGATCATTGCCATTGCAACCCGGTCCTTTACGCTCCCTGCCGGGTTGAAGTACTCCAGCTTCCCGATGATACCAGACTTCAGTCCATGCTTTTTTTCATAATTTTTAAGCTCCAGCAAAGGAGTCCTCCCTATCAAATCTGTCACATTCTGAAATACCTTTGCCATTGTATTGCCCTCCTTTTCAATTTAACCTTTTCATATATGTTTAATATTCATTACAGTATTATCATAGTATGAGATGGCCTTTTTGTCAATACAATCCGAAAATTTAGTGAAAATAAATAGCAGGCATCAAATATGCCAGATTTCCCCGGCATATTGCCTTACGGTGCGGTCGCTGGTAAACGGCCCGGCGGCAGCAATGTTCAGCAGGCATTTTTTCGCAAACGCATCCGGATCCCCATAGTCCCTGTTTGCCCGCAGGCGTGCGTCACAGTACGGCAGAAAATCCAGCAGCAGATAATAAGGATCCGGCTTATGCCAGCTTGCACCCTTCAAGATGGATTGATACAGCTCCTCAAACCAGCCATAACCGCCATCGTTAAAAGTGCCGTCCACCAGCGTGTCCATCACACGCCGGATGCGCGGCTCCCTCTCATACAGCTTTTCCGGATCGTAGGAGTCGCTGATCTTTTCCAGATCCTCCACCCGTGCGCCGAAGATGTAGTTGTTCTCCATGCCTGCGTTCTGTACAATTTCAATATTTGCACCGTCATAGGTACCCAGGGTCAGCGCACCGTTCATCATGAATTTCATGTTGCCGGTACCGGAAGCCTCGGTACCGGCGGTGGAAATCTGCTCACTGATATCCGCGGCGGGGATCAGCTTTTCCGCATAGGAAACATTATAGTTGCTGACGAAAACCACCTGCATTTTGCGATTGACATCATCATCATGATTCACCAGGTCCGCCACCTCATTGATAAAATGGATGATCCCCCGGGCACGGTAATACCCCGGTGCCGCCTTTGCGCCAAAAATAAAGGTCGTCGAATAAAACTGCCGTATGCGGCCCTCCTTTAGGCCAAAGTAAATGTCCAGAATGGAAAAAGCATTGAGCAGCTGACGCTTGTATTCATGCAGACGCTTGATCTGAATGTCAAAAAGATGATCGGTATGCAGTTCAAAGTGGTCCCTGCGGCGGATATAATCCGCAAGCTGCATTTTTTTTGCATGCTTGATCTTCCGGAACCGTTTTCGGGAGTCCGGATCGTCCGCATAGGGCCTCAGCCTGGAAAGCTGCGAAAAATCCGTAATCCAGTCCCTGCCGATACGCTCATCCAGAAAGGAAGCCAGCTCCCGGTTGCACAATGCCAGCCACCGGCGCTGGGTTACTCCGTTGGTTTTGTTGTTGAACCGCTCCGGGTACAGTGCGTACCATTCCGGCAGAGCACTTTTCTTAATAATTTCCGTATGGATTTTTGCAACGCCGTTGGTGGAATGGGTGGCGTAAATCGCCATGCGGGCCATGTGCACCATGCCGTCCTGAATCAGATTGTACTTGCCGCTATCCGTGATATGTTTGTTTGCCAGCTCATTGGAAAGACGGTTCTGCAGCATCACCACATACGGATAAACTTCCGGCAGAACAGACTGAAACAGCGGCAGACTCCACTTTTCCAATGCTTCTGCCATAATGGTATGATTGGTGTAGGCAAAAGTGTTCCGTACAATCTGAAACGCAGGCTCAAACTCTATGTGCCCTTTTGTCATCAGCAGGCGCAGCAGCTCGGGAATGGAAACCGTCGGATGGGTATCGTTCAGCTGAATGGCATAGGCATCCGCAAATCTGCGATAATCCGTGCCGTCCTTCTTTGTACACGCTGCAAATATCGTCTGCAGGGAAGCACTGGAAAAGAAATACTGCTGCTTTAGGCGCAGGCGCTTGCCTGCTTCGGTATCGTCATTGGGATACAACACGGCAGAAATCGCCTCCGCTTCACTCTTCTGACGTACCGATTCACTGTATTTCTGTTCGTTGAACAGTTTGAAGTCAAACGGCACAATGGCTTCCGCCTGCCACAAACGCAGGGTATTCACCATTTTGCCACCATAGCCGATCACCGGCATATCATACGGAACCGCCCAGACGCTTTGATCTCCGAAATCAACCCGGACTTTTTCCTCCTCACGACGGATGCTCCATGGATCCCCCCATGCCAGCCAGTCATCAGGTTCCTCCTGCTGACAGCCGTTCACAAAACGCTGCCGGAACAGACCATATCGGTAACGGATGCCAAAGCCCATCAGCGGAATCCCCTGTGTGGCTGCACTGTCCAAAAAACAAGCTGCCAGCCGGCCCAGGCCGCCGTTTCCCAAAGCATCGTCCTCCACATCCTCAAAAACATTGGGATGGATTCCTGCTTCCTTCAGCAGACTTTCCGTTTCCTCCAGCAGATCCAGGTTGAGCAGATTGCTGTGAATCAGCCGGCCCACCAGGAATTCTGCAGAAAAGTAGCAGGCAATCTTGCCTGTTACCGGCTTCTCCCAGGTGTCCAGGCAGGTATCCAGAGCTGCTTTGGACACTGCATTGTAAAGCTGTCTGGTAGTAGCTTTGTCCAGCGTGGTATGACATTCTTCCTTTAATTTCCTTACAATTGCTTGTTGAAATGACTGCATACGCGTGTCCTCCTTTGTGCCATCGTTTCCTCCGGCAGGCGCGCATACAGCCTGCACAAATCATGCATTCCTGCGCTGAGCGTCTCCGTGAGCTGCCCCGGCAGCAGGCGCCAGCGCCAGTTGGTCCCGACGGTGGACGGACAGTTGGTGCGCGCCTCATTTCCCAGGCCAAGCCAGTCCTGCATCTGCAGCACAACCGTATCCGCCGTGCTTGCATAAACGGCACGAATACAGGCTTCCGGCAGGTCTTCTTTCCTTTTCACATTCAGATAATCCTTTGCAAAGCGGAGAACCGCAGAGGGCTGATGCTGAAAAAAGCCGACCAGTGTCTCGTTGTCATGGGTTCCACCGTAGGCTACACAGTTCTGTACATAATGACAGGGCAGATTTGTATTGCCGTTTCCGCTGTCAAACGCAAATTCCAACACCTTCATTCCCGGATACCCTGCCGCATCCCGGAGCCTTTCCACCTCCGGCACCACACAGCCCAGGTCTTCCACAATGATTCTGGAATTCCCCATCACCGAATGAATGGCACAGACCAAAGCCTCGCCGGGTCCCTGGCGCCATTCCCCTTTTTCCGCTGTGAGATCGCCATAAGGAATGGCATAATAACGGGCAATACCGATAAAGTGATCAATCCGTACGACATCATACACCTTTGCAGAAAAAGCCATACGGTTTTTCCACCATGTAAATCCGTCATTTTCCATCTCATTCCAGTTATAAAGCGGGTTGCTCCACAATTGACCTGTAGGGCTGAAATAATCCGGCGGCACACCGGAAACCGCGATGGGACGGCGATTTTCATCGAGCTGGAACAAATCCGGATGCCTCCAGACGTCTGCACTGTCCAGCGACACGTAAATCGGAATATCACCAATGATCTGAATCCCGTGATCATTTGCATAAGATTTCAACTTACCCCATTGCCTGTAAAACTGAAACTGGCAGAACTTCCAGAAATCGATATCGTCCTGCAGGACGTTCCGGTAGTGATCCACCGCCACTGATTCGCCGGTGCGGATGTCCTGTGGCCATTTCAGCCACTCGTGAGCATCAAAATGCATCTTGACCGCCATGTATAAGCCATAGTCCTCCAGCCAGTCCTGGTTCCGGCTGCAGAATTTCCGATATTCCTCCGTCGGACAATGCCGGCTGCGGGAAAACGCCTTTTGCAGCACCGTGAAGCGACTCTGATAGATTTTGGCGTAATCCACATCGGCAGGGTTGCTGCCCCAGTCCGGCGTGCAGACTTCCTCCCGGGTAAGCAGTCCTTCCCCCACCAGCGTTTCCAGATCAATAAAATAGGGGTTGCCCGCAAAAGCAGAGAAACTTTGGTATGGGCTGTCGCCATAACTGGTGGGGCCCAGCGGCAGCACCTGCCAGTAGCGCTGACCGGACGCCTTAAGAAAATCCACAAACCGATAGGCTTCCCTGCCAAACGTGCCAATGCCAAAGCGCGAGGGCAGACTTGC
Source organism: Eubacteriales bacterium mix99 (assembly GCA_038396605.1). Lineage (NCBI taxonomy): Bacteria > Bacillati > Bacillota > Clostridia > Eubacteriales > Eubacteriales bacterium mix99. Next base: position 400,278 of record CP121690.1, read on the forward strand.
CACCGGTAGTAATACACCTGCACCGCGGCCAAACCGCGTCTGTTTTTTTACTGTCTTCATATATTCACTCTTCTGTTCCATATTTTAATTTTATGATTTCGGAATTTTTGTCATGGCGAACATTAGGTTGCTGCCAGAAATGCTGCCGATGCCGCTGCAAGGATTCTTTTTCCTTTCATGCCGCGTTTCATAACCAATACTCTCCTTTCTTGCATACACAGGTTCATGCCTTTTCAATATGTGTCCGACAACTGATTTTTCGAAAACGTTTTCGGAATTATCTCTATCTTAACATCTGTATTTGAGATATGCAAGAAATTTCGTGAAAACGATCCTTTCATGATATTACAGTTTCGTTTTCATAAATATATCGTAATTATTATGATAAATATTATAGAAATTTTACAAACTAACCATAGAAGCTCAAATAATTTCCTTATTGCAGTTTCTCGCTGTAGTTTTCAAAAACAGTATAATCTCTTAAAAACTAAGCCTTTCGGGGAGAAGCACATGATTTTCCGGTAACGATTTCGGTCTGGTAAACAACATGAAGGTTGGGCCCCTTCCGCTCCATCCGATGGAACAGGATCTCCACAGTCTTTTTCGCAATTCTCTTTTTCGGCTGTCGCACTGTACAGATGGAAGGCTCATAAAAGCGTGTAATATCGGTGCCGTCATAGCCCATAACGGAAATGTCCTGTGGAATGCGCAGACCTGCATTGAAGATTGCCTTACATGCGCCTACCGCCAGCTGATCTGCCACGCAGAAAATCGCGGTGGGTCTGCGGCCGGCTTCCAGCAGTTCACGGGTCGCGTCATAACCGCGCTGCATGGTGAACAATCCACAGTAGCGGACAAAAGCCGGATCAAAACCGATGCCGTTTTTGTTCAACGCGTCGCGGTAACCGCGCAGCCGCAGGCTGGAAACACCGCCCTGGTCCTGCTCAATGCCGCCGAGAATGGCAATATCCCGGTGTCCGATGGAGCAAAGATAGTCCACTGCCTCCATTGCCGCCTTCCGGTCATCCACGCCTACGCTGGAATAGGCCTCCGGATCAATCCCGGTCAGCGTGGTCGTGCAGAATATGCTGGGCACCGGCAAACGCTGCAGCTGCTCAAAGGTATGGATAAAATACCCTCCGCAGATAATCAGCCCCTGCAGGCGCTTCTCCATCACAAGCTGTACGGCAGTATCCACTCCGCTGACCCCGTTTGTTACCCGGTGCGGCACCAGGGAATAGCCGTGCTCATTGATTTCCCCTTCAATGATATCCGAAAGATCGGTAAGAAATGGGGTGGCACTGCCTTCCATCAGTAACCCGACGGTATTGCTGCGGGTGCGTTTCAGATTGCGCGCCGCATTGTTCGGCTGGTAATCGCATTCCTCCATCACCTGCTGTACCCGTGCCCTGGTTGCCTCGCTGATATCCGGGTAACCATTCAATGCACGCGAAACTGTTGTGATCGATACTCCAGCCATTCTTGCGATATCCCGGATATTGACATTCATACTTTCCACTTTTCCCTTCGTCTTTCTGCTTACTGCGCGTTTCTGCGACGCTCCCGCCGGATTTCATTTTCATGATTTTCATGTTAGCATCCCCATCCGCATATGTCAAACAGGAGTCTGCTTTTCCATAGCCATGACATATCTTCTGTGCCGCCCTTGACAATCCTCTCATTATTACATATCATTGAATACATATCATATAAGTATGAAATGGAGACAACAATATGAGAATTTCAGCAAAGGGCCGCTATGCGCTTGCCGCCATGATCCGTATGGCCGAAAAGTACAACAGCGGCGAATATATTACCGTCATCAGCATTTCGGAAAAGCTGGGGATTTCCAAAATTTATCTGGAACAGGTTTTTTCCCTTTTGAAAAGAGGCGGCATTGTCCGTTCCATAAAAGGTGCCCAGGGCGGGTACCAGCTGATGCGGATGCCGGGGCAGATCACCGTTCTGGACGTTTTATCCGCAGTGGAGCTGTCCCTGTTTGAACCGGCGGAGGACACCGTACAGGAGAAGGCTCCGGATATTGAGGCAGCCATGCGGTATTCTGCGTTTGATGTGCTGGACAGTACCATCCGGGATACGCTGGGCCGGATCACACTGTATGATCTGGTTGTGGAGGCAGAGAAGCACAAAAAAGGCCAGGGATATATGTTCTATATCTGATCCGGCATCAGATGGAGAATGCCATCCGCAGTCTGCCGGATGATCAGTAAGTGAGTCCCAGGGCATGCAGCTTTCTCCACAGCACAATTACAATGCCCGGGACTTCCACACCAACTGCCTGTAATACCGCCAGCACCAGTGCCGGTGAAAACAGCAGAAGAAACGCAGCGATGCCATGTCCGTCCCTTTTCCGGATCAGGGGAATCAGGTCCAGGAGCACAATCAGTGCAAATCCGATCACGACCAGTGCCAGGCTCATGTCCTGCACCTCTTCCCCTTTGCCGCAGGCTTTTTCCCGTCCGTTTTGGGCAGCTTTCTCAATTTGGCCAGAAGATACGTCAGGAACGGTATAAAAATTTCAAAGAACGTCCAGACAATCGGTGTGCTTTCATAACCGGTGACGGCATACTGCACCTCAGATGGCTGGTGCATCGTGAGCCCGCAGACAGCTATCAGCGCGCCGACGGCCAGCGCAAGATGGCGGAAGGATCTGGTTTCCGTGAGCTGCGCAACGGCTGCCACCGAAACATACTGCAAAAAAGTAACCTTGAAAAACAGCAGCAAAACCAGTGCGATGACAAACAGAATTTCCATGCGGCTTAAGGCTTCGCCCAAATTGATCAGCCGGAATGCCATCAGGGAGGGGAACGAAAACAGATTCATCGTGTTGCCCAGCACTGCAATGTCACGCATCATAGTGATCAAAAAGAAGATTCCGCCCATGAGAAAGCCGAGGAAAAGGTATTTGGAAACCTCCTTCCCGGATAATTGAAGATTGGGCGTAATCATCAGAAGTGCCACCAGCTCACCGAAGGGAATTGTGGTAATGACATGAATGCCCTGTACATATTTCATAACCGGCTGATCCAGCATAGGCAGAAAATTCTGCAGATTCATCTGATCCATCAGCAGCAGTACGGAAGCAGTCAATATAAGGACGGACAGAATGGAAAACAGAAAGCTGTACCGCGTAACCACCCGAATGCCAAACCGGACTGCCCAGCTCGAAACGATCACACACATTACAAGCAGCACAACCGTGGGCGTCATTTCCATCACAGCAGACCTTGTAATTCCACCCAGATCAGCAAGATTCAGGGAAGTTAGTGTGATAAAGTACCAGACATAAAGCAATCCCAGAATTTTCCCCACCACCCGTCCATATACTTCCTCAAAGATCTGAAGCAGATTTTTATCCGGAAACCTTACCATCAAGGTCCGGTACACCCACAGGACAGGAAGGAAACACACAATTCCGGACAGAATGGCAATCCAGGAATCCTGCTTTGCCACATCCACAACGAACTGGGTCAGAAACGAAGAAGCCTGCAGGAAGCAGGCAATCGTGAAAAGGAACTGCGGGCCGGAAATCCGGGCCTTTTCCATCCTCAATTTTGATCCACTCCCATCTCCAGCGATTCCACAACCTGCCCGGTAGACGGAATCCGCACCCGGACTTTCACATCCAGCTCCGTTTCCGGAAAGATTTTGTCCCATTGCTTCTTCATTTTTCTCCACTCCCTGGGATACTTGCGGTATACGGACATACCAATCCCATAAATATCGGAATTCAAATCCCGCACTATGTCAAACGTATTTACGATGGCATTCCGGATTTCATTCCGGGAAGCCGCCATGAGATAAGTCATCAGTCCATCCGGTGTAAAGCCCTGAAATCCCTTCAGCTCACCAACAATGGCAGAGGCATCCACATTCAGCTTTACCTGTACGCTCCCATCCTCCCGGAGTGTGACATCCCTTTTGCAATCCAGATTTGTAATCTCTATTTCCGCAGTCCCCGATTCGGATCTGGTTTTAAACCTGCCTCTTTTTACATCCCCCATGGCCCAGAGATATCCCGGTACATTCTGATTGTCCAGCCGGCCAATCACCCGATCTCCCTTGAACACTGCCAATCCGACAATTTTTATCCGGTCCTTGTCATTCATCCGGGTCAGTGTTACCACCGGCGCGACAGGAGATGTGGCCTGCTCCAGCAGCCGGGATACAAAATCCTTCAGGCGTACATGATAGTAAGGAGATGTCTGGGACAGCTTCTCCATCATCCGCCAGAGATAGACGCCCGAAATCCTGTCCTCTCCCGTATCGGCGGTAAGCAACTTTTCTGCGTGCCCGTCCACCACCATGATCAGTGCTTCCATACGCGTTTCCTCATCCCGCAGGAACAGATCCAGGTGATCCCTGATTCCCCCCTGCTTTGCCAGATCCGACCCAATCAGCACGGCCTGATTATGATCCAGCATCAGGGTACGGCTGCTGTCCCGGTCAATGTCCAAAACCGCTCCTGATACGGTATCTGATGTACTTCGGACAAGCAATGTTGGCTTTTCCTCAGTGGACCCGCCGCCGCCGGGCGCTACGGATCCCTTGGCTTCCGGTTTTCCGATCTGAAAGGCAATATTCATCTCGTCGCTGTTATCCGCCTTGTCCAATGAGACACCGGTGACAATGAACAGCTCATTCAGCTCCCGGCTGTCCCAACAGCCGGATAAAGCTGCAGGGATCAAAAAGCTCAGCAGAACAGCTGCTGTAATGCGCCGGAATCGTGTTCGCCGAAATCGCATCCCTGATACCGTCATGTCGAATCCCCCTCCGGACCGCCCTCTTCCCCTTCTTCCTCTGAATAGGGACGTGGCGGCACAAAGAAATGGCGCCTTTTGATATCACCGTGGGCAATGTACTTCGGACGCCGGGTCATGGTCCAAAGAGGCATGCGGGCTACCGAATCCTGCAGGTTCCGGGTCCAGGACAGCCCGTCGAAATAAGGGACCCCAAAGGAAGTAAGCGAAGCCAGATGAATCAAAAGGCTCAGAAGTCCCATGGAAATGCCGTATATGCCTGCAAAGGATGCAAGTGCAATCATGATGTAGCGTAAAATATAGGTGGAGTTGTTCTGCATGGGAATCAGGAAACTGGTTACCGCCGTAAGCGCCACGGTAATCACAGTGGGAGCCCCCACCAGGCCCGCTTCCACAGCGGCCTCCCCCATGACCAGGGCTCCCACGATACTGATGGCCTGACCAACCGGGCGGGGAAGACGGATTCCCGCTTCCTGCAGGATGTCATAGGTAAACATCATAGTGGTTACCTCAACAGAGGCAGGAAAGGGGGTCCCCTCCCGCGCATTTGCAAAGGTAAACAGGAGCTGGGTAGGGACCAGTTCCTGATGAAAGACGGTAAGGGCAATATAAACGGCGGGTAGGAATATTGTCATGAGATAGGCGATAAAGCGCAGCAGCCGGATCAGACTGGAATACAGCGGCCTGGCATAATAATCTTCTGCTGTCTGGAAACTTTCCACAAACAGCATCGGCGCCGTCAAAACAAAAGGCGTACCATCCACCAGAACGGCCACACGTCCTTCCAGAACCCGCGCCGCAATGACATCCGGTTTTTCACTGTAACCCACGGTGGAAAACAGGGAGAAAGGCGCGTCTTCGATATATTCCACCAGATATCCCGATTCCAGGACGGAATCCAGATCCAGGAGGTCCAGACGGGTCTTTACCGTCTTCACTACCCGGGGATCGGCGACATCCTTCAGATACAGCAGGCTTACGGCGGTTCGGGTTTTTTCTCCCATGTTCATCTGCTCAACGTGAAGCTGTCCGCTGCGGATTTTACGCCGGAGCATGGTGATATTGGTACGCAGATCCTCCGTAAACCCTTCCCGCGGACCTCGCACCACCGTCTCGGATTGCGGTTCGGTGATCTGCCGGTGTTCCCATCCCTCCGTATTGATGTCCAGGCCGCCGGGGCAATCCTCCAGAAGCAGTATGGTATGCCCGGACAAACAGCCTGACACCAGCTCCTCCATCCATTGCACCGGGCATGCGCTGGCAACATTCAGCACTTCCTGAGCAAGCACATCCAACAGATTCCCGCGTCCTTTCCCCGTTGGCAAATGAGTGTTTTCCCCGTTCCAGGCCATTAAAGGACGCATAATCGCCTGCGTCAGAGTGGTATTGTTTACCATCCCGTCGAAATAGACCAATGCTCCCGACAGACTCTTATCCGGCCCGGTCCGGAATGAGTGGACTTTCAGATCGCTGCTGTCACTGAGCATGGCTTCCAGTGTGTTGAGATTCTGTGAAAGATCTTTCCCGGTTTCCGTTTTGCTCTCCGTGTCTTCCTGATGCGCCTTCCGGTTCTCTTCGTGCTGTGTCCGGTTATAATTCATCAGAAAGTGGATCTTTCGCATGATATATCCAAAAAGCAATCGAATCATTCCTTCTCATACTCATAGTTTTCCAAACATCCATAGTATGATAAAAATGATTCGAAATCATGTATTTTTTTCATTTATTCTCAAAATTTACTGACGATAGAGTTTTCCGCGGCAGGACACTCTGCTTTTTCACTTTCCAGGTAATGTTGCTTCAGACATTATTTCAGAAAACGTTATCCCCATATTACTTCAGCCTGTCCACTGCATGGTTCAGCCAGTCGCCCCGGAACTCCTCGATCCTTCCCTCATCACAGGCCGCAGCCAGTCCGGGATCCACAGGGAGGCTCGCAAGCACATCCACTCCATGCTTTGTTGCAATATCCTGAATGTGACTTTCACCGAACAGTTTGATCTTCCTTCCACAGTCCGGACATGTAATGTATCCCATGTTCTCAATCAGGCCAAGAATCGGTACGCTCATCATTTCCGCCATTCTTACCGCTTTGGATACGATCATGGAAACCATCTCCTGGGGAGAGGTCACTACGATCAGCCCGTCCACGGGAATGGACTGGAAAACCGTAAGTACCACATCGCCTGTGCCCGGAGGCATATCAATAAACATACAGTCGATATCGCCCCAGCTTACTTCTGTCCAGAATTGCTTTACCGTTCCGGACAGGATCGGCCCCCTCCAGATCACAGGATCTGTTTCATTTTTCAGCAGCAGATTCAGCGACATGATTTCAATACCGGTTTTACTTGGTACCGGTAAAATACCCTGATCGTTGCCGGTGGCTTTTTGTTTCAGCCCGAACATCGTGGGAATGGAGGGACCTGTTATGTCCGCATCCAGCACGGCACTTTTATAGCCCGCCCGATTCATGGAAACTGCCAGCAGCGATGTAATCAGGGACTTCCCCACGCCGCCCTTGCCGCTTACCACACCAATGACTTTTTTGATATGACTGAACGAATTCGGCTTCACCCGAAAATCCGCATTCGCTCTTTCCCTGCCCGTATGCTCACTGCTTTGCTCTTCCCCGCTTTGATTGCGTTTCTCACTCATATGAATTCTCCTTACTGAATTTACTTCGACAATCTTCCATTTCATTATACCCCATAATTCATTCCATTTTCAATGCGCATGCTCTTTGTCCTGCTGTTTCATCAGAGTTTATAAAAAAACACTTGTATAAATATTACCGGAATAGAATTTGCTTCCGGATCGACAAAATGACACATACTCTTTTTCGATGCTGCTGTGACCATGTAATAAAAAAGGCCCGAGCAGCCAAAAGACATCAGATTGAAGAAGTCCTTCATAAAAGTACCCGTATTCTCAAGTATAATGAATAAAATACTGATCAACCCGAAAAAGGGGCTGATTAAAAGCGCCATACCAATAATCTATCCCGGAATGCCCAGTGACGAAGAAAGATTCGTATGAAATATCGGAGCGATATTCGAGAAACTCCAATGGCCGGAAAAAAACGGAAGCAATCCGGTGACCACTGCTGCCCCAATATTTCCGAACAGCATAACCGCCTGGACTTTCACCATAAATTGAACATCCTGCAGGCTCATCAAAAAGTACAGAACCAAGAGAATGATCCCAATGATCATGACCACTTTAAAATCCAGACTCCTGCCAAATTTATTGCAATTCCCTCCCGACGGATATATACTTGAACAAGGGATTCCTGCTGTTTACAGTACTGGAAACCCACTGAATCGGTGCTTTTTCTTCCTGTTCGTTCCATATGAAATTATTATTGGGAGGTAGTTATATGAGTAAGATGGATGGAAAAATAGCATTAATCACGGGTTCTGCAATGGGCAACGGTCTTGGAATAGCCAGGGTACTGGCAAAATACGGCGCAAAAGTTATTCTCGCCGATATTTCTGATCAGGTGGAGGATTCTGCCAGGCAGCTGAAAGATGCAGGACATGAGGCAACTGCCGTTCATATAGATGTCAGTGATCCGGATAGCGTTCAAAAGGCAGTTCGTCAAACAATTGACAAATACGGCAGAATTGATGCACTGGTAAACAATGCGGGTGTCATTCGCCTGGGCGGTCTGCTTGAAACGACGGACAAAATGCGCGATTTCCAATTTGATATCAATATCAAGGGTGTCTGGAATGTCACCAGGGCCGTCATTCCTTCCATGCAGAAAAGGAAATACGGACGCATTGTCAATATGTCTTCTGTGACAGGCGTTTCCGTTGCAGATCCCGGTGAATGTGCCTATGCAACGACCAAAGCCGCCATTATGGGCTTTACCCGTTCCGTTGCACGTGAATTTGCCAAAGACGGGATTACCTGCAATGCGATTCTGCCCGGATATGTACAGACTCCGATGGCAGATCAGATTGCACGCGAATCGAATGCACAGGATCCGGCTTCGGTAACAAAGGGAATTGCAGACGCAGTACCGCTGGGTCGGCTTGCGACAATTGAAGAAATTGGCGAGCTGGCCGCTTTTCTTGCATCCAATGAATCCAGCTATATCACAGGAACCCCGATTGTGATTGACGGAGGAAGTACATTGCCGGAAACGGTTTCCGTAGGTGTCTGATGGTATGCATCCATCGTACAAGCTGATGCCGTGCGGTTAGCCGCATGGCATCAGCTTTTGGTAACTGAGATCATTAATACCGGCAATGTTTAAGAGACAATCCAACTTTTCGAACTGCGTTTCAGCTTCTCCGACTGTTGTACAGCAAATTGAAATCCGACCCTCTATCCAAGTATCAATTTCTCAGATATTTCATTCAATGATTTCCCATCATAGAATGGATCTTTCATCACATCATCAATACCATTATAATCTTTAACTTCCCCATCAAAGGATACAGATATACAATCTCTAGAAAAAGGACATATCAAAAATAAATCTATCTGATTCTATCTTTCCTACTTTCTTATCCCAGTCTTCTGCTTTACCACCATATGTTCTCACTAACCTAAACCTATCTCTCAATTCTTTATTGCTATTTTTACCTGCTTGCGTATTTTTGTACCTTTATATGGCTTTGGTCCCCAAACAGTCCCCATTTTTAACTTTGTATGATACTCCAAGAAAATAAGAAACCCGCCGATCCTTGATATCAGCAGGTTTCTATGGTGGAGACGAAGAGACTTGAACTCTCGACCTTCTGACTGCCAGTCAGACACTCTAGCCAACTGAGCTACGTCCCCATAAATATGATACCTTTCCTTTGACAACATTTATTATAACCGATCTCGCAAAACAAATCAAGCAAAACTTTTTAAATGTACTGAAGAGTTGGTATAAGAAATGCAAAAAATCTGAGGGACAGCACATGTTTTTATAAAAATAGCATTATTAGAACTATATTTCTTTAAAAGTAAATATATGGGTGTTACTGGGTTAAATTAAGCCAGAGAACCAACTGTAATCCATCAGGACAGCGACATTTGACTAAAAATGGGTAACACGAATAGACATACACTAGGTATGCCAATTAATTCCAATTGGTAATCTTATGAAAAGCCGGTCTGTTCAGCAATTCCTCTTTATCCGGAATTTCTGCCTGACACCAAGTATATCCAGTACTTCATCTAAATCAAAGAATGCGTAGTACTTAACGTTGGCGATGATAAGGATTTTACCACCATCCCTTATGGATTCCCGCCTTCTCCATTCCCGCAGGCAGTCCCCGTCAGACTGCCTGGGAGCTTCCTTTTTACGCCACCCCAGAAAGGCATAGAAAAGCGTATGAGCAAAGATGCATAGAATGATATGCATATATGCCGCGTTTTCTGCGTACTTGCCCTTCCTTCTGGGTAACCGCTTCAGATATGCCGCCTGTTTCAGTTCCCGGAACCCGCCGTTTTCGATCAGCGACCTCAGCCGATATCTTTTTGGAATGCCTGCCGCATCCTCCTCGGCCGGCAGGCTGGTCAGCAGTACAATCTGATCTTCCACAGGCACGGCCTGTCCTTTCCACATTGTGACGACCACAGCATTCAGAGGAGTGCCGTTTGTTTTGCTATTGTTCTGTACTCCTTTCGGGTTATACTCAAGATACGACTGCAGACCGTCCACCCCGTAACCCTGGCATATGCCCTTTCCGTAAACCCACTGTGCCAATGGCTTGTTCTGATACTCCTTCCGCAGAGCTATCGCATCTTCACGGATAATCATGCCTGCCTTTGCCGGGATAATAAAGTCAATCTTCAGTCTGTGTTTCAATTCCCATAATTGAGCGCCGTCCAGAAAGCCCCGGTCCGCAATGACCGTTTCAATGCGGTTTTTCCCACAATTGTGTATGCCCTGCCTGATCATAGGCAAGAAATACTTGTGATCATCCTCATTTGCTGGTACAATCTTTACGGCAACAATGATTCGCGACTTTATCTCATACAGCACGAATACTTTGAAGCCGTATATGTATTTGTACTCGGGAGGGTCGCTGGGACGGCCTTCCTTTTTTCTTTTCGTCTTCCCACACCCCGGAAAATCCGGCCTTGTCTCAACGATTGTAGAGTCCAACGCAAATATTCCGCTCCGCAGCAGTCTCCTGAGTCTTCGTACAACGGTATTGTAAACCCCCATTGTGCTTTCGATACAGCATTTCTCAATATTGTCTAATACTGTAAACACATTCATGACACAGGGTATTTTTTTTATAGCCTTCTCCGTGCTGATTGGCGTCTCCTCTTTTACACAGGCCTTCCTTAACGGTCTCCACATCAAAGCCGATCAGACTCATGGCTCCTTTATCCCCAAGCAACGCCTCACTGCCCCGTGTTGTTGGGATACCCACAATAATTTTCAGTAAGTACAACAGCACATAAATATGAATTCCAAGCATCGTTCTGATATGGGTGCCGGTGATCTTCCTGAGATCCCACAGAATCCCCATATTCCCGAGAAATTTCATGAATGGGCCGATGAACGGCCAATTTGTTTGGATGGCCATGTCAACCTTCCTGTTTTTCAGGGCCTTCTTCGCTTCTCTTTTGTTTTCTACCACGTCTTTCCCCCGCTTTCTTTACGAATTCTGTTACGTCCACTTCATAAAAGGTTTGGATCTGAGCCGCCAATTCATCGATCTCCTGATCCAATGCTTTGATTTGCGCCCGGTTTTCTTTAAACGCCTTGTAATTCTCAGAAAATCTTCGGGCATCCTCGACTTTGTCCGCCACACAGGAAGTTGAGATCAGCTTCTTGCCCTTCAGGTTCTGGTAGATCCAGGGGAAAGGACCGTGCAGTTCACCGGATGCACATTTGCAGTTGGGATTGCCGCACTTGGTCATTCTTTCGTAAAATGACGCAGCCAGCAGCTGTCCCGGGGTCATAATCTTCTCAAGCAGCTCCCACCTTTTTTGATTCAGTTGATAGATTTTCTGGTGGATTTGTGAAATGCCTTCCATTCTTTTCCTCCTTTACGTTGTTATTATATATTATAACGTAATATTATATCATAAAAAGCAGCGGGATGCAATATTTTTCTAAAATATTTTCCCGCTATCGCTGTAATTGGCTATTTTTATGGCTTTTTTATCGTTGATTTCTTATACCAACTTTTCAGTTTTAAATGTATGTTCCGGCCTCGGCATAATGTCCTCCCATAAATAATGATTCATTTCTGAAAATACCGGGCTCCGGACGCATAAGCGCCTTGTCTGTTATGCGCCCCGAACCCGTTGTCTCTGTGTCCTGTGTCTATCCCTGTTTCCGTTCCAGAACCCGGACACCGTAGCCCGAAAGCTGCAGTCTGCCCTCCACCCTGGTTCCGTCCAGCATATCCCGGAAAACGTCTTCGTTCAGATCCACGGTCTTCTCCGTATTGGAAAAGTTCATCAGGAAAACATAATCCGTTTCCCCGTCACTCCGCTTCTGTGCAGTTACCCCTTCCGGAAGATCCGTGTCGATCACCTTTGTGATCCTCAGATCATGAACCAGCCGGGTATAGAAATCCGTCAGAAAGTCCAAATCACTGCGGAATGCGATGTAGTATGCCTTTCCTTTCCCAAAGGAATTACCCGTCAGCGCCGGTCTGCCCTGATAGAAATCAGTTTTGTAGGAAGCCAGCACCTGCGCCGTTTCCGCATGGATCAGATCCAGCATCTCCACTGCCCGGTACTCCCTTTTCAGGGACAGGGAATTGCCGGCTGCAGGAACGGCAAAATTGCACTCCCCGTCATAAAGGGAATCGATTTCCTCCGACCAGATTCCCGTCAGCCTGCGGAGCGGGCCGGGAAAGCCGCCCAGGAAGCACAGATCATTCTCATCCACGATCCCGCTCCAATAGGTGGTCACCAAAGTTCCGCCGTTTTCCACAAATTGTTCCATCCGTTTTGCCACACCGGGCTTTACCATGTAGAGCATGGGGGCAATCAGCAGGCGATAACCGGAAAAGTCGCAATCCTCACTGATGACATCCACAGGGATTCCCTGATTCCAAAATGCCCTGTAATGCAGTTCACAGGTGGATTGATATCCCTTTTCCCGCCGGACTCCCTGTGCATCGTCCATGGCCCATCGGTTTTCCCAGTCATAAATCACGGCGACCTCCGGACGAACGGTGGTACCGACCAGTTCATCCAGCTTGCCCAGTACCTTGCCAACCTCTGTCACATCACGAAAAACCCGGGTGTCCTCATGCCCGTAGTGATCCACAACGGCTCCATGGAATTTTTCAAACGCCCCTCTGCTCTTGCGCCATTGAAAATACTGCACCGTATCGGAGCCATGGGCAACTGCCTGGAGAGAGGAAAGCAAATGCATTCCGGGCCGTTTCAGCTTGGAAACGGGCTGCCAGTTGGTCACACTGGGAGTGCTTTCCATCAGCATAAAAGGTTTGCCGCCTTTCAGGGAACGATTGATATCGTGGAGAAATCCGACATTGGCGCCCAGTTCCCGGTCCGGTATCTCCCCGTGCCATGCGGGATAACTATCCCAGGAGACAACATCCAGTTCCCTGGCAAATTTCCAGTAATCCAAACCGGGAAACGTTCCCATGAAATTGGTCGTAACCGGAACATCCGGCGTGATTTCCTTCAAAGGAACAATCTCATTTTTGAAAAAATCAATAGTCTGATGCGTGACAAACCGTTTCCAGTCCAGATTCAGTCCATGTAACGATTGTTCCCCATGACGGGCCGGCGACTGAATCTGGGACCAGTCCGTATAGGTATGGCTCCAGAAGCCCGTCCACCACGTCCGGTTCAGCTTGTCCAGATCTCCTTCGTATTTTTCCTTCAGCCATGCCCGGAAGGCTTCCTGGCACAAATCGCAGTGGCATGCACCTCCGTATTCGTTGGAAACATGCCATACCAGAAGCGCCGGATGATCCTTATACCGCTCTGCCAGTTTTCGGTTGATGATCTGAACCTTTTCCCGATAGATTGGAGAAGTATAGCAATGATTGTGCCGTTCACCGTGCAGAATGCGCTGCCGGTTTTGCCGGACCCGCAGAACCTGCGGATAACGATAGGACATCCAGGCCGGCCGTGCGCCGCTGGGAGTGGCAAGTATGGCACGGATGCCGTTTTCTGCCAGCTTGTCCAGGATGTTGTCCAGCCAGTCAAAGGTAAACCGGCCTTCCTCCGGCTCCAGACTGGACCATGAAAAAATCCCCACCGACACCACATTGCAGTGAGCCAGCTTCATCATCCGCATATCGTCATCCCATATCTCCGGGGTGTCCTTCCACTGTTCGGGGTTGTAGTCAGCACCGTGCAGTATGTGAGGAAATTTCCCATTTACAGGGGGATACTTTGTGATCATAACGAGACCACCTTTCCGCTTATTTCATTGCATGCAGTAAAACCCATTGATTGCTTTTTTTGCTCTTCATCTGTTTCACTCCATGTCATTCTATATGCGGAATTCGCCCATGAAAAGCCGTTTTCCTGCCGAAATCCGCTTTTTTCAGGAAATCAGAAGATTTTTCCTGCTGCATTCCTCAGGACTTTCGCCGGATAAGCTCATCGGTCAGCTCCCAAAGCACCTCTCTGGCAGAAATATCCGGCAAAGCAGCCAGACTGTCCCGGCTGCGATTCAGAAAACGCTGCGCCATCCTCCGGGACCGGGCCATGCCGCCGCTCTCTTCCACCAGCTGCCCGACCATGGAAATGTCCTGATCGTCCGGGCCTTTTTCCCCGATATAAGGAACTATTTTATGTTTGTAGTCAGGATCCTGCAGAGTATAGATTACCGGCAGGGTATAGATGCCTTCCCGGTAGTCACTGCAAAGCGGCTTTCCCATCTCCGTTCCATTCCCGGCAAAGTCCAGAAGATCATCGGTAATTTGAAATGCCATGCCGAAATTCAGGCCGAACTTTCTCAGATGCCGGATGGTTTCGTGCCGGCAGCAGGATTCCGATGCGCCCAGCCGGCAGCAAAGGGCAAAGAACATGGCTGTTTTCCGGGAGGCACGCCCGAGATACTCCCTTACCGATCTCTCTTCCCGATATCTTGATTCAAACTGTTCCACTTCTCCCTCACAGATTGCCCGGACGGTCTGGAACAAATAACGGACGTTCTTTTGGGATATGGTTCGGTTCAGCAGATCAAATGCCCTGGTAAATAAAAAATCGCCGGTGAAAACCGCCGTTTCCACGCCCCAGCGGCTGTGGACCGCGGGCTTTCCCCTGCGCATCTCTGATCTGTCAATAATGTCGTCATGGACCAGAGTCGCCATATGCAGAATCTCAACTGAAGCGGCAAGGGGAATCAGCTTATGTACGTCATACCTGCCGAATCTGCCGGACAATAGCACCACAGCCGGCCGCAGACGTTTGCCCCCTGCGGACAGCAGATCGTTTACCACATCCTTCAGGGTCCGCTGACTGGACTGCAGGGTTTTCCGTATCAGATTGTCAACCCTGTCCAAATCCTCCTCCATCCCCCGGTGTTTTTCCCAGATTCCCATATTTCGAAAAGCAATCCTCCTGTACCCTTCAGCCGGTCTGCTCAAAAAGCTGTCTTCTGTCCAGAAACCGAATGATGTATTTTGCTGCCAGTCCGATAAAATTCCCGGTGATAACAGACGACAGCATCAAAACTGGAAGATAAGTAAACAGAATGCCGATGGTACCATAAACCACGGAAGCGGTCAGAATCTGTCCGATATTGTGAAAAACCGCTCCTGCCACACTGATGCCCGGCAAGCTGAAGTATTTGTTAAAGCGGCTATACAGAACTGCCATCACGATACAGCTAAGCGTCCCTCCCGCCAGACTGTAGAGGATCCCCATGGGGCTTCCTCCCAGAATAGGTCCCAGTACAGAACGAATCAACACGATGGCCATCGCCTCCCGGAACCCGAACAAATGCAGGGCAATCAGGGATACGATATTGGCCAGCCCCAATCTGGCACCCGGAGCCAGAGGCGGAAGAAAGCCTTCCAGATAATGCAGAACCAGCGCCTGCGATATCAGTAAAGCCATATAAACCATTTTCCTGCTTTGCTTCATGCCTCACCATCCGCTATTTCCTACCATCATACCAACCGCTGTTCCATGGTTCCATCCTAAGATGCAATGCCGTCCAGGGGTTCCCCCTCCCGATTGCCGACAATGCTGATGACTACCTTATGCGGAAGACACACAATGGATTGTCCCGGCTTGCTTATCCTGCCCCATTTTACACAAACCTGATCCGGGCAGTTGGCTTCCTCAACAGAAACGCCGGAGCTGGTCAGTTTCAACAGATTATAACAGCCATTCCCGGCGTCGACACGAACTTCCCTTTCCTTGTTCCCTTTCGGAAGATCATATGTGGCGATCAGCTTTCCTCCCACCTCAACCGTTACGCGGCGGACATCCTTACCGACTCCCATCCGATACAGCCCTGCAAAGCTGCCAGCCGTCAGCAGCAGGATAAACACATAGACCAACAGGTCACCGATTCTAAACGGAGCCTTCATTCTCCATGCCCCTTTCGGCTTCGGTCCCCCTCCTGATTCCGGATTTGTGATACCGTCTGTCCGATAATCATTATCCCCCCTGAGAGGAAGAAAAAACCGCAAGCCCGCATTTTTCTTTTTCAATCCAGCATGGACAGATTCCTATCGGCCTTTATTTTGAAAAGCAGTCACCAATATCACAATCCCGATGAGGATCAATACAATGGGCCATCCGTATTTCCCCACCTGATTCCAGAAGATCCGGAAAGGATACAGCCGGCTCAGCAAGGTCAATCCGCCCAGAACAATCAAAATAATTCCAATAAAGAGCATGGAATTATGCCTGATGGTACCGGCATCTTCGTCCTCCGATACATAGATTTCCTTTCCGTCCTCATCCGTGATGACCGTGCCTTTGCCGTTTTCCCCTTTCGGAATAATGATAATGGCTGCAATGTACAATATCAGGCCGATACCCCCCGGCAAAACAGACAGTGCCCAGATCAGCCGGACCATGGTAACATCAATGTCAAAATATTCGGCCAGGCCCCCGCAGACACCGGCCAAAACACGCTGTTTGGCGGAGCGGTATAATTTTTTGCTGCTCACTTGAAAACCTCCTTCAGAGTATGAATCAAAAGCCCTGTTTCTGTTCCTGCCGGCAGTCTATTTCCCGTGAAAACCGGCTGCGACAACGCTTTCTCTTAGATGTATTATAACATATTTTTTTCTTTGATGTTATCGTTCACCATTTGGGTACGGTAACTATGGGAAGGATCATACTTACTTTTAAACTTTGGAAAACCGTTACTCTGGAAAAAATTTTGATATGCTTTATCCAAATCCTCAAGGAATGCCTTGAACAAAATGACACCTCCCTACCCTTTAGAACCTATCTTCTGATCGTATCATTGTTGGTAACTTTATGCAACCCCTTTTCAGAAGTATATGATGTATATTCAGAGGCGATTCCTCACCGTTTAAGAAGCGGGCGTATTCTCGCTTATTTTTTCATAAAATCATTGTATTGGCAAAAAATATAGGATAAAATGATCCTATCAAACAGAAAGGAAGGTACTTCCTATGAGTGAGGAAAGAGATCTTTTGGTCTTTACGGACGACAGCGGACAGGAAATTGAGATGGAGGTTGTTGATTACTTCACATACGGGGACGAAGAGTTTGCCTTGCTGACAGACGCCAATGATCCGGAACCGGAAAACACTGACGGAGAAAGGGACGTCTATATCATGAAAGTCGTCGGAGACGGTGAAAACGAGGAATTTCTCCCGGTGGAAGAGGATAGGATGGATGAACTCATCGATGCTCTTCAGAACATGTACGACGAGGAGGAAGAGGACGGGGAAGACGGGGAAGAGGACTGGGAAGAATACGACGATGTGGAATATGATGACACCGACGATTCCGACATCGGAGAAGGATCTGACGATACAGAAAAATAACAAAACTCCCCACAGGAAGGACTAAAAAAGAGCGGAAAGAGACTCTTCTCTTTTCCACTCTTTTTCTTTGTGCTTTCTTGCTCTCTGTAATCCAATGAACGGCTTCCACTCCCGAAGGCCTGGAAAGATTTTAACGTCATGGTTAAAATTCAAAGGGACCGCCCTGAAGATAAAGCTGCTTGGTCCCGTCGGGCAAATACAGCTCCAGCGGAATCCCGTCCGGTACATGACCGGATATAGAAAAGTGCTCGTCCTGCTTCTCCCAGGAAACCTGAACCACTCCCTTCGGAGTCACCACACTTCCGCTGAAGTCAGGCAGGGACAACACATGCGGCTCAATGCCGATCTTTGCCCATCCCGGCTCCAGAGGCTTTACCCCAAGAATACAACGTGGGAATTCATACAGGGCCAGGGCACTCCAGCCGTGGCAATCGCTTCTCATATTCACATCATCTTCCGGGCATGTCGTCAGATGCTGCTCCAGCATTTTCTGCCAGTCCTCCCATATGCTTTCGCTCCGGTCGTACAAATCCGTCTTTTCCAAAGCCCGAAGCAGATAAAACCGCATGGAATAGGAGCAGATATAGATATCATCCAATGCAAGGCACTTCATCATCATGCTCTTTGCCCGTTTTCCCCGGACCAGTCCTGAAAGAACTGCCCAAACCTGCGTATGCTGGCTGAACTCCGAAACCTTCGGCCCTTCCTTGAACAGACCCTGGCTGTTGCTCCAGCACTGGCTTTCCACCTGCTGAAGAATCCCGCGGGAACGTTCCTCATACTCTGCCGCCATATACTTTCTGCCGGTCAGCTCATTTTGTCGTGCTGCAGACTGCAATCCTGCCGCGTACAGCAGGCTGTGAACCGTAGCCGGCCCCTTTTCAACTGCCGCCGGAACACCATGATCCCATCCGTTGACCCAGTCCACAAAGGGCCAGTATCCCAGATCCTCAATCAAACCGGAACTCCCGATCCGGCCCTGGAACCATTCCAGAATCCCGTCGATGACCGAACGGTATTTCCGGATCAAATCCACTTTTCCGGTCTGCCAATAATAATCCTCCACCATGAAAATAAAGTAGATGTTGAATATCGGGATCACCTGTGGCTGCCTGGACGGATAGCGGGACTGAAGCAGTCCGTTTGGCATCAGGGAGCAGCGGAAATCCTCCATGGCCTTTTCGGCGAGCTGCGTATCTCCGCTTATCATATAGGTGAACAGGATCTGCGAACGGGTATCCATCGCATACTGAAGCTGCTCATAATACGGGCAGTCCTCGTAAGTCTCATGCATGCAGCGCTTCAGCGTCCGCAGGCTGATATCCCATACCCCGTTGACCCAGGAAGCGGAGGACTCCACATTGGTTATGACATCCAAAGGGTATCCGGTTTCCAGAAACGTCAGAGGATAAAGGCTCATGGGATCTGCACCTGTGTTCACCTCCAGCCGGACAAAGCGGAAGGTACGGAACCAGAAAGGCTCATATGTCTCCTGTTCCTCCCTGCCGGCCGGCAGATAAACATCCTCATGCCCCGGCAGAATGCCGTGTTCCGAATCATCCCGTATTTCCTTTTTTACCCCGCCGTCTTCCGTTGTCCGACAAAAGCTTTCCGCATAGCGGATATGGATGGAGCTGTCTGCTCCGCCCCGCAGCCGCAGAATCAGGAAACCGGTCGTCAGCTCTCCCGCATCCAGAACCGTCACATACCGACGCATGGGTTTCAGTGAAACTGCCATATCGTCGTGATCCAGAGCAGGAAAAGACAAAGACTCCGCCGGCTTGCCGGACAACTCCCCGTCTGCATGGCCCAGGGGCATTTCCCGATGGAAAAAGCGCTTCGTTTCCGAAAGCATGGGGATCGGCCGTTCCTTCAGAGGCATAGGCGGCAGAATCCCATGAATGGCATCATTGGGATCCCCTGCAGCCATCCATTCACATTTTGCCCGGAACCAGCGCCCCTCCGGATCGGGAAGCGTCTTCCATCCATAGGGGAGACGGTTTCCGTTTACCTTCTCGGATGCTCCCATCCAGAAATTCTCCGGACAGGCGACCCATTCAGTTGCATTGTCCAGGGAAACAAGCCATTTCCCATAGCCCGTCGCAATATCGGCAAGGATCCTGCCCTTTCCCTTCCGGCAGGTCCCCTCCACCATCAGTGCGGGCCCCGCTCCGTTTGTCATGACGGAAAGCGGTGCCGGATTCATCCCTTCGTCCTTTGCTGCATAGGCAGGATAGGCAAGCACCTTGACTGCAATACAGTTCAGACCGGATTGAAGATACCCGGATGCATCTATCGTATCGTAATACTGCCGCCAGGAATCCCCTTTGCAGGGGCCGGAGGCAACAGGACGCCCATTGATCCACAGCCGATACCTGCTGTTTGCACTGATTCTGAACTTCAGTCCCGTGGGCCGGGTCACATGAAATGCATAACGAAAATAAGCTGTTGTATTTGTATTCCGACCAACCGATATGCCGGCAGCCTGACAGGCTTCCTCCGGCACTCCGATCCAATAGGCATTCCTCGTTTTTTTTCTTGGAGCCATTCAATCACACCTTTATATTTCTACATTTGTTTTCAGCGCCTGTTCCCTTTTAAAGCGCTCCAGGGCAAGTCCGATCAGCCGGTCAATCAATTCGCCGTAGGACAGGCCGCTTACTTCCCAGAGCTTGGGATACATGCTGATCCTGGTAAAGCCCGGAATGGTATTGATTTCATTTACCACAATTTCCCCATTTTCCTTTCGGAACAGATCCACCCTGGCCATTCCCTCGCAGCACAGAGACCGGTAGGCCCTGAGGGCACACTCCCGGACCCGTTCCGTTTCCTGCCCGGAGAGCCTGGCCGGGATCTCCAGGGCGGCCCCGTTTTCATCCATATACTTTGCCTCATAGGTATAAAACTCCATCCGGGGCAAAATCTCACCGGGCAGTGAGGCAATGGGATTTTCATTGCCCAATACAGAGCATTCCAACTCCCGCCCGCTGATATTCTCCTCAATGATGATTTTTGTATCGTATCGGAATGCTTTTTGAATGGCCTCTTTCAGTCCCTTACGGTCGTAAGCTTTGCTGACGCCGACGGAAGATCCCATATTGGCAGGCTTGACAAACACAGGCATTCCCAGTTTTTCGGATATCTCTTCAAAATCAACGTCCTTCTGCTCTCCGTAGCCAAAGGCCCTGAAATCTGCAACGGGGATCCCATCCGACTTCAACAGCCTTTTTGTAACATCCTTGTCCATGCCCACCGCAGAACCCAATACGGATGCGCCGACAAACGGAATATTGGCTAGCTTCAACATGCCCTGCACCGTGCCGTCCTCCCCGTATGTGCCATGCAGGACCGGAAACGCCACATCGATCTGTCCCGGATTGCTTCGGTCAGCAAGATGAATCAACTGACTGCTGTCCACTCCGGGCACCAAAGCCAGTTCCTCACCTGATGAACTCAGAGGAATCTTTCCCGGGTCGCCGCTCAGAAGGGCCTCGGAGCTGTCAAACCGATACCATCGCCCGGTTTTGTCTATTCCAATCAGAATGGGTTCGTATTTTTCCTGATCCAATGCAGAAAGTATATTCTTTGCAGACTGCAGGGAAACCTCATGCTCCGGGGATTTCCCCCCAAAAATGATACCTAGTCTGATTTTTTTCAAACCTTACACCCCCAAAACAATTATAAATATTATAGCACCAACCACGAAGGATATCTATAATTTCATGAAACTGGCAAAAGAAAGGGCAAAAAAGTGTTCTATTCCTTCAAAATTCCTCTCTCCACACATTCATCTATTTTCCGGTCGGCGATCTCCCACAGCTCCGGGGCACCGCAGCGCACTTCCGCCATGCGGTCCCGCACCATGCCGCTGGTCACCCCGTTCTTCCATGTGTGCCCATCCGTATATAAGTTATGAAGGAAGGGCTGGAAGCGATCCAGGGAAGCAGCAAACTCCGCTTCCGGAGTGGTGCAGTCTTCAAACTCCTCCCACAGGCCACGGACTTCCTTTTCCTGATCCTCCGGAAGAATGGCAAAGAGCCGGTCCGCAGCGCACAGCTCCCGGTCCCGTTTATCCAGATTGGCCTCTGCATCATAGCAGTAAGTATCCCCCGCATCAATTTCAACAAGGTCGTGTACCAATACCATCTTCAGGACTTTTTCCAGATCCACATCCTCCGCTGCATACTCTTTCAGTAAAATAGCCATAACCGCAAGATGCCAGGAATGCTCGGCATCGTTTTCCCTTCTGGATTTATCCATTAAAACGGTCCGCCGCAGAATATGCTTTGCCTTGTCGATTTCCACGATAAAATCAATTTGTTTTTTCAGTCTTTCCTTATCCATGGTATCACCCTTTCGCCCTGGTTTTTTCTTTCGGATGGTCTCTTTTTTTCTTTACCCATTATTATATCATATCATCCCAACCTGTGATATGGGACTGCAAAAGGATCCAAAAATAAAAAAGAAGATTTCAAAAATGGCAGGAAACGAAAATCATTCCCTGCCATTTTCCATATTTCCTTTATTCCAACTTTTATGCCGTATAAAAATCTTCCGTACCACCGGCACGTTTGCTTCGTACAAAATCTTTATTCCCAAACTTTATACCGGACAATTTTGTTTCGGCTGAAACCTCGTTCCGGCTCCCGGCTGAAATCCTAATCTGCCAGTTTCCTTGCCAGCTGCGCCACGCGCTTTCCCTGATAGCGGGCGCCATCCAGCTCATTTTCACTGGGAATCCGGCTGCTGTCCCCGCCTGCAATGGTGGATGCACCATAGGGGGAGCACCCGGTAATCTCATCCATCCGGCTCTGGCCCTCAAAGGCATAGGGAAGGCCGGCAATCAGCATGCCATGATTCAGCAGCACCGTATGCATGCTCAATATGGTGGCTTCCTGCCCGCCATGCTGGGTACCGGTACTGGTAAATACGCTGCCGATCTTGTCCACCAGGGCCCTTTTGGCCCAAAGACCTCCCGTTCCATCCAGGAAAGCTTTCATCTGGGAGGCAATCATACCGAACCGGGTCGGCGCTCCGAAAAGAATGGCATCGTAATCCGCCAGTTCCTCCGGTTTGGCAACCGGGATATGGGCAAACGCCTTATGAGCCTGTGCGATCCCGGTTTTTTCCTGCACTTCCTGCGGAAGAGTTTCCGGAACCTGCTTAATGGTTACTTCCGCACCTTCCACCTGCCGGGCGCCTTCCGCAACGGCTTCCGCCATCTGGTACACATGTCCGTAAGCTGAATAAAACAATACCAATATCTTCACTGAAAAAGACCTCCTCAACTTTTTATATCCCGTGGCTCTCCGGCCGCCAGAGACTCTCAACATGATACTAATAACCGGAAAAGGCCGGTGCGAAACCTTATCTTACTTATATCCGTATTCCCGAAACAGCTGATACAACCGATCCGGATAATCTGTAATGATGCCGTCCACCTTCCAGTCCAGAAGCTTTTTCATTGTGTAGCCGTCATTGATGGTCCATACATGCAGCCTGATTCCGTTTTCCCTGCATAGCGACACCAGGGATTCGGTTGCAACCTGTACCATACCCTTGAATCGAAAAGGCACCTGGAGGGCTTCCCCCATGGGCCGGTAAAGATGACCCATATGCATTTTCTGCAACAGATAAACCTTTACACCCTCCACGGCATCCGCCGCCGTCACAATGCCTCTTCTGTTGATCTTCCGAAACCGCTTCATCACGGAACGGTGCCCGGAGACAACGATCACCCGGTCCGCCATATGGAAGCCGGTAATCAGGTTGTACAATTTGTTCTCAATATTCCGGTAATGCTTCTTGATCTCAATGTTGATGCCGACCTCATAGTCTTTCAGAGCCGAAAAAACTTCCCGCAGAGTGGGAATGGTGATTCCCTTTCCCCGATAGGGGTAGGTTTTCCCTCCGTCGGCGGTAAACCGCCAGCCGGCATCCAGTTTCCGGATCTCCTTCAATGGCATGTCCCGGACCGTTCCGGTGCCGTTGGTCGTACGGTCCACCGTATTGTCATGAATCACGACCAGCTCCCCGTCCGCGGACATGTGGATGTCCAATTCCACCATATCCGCGTGAAACTGCTCCACAGACTGCCGATAGGCCAATATTGTATTTTCCGGGAAAAGCCCGGCTCCACCCCGGTGTGAAAAAAGCAGCGGGCTCTTTCGATCAATCAACTTCTCCATACTTTTCACTCTTTATCCTCCGAATAACGGGGCACTCGCCCTGAATAAGCACAAATCATTCAACAAAAGCACCTTGTTTTCCGGGGGAAAAGGTTCCGGATCAATGGGTATCTCCTGTCTTATTATATCTTTTATTCTAATCCTGTATTACATTGCAGAGCTTATTTTTCAAAACTTTTCATCCTATGAACTCCTTACTCAAATTCAAAATGATATTGGGTCAGGTTCAGATCCTTTTTCAGCGCAATGAGATCCTTCTGCAGGGACACATTCACCGGAACTCCCTTATCCTTCCGGAACTGCCAGGCCAGATATTCTTTCTCCCCGGCTGTGTAAATCCGTTCCTCGCCCGGCGCCTTCCTGGATGCCCGCAGCTCTCTCAGGATATCTCCGGTGGTCTTCCTGAATTCCTCCAGGGAAATGAATGCCTCCACGTTGATGGCAAGGAAGAAATGTCCCAGATGATACTGAACCTTTTTGCCATGATCCATACCGGACAATGCCTTCAGGAATCTGCCGCCCTGAAGAGCCGCAGACAGAATCTCCACCACCGTGGCATAACCGTAACCCTTGTAGCCTGCCAGATCTTCTCCTATGCCGCCAAGTGGCGCCAGCGCCGCTCCGCCTGTCACCAGATCCTTCAGTACCTGCTCCGTATCCGTCCGGGGCTTGCCATCCTTCCCGATGACCCATCCTTCCGGCAGCTGCTTTCCCTGCCGGGAATAGACTTCGATTTTCCCTCTCTGGGCAATGGAAGTGGCGCAGTCCAGCACAAACGGAAACGCTTCATCGGTCGGCATCCCAAAGGTAAGTGGATTGGTACCCAGCATGTTTTCCGTACCGAAGGTCGGTGCAATGGATGGTCTGGCATTGGTACCGGTCATTCCAATCATACCCTTTTCCGCAGCCATTAATGCATAATAGCCGGCAATCCCGTAATGATTGGAATTCCGTACCGCCACCATACCCATTCCATATTTTTCTGCCTTATCGATGGCCATTCCCATGGCTTTCGTTCCTATGACCTGACCCATTCCGTTGTTGCCGTCCAGTACTGCTGTGGTGGGGCCTTCCTTTACCACATCCACCTTCGTGACCGGATTGATGATCCCTTCGTTGATCCGGTCCACATAAATGGGCTTCAGCCGTCCGGTGCCGTGGGAATCAATTCCTCTTTTGTCCGAAGTGATCAGCACCTGCGCACAGGTTTTGGCATCCTGCTCCGGAACGCCGACCCCCCGAAATACATCCACCATAAATTGTTCCATTGTGTCAAAATCAATCCAACATACCTTGTCCATCATTTATCAGTCTCCCTTCGTTTTCTGTCCGTCTCTTTTGTCTTGTTTGTTCTGTTTGTTCTGCCTTGTTTCTGCGCTCTGTCTCTAT
The DNA here is from genome assembly GCA_038396605.1 of Eubacteriales bacterium mix99. Lineage (NCBI taxonomy): Bacteria > Bacillati > Bacillota > Clostridia > Eubacteriales > Eubacteriales bacterium mix99. The sequence continues at coordinate 425,574 of CP121690.1, forward strand.
CCGCCTTATCTTTGTCTTTCCCGCATCCACTCCTCCAATGACCAACCCGTAAAAAGGCATCCCGATAATGGGAAAAACTCTCCCCCATTATTGATAAACTTTTCACATAAAAGCAATCATTTATTTTTCAAAATTTCCGAAACGTTGCTGTCCCCTGCCGGACAGACGTTTGCAATCCCTTTAAGGTGTTTAAGCCTTTACGATCCGCACCCGGCTTCCTTCTCCCTGAGAAGAGGGCGGATCCACAATCAGGCGTCTGGAAATGCGGTCCTGCAGCTCCGAAACATGGCTGATGAGCCCGATCACCCTTTCCTTTGTGCTGAGCCGTTCCAAAGAGTCCATTACCATATCCAGCAGTTGTTTATCCAAAGCTCCGAAGCCTTCATCCAGAAAGAAAAATTCCAGGGGACTCTGCCCTTTCAGCTGGATCTGTTCGGACAAAGCCAGGGCAAGGGACAGGGAGGTCAGGAAAATTTCTCCTCCGGACAGCGAAGTCACCATTCTGGAGATTCCGCCGTTGCCATTGTCCCGAATCCGGAATCCTTCATTAACATCCAGCTCCAGGGCATATTTATACCGGGTAATATGGCCAAGAATCTCAGATGCCTCCGCTGCCACATAACGCAGCCGTTCCTCCGCAACATAGTCCACAAAGCTGTTGTCTTTTCCCTTATCGCCTTTCAACAGCTTCTGAATCTGTTCCAGCAGTCCCAGCTTCTCTGAAAGCTTCTCCTGAACCCCATTCCAGGCAATCCAACGCCGGTGTTTCTGCATCAGATCCTGCTTTCTGAGCTTTTCCACTTCATAGCGTGCGGAATCGGACTGATCCTGTTTCACGGCCTGCTGATACCGTCCGGCAATCCCGTTCCATTGCTCTTCCGTGAGAACCCGGCCTTTCCTCCGGCTCTCCAGTACCCGGCGCTGCGCCTGAAGGTTATCCGTTTCCTTCCGGTACTCCCTGCATTCTTCCTCCAGCTTCTTCCGGCTCTCTTCAGGAAGAGCTGCCTTTTCGGCTTCCCGGTCGTCAGAAAAGCCTTTCTCTGCTCTTGCGTCCTTTAATTCCGCCTCTTCCTTGTCATAATCATGGGCGTGGATTTCCTTTTGGTTCCTCAGGGCGTTTTGTCCGGCAACCTGCTCCTGATACAGGCTCTGAAGGGACTCCTGCTTTTCCCGGCATTGCTTTTCCTCCCGGATAAAAGCGTCCAGCTGTTTGTTGATCCGCTGGATTCCCTCCCGGATCCGCCCATCGGGGGAAACCTGCCGAATCTTATCCTTCCTCCCGGAAACGGACTGCTCCCTGTTTTCCCGTTCCAGCTCCAGTGCTTCTGCCTGCTTTTCCAGCCCGCTGTGCTCCTCCGTCCATTGATCCAGAATTTCCCGGCTCTCCCGCACGGTCTTCTGCAATTGATCCGCTTCCCGGGACCGGCTGCGGAACTTCCGGTCCTGATCGGCAATTCTCTTCAGCTCCTCCGAGGGGCTTTTACCCGGCCGGGTCTGCAGGAACTCCGCAAAGGCTGTCTTTTTCTCCTCCCATTTCCGGGATGCCTCCCTGCACTCTTCCTCCGCCTGGGAAAGGTTTTCCTCATTCACTTTTCGCTGTGCGGCAATGGACTCTGCAGCGGAACTTCGTTTTGATAAAACTTCCTTCCCCTTCTGGATGACATTCTGAAGCTTTCGGCAGGATGTCTCCCAGGCATCGATGGACTGCAGCGTTTCCTCCACCCGTTTCCATTCCGCCCGGATATCCTCCTGAAGCGAATCCGGCCTGCAATGCCGGAGCCGTTCCGGCAAATCCGCCGCCTTTCTGCAATAGCGGTCCCTTGCGCCGGATTTTTCGTCCTGAATCTGCTTCTGCGTATTCTCCAGGCTGCGGATCTGTTCCTCTGCAATCAGCAGATCCCTTTCCCTGGCATGCACTTTATCTTCCGCGGCGCGGACCCGATCCCCGGCAGCTGCTGCCTCCTGCTCCGCGGCTGCGATATCCGCCCTGCCGGCCGTTCCGGCAACCTGCGGATGATGAAGGGACCCACAGACCGGACAGGGCTCGCCCTCCTTCAGATTTCCAGAAAGCATCCAGGCGGAATGTTGTCTCAAAACCTTTTCCTGTTCTTCTGCCCGGGCTCTGCACCTTTCTGTCTCTTCTGCAGCCTCTTTCTGCTGCGCCGCTGCTTTTTCCCTCTTCCGGACGGCCTTTTCCCTGTCCTCCAGCAGTTTCTTTTCTTTTCCCTGAAGGGAAGCCATATCCTCCGCTTCCCGTTTCAGCTCAACGCACAGGGACTGCAGGCGGTTCAGCTTCCGGGTTTGCTCCATGCAGACATCCCGGTCCCCCGGCTTTGCCTTCTTCTGCTTTTCCTCTTTTTCCATCAGGCGCCGGATTTCCTTCTTTTCGCTTTCCAGCTGTTCCAGACGCTCTGCCTCCTGCTGCTTCAGCTTCCCAATCCGGTCCGCCAGCCGTTCCCTTTTTTCCGTACTCCTGTGAAATTCCCGTTCTGCCGTCTGAAGCTCAGCCTGAAGGGAGGCGCCGGCCTGCATGGCCTGCCGGTAATCCGGATCCACGGTAAGGGAATTCATTTCCTCGCGGATTTCGTTCCATCTATGGTCTGTCCGCTGCCATTCCTGCTTTTTCCGCCGGATTTGCCGATCCATTTCCTGAATCCTGCTGTCCAGACCTTTTTTCTTCTCAATGATCCCTTTCAGCTTCCTGGTATCCTCTTCTATGGAGTCCAGCAGGGAAAGAGCATCCGTCAGCCGGGTACGGGCTTCCATCAGCTGTGGACGCCGCTCCTCCGCTTCGGCCCGGACCTTCTCCTGCCGCTTGCGGATTTTGTCCATTTCCGCAGCCGTGGCGGGAAGCAAAGCTTCCGCCTGGTCCAGTTCCTTTTGGGCTTTCTTCAAAAGGGCAGCGGTTCTGCGATGCTTTTGGATCATCCCCACCAGGCCTTCTGCCTGAATGGCTTTCTGAAGGGCTGCCTCTTTTGCAGCCATTGGTTCCTTCCGGACTGCATGGGCCTGCTCCTGCCTGTCCAGGAGCTCCGCATCCTGCATCAGCTGCCAGAGTTCCTTTGCACTCTGGTATTCCGCTTCCGCAGCCTTTAGGATCCGGCTCGCCTTTTCCTGATCGGCCTGTGCGGCATCCACCCGCCGGTTGGCTTCCTCCACGGCTTCATCGGAAGCATCCCCCAATTCGGACAGGATCCCCCGGACATGATCCAGTTTTTTACCCAGATGATCCGCCTTTTTTCTTATCCGATCGGTCAGCTGCTGCCCGTACTCCTCCAGATAAAAGATCCGCTCCAGCATTTCCCGCCGTTTTGAAGTGTCCAGCATCAGGAATTCCTGAAACCGATTCTGAGGCAAAACCACCGCCCGTACAAAGTCATCGTGGTTCAGGCCGATCAATTCCTCCACCCTGGCGGTTACGTCCGTCGCCTTATCCGAAAGAGGAATCTCCCCGGTCTCATTTACTTCTATCAGCCGGGCAATCCGGGGCTCACAGGATGCTGTATCCTTTTTCCGCCGATACATCCGCTCCGCGCGATACACTTTCTCCCGGCTGCCCTTCTTCAGCCCAAATGTAAAGGATACACGGACATGATTCATATTGGCATGAATAATTCCCTGTGTCCCCCTGTAGGCCCGCTCCACCCTGCCGTACAGAGCGAAGGTGACGGCATCCAGTATGGTGGATTTGCCGCTGCCTGTCGGGCCAAAAATACCGAATAAGCCGGTCTCGCTCAGGGTTGTGAAATCAATGGCCTGCTTCTCCCGAAAGCTCTGCAGTCCTTCAATCTCCAGCCGGATTGGCCTCATGTCTGTTCCCCCTTTCCTCCTTCATGGAGTCCGGCACGTTCTTTTCCATACGGTCCGACCAGTCCGCCTTTTCATCCGTCTTTACGCCGCTGTCCGGTTCCTTCTCTCCGGATGTTTCCATGGATCCCGATGTCTCCACAGGTTCTTCCGTTTCCTCCGCTCCGGCAGCAGCCTCCTGAAGTCCGGGCTCCTCCCTGGACAAAATCTCCTGAATCTCCTTTTCCATATCGCCGTCGGTTTCCGTAATCCCCGGATCCTCTTCCTTTTCGTTCAGGACATTCAGAAAAGCCGTCATCAGATCCTCCCGGATCTCCGTGCCGGTCCGATACCGGTAATAATCCCGGAACAATTCATCAATCTTTTTGTTCTCCCGGTTTTCCGGCTCCACGAATTGTCCGGCAGACGACGGAAACACGGGACGGATGTTGATGATCCCCGGATGCAGCTTCCTCATCCGCTTTTGTTCCTCCTCCGTCAGGATCCGACCTGTCACAATCTCCAGATCGACCCAGGCGTTGGGATCGCGGCCCTCTTCACACCAGCGTATTGCCTGTTCCACGCCTTCCTTAGCCCTCCACCTGCGCAGAGGCTTGCCGCAATCCGGGTAAACCGTACGGATATCGGCAGGTTCCCCGGGCTCCGCATCCACAATATAGAGGGCTTTGGCATAATCCGATTCGGAAAAGCTGTAGGCCAGCGGAGAACCGGAATAATAGGCCGGACAGGGAGCAGCCTTGATCTGCTGCGGACGATGCAGATGCCCCAGCGCGGCAAAATGGGCATGAGCCGGCAAGGCTGACGGATGAACCGTCATGGCTCCGCCGACCTGAATGGTGCGCTCCGATTCCGATTCCTTTCCGCCTGCCATAAAAAGGTGCGCCATGACCAGATTCACCGTATCGGCCCGGAAATGACTGCTGAGCTTTTGAAAAACGCCGGCAATCTTGTCTGAGTAGGCCCTGCCAAGGGTTTCTTCCTTTGCTTCATCGGACAATACCTGTTCCAGCCGGGACTCGGAAGGATATGGCATGGTAAGGACCACCGCAGAGCAGGAACAGCCGGGCACCCGCAGCTCCAGCCACCCGGGACCGGACCGGAGAATCCGGATCTCTCCGTTCCCGGAAGAATACGCGCCGGCATCGCTGGCCGGATATCCCAGCAGGAAAATGCCGTTTCGGTAGGTCAGGGGACTGGCGGCGCAAAGACGCTCCGGGTTGTCATGATTGCCGGCAATGGCGATCACCGCCCGCTTCCCGCTGTCGTTCAGCCGCTCCATTGCATCGTAAAACAGTTCTTCCGCTGCTGCGGACGGATTATAGGTATCAAAGATATCCCCTGCAATCAGCACCAGATCGATCTTTTCCTCCTTTACCAGACGGCAAAGGGTATCCACAAAGTCCTGCTGCTCAGGAAGCCGCGAGATATTTTCCAATGTCCTTCCCAGATGCCAGTCCGACGTATGCAGAATGCGCATGGGCTCAGTCTCCCGTGCCTTTCAGGGGAAGCCAGGCCAGCACCTTCTGTATCATTTTGTTCCAATACCCCCATTCATGAGTCCCGGGGCCTTCCTCGTAGGTTAAATCCAGGCCAAGGCCCTCCACATATTTCCTGAACTCAATGTTGTCCTGATGCAGGAAATCCTCCGTGCCGACACACTGGAACAGTTTGGGCTTCGGACCGTTGGATTTGGAAACCTGCTCTGCCAGATGGAACAAATCATTCTCACTGCCCCTGATCTGATCCAGATCACCAAAAATATTTTCAAGCTCCGGATTGCGCTTTGAGTCCTCCAGAACGCCCGTGCCCACTGCACCGGACAGGCTGGCACCGGCAGCAAACTGATCCGGGCAGGCCAAAGCCAGTTTAAAGGCACCATAGCCGCCCATGGAAAGTCCGGCGACAAAATTGTCCTCCCGCTTGTCGGACAGAGGAAAAAAAGAACGGCAGATAGCCGGCAGCTCTTCGCTGATAAAGGTCCAGTACCGATATCCCCTTGCCATATCGGTGTAAAAGCTCCGGTGGACGGCAGGCATCACGACAGCCAGCCCCAAAGAAGCGACATATCGTTCGATGGAAGTCCTTCGCATCCAGGTGGTGTGATCGTCAGACAGTCCGTGCAGCAAGTACAAAGTGGGATGCTTTTTGCCGGCCGCCCGGCTCTCCATGCCGATCTGATTGTTGGTCTGCTGCGGCAGGATCACGTTCATGGAACAGGAAAGTCCAAGAACCTCGGAAAAAAAGTCACATTGCAGAAACGCCATTTTCTTCATCCTTTCATTTTGTTCAATCTGTATTGTGCGGCTGGTCCCCCGTTATGGAATGGCCTTTATGGATGAGAGCAGCCCGTTATCCCCTCCATGTCATTCGATATGGGACAGCGGAATTCCTGCATGCCCCCTGCTCTATCCTCTCCCTCCTGCCATCCTCGCTCCATGACCGGTTTTCTTATGAAACCGTTGGGAAAGAACCGTTTTATCTGTTCTTCCCTTTGCATTCCCCTCACGGATTCGGTAAAATAAAAATGACCGGCGAGGCAAGTCGGTCCATCATACCAACGGAAAGGAGATGGTCTGATTTGATTATGTTGGGAAGGTGGTCTGCCCTTTAGCAGACCGGAACAGGGAGGGTCAACCTCCCTGTTTTATGTTGTCTCCCGGGCTTCTTCGTAAGCTTTTTCGCATTTCTCATTTTATCCGCTTTTATCTGGCTTATTTTCCCTTCGGCCTGGTCTTTCAGCGGGTATTGTACATCAGCCCGCTGGTGTTCTGAACATACTCCCTGTGAAACAAATGAGTGGAGGAACCCAGCCCGGTAATCCGGAAATTGATCCGATTGTCCTGCTGCTCTTCCGCCAGAACCGTCGTGACACTGGAAGGCGGAAGCCAGACACTTCTCCAGAGAAACGGAACCGAAACTCCCAAAAGATAGGAGATTGCCGTCAATCCGGAACCATAATGGCAGAAAACAGCGATTTCCTCCCGGGAAACATGGCCTGTCCCATAAAAAGCATCCTGTTCCTTTCGGATCCCATAGTTCCGCAAAAACCGGTTCATGCCGTCTTGCAGATTGAAGAGGTAATCCTCCGCGTCCGGATGGGAAAACCAGTTGGAGAAAACCCAATCCTCCCCAAGATGTTCCAGCTCATCTATCTTGTGTCTGGGCAGATTCCAGGCAATCACCGGAACATCCAGCCCCGTATATTGCGGTCTGGTCATAAATGCGCCTGCCTCGTGAATCCAGGGAAGGGTCTCCACTTCCATCCCAAGAGCCCTGGAAGTATATTCTGCAGTTTTCCTGGCCCGGCCCATGGGAGAAGAAAAGAGCCGGGTGACCGGAAGCAAACGCATATAATCCGAAAGCTTTTTTGCTTCCTCTTCTCCCAGTTCGGTAAGTGCATCGTTTCTATAATCCGGATCACCATGCCGAATAATATGAATCTTCAAAGGTCTCCTCCTTTATGCGACCGGCAGGGCATCAAAGCGCCGTTTCAGTTCGCATCCCAGTTGATACAGCAGCTGAAGTGCGACATTCTGACAGCTGATCGGTACCTTTCGAATCAACATGTGCGCTTCAAAGGTCAGCTCCCCGGCATATCCGATATCCCGCAGCCCGGCCAGCAGCTGATCCCAGTCGATGTTTCCGTAAAAGGGAGCGGTATGCTGATCGGTTTTCCCGTCGCTGTCCTGAACATGCAGGACTTTCAGCCGGCTGCCCAGCCTGTTCAGCTCTTTGCGCTGATTGACCCCCTGCAGATTGGCATGACCGGTATCCCAGCAGATGCCAACCTGTTTGCTGCCAAAACTGTCCACCAAATCAACAAGATCCCCGGTATGGGCGCAGTAAACCCCTCTGTGATTCCGGCTGAATTTATCAGACATATTCTCAATGGCAATGCCTGCGCCAAGCTTTTCCGCCAAATTCACCAGCGGATCAAAAAAGCGATGGTTCTCTGCCTTCAGATTGCGCACATGCTCCGGAGACGAAAAATCCCCTTCTGCGGTGCCTGCATGATAAACAACCCATGGAATCCCCAGTTCCGCAGCGGCTTTCAATGTTGGTCCGCACATTTCCCTCAGGTGGTCACCGCGTTCGCCCTCTGCAAAAATATTGAACAGGGGACCATGTGCCTGATTGAGTACAACACCATATTGTTTTGAAAACTTCCGGATGGACTGCACCCAGTCCTGCCACTGCTCTTCGGAGCAGGGAAAATAACCGTTGCCGGTCTTCTGATCCACCCAGTCGTTAAAGTTGATATCCATATGCCGAAAGCCTGCATCGTATATACGCTTCATCTGTGAGGCCACCGGACCCTGTCCGAACATTACATTTATGGATGTGGATACATTCATGGAAAGCCCTCCCCCTTTTCTAAAAATAATGGCGCAGAGGGAAAAGTAACCCTTCCTTCTGTATATAAGGATCCTGCCAAACCTTATCTTATCTCATTTCGTGGAATTTGTCATGATAGAATTACATCTGTTTTGCTGTATATACCAAGTCAATCTGTAAAATGGGCAAAAAAGGGTATCGCCTGTAGTACAGGCGATACCCTTTGTCTAAAATTCTAGATTCAGGCCTTTGTAAATCCCTATTGACAGGGTGGGATATTTTACTATATAATTTTATTAAAGGTTGAGATAAAAAGAAAAATTCAGCAGAAAGGAGTGCAGGATAAAATGATCAACGCAAAAAATGAGCTGGAGGGCCTATGCTTCTGAACTGAATATTGGACTTCAGGGTCGTTTTTTGATGCCTTTGAAGTCGTATCTTTGCAACCATCATCTATTGATCACGGATAATTTTTTTGTCAGCACAAACACGAATGGTTGAAATCGTGTTTTTTATTTCCTGCCCCGTGGATGGTTCCGCGGGGTTTTTTGCACCCTTTTTTAAGGGAATTTCAGAAAATAAGGAAGGAGGGGACCCAGATGACAGAAACTTCAGTTGGTTCTTCGAATACGGTGTCTTATTTCAAGGAGGGAATGATCATTGGGTTACAAAAACGGGAGGGATGTCCTTCCCCGTGAATTGCTCCGGGAACTGCAAAAGTATATACAGGGTGAGTTGGTCTATATACCGAAAGAAGGTACTGCCCGTGCCGGATGGGGAGAAAACAACGGCACACGGTCCGAATTAAGAAAAAGGAACCATGAAATATACCACCGGTATACCAACGGAGCAAAAATTGAAGAACTGGTCAGCCGATATCATCTGTCGGAAGACAGTATCCGTAAAATCATCGTCAAGACGTCCCATGAACAGACATGCTGAGAAGTCGATGATTTCAATGGTGGGCAGATCTTATTCCATCCATCCTCCCATAAAAAAGATGCGGAAGAACCGTACCCCATTTCCGGGATGGTCTTCCGCATTTTTATCGTCATTCGTTGATGATTCGGTCTCCTTCTTCCTCCATGAACTGATTGGTATACAGCCGATAGTAATAGCCATTTTGGGCAAGCAGCTGCCGATGATTCCCTTCTTCCGTCACTTTCCCGTCTACAACCACCAGGATGCGGTCGGCAGTACGGATAGTGGACAACCTGTGGGCAATGATGAAGCTGGTCCTGCCTTCCAGCACATTCTGAATCGCTTTCTGAATGATCTGTTCCGTCTCCGTATCGATGGAAGAAGTCGCTTCATCCAGCACAAACAGCCTGGGATTCGCCACGATGGCCCGGGCAAAGGATATCAGCTGCTTCTGACCGGTGGACAGCCGGTTGCCCCCTTCCCCGACTTCCGTATCGTATCCTTTTTCCAGTTTTTCGATAAAACCGTTCGCGTTGACCAGCCGGGCCGCCTCCCGAACTTCTTCGTCCGTTGCCTCCAGTCTTCCGTAACGGATATTCTCCTTCACGGTTCCACTGAACAGATGCGGGGACTGCAGCACATAGCCCAGGTTGGACTGCAGCCAGAGCTGCGACCGGTCCCGGTAATCCACCCCGTCTATCAGGATTTCACCTTTCGTGGGCTCATAGAACCGGCAGATCAGGTTTACAATGGTGCTTTTCCCCGAACCGGTCTCTCCCACCAGCGCAATGGTCTCCCCTGCCTTTACCTGCAGATTGAAATTCTCCAGTACGGTTTCGCCGCCCTGGTAGGAAAAGCTGACATTCCGAAATATCACATCCCCTTTGATGGGCTCCCAGTTCTCCCGAATCGGATGAAACGCATCCCCGTAGGTTTGCAGCACATCCGGACGGTCCTCGATTTCCAGCGGGGTATTAATCATGGATAAGACCCGCTCCGCCGATGCCTGGGCGGACTGGAGCTCGGCAAAAATACGGGCAATATTGCCGATGGGCTCAAAAAACTGGATGGTATAGGTAATAAAACTTGCAAGCGTTCCGAAGCTGATGGCAGAATGGATCACCATTCCGCCGCCGATCCAGAGTGCCAGGGCCGTTCCGATTCCACCCAGTGCTGATACAATGGGATAAAAGATGGAGGAAAAAATCGCGACCCGGATGGAAGCGCCCCGCATTTCCCCGGTCAGGCCTTCAAATTCTTCCAGGTTTCGCTCTTCCCGGACCAGGGTCTTGGTTGTCCTGGCACCCAGGATTCCCTCGTTGAATGCTCCGGTGATCCGGGAGTTCACCTTTCGGACCTGTCGGTATCCCTTCAGGATTCTCTTCTGAAAATAGGCACTGGCCAGCGCCAGGAACGGGACAACGGACATTGTGATCAATGCCAGCTTCCAGTTCAGCATCAGCAGGACCACGACGATTCCCAGCATCATGGTCACACCCCAGGTCAGATCCACAAGGCTCCAGGATATGGTTTCCCCCAGGCGCTGGGAGTCCGATGTCATCCTGGCCATAATCCAGCCCACCGGAGTCTTGTCATAATAGGAAAATGACAATTCCTGCAATCTTTCAAATCCGCTTTTGCGGATATCATAAACCAGACCGTTTTCCACTTTTCCTGCCGTGCGGATCAATATCCAGGTATTCCCTGCCTGGCAGACAACCAACAGGCCGTAAAGAACCGCGTACCTCCCCATGCCCTCCAGTTTCCCCGGCATGATGAAATGATCAATGGCATACCGGGTCATCAGAGGAAACACGACATCAATTCCGCCGGTCAGGATCATAATAAAGGCAATGGCAATCAACTGTTTTCGATAGGATTTTGCATAACGGAGGAGCTGTCTCCACAGCCCCAGGTCAAGTCCCTTGGTATATTCCTGCTCTTCCGGATAACTCATACACTGAACCTTCCTTATTCTTAAATACGAAGTCGAAACAAATCACGCTATCCTTCAGTCCCTTCGGCTCAGACCACTTATCGGCCAACGCAGCCGGAGTTCATGGACGAAGGTGCCGGGTACGAAACCCTTTCTCAGCCAACCAGCTGGCTGTTGTCCTGCAGATCCTTCTCCAGACTGTTCTGTATGGACCAGATCCGCTGATACAGGCCGGGCTGATGAATTAATTCCTCATGGGTGCCGGACTGAATCAGCCGCCCGTCGTCCAGGACCAGGATCCGGTCTGCTTCAGACAGGGTTGCAATCCGGTGGGATATGATAAAGGTTGTAACATCCTTGCTTCTTTTCTTCAATTCCTTCCGGATCGCGGCGTCGGTCTCCGTATCCACCGCACTGAGGGAATCGTCAAAGATCAGGATATCGCTGTCCTGGATCAACGTCCTTGCAATGGCCACCCTCTGCTTCTGCCCGCCGGACAGGGTAACGCCTTTTTCCCCCACAAAGGTTTCGTACCCGTCGTCAAATTCCTCGATCACCTTATGAACGGAAGCAATGCGGCTGGCTTCATAAATCTCCATTTCGCTGACATTCCGCTTGGCAATGCCGATATTCTCCTTAATGGTGCGGGAAAACAGGAACGGCTCCTGCAGAACAATGCCCACCTTCTGACGCAGCCACTTCCTGTCAATCTTCCGCAGCTCCACCCCGCCTATGGTGACGGATCCGCCTTTATAGTCATACAGCCTCTGCAGCAGATGAACCAGGGAGGATTTCCCCGAACCGGTGGGGCCCAGAATGGCAACCGTTTCCCCTTTCTTCACTTCAAAGGAAAGATCCTTCAGAACCGGATGTCCCCCTTCATATTCAAAACTGACATTCCGGAATACGATATTCCCGGCAATGGACGGCCTCCCGCAACCCGGGTCCTGACTTTCTGAAGGAACATCCAGGATCTCCTGGATCCGGCCCACAGACACCAGGGTTTTGCCCATGTCGGTCAAAATCCGGCCCATCTGGCGTATGGGCCAGAGAAGCATATTCACATAGGAACTGAACACCAGAAAGGTGCCCAGTGTAATGGAACCTGTCGCAGTATAATAAACGCCCATTACAACGACAATGCCGATCTGCAGCATGGCAATCAGATCCGACAGGGACCAGTACAGGGCCATCAGATTCGTAACTCGAAAGGACAAGTCCCTGTATTCCGTATTTTTCTGATCAAACTTTTCATTCTCATAGGCCTGACGCCCAAAGGCCCGGACGACCCTCACCCCGTTCAGATTTTCCTGAATCGTATTGGACAACCTTCCCTCGGATTCATCCGCCTGCAGAAAGGCTTTCTGAACCATCCGGAAAAAGATGAAGGAAAAGAGAAAGAGAACCGGAGCAACGGCAAGGGAAACAATGGTCATGCGTACATTCATGGAAAGCATGATGGCAATCGCCATAACCAGCATAAACAGGGCACGGCCCACGTCCACCAGCTGCACCGCCAGAAAACGGCGGATGGTCTCCATATCGGAGGTGCAGCGCTGAATCAGATCCCCGGTCTCCGCCTTGACATGATAGTCATAGTCCAGGCTCTGCAAATGGCCGTACAGCCGGTCCCGCAGACTTTTCGCTATGGACTCCGAAGCCCGGGCGGACCATTTGCCCCTGAAAAAGACAAACAGGCCATTGATCAGATTGATGCCAAGCAGCACCAAAGCGCAGATCCACATATTGCGTTTCAAATAGTCCATGCCTCCGATGGACCGTAGAAGACCGGCAATCCGGGCAGACAGATCCGCTGGTTCCTTTCCGATCACGGAGTCCACGGTAAACCGAACAATCAGCGGGGATATCATTGAGAGGAAGGTGGATATCCCGACACACAAAATGGATCCAACATACAGCAGACGGCTCCCCTTCATAAAGCTCATCAGCAGTTTCATGTTTTTCATGTAGTTGTCACTTCCTGTTTTTAATCTGTGTGGATGGCTTTTATAGCATAAAAAAGCCACAGGGCCTGATCCTCCCATGGCTTCTGCGAAATGGTATTTCTCACGGCAGCGCATCGTTGCATGGCTGCCCATACATCTTTCTGCAAAAAGCCACAGGGCTCTCCACTGCAGTCCCATGGCTTTTCCTTGTCAAAAAGCAAAACCGGCAATCGTAAGAGATTATCCGATCCAGGAACATATGGAGAAAGGAAAAGAGTATGCAGGAATTCCGGCATCAGAACTGTCATACGTATCGGCAGAAACATCAGCAGTCCATCCTGTCATTCGAAACTTCATGCGGTTCATCCTCATCTCCAGGTTCCTCCTTTTCCTTGAAATTTTCAATAGAATTTACACACTTTCATAAAGCAATGATAACAAGTTTCCATGCACTTTCCAGATATCAGTATACGATGTCCGCCGGGGAAAAGCAAGCAGATATTTACAGAACTATTGATTATAATCATTCTTTCCGGAACCGCCGGCAAATGTCTTGCTTTCCTCCATACTTATTTCCCGCTTTGTCCCGCACTCTTTTGATATTCTTTGCCCTGTGTTAGAATCAGGTAAGAACCATTCGGATCATGCAGCTTCCCCGGATATCTGAATTTTCACAGAAACAGCCACACCCCTTTACAGGGATGTGGAAACGTTACGGAAGGAAAAGCACAAAGGCTGCAGATCCGGCATACAAAAAAGGAGGCCCTGACAAAATGAGTGAAAAGATTTGTCCTTCCCATGCAGAAAACTCCAATGTAAAAGGATTCCTGCACACCCGCGGGCAGAAAATTGTAAACGGATCCGGAGACAGGATCCTGCTGACCGGCTGGGGATTGGGAAACTGGTTATTGCCCGAAGGGTATATGTGGCTTGCGGGGGACGGAAACCGCTTTGACCGGCCAAGAAGAATCGAAGCCGTCATCCGGGAACTGACCGGTCCGGACTATGCAGCTGCTTTCTGGAAACAATACCGGGAAAATTATGTGACACGGGAAGATATCGCCTTCATGGCGGATCTTGGTTACAATTCGGTAAGAATTCCCATAAACTGGAGGATCCTGATGGAGGAAGGCCCGGGCTGTATCTGGAAGGAAGATGGTTTTGCGCGGATCGACCGCTGCCTGGATTGGTGTGAGGAATTCAAATTATACGCATTTCTGGACCTGCACGGCGCTCCGGGCGGCCAGACAGGCGCAAACATTGATGACTCCATTGACGATATTCCCCGGTTATTCACCGATGAGGACAGCAGAACCAAATGTCTGGAGCTTTGGAAAGAGATCGCCCGGCGTTACAGGGACCGGTGGATTGTAGGCGGTTATGACCTGCTCAATGAGCCCCTGTCGCCGGTCCATGGCAGGGAATATGCATTGAATCCGCTGGCGCCCGCCCTATCCGTATTCTACGAGGAACTGATTGCTGAAATCCGGAAAACAGATACCAGACATATGCTTTCCATGGAAGGTTCCCAATGGGCCACCGATCCATCCATATTCTTTAAGAAATACGACGGGAACATGGTGATCCATTTCCATCGGTATGCCTGTAAACCGGGCATGGAGGCCTTGCAGCCTTTTCTGGAGTATTCCGAACGGCTGGATCAGCCGCTATGGCTGGGAGAAACAGGGGAAAACACTCTGGAATGGTATACTGCTATGTATCCTCTGTGCAGCTCCCTGGGAATCGGTTTCAATCTCTGGCCATGGAAAAAAATGGACTGTACAAATTCCCCCTGCTCAGTGAACAAACCGGAAGGATGGGATGAAATCATTCAATATACGCATGGAGCAAAGCATCCCGGTACCGAACGGACAAGAAAGATACTGGACGAATTTCTGCAGAATATCCGTATTTCACACTGCAGGTGGAATCCCGATGTCACGAATGCTGTCTTTCGCCGGCCGGACTGCAGCGTACGCGCCACGGACTTTAACCTGGTGCCCGGAAAGGGTATTTCCTGCAGCGGTTTCCGAACTGAGGGCAATCTGTATCATTATCAGACAAGGACCGGGATGGCAATTGTTGCTGCAGAAAAGCAGCCCGTTCCGCGAAGATTTGCCTTCGACAGCGGATGGGATCTGCTGGCTCTGGAAATGCGGCAGGGAGAATTTGCAACGTATTCTATCAATGAAGTACCGGAAGGCTGCACCGTCCGTGTTGAGCTGTTATGCAGGGAACCTGCACAGATTTGCTTCACGCAGGACAGCAAAACGGTCCGGACGTTCACCCCGGAACCGGCCATGCAGCCGCAGACACTTTTTGCATGCAGACTTTCCGAAGCAAAAAGATCCCTTGTCAAAATTCATGTATTGAGCGGATCGCTCCGGTTCTTCCGACTGATTTTTCAAAAGGACTGAGATGCATTTTCATTGCTTTTCCCCCGGAATTCATGTATACTGAATGAAAATTTATACATTACTTTTCAATGGATTTGGGAGGCTGGAAAATGTCAGTTATCAAAAAGTCATCAAAGCTGGACAATGTCCTGTATGACATCCGGGGTCCCGTTATGGATGAAGCCAAACGTATGGAAGATGAAGGCTACCATATTCTCAAGCTGAATATCGGCAACCCGGCCCCCTTTGGATTGAACGCCCCGGACGAAATCATTCAGGATGTGATTTCAAATGTACGGAATGCCCAGGGATATACCGATTCCAAAGGTATCTTCCCGGCACGCAAGGCCGTTATGCAGTACTGTCAGCATAAAAACATCGAAAATGTATCGGTAAATGATATCTTTATCGGAAACGGCGCCAGCGAGCTGATTATTATGTCCATGCAGGCCCTGCTGGACCATGGAGATGAAATTCTGGTGCCTGCGCCGGATTATCCGCTGTGGACCGCATCGGTCAATCTGGCCGGCGGGACTGCCGTCCATTATCTGTGCGACGAGGAATCCGACTGGTACCCCGATATTGAAGACATGAAAAAGAAAATCACTCCCCAGACCAGGGGCATCGTCATTATCAATCCCAACAACCCCACAGGAGCAAACTATCCTGAATCCGTCCTTCAGGAAATTGTGAGGCTGGCAGTGGAACATCACCTGATCCTGTTTTCGGATGAGATTTATGACCGGATTCTTTACGACGATGAGAAACATGTATCCACTGCATCCCTGATCGATGATGAGGTGCTTTGTGTAACCATCAACGGGCTGTCAAAATCCCACCGGATCGCCGGGTTCCGGGCCGGATGGATGGTTCTGAGCGGGGACAAGTCCGGCGCCTCGGATTACATTGAGGGCATCAATATGCTGGCATCCATGCGTCTTTGCAGCAACGCCCTGGCCCAGTTCACCATCCAGACGGCTCTCGGCGGCTATCAAAGCATCCGGGAATTTATTGTACCGGGAGGACGACTGAGAGAGCAGCGGGATATCGTTTATCAAATGCTGAACGCCATTCCCGGCCTGTCCTGCGTGAAACCAAAAGGCGCGTTTTATGCTTTTCCCAAAGTGGATACCGAAAGGTTTCATATAACGGACGATATGCAATTTATCAAGGATCTCCTGTCGGAGAAGAAAGTGCTTCTTGTTCAGGGAACCGGTTTCAACTGGCCGGCTCCGGATCATTTCCGGGTGGTTTTCCTGCCGGCAAAGGAAGACCTGAAAATGGCCATCCGGCGCATCGGCTCTTTCCTGGAAGACTACCGGCAGGAAGACGGAGGAAACCCTACAGAATAAAACCCCTTCAGAATGGAATTGGAAACCCCTTCAGAATAGAGATCTTCAGGATCTCCCCGATTCAGTGGTATCGCTGCCGTCGGACTGGGGAGTTTTCATATCCGAACCGGACGGACTCTGGAAAATCCGGAGACCGAACTGCGGCAGGACAGCAAGGACATGATCAAAAATATCTGCCTGTATCTCCTCACAGATTGCCCAGTCCGTGGTATCGGCAAAGCAGTAGATCTCCACCGGAAGCCCGTATTGGGACGGAGCCAGCTGCCGCACCATCCGGGTCATATCCCCGCGCAGCGAAGGGTGATGTTTCAGATAAGCCTGGATATATTCCCGGAAGATTACAACATTGGAAATCCGGAGGCTTTCCCCTCCCGCCTCCCGTTTCTGCCGGATACCGCGGATGTACTCCTCTAAATAATCCATTTTTTCAAATCGGTCCAGCATCTCTTCGTTACAAAATTCGATACTGTCCATATTGATGAAAATGGGGCTCTGTATCTTCCGTCCGCCGGATTCCACCATACCCCTCCAGTTCCGGAAGGAATCGGTTACCATGGCGCGGGTCGGTATCATAACAACGGTTTTATCCCCGCCCTTCAATTTCACCGTATTCAGGGTAATGTCCACCACTTCCCCTTCCGCGCTATATTTCGGCACCTCGATCCAGTCCCCCACATGAACCATATCGTTCCCGGAAAGCTGCACTCCTGCAACGAAACCCAGAATGGAGTCCTGAAAAATCAGCATCAGTACGGCGGAAAACACGCCAATCCCGCTGAGCAGCGCCCAGGGAGACCGCTCAATCAATGCCGAAACAATGATAATGGCAGCCAATATGGACAGAACAATCTTCACGATTTGAAGAAACCCCTTGATCGGTTTCTCCCTGGAGATGGAAAAGGAACGATAGATCCTCTCAATCTCGTCCAGCAGCGTAAACAGGATCCGGATAATCGTGAATAGAATGAAGCAGAACACCAGCCGCTGGATCCAGCCCTGCTGCTTTGGAAATGCCGGTGCCGAAACATGAATGACAACCGCAGCTGCCAGCCTGGAAAGCAGTACAATGAGCTTCCCGTTCCGAAGGGCACTGCCCCATTTGTTTTTAATAAATTTCCCATACACTTCGACCATCCGGGTAAGGATTCGCTTCACAACATAATACACAAAGGTACTGCCCAGCAGGATCAGTACGACAGCTGCAAAATTGGCCAGAATCCTTGCCCATATCTCATAGAACCCGTGATGAAGTAAAAACTGTTGAATCGATTGTACCATAACGCCCCCGCCTTATTTATCGCTATCCTTCTATATGCCCTGCTGCCATGCCAGACTCAAAACCCTGCGTCTCCATATCTCATGGCTCCTGTATGGCAGGCACCGATCTGCCTGCCTTCGTTCCAGACCAGTCTGCCGTCCAGAAAAGCCATATCCAGTCCGGACGCCGGACGCTTCGGATTCTCATAGGTCGCTCTGTCCTTCAGCCTCTGCGAATCAAAAATATTGATGTCCGCATAATTCCCCACCGACAGGGTCCCCCGCCCGGCAATATGAAAACGCTGCGCTGTCATCTGCGTCATTTTGTGAATCGCCGTTTCCAGACGAAGTACTCTCCGGTTCCGGACCAGTTCATGGATCACTCTGGGAAAGGAGCCATACAGCCTGGGATGGGGTGAATCCACATTGCCGTACAGAGAATCGGAGATAATCATGGAGTAGGGCAGCTGCGCGATGGCATTCACATCCCTTTGATCCATACTCATGAGGAGAATCCCCACTCTGCCCTGTTCCTTCACCAACAGCCGGCACATAAAATCTGCCGGATCCCCATAGCCTTGTTCGTGCGCGGCTTCCTGGATGCTTTTCCCCACGTACGGCTTGTCTTCCTCCCGATTGGCCGAGCTGATCCGGATCCGGTCCCAGCCGATATCCAGAACCATATTGTCCCAGCCCTTGTGTTCCCGGTAAATCTCCCGCTTCAACCGCCCGGCGCCGCCGGGAGTATCCAGCATGCGAAGGGTATCCTGAAGGTCCGGTTCCTGTATGCCGGGAGGAAGCAGTGTCATCAGAGTGGTGGATCCTCCGGTATAGGGATAGAAATCCACGGTTACATCCTGCCCGGCGGCTCTGGCTTTCTCAATTTTATCCATCGCCTGATATATGGTTTTGTGCCAGTTTTTCAGGCCCACTGCCTTGAAATGGCTGATGTTCACCGGTATCTCTGCATCCCTGCCGATTTTCAGCACTTCCTCAACGGAAGAAACCAGGCTGTTCCCCTCCCCACGGATATGGCAGGTCAGAATCCGGCCCATTTTTGCCGCTTCCCGAACCAGTTCTGCAAACTCTTCCGTGGTGGAATAGCACTCCGGAACATACATGATCCCCGCAGACACGCCAAAAGCACCGGCCTCCAGTGCTTCCCGGAGATATCCCTTCGCCCGGTCCATCTCCGATGGGGTAAAAGGTGTCTTTTCAAATCCCTTTGCCGCAATCTTCACGGCACCGGTTCCGATCATCTGCCCCACATGAAGAACCGGATTCGCATCCTCCAATGCTTTCATATATTCGGGAAACCCGGAAAACTTCATCCATTCCGGAGCTTTCCCGAGACACGGTTCCATGAAATCCAGCATCTGCCGCCCGGTATCCTTCGTATACGGAAACGGCGACATGCCGCAGTTTCCGCCGAGAACCGCCGTAATCCCCTGCGCCAGTTCCAGGTTACCGAAATCCGGATCCGAGACGGCAGCAATGTCGCAATGCCGGTGAGAATCAATAAAACCAGGCGTCACCGCTTTTTTGCCGGCATCCATCACCCAGTCGGGATTCCATTCATTGTATGTATCGATTGTATTTTTATGAGCTTCATTTTGATCGGCAGGCATTCCCTGCCGGACACGGATTGCTGCAATCCGGTCATTTTCGATCAGAATATCTCCGTTGTAAGCCTTTCCGCCGCTGCCGTCATAAATCATGCCGTCCTCTATCATGATCCTCACAGGAACCTCTCCCCCATCTTTTTTTCTTCCGCCCCTTTCGATTATACCATCCTGTTTCAAATTACGAAACCCAGGAGAATGGACAATGGCTGAAAAAGTCATCGTAAATTATAGTGAATGGAAAAAGAGATCAGCAGAGTAATAAAGCAATGGCGTAATAGCGGATCAAAAAAGAATATGGAAACAGGATGGAACCCGTAGTATAATTCTATAATGATCAAGGAGGAGTATCATGTACGAAAATAATGAAAAATCCGGCACAGTAAAAAACGGCGAAGGGAGCGTTGTGTTTGGAGTCTTTACGGACTTGCACATGGATATTATGCACGACTCCCTTTTCCGGCTGAGAACCTTTCTGAATGCGGCGGAGCGCTGCAATGTGGACTTTATTGTAAACCTCGGAGACTTTTCCTATCCGGACAGGGACTTTCTGAACCGGGAAACAAACGGAAAGCTTTCCGGCTACAAGATAGATCCAAGGGCCTTCCAATGTAACCGGGATGATGAAAAGCGCGAGGCAATCCGCATGCTGCATTCCTTTAAAAAGCCTGTCCATCATGTGCTGGGCAATCATGACATGGATATCTGTACCAGAGATCAGGCGCTGAAATTTCTGGGAGCCGGCCGTGCTTTCTATTCCTTTGACAGGGGGCATCATCATTTTATTGTGCTGGACTGCAATTATGTGCGCGGAAAGGACGGCAAGTTCCTGCACTTTCAGCACTGCAACCATTACCAATATTCCAATGAAAGTTTTCCGTTTCTTCCTCCGGAGCAGCTTTCCTGGCTGGAACAGGATATTATGGCTTCGCCATGGCCGTCCGTGGTCTTTTCCCACCCATCCCTGTCGGACTCGCACATGGGGTTACAGAATCGGGAAGATGTGTGGAGGATGTTCCACAGGGTCAATGAAGACAAAAAACGTGTCATTCTATGCATGAACGGCCACAGTCATATCGACGGTGTGACCCTGCGCGGCGGGATCTGCTATGCCAACGTGAACAGCATCTCCAACATGTGGCTGGGAGAGAAATACTCCCATATCCGATACAGCAAAGAAATCGACCGGGAGTATCCCTATCTTAAAAAGACGGCGCCCTATCGGGATCCGCTTTATGCCATGGTAACGATATCGGAGGATCAGGTCCGGCTGAAAGGAACCAGAAGTACCTTCGTCGGACCCTCACCCTATGAAACAGGATACCCCGTATCCGGCAGCGAGTTTCCGACGACCCCTGTCCTGTCTGACTTTGTGCTCTCCCTGAAGTCCCCTGATGAAAATTTCCGGAAGGAAAATCCGGACACGCCGTTGCATAGGATCCCATAATTCCTTAGATTTCCGGGACTTACAGCACAGCGGTTTCCACAAAACAGGGTGCAAAACCATAGCGGCCGGAACAGGCACCATACAGGGTCATGCCTCCTTCGTCACAGCAAAAGCGCAGGGTATGTGTTCCTCTGTCCAGTCCATCCGGGACCGGCACCTCAAAGCGTTCTCCGTAGCCAAGCCGCCCTGTCCTGCCGTAATGATACGGATCACCGCCCTGCATGGAATTGGAGAAGAGGCCGCGTTCGTCCGAAGGGTCATCTGCCGGTGCGATGGTTTGAAGAAGTTTCCCATCCAGATGGATTTCAATATGGCTCCCGTGGAGACATTCATCGGTTACCTTTACGGCATTCTTCCCCTCCCTGGCGCCGGCTTCCAGAATGAGTACGGCTTGTGCCGCGGATCGTTCCGCCGTAAACGAATATTCCAGGGATCCGCGCCCGTGAACGGCAACGGCCGAAGCCCCGCCGCAGCTTTCTTCAAACAGATAATCGCCCTGTGCGCTCCGATAGTTTTCCACAGGAATCTCAGCCAGTTTCCCTATCCTGTCCCGGACATTGCGCACGCAAAGCTGAATGTAGCTGCGGCATAGAACGGTTTCGCCGTCCTTTACTTCCGCGAACAAATAAGCGCCCCGGATGGTTTCAGGAACGGCCATTTCAAAAGCAGCCTGCTTTTCCACAGCAAACGGTAGGAAATCCACAGCCGTATCCCGGGAAAACAAATCCGGCAGGTATCGCCCCAACGTGTCGATCCCCGTCACCGTAATGTGAAGGACCGGCTTTTTCACGGCTTTCCATGAAAAATGGGAAGTATAGAGACCCACAGATACAGTTTCGCCGGGCCTGGCATAAAAGATGCGGTTCTGATCCCAGACCACCATGTCCATGTTGTTGACCATATCATAGCCAACAGGATTCAGATCCGAATCCACGTATCCATAATCCCGTTCCCATCGTTCCGCAGTCAGCGGACCGGAATCCTCCGTCTCATGGGATGCCACATTCATGCGCACATATCCGGCAATCTTCTGAAACATACGCAGCTGCATGTCAATGCCGTTGATATGAAGAAACTCGCTGACCAGAATTGGCCGGCCGGTCTGCACCGCTTCCCCGATGGCATGGGGTGAGTGACTGTGATGAATGCAGTTGTAGGTGGAACCCGGATAGCAGTCCCGGACGAGCTTTTCCCAGTGCTTTTTGGCATCCCAATGCCCCGGGGGATAGATATGAAAGTCATTCAGCTCACAGGCGGCGGTTTTCCCATATCCGGAATTGTCACAAATCAGCACATGGGGCCAGGCATTTTTTGTTTCGCGGGCAGCGTCTTCCAGAAAGCGGGATTTCAGCTCGTTCTCCCATGGCGTCCGGTTATGGGTACCGGTGACGCCCCAGGATTCGTTGATGCTGGATACCATGAGGATGGAGGGATGATTGTGCAGCCGGGACAGCATGCCGGTCATTTCCCGGCGATATGCCGCCTGCCAGTTCGGATTTTCCGGTTCTGCGTAAAAATTGGACGGATGCTCGGTCCAGACGGGCAGCCCTGCGCGGTCGCATTCGTAATACCAAAGCGGTTCGTTTTCCTTGATGTGAACACGGGACACGTTGTATCCATAGGCAAGGGTCCGGTTGATATCATAAGCGATGGATCCCCGTACTCCCTGCGGGCCTTCCTTTCCAAAACTGCGGTATGTGTATATGCCAAATGGGTTGTAGCACTGATCCAGAACCCCGAGTACATAAAACGGCCGGTTGTTCAGGTATACATACTGATACTGCTCCTCCGGATCCCGGGTCTCCTCCGGGCTGTGCCCGGGCAGCCATTTTGTTTCCACCTTGCGGAGCCCCACATAACTTTTTACGGCATCGGTTTGTTTTCCGTGTACAAGAAGCCTTGCTTCCGCCAGATAAAGCCGCCCTTCCCGGTATTGCCAAAGTTCCGGTTCCGTGACAGGGATTTCCGCCTGTCCTTTCCTTTTGGAGATCTCTCCTCCCCCGTTGGAAAGCGGAATGTCCGCCTCAAAAGTTCTGCCGGATTCCGGCGCCTTCAGGGACAGGAGAATATGCCCATCCCGCCCTTCTTCCACTCCGGAGGCGGATACCGAGGCCCGCACCGTCGCTTCAGTACAGGTCTCCCCATCGAATCCCAGCTCCGGCGTCAAATGAAAGGTTTCAATGTAGGCGGAAGCACGGTGCTCCAGCCACACGCTTTGCCAGATCCCCGGCGCGCTGGAAAACCAGAAAATCTGTTTCCCCATGTTGTGGGATAGAATATCGTGGGGATATTGCACCTTTATGACAAGCAAATGTTCCGAACCCGGGGCAAGCCGGCCCAGATCAAAGGAAAGATCGCTGTATTCGTCTACCCGCATGCCTTGATAGCGGCCGTCCAGCCAGACATTTGTGACGTTGGAGCACGCACCGATGTGCAAAATGACATCTTCTCCGGCCGGGAAAGATTCGGGGACGGTAAATTTCCGGCGGTACCAGGCATGCTCCCCGGTCCGGTGATAATTGTTGAACATGGTATTGCTCTCATGCAGAGTATCTCCACAGACAAGATGCTCTTCCCCAAAGCCCATCAGGGAAGCCCAGGAAAACGGAACCCGTATGTGCCGGTCAAACCGGACATGCTCCGGCTCATACCAGTGATCCTGAATTCCGGTATTGTCCGGATCAAACTGAAATTCCCAGGTGCCGTTCAGCTGCAGGAACCCGCCTTCCCTCCGGTCAAACAAGGGGTTGTTGTATTCTTTCCGAGGGCAGGTCCCTGCGCTTTCCGGAAGAATGACAAGGGTCTCCTCCCGCAGCTGCCCCGGGATGCAGGAAACTTCCGTGCCGGAAAACGCATAGCCCTCCGCAGCGGCGATCAGCATATGGGCGCCGCGGGGTACGTCCCCTATATGAAAGTGCCCGGTTTCATCCGCCCGTGTAAAAAACGCATCAAATCCGGCAATATGCACTCCCGCATAAGGTACCGGAGCCTGATTCGTCCCGTCCCGGACAGTACCGGACAATTCTCCTGTCGGAGCAAATCCTTCCATGCCGGCCCGGTCCAGACAGGCATACCCTGGCGTAAGCCGATCCTTCCATGGCAGGGCCTTGAACAAAGCCCTTGCATCCCCCTGGATTTCCGGGATATCTGCCTCCAGACAAAGCCTGCCGTTGACTTCCCCACGATAGGTACACCCGTTTCGTCTCAGAGCCAGCTGTACCGGAAACCTGGGCTTCCACCCCGTCTGTGCGACGACATACCACCTGGGCTGAGACGGCATAAAGGCATCCCCGTTCTGTCCGCCGGAGGGGACGCGCAGTTCGATATGCGTCTCTGTAGCCGCAAGAAGCACATAGTTGGAAAAGCTGCCGTCTCCTGCATAATATCCCACTGCCGCACCGGAAATTCCCCTGTCCCATCCGGTAAACGTACCCTGGACGCAGCTGATTTCCTGCAGAAAACGACGACTCAGGAGACAATTTCCTTCGTTCCATCTGTCATGCTCCGGAAGTGCCAGGACCGAATCCCCCACATGCTTTGCAGCTTCCGTACACGGACTGGTCATATTGCAGAAAACCCAGTGCTCCGGCTGCAGGGACTCCTCCGTAAAATGGTCCGTCCAAATCATACTCCGTATTCTCCTTTCGTCCTTTCGTCCTTTCGTCCTTTCGTTCCATTAATTAAGATCATGCTGTTATTCAGGTTGTGCTGTTATCCTGCTATTTCAGATCAAAGCGGACCCGTGAAAAGGTAACGCGCGCTCCAAAAGAACCCACTGCTGCCATCCCATAGGGCAGGGAATCGTTATCCACTGCTGAAAGGACATATTTCCCATTTACGGATGCCGTGATCTCATTTCCCCGGATCTCCGCGCGGATCCGGCAGGAAGTTCCCGGCTGAATAGGAAAGCGGGCCCGGGCCAGCACCTTTTTATCGAAGTTCATGCGCCAGATAAACACGTGATTCCCGTCAAACCCCACATAATATCCCCGATGGCCGATCCGGACCTGGTCCGGGTAAAAAGAATTTTCACTGACACGGAGAAAAATGCCTGCGGAACGCTGGATCTCATCCCCGCGGAAAATCACATCGGCCTCCATGCACTCCTCGGTATGGAACCGCGACCCAAACTGACACAGGGCATGACCCGGACGGTCCATCTGCAGCCCTTCCATCCGGTCAATGCAAATGTCCCCTTCGATTTGCCTTGTGTTTTTGCAGAGCGTAAGGCCGCTGAATTCCTCAGCAGACGGTTCCTCCACCGGAAAAAGATCAAATCCGCGCAGCTGCAGCGCCCCGCTTAACACAGTCAGAGCCCATTCCTGACACCCTTTCTTCAGGACAGCCGTGCCAAGCCCGACCCGCTGAAGGGCCGGCTGAACGGAAAACTCCCTTTGTCCCTTCCCTGATTTCACGCACCACTCCACTTTGGTTTCGCCGAAGGACTGCAGAGTAGCCTGAAGATGATACCGTGCTTCCCGGGTAACGTTGATCCGAAAGCGGATGCTCTCTCCGGCATGCAGAATCCGCCGCGTTTCCTCCTGTGGACAGGCCAGCGCTTCGCCGCCGCTGCCGGACAGTGCCGTCATACAGCCCAGAAAGCCGGGGATATGCTGATAATGCTCCCTGTCGCTGGATTGATGAACATGATGGGTAAATGCCATGTAAGATGTGCGCAGCGCATCCTTCGTTCCGATCCGCCCGGTGCAGGAGATTGCCGGGATACATCCCCTGCGCATCCGGTCCACAAGGAAGGTAATGTTTTCTTCGTCTCCCTCCATCCTCAGGGTATGCAGCACATCCTGCCGAAAGCCTTCAAAAAGAGGTGCTGAAAGAAGACAGCTCCGGCTGCCGTTCTTCACGGAGAAGATACGGAGCTCCCCGTCAGAAAGCACTGCTTCATGATAGTTGGACGCATCCTGCCAGGCAAAAACAGCGGCGCCGTTTTCTCCCGGCGAAAACGTGATTTCCGCCGTTCCGCACGGGGACATTTCCCGTGCAGAGAGCACCAGGTTATCTTTATGCAGAAACAGCCGGGAATTTGAATCCGTTTCCTCATCTGCCCAGCCGTAAAAATCCGGCAGCTCCGGCACCGGCGTTTCCGAAAGGCCCGGACCGCTTACATATAGTTCATCCCCATTGAACAGCATGCGGTCCATGTGAACAAACCGGCCGTGCCGGCGGATTCCATGGCCGGCGTCCTTAGGCTCCATCCGGAAGCTGTGATAGAAAATCCAGTAGCTGTCCAGATCCGGACCGATCACCGTGGAGGAATGTCCCAGGCTTCCATATTCATATGCCGAGTTGACCAGCAATGTTTTATTCCGCGGTATCCGGAACGGGCCAAGCGGACCCTCGTTGCTGTACGCATAGTCCACACGATAGGCCCGGGAGTGCAGGTGATTGCCTGTCATGGTAATGTAGTATTTGTTTCCGCGCAGAAAAACCCCGGGGCCTTCCGTCCAGTGTCCCATGGAAGTGCCGTACAGCTCCTGCCCGGGGTGCAGGGTACCGTCCGGATCCATGCGGTGTCCGTAAATGGAGGGATACTCCGCATGATAGAAATAAAGCGAACCGTCATTGTCTGCAAACATGGAACCGTCAATGGTTTGGCCGAGATTCCCCGTCAGCTTTCGATACGGACCTCCGGGAGAATCGGAAACAAAAATGTAGTGTCCTTCCCCGTCTGGGGATCCGACGAGATAAAACGTACCGTTGTAATAAAAAATCTCCGGTGCATACGTATGGTGCAGCAATGCATCAGGAGCTACATTTCCCAGGAAACTCCATGTCACCATATCCGTGGATTCCCATAATAAAACACCCTGCTTTTCCCCGCCGGGGGAAGGGCACAGATAATACCGTCCGTTAAACCGAAGGACAAATGGATCGCCGAGCCCCTGTTCCGGGTCCTGCCTGGGCAACGAAAGAGGATTCTGATACGTTTTCATATGCGCCGTCCTTTCGCAATGGATCAGTTTATATGGCACGGACCCCCAAAGGGGCCCGCACCGGTTATGATTTGTTCCTTTGTCCTTTGTAGTTATGATTTTTTGGAGGATTTCAGCTGGTCACTGACATCGTTTACCGCATCCCTGAACTGCCTGGCCATCTGGTCGACGGCCTTCTTCACGGAAAGGTCTCCGGTCAGCACGGACTGGATCGAGTTTTCTTCAATATCCGCAATCTGTGCGGACACAAACGGAATATCCGTATCGGCAAGCTGCCTTGCGACGGAAAGACTGTCCATCAGTGCTTTATAGAATGCCGGATCGCTGGTTTCCTTTACAATGTCACGTTCATAATTTGAAGTACGGCACGGATCCATCGTGTATCCGATCTTAATATATTCGCCGTCCTTTGAGGTAACCATTTCACAGAACTTAAACGCCATTTCCTCCTCAGCACTGTCCCCTGTGATTGCCATGGCCCATCCGCCAAGGGTTGGGCTCTTGCCCGGGCAAACCGCATATCCCACTTTCCCTTTGGTGGGAGAGCCCTCCTGATTGCAGGTAAGATACAGCCCCGGCCATTGTTCCATCATGGCCGCATTGCCCTGGGCAAAATAGGTGTTGGACGTATCCCAGTCAAAGGTCAGAGCATCTTCTGGAGCACATTTCACCAGATCCACCTGGAACTGAAGGGCCTTTTCCCCGCTGCCGTTCGTAAAACCCGGTTCAAAATGATCGCCGACTTCGCTGCCTCCATAGTAACCAAGCCGGTTGAACCAGGAGAAACGGCTGTTGGGTTTGTTCAGCATGGTGGAGTATCCATACTGAACCGGGGAATCCGAATTCATAGATTTGGTAAAGAATTTAGCGACGTCCAGCATTTCCTCCGGTGTTTCCGGGACGGTCAGTTCCCGTCCATTCTTTGCCTGAAAGTTCTTTTTCTGTGTTTCGTCCTCAAAAAGATCCTTGCGGTAGAAAAGCATCTGCGCATCCGGCTTGAAAGGGAGCGCGACAATCATATGATTGTAGTTTGCGTAAGTATCGTACAGGCCGGGAAGAAAATCGTCCGGATCGTACCCCGGGCTGGCCTTGGAACTCAGCATTTTCGTTAAGTCAGCAAGCAGACCGGAATAGGCAAATGAATGAATATAGGCAATGGGCATGACAATCACGTCAAACTGGCCGCCGGTATTGAGGGCCATCTGTGCCTTTTCAAACAGCTGGTCCGGAAAAGACTGTATTTCCACCTCGCCGCCGGTGAGTTCATGAAACAGTTGTTTGTACACCTTCATGCTTTTTTCATAATCTCCGGCGCTGGTGGCAACGACAATCTTCTTGCCTTTGTACATGCCGGGCTTCAATGTGCCGTCCAGATCAAGATTTTTCAGCATCGGATATTTCTTCAAAACCGAACCTTTTACCGGGGCTTCGGAAGCACCCGGGGTTGCCGTGGCGCCGCCGGGTTTCTTGTCGGAAGTGCCGGACTTACATGCCGTAGCAGCCAGCAGCAGCATGCACAGCAAAATGGCTGAAATGGATTTCCACTTTTTCATCAATGATCCACCTTTCCTGTTGTAATTTTACTTACATGAATTTTATAAAATGTGTAACATTCTATGAGCTCCGCCTGCCGGGTGATTGCCTGTACCAGCCATCACCCTTTGACCGCTCCGGCAGTAAATCCCTTCACAATGTACTTCTGCATGGTCAGCGAAAGAATAATGGCAGGCAGCATGGCCATGGTTCCCACCGCAGCCATGGAACCAAAGGGCGTATCCCGTTCCCTCTGGATCATGGAATTAATGCCGATGGGCAGTGTTTTATAAGCATCCCGGAAGGTCAGCGTCAGTGCCAGGCTGAACTCATTCCAGGCTCCAATAAAGCAGAGAATCGCAACAACGGAAACGCCGGATAAAACCAGCGGCAGGGCAATGGAAATAAACATTCTGTAGTCCGAGCATCCGTCAATGCTTGCTGATTCATAGATTTCCTTCGGGATCTCCTCATAAAAGCTGAGGAACAGCCATATGGACATGGGAAGGGAAAAGGTACAGTATGCAAGGATCAAACCCCAGCGGTTGTCAATCAGATGAATCTGTTGGTAGATCATATACAGCGGTACCGTGTAAACCAGCCCGGGCACCATACGTATGATATAGATCCCGGTGGAAATCTGACTGCGTCCCGATACGGAAAACCGCGTCAGTCCATAACCTGCCATTGCAGCAATGATCACGCAGATCAACGTGGTCACAAGGGAAACCATAATGCTGTTCCCTGCAAACGTCGGGAAACTGGATCTCTGCATGATTTCCACATAGTTTTCCAGTGTTGGCCGAATGGGAAAGAACTGCGGGATCGTCACAAGGATATCCCCCTTCTTTTTAAAGGACATGGTAATTGCCCAGTATATGGGGAACAGGAAAAAAACTGCAGCCACCAGCAGACCAATAAACATACCAACCCGCCCGGCGTGCCCGGAACGTTTTTTTGATTTCAAATGAGTCACCTCCTTAGTCTTCCCGTTTTCTCATCAGCATCATGGACAGCAATGATACGATGGATATGACGATAAAGAACAGGAATGCACCGGCCGACCCCTGCCCTACCTGATAATACCGGAACGCTGCCTTGTAAATCGTAGTTCCGATGGTTTCCGTGGTGGATCCGGGGGCCCCGTTTGTCAACTGCATGACGATGTCAAATATCCGCAGGGAATCCGCAATCCGGATGGACACCACCAATGCAATGAAATTCCGGATGCTCGGCAGGGTAATGCTGAAGAAAACCCGGCCTGCCGAGGCTCCGTCCACCCTGGCTGCTTCGATCATTTCCGTGGATACGGTATTCAGCGCCGCCTGATATACCAGAATGCAAAAGGGCGTTGCCCCCCAGATCTCCACAATGATAATGGCAATCTTCGCATAAAACGTTTCGCCGAGCCAGTTCGGACCATTGATTCCCAGCATGGTCAATGTGTTGTTCAACACGCCATATACCGGATAGTACATCAGTTTCCAGATGGTTGCCGATACCACCGGCGCAATCATCATCGGGATAATCATAATGGTCTTGAACGGCGCCGAATATCTTTTTGTGCTGTCACTGTGCAGCATCAGGGCAATGCCCAGACCGAGGACGGTTTCAAACACCACCGACACCGAGGAAAAGATCAGCGTCCAGCCCAGAGATTCCCGAAACGCAGGTTTTAAGAGCATGGTGCGGTAGTTCTCCAGCCCGACAAACTTCATCGGCCGATTTGGCATGGAAAGATTGTAGTTTTGTGTGCTCAGATACAGTGAATAACATAATGGCACAACAGAAATCAGAATCAACAGAATAATGGCCGGCCCCAGAAATACCACCGGTGCGAGTCTTGTGGAAAGGTTTGTCTGCCGAACCATCCCGCTTCTATGTTTCCTGTCTCTCATAGTCATCCTCCCCTCTCAGTTCAAAGCTTAGCATATGGAACTCCTGCAATATATATAAAATACATGATAAAATGAGCCGGCTTCCGATAGAATGATGCAAAAATCATTCCCTCCATCCCTGCTTTGCTCAAGCGATAGTATCCCCATCTTTCTGGCAAAAAATGCGAAACCAGAAATGGATTTCTTAAAGTTACAGCAGCGAACAGGCTAATCCGACCAGGCCTTCAGATCCCTGTAAACGGCTTCCTCATGAAAAGACCAGATGCCAATCCGCCCATACAGAAAAGGCTCCGGATCCGTGCAGGAAATAACGGGATCCTTCCGGTCGTTCAAATATACCTGAATGCAGCTGCCCCGTACGGTTCCCCGAAGGGTATACTCTTTTCCCTTTTCCGGCTGGAAGGGCACTTTCTCCATCACCCTGGAATCTTCGTAATTCATCCGCCACAAGGAAATCCCGTCGCTTTCCATCCCTATAAAATAGCCCTGCATGGCATTGGGATTCTGATCGGGATGATAGGATTCGTTGGTGGAACGCACCATCAGTCCGGATCTTCCCATACCAAAGGAGCCCGGCGTCACAGTAACCTGCACCGTGTAATCCGTCCATGCCTTACTGCCTGTGATCATCTTCCCGTCGCCACGGCGGGGCATCTTCATTCCCTCTGCACGGAAAACAAAGCGTGGGCTGCCGATGATCTTCATTTCCTTTTGCTTCCTTGTCAGCGGCAAATCCATGGGAAAACCAAGACTCTCCGCATGATACAGCTGCACGTCCAGAATCTCCGGATCCCGCCCTCCGGCAAACCGGAAGGTAAGGCGGTGCTGGCCGGAGGATAACCGTATTTTCCCCAGCGGAACGGGGGAAAGATCCGCCGGGCCTGCCTTTTCTCCCTTTGAGGCTGCCCTGCTTTCCCCATTTTGCGAATCGTTTTGCGGATGGGCGGAAAAAATATCAAGACTTTTTCCATCCTGAAGGATCTCCAGTTTGCTGTCCTGAAAAGCCTCATCATCTGTCGTCTTTTCCTTTCGGCGCATCTGAAGCGCCACCCCATAGAGACCTTCTTTTTCCACATTCACCGCATAGGATGCCCAGGCTCCTTCTTCCTTCAGCTTCAAAGTCCGAACATCCCCCGGCAGGCTGCCTGTCCCAACCTTCCCGCCAAAGCCTTCACCTTCCCCGGGCAAATGATGAATGGCATCAAATTGCCCTGGTACGGGCTTGACTGACTGCCCGTCTCCCGATCCCCGGCAAGCATCGGAAAAGCCCGTAAAGCCAATCTCCGGCCGGGAACCGGTGTAGATATATCCGATTTTTCCGGCACCCGGACCGGGGTCGGCACATGTCAGCTGATGCATATTGTCCAGAAAGACATCCAGCCTCTGCGGACCGAACTGGATCCGGATTGTATGCAGCACCTTCCAGTCAAATCCTTCCGGCAGATCGAAGGTCCCTAAAAGCTCCGCAGTGCCCCTGCTGTGCTTTTCAATTTTCATCTCCGTCCCGTCCTTTTCCCGGAGCAGGCGGATGTCTGAACCTTTCCCATCGCTGCAGCAAACAATCCCGGTATCCCCGCTTCCTCCGGACAGGTTCCATTCCGCAGTATAACAATCCTGCGTCTTTTCCCGGGATAACAAAATCTTCCATTCGCCGTCCTTCGACGTTTCCATATGGGATACCGGATCGTTCTCCGGCCACAGGGCAAAATTCGGCAGAGACGCCTTCGGCATGGGAAACCAGGTGGGACCGTTTACCGTCATGCGACTGCCATTGAAGGAAAGCCGATCCAGATTCAGCAGTCTGGGAGAAACGCCCTCCGAATAGCAATGATAGGCAATATAAACGGAATCCAGATCCGGGCCGGGAACAAAGGAACTGTGACCCAGAGAATGCTGGGAATCCTGATCATTGATCAATATTGGATTATTTGTCGGCCGGCGATACGGTCCCAGTGGCCCATCCCCGGAAACGGAATAATTCACCCGGTACCCGCTGCTCTGGAAATGATTGCCGGTATAGGTCAGAAAGTATCGCCCATCCCGCTTCAGGATCATGGGGCCTTCCGTCCAGTGTCCCATATACGTGGAGCCCAGCAGCTTCCCCGGGAGATCAATCTCCGTGGGAGACGACATGGAATGGCCCAGGATCCCCCGATCGCCTGCATGGGTAAAATACCAGGATCCGTCATCTTCCATGAAAATCGAACCGTCGATCGTCAGGCCAATGTTGTCCGTTACAGGTTCAAAGGGACCGTCCGGCTGATCCGAACGGAGAACATAATGACCGTTCCCCGCAGGAGACGTATACATGTAAAACTGTCCGTTCCGGTAATAAACCTCAGGCGCATACGCTGCCTTCAGCGGTTTTTGAGGATTGGCCGTGCCCGCATAGGTCCAGTCCGCCAGGTCCCGGGAACGCCAGATGTTTACTTCCCCGGTGGTATAGAGGTAATACCATCCATTGTATCGCATGATAAAGGGGTCTGCTGCTCCATCCCGCGTTTTCACAGGAAGAGATATCGGGTTGCAAGTCGTGTTTTTCATTTTCCGTTCCTTTCCTTCGGATTGATGTATTGATGAGTTCGTGAAAGGAATTGGTTTCACAGAAAGGTGGCGGACTGTCAGTTCCCTTCCGAAACTGTAGAATCCAATCCGGCCGTACAGCCATGGCCGGGGATCGTAAAAGTCCATTGCCGGTTTCTTTTCCCCTTTCCGGTAAATGCGGATCCGGTTGTTTTGAACGACGACCCGGAGCCGGACATGATCCGAATGATTTTCCCCCAGCCGGATGATACGACTGGTTCCTATTTTGCCATAGTTATACTTGCAGAATGTCATATTTTCTTCGCCGATGCTGAGCCCATACCCGGTAAAGGATTCCCGTACCTGTGCATCCATCCGGGATGGATTCGTCACACGGAACATGACCCCGGATTCGCCGGATCCTTTCCGGGGAATTTCCATATCCAGATCCATTTCATAATCCATCATTCCCGGCTTGCCAACCACGGCCATTCCATCCTGTTCACCTTTTATCGCCAGTTTTCCGCCTTGCATCTTCCATGGCCCCAGAAGCAGCCATTCCTTCCGGTCCTGCCGGATGGAAAACTGACTGTCATAATCCCAGTCCCGGGATGTGATGTTATGAAATTCAAACATGTTTGCCCGCAGCTCCCCTTCCAGAAGGCAAAGCGTCAGCGTATGAAATCCCTTCTCCAGCTCCAGGTTTCCAAGATGGAGCCCCGCCAGATCCTCCTTTTCCAGTCCTGTCTCCGGGACCGTAAATGAAAACGCCTGGCCGGGATCTTCATCCACAATCCATTGACACACCGCACCGCTGCTTTCCGGACCCAAAGTGGCCGTAACGCCGTAAAGACCGTCTTCGGCAGCATTGACAGAATATTCGGTCCAGTCACCGGGAGTGTTCAGAACCAGGGAATGGGATCCGTTCCGGTGTACCATACTGCTTTCCTTTTCTCCGGGACGCAGTCCGTCTTCCTTTTCTGCCGCCTTCCGGATATGAAAGCCCCGGTTTTCTCCTTTCAGATAATGCATGGCGGCAAACTTGCCGGGAAGGTTTTTGACCCCATCGAAATCCCCGGAACCCAGAGCCTCCCCGTTGGCCGCGATATAACCGAATATGGCATGGCTGCCGGAAGCCCCGATTTTTCCCCCTGGAATATCCGCCTTGTGAAGCGCCAGCTTTCGGGCGCCATTCCAGTATACATAGGTCACCTCCGGCGTATTCTCCACACGAACCGTGCACAATCTCTGATAGTTGTGGACTCTGATCTTTTCCATAGCCACCCTTTTCTCCACCCCATGATCTGCCGAGACTAGAGAAAGCGTGTTGTTTTCCGTATCCACCCGGACCGCCCACCAGGAGTCCCCGTCAATCCCGAACTTCAGATCCACCGGACATTTTTCCCCTGACAATCGAAAATGATACTCTGCGGTAAAGACGCCGGGTACCCTGTCGTTGCTCAGGATTCCCTGATCAGAAACCATAAAGGATTCCGTAGTATGCGGATCTTCTTCGTCCAGCCATCCATATATGGAAGGCATGGAGGGAACCGGTACCGGAAAGCTCGTGTCTCCCGTGCTGTAAACCAGCCCGCCGTTGGTCATCAGCCGGTCCAGGTCATACCTTCTCTGGGGACCGTCCAGCGCAACCAGATTATGATAGGGGGAATAAATGCTGTCCAGATCCGGGCCTGTCACATTGGAACTGTGCCCCAGCCCGTGAAACGGATCCTCCTGCTCCGACCGCAAAAAGAGGATATTATCCTCCGGCATGATATACTGCCCGAAGGGATTGTCCCCGGTATAGGAATAGGCAACCCGGTATCCGGTACTGAGCACATGATTTCCTGTATAGGTCAGGTAATGATACTTCCCCCGCCGGAACATCCCGGGGCCCTCTGTCCAGCCGTGAAGGGTGGCATTCAGATCCACCTTCCGCAGAGAAGGCAGCATGGTTGCAGGATCCAGACGGGCTGAGTGAATCCGGTTTTCTCCCGGATAAAGGAAAAACAGGTCCTCATCGTCCGTGATCCAGAAAGAGCCATCTATGGAATGTCCGAAATTATCGGTTACCGGTCGAAACGGTCCCAGGGGACTTTCACTTTTCAGAATAAAATGGCCCTTGCCTTCCGGAGAGGTGCACATATAAAAGGATCCGTCGTAATATACCACTTCCGGTGCATAGGCAAAATACACATCATCGCCTTCCGTGGCATACCCCTTATACTCCCAGTGAACCAGATCCACGGATTCATAGACCCGGACCCGGTTTTCGCAGGAAGAGGGATACAGATAATATCTGCCGTTATACCGCATCACGAAAGGATCTCCGATCCCATATTCCCCACTCCCGGTGAATGGACTTTTCCCATGCTGGCCCTTGATCTCCATGGGATTCTGATAGGTTTCCGCCTTTTCGGACCCAACTCGTTCCGTCCGGTGAGGAATCTTCTCCCGCATGTCGTTTTCTATCTCCTTCCTGGCTTTCTTTACAGCAGTCTTTTCACCGCGGGGCTTTCCCGGTCTGCATCCGGCAGAAAATGCCATACACAGGGCAATGAACAAGATGCCGGCTTTTTTACAGAAATCAGAAAACCGCAATTTTTCTCCCCTCCCGATCTTTCCTTCTCCTGCTTTCCTTCCTGCAGTCCGTCCGATTATCAGCCATCTGCCGCTACTTCATCCCGGAGTAAGCCATTGTGTTCATGACATTGCTTTGAAGAATCACAAAGAGAACAACATTTGGCATGAACATAATCAGACCAGCCGCTGCAGCAACGCCCTGTCCGGCAACAATATTGGTGTTGGAAGCCAGGGAATTCATGAAAAACGCCAGGGTTCTCATGTTCTCCTGTGTGACAAACAAAGTGGAAGTCTCCACATTGTTCCACACCGCCTGAAACGCCAGGATGGCAATCGTAGCAAGGGCAGGCCGGATCATCGGCAGCACGATCTTCCAGTAAATACGGTAATGGGACGCACCGTCCACCACCGCCGCTTCCATCAGCTCATCCGGCACCTGGTCAATAAACTGCTTCACAAGGAACAGCCCCACCGGCATGGCCATCAGCGGAAGAATGTGCGCCAGATAGGTATCCATGATCCCCAGCCGGTCTATGACCAGATATCTTGGAATGGTTACCGCTACCGGCACAAACATCAGGGCAATGGTGTTGATCTCAAACAGCTGGTCCTTTCCGCGAAACTTCAGTTTCGACAGGGCAAAGCCGGCCATGGAACTGATGACAACGGTCAGAAGCACAACGACAACGGTAATCACAACGCTGTTGAACAGATACCGCCCCATGGGGATCCCTGATTGTTGGGTAGTCTGAAACAGCTTTCGAAAATTATCCG
The DNA here is from genome assembly GCA_038396605.1 of Eubacteriales bacterium mix99. Classification (NCBI taxonomy): domain Bacteria; kingdom Bacillati; phylum Bacillota; class Clostridia; order Eubacteriales; species Eubacteriales bacterium mix99. The sequence goes on from CP121690.1 coordinate 461,855, forward strand.
TTGTGGGCTGATGCGCAAAAAACCGGGGTGGAAAGGCAAACAGCTCATTGATCGGCTTAAAGGCGTGATTTATGATATATACAATGGGAAGCAGCATAAAAATGGAAATGGGGATCAAATAGGCGTAAATTTTCAGCTGACTTTTGTGAAATCTCTTTGGATCAATCCGGGTCGCCTGTCGGACACTCATAATCCAACCTCCTTAAAATGCAGGCATACAGACTCCCTCCTGCATGCCTGCATTGACTCCGTTATTTTTACTTGATGGAATAGAGCTCTTTGATCAGCTCCACGTCTTTCTCCCTGAATTCATTCAATTTATCGTTCAGTTCCTCCACAACATCCTCCGGACGGACTTCCCGGCGTTCAATCTTGCCTATCATGTCCTGATCTCCCATCCAGGCATCAAAATCCGCCCAGCCGGGCGCAATGGGCCATGGAGATGGCGTAATATCCGTCAGATGTTCATAAAATGCCTTCATAGACTCATTGGGAGCTGTGTCAATGATCTGTTTCCAGACCTCCTTGTTGGTAATAACAGGTAGACGTGATACCGGCGCTCCTGCTTTCTTGTATCCTGCCAAACGATTCTTACAGGCTTCCTTTCCCCAGGAAGTCCATTTCTGAAGTTCCCAGGCTTCCCTGGGGTGTTTCGTGGTGGCAGAAATCACACTGTTGTCAATCAGGGCCATCTGGCGTCCGGTGGGTCCCTTGGGCAATGGATAGAACAGGAATTCCATTCCCGTTTCCTTGGACACTTCATCCTGAAATTTGGCTATGGTCCAGGGCCAGTCAATATGCATGGCTACCCGTCCTTTTCCCGGAGGCCATGCTGCAGGATCACCCAGGACATTCTGCTTTTCATCCTCGCTCATCCACTCGCAAACCTTCTGGTCAATCCAGTCCAGCCTCCAGTTCCAGGCATCTACCCAGGTCTGTCCCATATCATACTTTTTCCCGTCCCAGCCGTAACGGGTTTTTCCGTTATACCAGGCGTCCATCAGATCGTAATAGATGGGTTGGGAAGTTCCGAAATAATAATCCTCCGGATGGCTCATCCGTTCCGCAATTTTCTTGAAATCATCCACAGTCCAGTCATAATCCGGCAGGGGTTCGTTATACTTTTCAAACAGGGTTTTGTTGAGAAAAATCATATGGGGGAACATGACACAGGGTACATGGAACCTGTGCCCCGCAATGGTCGACAAATCCCGTACTCCCGGATAAATCTCCTTTGTATCCGGGTCAGCGTCAAACAGATCCGTTACATCCAGTGCCCATTGATTCTTTACCGCATCGGTCACACTGAACACCCAAAAAACGTCCGGCAACGTACCGGAAGCCGCATTGTTATACAATGCTTCGTTCCAGTTGTCCTGTTCGATCTCCACAAAATTCACATGGATATTGGGATAGGCGTCCGTAAAGGCTGCCAGTTGTTCGTCTCTCGCCTCGATTTCACCCTTTTCCTTCAGACCCCAGCAGGCATAGGACAACGTGATATCCTCCTTCGTCATGGGATCCAGGCCACCCTCCTTACCGGACTTTTTTCCGTCGTCTTTGCCCTTCCCGTCAGCATCCGCGGAATTGTTTTCCTTGCCGCCTTTCGGCTGGCCAGCTGTCTTGTCCCCACCCTTGCAGGCGCTCAGGGCGGAAAGCGTAAGAACCATTACCAGCAGCAAAACAACACTCTTTTTCCCAAAATGCTTCACGATTTCACTCCTCCTTCTTTTTTGTCCCATTTATCACATCGGCATTCGCCGTTATGACCTGAAAAATTATTCCCCGGTAATCCCGGTGCGTTCAATACTTTCCACAAAATATCTCTGAAGCAGAAAATACACAATGAGAAGCGGCAGAATACTCACCATCGTTCCCGCCATACGGATTGCCTCATTTACCACAGTATCTGCGGATGTCCCGGTAGACCAGGATCCCGACACCTGCTGAATATACTTTTTATAGTTGTCTTCAAACCGCATAAGCTCCATCAGAATCGTGGAAATGGATTTCTGATTGCCGATATTGGCGCTTCCCAAAAAGAGGGAACTGAAGTAGGTCTCATTCCAATACCAGACGAAAGAAAACAAAATGGAGACGACAAAGGCCGGTACAGCCAGAGGAACGGCAATGGTCAAAAATATCCGGAGATCCCCGGCTCCATCCACCCTCGCTGCTTCTTCCAGGGAAGCAGGCGTCTGCCTGAAAAACTGGGTAAAGATCAGAATAAAGATCGCGCTGTTCAGCCCCTGGCCCAGCATGGCGGGATAAATCAGCACCTTCATGGTCCCGATCATTTTATAATCTGAATACATCAGATATCGCGGTACCATCATGACATGAGGCGGGACCACAAAGGTCAGCAGTACCAAAAGCATCAGGAAGGATTTCCCGCGAAAGTGATATCGGGCAAATCCATATCCCGTTATGGCACTGATGGCTGTCTGGAAAAGGGAGGGAACAACGGAAAGCAACAGGGTGGGACCGATGTTTTCCCGGAACTTCATAACCTCCAGAGCCTGCTTGTAGTTCCCCAATGAGATATGTGTCGGAATCCATTTAACGGAATCGTCCAGCAGATCATCCAGAGACATAAAGCTCGTGACAAACATGCGCAGAATGGGATACAGATAGATAAACCCCAGAGCAATCAGCATGATATATACAAAGGTCAAAAAAAGGATGCCGCTTTTACTTCTCGTCCCAAAAAGAAGTTTCCTTGCCTTGTTCTTATGATTTTCCAGCCAAATCCTGTTTTTCTGAGTTACTGCGTTTTGCATGATTTCATCTCCCTCCCTGTTTGACCAGCTTTGCTATTTTTCTTTTCTGTATCTTCTGTTCCTTTTTGGCGTGTTTTTCTTCCGCATTGGACTTCTCCCGCCCGGCGATCAAATATATGACTCCCATAATAAGCAGCAGCCCCAGGGAATAGATCCAGGCCATGGCAGAGGCAATGCCAAACCCGGTATTGGGATTCAACATATTGGACTTGATCAGACCGATTACCTCATTGATCTCCGATGTCCCCAGAAATACAAGAATATAAATTGCGTCCACCAACAGAATGCTTTTCAAGGCCGGCAGGGTAATCTTCCAGAATACCACCCAGGCAGACGCACCGTCGATCAAAGCGGCCTCATACAGATTCGAATCAATTTTCTGCAGCCCGGCCAGGTTGATCAGAATCGGCACACCGGAATACCACAAAATCAGAATCAGCTGTTGGAACAGATAGGTAATCGGACTTTTCAGAAAGCTTGGCAGCGTTTCATTGATAATATCGTAAATCCCATACTGCTCCATCATGGGCACGGTGGTCGCGCCTTCCTGAATCAGGTTATTCAGCACCGGACCGCTGACAACGATGATGGGAAGAAAAAACAGCGTCCGGAAGAAACCCTTGAAGTGGATTTTCTGGTTGATCAGCATGGCAATCATCAGGGCAAACACCAATATGATCGGAAGACTGAAGAGGGTATTGATAAAGAAATCCTTCGTGCGTTCCACAAAATAAATATCTTTTGTAAAAATATAGGCAAAATTATCAAAACCCACCGGCTTCACGATCCTTGCCTTTGCCGTAATGCGTACGCTGCTAATGCTGTAAAGTACAGACTGAACAATGGGGTTGGCAAAAAAGATCAGAAACCCCACGGTCCAGGGCAATACAAAAAGATAACCTTTTCTCTCCTGACGAGCTGTCACACTTCGTACGGACCCTCGTTTCCCGATCATATCAATTCACCTCAAATAAACGATAGGACTGCGGCTCCACCGTTGCATTCCTGTATGGGAAATCCTGCCTCCCATAATTCACCACAATCTCCACCCCGTTATCATAAACAACCTTCACCACATCCTCCGACAAAGCCTCATGCTTCTGGATACCCGCATCCCCGATCCGGTCATGCAGTTCCCGGAACAATCTGTAATATTCCTTGACCACCGGTTCATAATCCGTAAATTTGGAAGCAAAGAAATCCGATGAATTCGTATCCTTCAATTCTGTTGAGTCCTCCCAGGTCAGAAGGAAGGACGGATAAGCCCCATACTCCACCATTTTTAATAAAAATTTTGTTCGATTCGGCTCAAAGTTGGCATAATCTGAATAATAAGGAAGGATTCCTTTCAATACCATGGGCAGGAACGGAACCTCCCGACTGATATAATTGTAATTGGAAGTCGCCAGGGGGAGATCGAAATAATGGTCCGTATATTTCCACAGATAATCAAAGGGTCGGATCATCGCCTTCTGATACCCCTGGAATCCTTTCATCATGGAATCTGTCATGTTCCTGGTTTCCTCCCTGGGATGCACTGCGCCCCGGGAAAAATAAGAGTATAGGGTATTGGCATTGGAGCCTACCGTAATCCCATGAAGGTTGGTATCTTCAAACTTCTCCCGGAATTTCCCCGAGTCCGACAGGGAACGGGGAGGCGTCAGATAATAGAATTCCGGGTACAACGGCTTGTTGGTTTTCTTTTTCGCTATCGTCTTTCCCAGATTCTTTGCGATATCGGTGGAGGAGTCATACTTCCGGTCCGGATTGGCCAACAGGAAATCCTGATACAGCATCAGCTCGGAGCCTTTCTTTTTCAGCCTGGCCGCCAGGCCGTTCAGCTGATCCATATCTCCTACCGACTTTTCCACGGTATAGTTGTTGCTGCCGTATGCCAGGGAAAGGCCGCCGCTTTGCCATCCCATATAGGTCGGCAGAATCCGGTCCACGCCCTTTTTCTCCAGTCTTTCCATCATGGATCCCATCTGTTCCACCGTGGTCATAGGTACCTTTGCCTTGAATACGATCCATTTCTTGCTTTCTGCTCCCAGAAAATCCAGGCGAATCCGAAACTCGGTATCTTTTTTCTCCAGCCTGTCTGTTTTCAGCAGGTAATTGCGGTAGGCTTTTGCCATCCCGGAATAGTCCGCCTGATCTCCGGACAACACAATGAACCGTACTCCCACATCACGGAAGCTTCCTTCCTTCGGTGCGGCGATAATGCCGCTGCCACGGGATACCTGTGTAATAAACTCCTTGCGGTACAGGTACTTCACCGTCACCCAGTTGTAGTTGGTCATTACGCCATTCGGGTAGGCCAGAAGCTCAGCGTCGGATGTCCCGTCCTCCGCAATGCCAAGCAGGGCCATGTTCCGGTCCGTATGGGCGATGCCGAAAACCGGCATAACGATTTGTTCCGGAGGCTTCACACTGGGCCAGTTCATCTTCTGGGAAACCTCAGCATCCACGGCGATATTTTCCCCGTATATTTTCTTGGCATAGGGAGCATTGTAACGGCCCTTGTTATCCTGCAATTCCACCAGCGCGCCGGAGCCTTCCGGAATAAACAGGTATCCTTTCTCCTCATCCAGACGGGAAGCTCCCATGAAGGGATACAGATAAACTGCACCCAGACGGAACTGCTCCCCTTCATAGATGCTTTCCGCCGGAACCTTTGCGGTCATGCCGTCCTCTGTCAGCTCCACCACAACGGTAAAGGCTATTTTCAGTTTTTCGTAGGAAATCGTGGCCTGAAATCCATTTTCCTTCTTTTTTATGTATTTCTGCGGCGACCGGTTGAACATATCCGCCCGCTCCAAAGCAGGAGAAGTTCCATTGTAAAATTCGATGGCGACACCGGACTCCAGAAATCCTTTCCAGGATTCATTCAGCGGATCCTTTCCCGGATTGAAAACAGAGGACATGGTCTCGCCGGTGGATTTGTCCTCCAGGGTAATCCCCAGGGAAACCGGATCCAGAATCATTTTCAGCCTCTGATTTTCTGCAGCCACAAAGGGCGAATCCCCTGTCCCCCTATCGGAAGACCCCGGCAAAAATTTTGAAAAGTCCCCGGCTTTTCCTCCTTTCCCGGCTACCTTCGTTCTGTGATTGATTGCATAGATCAGGCCGGCAAAAACAGCCACAACACAAATCAGTATCCCAATATTCCGCAGAAAAGCAGCGACCTTCCTATGAGACACGATAGCTCACCTCTTTCCAGATGGACACAACAAAGTCAACGACCTGATGAATCAAAGCAAAGATGATTACGCCGGCAACAATGAAAAGAAACATGGTAAACAGCGTCAGGCCGATATTTTGAAACGTTTCCCGCCAGGAGTAGTTCTGAATCTCCCGAACCATGACGACGATCAGAATTGCCATCGCGAGGACAACAATAAAGTTCAGCAATCCAATCAGAAAAGCTTCATTCTGAGTCAGCACATGACTCAAGAGAATAACGACAGGCTTCAGAACCAGATAGGGCATGGTCGCATAAGCCAGAGAGCAGTATATATCCTTCAGTTTTCCCTCTCCGTCCCGGATGGAGGAGACCAGATAATTACACAGAATAAACAGGAAGAATATACCGAACACCAAAGCGACGTCCATCCCCAGCTCAAACCGCCCTTCCTGTACCCGTTTGAACAAAAATCCGGAGAAATACTTGTCCGCCACATATAGGATGAAGAAAACAAGATACAGCAAAGTGGAGGAGAAAATGGAGACCTTGCTCTCTCTTTGAATCCCATAATAGGCATCCGCCGGATTTTTCGGCACATAAGCCACAAATCGCAGCTCCCGTACCAGTCGCTTGTCCCCGGCTGAAGACAGGAAGCCCCGGACCGGCCGGAGTATGCCAAATTTCCGATCCAGCTTCTGAAGGGCCTTTCTGAAGACATACAACACGAGAAAGATGATAAGTATCAAAAAAAGATGATTTTTCAGAAAAACATTCCGCACTTCCCAAAAGGAATCGGAGTAGCCGTCCTTATCCCCTGCCAGGCGAAATGCCGACAGGGATCGGTCGTAATCCTCCAGCTTGTAATAGGCCTGCCCCAAACCCCTGTAGGCATAGTCAAAGAAGCTGTTCTGCCGGAGCACTTCCTCCCACGGCTCCTTGCTTTCAACATAATGTCCTTCCTGGTAGAGACGCAAGGCATGGTGAACAGTATCCGCATACTCGGTCTGCTCAAAAACCTGTATTTTGCCGGCTTCCTGATCCAGAACATACAAATGTCCGGATGCATCCACATCAATGGCAGCCGCATTGACGAACAGACCGCTGCGGTTCTTTCCGTCATCGCTGCCGCCGAACAGAAAGAGCAGATCCCCTTCCCTGGAATATTCATAGAGATATCCGGTGGCAGACACGACAAATATGTTTTCTATCGAACCGACTGCCACATCCGCGATGTTCTCATCGGAAAGCACATTGTTCAGCATATTGATGCCGGCCATATTGAACTTCTTCACCCCGTTTGCTTCGGATCCCTGGGTCACAGTATAGATCAGTCCCCTGTCATCTATGGCAAGATTGACGGGAGAAGGAGGAACATTTCGCTTTAGCTGCTGCTTCTGTTCCTTCGTGGAAATCAATCTGCGAAAGGCGTCCCGAATAGGAAGCGGTGTACTGTTGGCCCCGAAGTATCCAAGAAAGTCCTTCTGCTCCCCGATCTGGGCAATTCCGTTGGTGTTGCCCTCTGCAATAACGTAAAGGCTTCCGGCAGCATCCACCACCAGCTTTTTGGGAACAAACTTATTCTTCTTTCCATACAGGGGGCCTTCCGGTTTGCCATATTCCCCGATCTGCTTTCCGTCAGATGAGAAAACAATGATTTTCCCCTGCCTGGGGTCCGCCGCATAGAGATTGCCCTTTTCATCCACAAAGATACCGGTAGGACCCTTCAGCACCCCTTCCCCGATGGAGGCAAGGAATTCCCCTTCCAGTGTGCAACGTACCACCCTGGCATTTCCCGTATCGGCAATGTAAAGCATATTCTTTCCGTCTATAAAGATGTCGCCCGGCTTCTTGAGCTCCTTGCCTCCCAGCTTGGTAATGGCGTTTTGTGGCAGGTATCCGTCCTGGCTGCTGACAAGCCGGCCTCTGTGATCCTGTGTCATGGTGGTATACGGCGCATCGGAGGCAAATGCAGCAGGGCAGAGGAAAAGCAGCATCAGCAAAGTGAGCAAAGCGGGACAAAAAACAGACCGGATCATCCTTTTCTTCATGGCTCAATCCTCCCGAAACATTCTTCTGGCCAATTTGGACGCCCCATAGATAATGAGGAGCAGAACAACGGAAACGGCGGAGGCATATCCCATCTCATAACGGATAAATCCATAATCCTCTATATGATTGACAATCAATTGTCCCGCATAGGATGGGGTGGGATTTGTCCCGCTCAGCGCCACTCCGATATTCCCGACCTGGAACGTATTGACCACGGCCATAACTGCACCAAAAAGCATCTGCGGCTTCATCATGGGAATCGTGATATAAAATACTTCCTGCATTCGATTCCGTATGCCATCAATGCTGGCCGCTTCATAAATACTGCTGTCATAGTTCAAAAGACCTGCAAGCATTGCGAGAAATCCCACCCCCATGCTCCCCCACAGGGCCACGATAATCATGATAGGCATCAGAAAATCCGGGGACTGAAGAAACTGAATCGGTTCGGTGATCCAGCCCAGATCCAAAAGCAGATTGTTCAGATACCCCATCCGGTCTCCGCTGAATAAGATCTTCCAGATTACGGCCATAGTCACGCCGGAGGTCATGGACGGAGAGTAGACAATCAGCGCCAGGATGGTTCTCGGTACTTTTTGAATTTGACTCAGGGACCAGGCGAGGAAAAAGGAAAGGGCATAGCCCACCGGCCCGACAATGACGGCAAACAGGATGGTATTGGGCAGAACATACTGCATGAATATGGAGTCCTGTGTCAGCAAATTGATGTAGTTTAAAAAATAGGTAAAATCGGGAACCTGCACCGCATTGAAATTCGTAAAGGAAAGCAGAATAGCCAGGGTCACCGGTATGACAATAAATATAGTAAACAACAATATGTAGGGAAAAAGAAACACAAAAGCAGGATTCAGCCTGTGCCTCTGCTCCCGTGGTGGAACCTTCGGCTTTACCACTCTTTCTTTTCCTGTTGCCAGATGACCTTCCATTTACTCCACCCACTTTCTCACTGTATCAATATCCGGCACCTGAAAGGTCTTTACCACCTGGCCATCCGACAGGTAGCCAAACTCCTCCAGCTTTCTGGTAATCTCCCGGTTGATCCGCTTTATGGCTTCATCCATGGCAGAACGGACATTTTCGCCTTCCATGACCGTCTGCGTCACCACATTGCTCAGTTCCCTTTCTATCATGTATCCTCCCAGAATCCTGGGCGGTTCCCTGGTCCATTTCACCTGCTCCAGAATGGCTTTGTGTTTTCGGATCCATGGCGTATTGGCCATTGCCTCCAGGTTGGAGGTATTCCACAGATATTCGTTGCCCAGAGTGGATTGCAGGGTATTGGCAAACCGGGTCTGGACATCGGTGGATGTCCACCAGTCCAGGAATTTCCAGGCCTCTTCCTTCCTTGTGCTGTTCTCGAAAATTACATCGCTTTCCGCAGAGCCCAGCGTCCACCGCTGCACCTTCCCGGTTTTGTCCCGGACTCCGGGATACGGTGCCACTTCCCACATACCTGCGATCTCAGGCGCCGCGTTGGTCAACAGATTCAGCATTCCATAATCCGCGATACCAATGGGAATCCGGCCGTCCCGGAAGCTCTGATAAAAGCTCTGTACTTCATAGGGCATATCATAAATCGTATAGTTTTCCGTGAGCATCGTCATGCCCCGAAGCGCTTCCTCCGTATCCAGATTGCAGCGCATTTTCTTTTCATCAAAAAGTGTACCGCCGTTTTGATAGATAAACGGAACAGTTGCGGCAAAGGGCTTGGTCCCGACAAAATTGGAAACATGGCTGTTGAAATTCAGTCCTCTGCGCTGAAGCTGCGGCAGCATCTGCCGAACTTCCTCCATAGTGTCCGGAGGCTTGAGACCCATGGAATCCAGTATATCCTTTCGGTAAAACATGACCCAGAAATTGAATGTTTCCGGAATCCCATACAGCCCGTCATCTGCAACCCCTGGTATCAGCATCCCCGGTGCGAACCGACGCCCCACTTCCCGGAAGCGGTCAAATTTCCTCATATCCGCCAGAACTCCACGTATCGCCAGATCATAGATCAGACCGGATCCGATGGCCATGGCCACATCCGGAGACTTTCCGGAGGCATTTGCAAGAATCAGTTTATTCTGATCCGGCATGATGGAGAGATCCACATCGATGCCATATTTTGATTTGAAGTCGGTATCCGCCATTTTCTGTATCATTTCAAGATACTGTCTTGGCCGCCTGACCCAGACCTGCAGATGATCGGTATCGTCCTGATAGGTCGGAGTATATTCCTGTTCGCCAAAGGAATAAAAGAAACGCCGGACTTTTTCTGTCGTCCCCCGGAAGAAACCCATTCCCTCCGGAAGCCGTTTCCCATCCTGAAAAATGAAAATCTTATCCAGTCCCAGCGGGCTTTGATTCAATTGTTCAATCATCGTGGTCAGGTTCTGCCGGGCGGAGCCGGTACCCTGATTGAAAGCATCCATTTTCTTTGGAAGTTCATCGGGTTCCTTTGCCAGGTCCGTCATGATCCGGGCTGCCATTTTGAGAGGTGCCAACTCTCCGATATTGTCCACGCCAGGGTTGAAAGATGCCAGGAAACGATATACTTCATCTATGATTTCTTTCCAGTAATGAAGCTTTCCAGTGACATCAAAATTGAAATCCTTCAGCCGGAAATCCCGGAACCGGCCTGTATTGCCACCGGTGATCCTGCCAATGTCCAGGGCCAGCTGATTCATTTCGTCTGTTACCTTTGTCAGAATCCGGATCGCATCCCGTACATGGTCCAGAGAAACTTCCACTGCTATGGTGTGCGGACCTTTCTCCAGAAAAACAGCCGCCTTTTTCCCGTCCGCTTTGGTAACAATCTGGTTCTCAAATTTAGTCGTATAGGGAAACGGCATATTTTGAAACGCATCAGAAAGTATTTTTCCATCCACATAGACATTTCGGAATACAGGAAAATTTGCCTTGTCACTTTGACGATAACGGAAGCCAATCCGATACCAGCCGCTTTCCTTTACCTGAAAATCATATTCGATCCGGTCTCCACCTGACTTAAAGGAAGAATCGGCAACAACATTCAGCACTTTCTTCTTAGCATGATATGGAGTCAGAGAAGTGTCATAGATGCTGTCCGGACGGATATTGGGGCTGTTTCGCCTGGTCATGTGCTCCGCCTCAATGGGAATCAGCCTGTTCCCATCCGGCTTTCCCGATCGTTCTTTCGGTGGCTCCGGGAAGGATTCCTCCGGCTGCCTTGCTGCGGAAAGGGTGAAATCGCCGATCAGCAGTGCCTCTTCCGTGCAGGTGACGGAAAGCGTATTGGTCCCTTCCTTCAGGGCGGTGACCAGAGGCGTGCTGAAAAGATGGTCTTCACTGAACAGATATGTATGATTCCAGGTATGCTGCTTCACCGGGATCGCCATGACTTCATTCCCATAACGGTCATAGGGGAAGGAATCACTTTCGTCCGCCCAGGTATTGTCCACGGAAAGCCTTTTCATCTCAGGGAAGGGATATTCCCCGTTCACCATTATGGCCACTCCGCCCGGCAGGATATCTTCATCCGCCGTACGATACTGAAATCCGATTTGATACAGCCCCTCCTCAGGAGCCTGGATTTGAAAGTCCCTGGTCTGACCGGGATCCATTCGAATACCGCCGTCCTCCAGTTCACCGCCTCCGACAAGCTCCTGAACCGGGCACAGGATCTCTTCCCCTTTATAGAACTGATTCCCCTGTCTGCTGATATAGTGATAATAATCATTATCCGGAATATCGTCCATGGAAAGGTAGATCTGACGTAAATCCGGTACATCCGCTTTCGCGGCATCTGAAGCAACAGCCGTACCGGGAACCGCCACACCAGGCAGTAAAGCAGCACACAGTATCCATGCTGTAAGCCTTGCGGTCCAACCCGCGAAATGACTTCTTCCCTTTTTCATGATCATCATTACCCTATCCCCCTATGTACCAGTCTTCCTCATTCCCGGCAATGCTCAATTCAAAACTGTCCAATCCACCTTTTCCAACTAAGAAAATCAAAATACATGGACTATAACAAAAATATTGTATATAATAAGGTACAGCGAGATTTATTTTTCAACTATTAGTTTAGACTATGTTTCTGTATATGTCAATACACATAGTAGATTTTATTTATAAATTGTATATTTCAACAAAGTAAGTGATTCTATCGATAGCATATGTAAAACATTTACTGTGCATTATTCTATATTTTCTGTATATAATGAATCGCGTGAAGCTGTTTTTCATGATTTGTAGAAAAATATGAAGTATAATGAATCACAAAAGGGTAAGCTTACAACCATTAACGGGAGGGATGACAATTGCCCAAAGAAATCATATTGGGAATACACGACAGACAAAAACTGTTTGTTTCGGCAAAAGCAATGGCTTCTGAAAGCAGGCTTGAGATTATCAATCTGTTGAACCGAGGCAGCTACAACATCAATGAGATTGCCGAAAGACTGGATATGCCGGTCTCCACAGCAGCCATGCATGTCAAAGTGCTGGAGGATGCCGATCTGATTCGTACCGAACTGCAGCCAGGCATCCGGGGATCCATGAAGCTTTGCAGCCGAAAGATCGATGTCGTCCATATCAATTTAGCCAATCCGGAAAACAATCTGAGCAATCTCTTTGAAATCAACATGCCCATTGGCAACTATGTGGACTGTAAAATTCAGCCAACCTGCGGCCTCGCCAGTGAAAAATCCTTTATCGATACCGATGACAGTCCAAGAGCCTTCTACAATCCGCTGCGGACGGAAGCGCAGATCCTGTGGCTTGGAAATGGATATGTAGAATACCGGTTTCCCAACAGCATCCTGCTCCATGCAAATCCGCTGTCCATGGAACTCTCTATGGAAATATGCTCGGAAGCACCGAATTACCGGAACAACTGGCCATCGGATATCACCCTGTGGATCAATGGAACTGCGGTTGGCACCTGGAGAAGTCCCGGCGATCTTGGCGGGCGCAGAGGCAGACTGAATCCCACATGGTGGCCGGACGCCAGCACACAGCATGGTTTGCTCAAAACCTGGAAAGTAAACGCTGACGGTTCCTTTATCGATGAAGCCCGCGTATCCGATGTGACAATTGACCAGCTGGACCTGAAGGACAACGATTATATCACTGTCCGGATTGGCATCGCAGAAGATGCGGAAAATGTGGGGGGTATCACCATCTTCGGAGAAAAATACGGCGATTACGAACAGAACATCCTGATGCGACTGGATTACACGACAAACTTCAACGGGGAGGAGAAAACCGGGCAATGATTCCGGCTTTCCTATTTGCATCCTGCCTTTCCTTATTATATAATGGAGATCGTATCTTCCGATTGATTAAAATGGAAATCATTTAAGAATAATCTATCAAGAAGACAGCATTGGGGAGGAATATTTTGCTGAAACGATTGGCCGCTTATTTTCACAATTACCGCAGGGAACTGGCAGGAAGCGTCTTCTGTGTCGCAATGGAAGCCGTTTTTGAACTCGTGATTCCCATACTCATGGCGGAGATTATTGATATCGGTATTCCAAACCGGGACAAAAGCTATGTCCTGGGAAAAGGCGCCGCCATGGCAGGCTGCGCACTGGTCGCACTGGCCCTTGGAGTGCTGTATGCCCACCTTTCTGCAAAAGCCGGACAGGGATTCGGCGCGGAACTGAGAAAGGCGGAGTACAGAAAACTGCAGGGGTTTTCTTTTTCCAACATGAACCACTTCAGCGTTCCTTCGCTGATTACCCGCTTAACCAACGATATTACCATATTGCAGCACGCAGCCTGCACCGGCCTGCGTCCAATGGTTCGCGGCCCCGTCATGATGGTCATGGCTCTCGCCATGTCCATCACCATGAGTCCGCAGCTTGCCCTCGTATTCCTTGTGGCCATGCCTGTTCTGGCCGCCTGTCTGGTTCTGATTCTCCGAAAGCTGGGTCCCATGTATGCCGGAATGCAGAAGGCCCTGGATGAAGTAAATGCCATCGTGGAGGAAAACCTCAGAGCCATCCGTACCGTGAAAGCCTATGTAAAGGGCGACAGTGAGTATCAGAAATTCAGCGAAGGCAACGAAGCGTACCGGCAGACAGCAGAACGGTCCTTCCACTATGCTGTCCTGAACCTTCCCTGTTTCCAGGCTGTTATGTATGCGACGATTCTCTGCATTCTGTGGCTGGGTGGAAACTATATTCATCAGGGGACTATGAAGGTCGGTGTGCTGACCGGCTTTTTAAGCTATGTACTGCAGATTTTGAATTCCCTGATGATGATTTCCAATGTTTTTCTCCTGCTCAGCCGGTCCATAACTTCCGCACAGCGTATTTTTGAAGTACTGGATGAGCCTGCCGCCATCCACGACGGCCCCGGTTCCTATACCGTGCATCACGGAGAAATTGATTTTGAAGATGTCTCCTTTAAATACCAGGAAACTGCAGAGGAATATGTGCTTTCCCATATCAACCTTCATTTCGGCGCCGGGCAGACCATCGGAATCATCGGAGGAACCGGATCTGCCAAGTCCTCCCTGGTGCAGCTGATTCCAAGACTGTACGATGTTTCCGAAGGGGTCCTGAAAATCGACGGGCACAATGTCCGGGAATATTCCCTGGTTCATCTGCGGGATGCCGTGGGCATGGTACTGCAGAACAACAACCTGTTCTCCGGGACCATCCGTGAAAACCTGAAATGGGGCGACGAAAACGCAACGGATGAAGATCTGGACTGGGCTTGCCGGATTGCTTGTGCAGATGAATTTCTTTCCCGCATGCCGGAAGGATATGACATGGATCTGGGACAGGGCGGAGTGAATGTTTCCGGCGGGCAGAAACAGCGCCTCTGCATTGCCAGAGCCATACTGAAGCAGCCCCGCGTGCTGATCTTCGATGATTCCACAAGCGCCGTGGACACGGCAACGGAAGCAAGGATCCGTCACAGACTCGCTTCGGAGCTGAAAAATACGACGAAGATCTTTATTACCCAGCGGATCCGATCCATTGAGGATGCCGATCAGATTGTGGTATTGGACAACGGAACGGTCAGCGCCGCCGGCACACATGATGAGCTGATGAAGAGCAGCGAAATTTACCGGGATATTTATGAATTCCAGCAAAAAGGAGTTTTGGAATAATGGCAAATCAGATAAGACGCAACAAACCAAGAAACATTCGCGGGACACTTGCGTTTATCGGAGGATATCTGAAACAGCACACTGCTGCGCTTGTTCTTGTCTCCCTGATGACCCTCATCAGCGCCGGAGCCAATGTATACGGAGTGTATTTGATCAAGCCCATCATCAACCAATATATCCTTCCCGGGAACCTTGCCGGGCTGGCGCGGATACTTGTTCTTCTGGGAGCGGTTTATCTTGCGGGAGTGGCTTCTTCCTACGGATACACCCAGCTTATGGTCAAAACCGCACAGCAGGTGATTTTGGAGATCCGGAACGATCTTTTCCGAAGACTGCAGACCCTGCCGCTTTCCTTTTTTGACGCGAATACCCATGGAGAGCTCATGAGCCGGTTTACAAACGATATCGACACCCTGTCCAATGCCCTGAACAACAGCTTTACCGTAGTGATCCAGAATTTTGTGATTCTCGTCGGTACCTTCACCATGCTGGCGATCCTGAGTCCAAGGCTTTCCCTCATTGTTCTGACAACTTTTTTCTGCATGTTCCTGTTCATCCGCTACAGCGGTAAAAAGAGCCATTCCTTTTTCACACGTCAGCAAAAATACCTGGGAAGCCTGAACGGGTTTATCGAAGAAATGACAGCGGGCCAGAAAGTTGTAAAGGTATTTAACCATGAAGAAAACAATATGAAGGAATTCTCCCATCGGAACGAAATGCTTCGGGATGCTGCAACCAATGCCGTCACGTATTCCGGAGTCACCGTACCCGTGGTGGTCAGTCTTTCCTATTTTAACTATGCCATCACTGCCTGCCTCGGTGCTTTTCTGGTCATGAGCGGGCATATGGATCTGGGCAGTCTTTCCGCTTATCTTGTCTACGTACGCCAGACAGCGATGCCAATCAATCATTTCTCCCAGCAGCTCAACTTCCTTTTGGCTGCCCTGTCCGGAGCAGAGCGGATTCAGGAAGTCATGGAGCAGAAGCCGGAGGTAGATAACGGGAAAATAACCCTGCTGCGCAAACCCACTGAGGAAGGCGCCGCAAAAAGCTGGGAATGGTGCAAACCGGACGGACAGCGTATTCCCCTGAGAGGGGATGTCCGATTCCATGATGTGGCATTCGGATACGAAGTCGGCAGACCCATTTTAAATCAGATCAACCTGTATGCAAAGCCCGGTCAGAAAATTGCCTTTGTCGGATCCACCGGCGCAGGCAAAACAACCATCGCCAGCCTGATCAACCGATTTTATGAAGTGATATCGGGTTCCATCACCTACGACGGAATAGATGTACGGGATATCCGCAAGGAGGATCTGCGGCGCTCCATTGCCGTGGTCCTGCAGGACACTCATCTGTTTTCCGGAACCATTCTGGACAACATCCGCTTCGGAAACCCCGAAGCCACCCGGGAGCAGGCAGTGGCAGCCGCAAAGCTCTCCAACGCCCATTCGTTCATTCGTCGCCTCCCGAAGGGATACGACACCGTCCTGACCAATGACGGAACCAATCTGAGCCAGGGGCAGAGACAGCTCCTGTCCATAGCACGCGCAGCCGCAGCCGATCCGCCGGTTCTTATTCTGGATGAAGCCACCAGTTCCGTGGACGCCCATACGGAAAAACTGATCGAATCCGGAATGGATCGTTTGATGGCCGGACGTACCGTATTCGTGATCGCACACCGGCTTTCCACCGTACGGAATGCAAAAGCCATACTGGTGCTGGAGCATGGAACTGTACTGGAACGGGGCAATCATGAAGAATTGCTTGCCGCAAGGGGCAGATATTATCAGCTTTATACCGGAATGTCCGAGCTGGATTAACTGGATTAAGCAGATACAAAGGAAACCTCAGGATAAAAAAATCACCCTGCGGCATCAGAGTGATTATCTTCTTCAGCGCATAAAGCAATCAAAGCGGTTGCCGCCATATTTCAAACATTTTTAAATAATCTGACAATTTCAGGTTGAATGCGGGATCTGTTTTGATATAATAATAGTGGTGGTGCCATTGTTTGTGGAAAGACAATTGTATTTTAAAGTGAAGCAAAGAAAATATACATACTTTCCGGCACCCCGGTAAGGAGGATAAAATATGAGTTTTTTGGACATTGCAAAGAAAAGATGTTCCGTCCGGAGCTATCTCCCCCGGGAAGTGGAGGAGGAAAAGTTACTCCAGGTACTGGAAGCTGCAAGGATCGCCCCCTCGGCATGCAATATGCAGCCCTGGCAGATCTTTGCTGCAAGGGATCCGCAATGGAAAGCGGATCTGGTAAAAGCTTACCCAAGGGATTGGTTTGCCAGGGTACCGGTTATCCTGGTGATATGCTGCGATCATTCCCAATCCTGGAAACGACAGAACGACAACAAGGATTATGGTGATGTGGATATCGCCATAGCAACCGATCATATGACTTTGGCGGCAGCAGACCTGGGACTTGGCACCTGCTGGCTGGGTGCCTTTGATCCGGAAATATGCCGAAAAGCATTGAACCTGCCGCAATACATGGAGCCGGTTGTCATGATGCCTCTGGGTTATCCGGCACAAACGGATTCTGCCGACCGGCATCGAACGAGACGCAAACCTCTTGAGGATATCGTCCGGTGGGATTCTGCTGAATAAATCTACAGGGAAACCGCCTGATTGATGCTGAGCAGGCAGAGAATGCGCTCTCCCACCGGCTTGCCGGTGATTTTCTCCAAGGCCTCCGTATAGTAATCGATCTGCACCCGGTATCGGTCCACCAGCTTCCGGACTCCTCCCCTGGGATCCACGTAGTCGGTCTTATAATCAACCAGGATCCATCGTCCATTCTCTTCAAAGACACAATCCATAATCCCTTGAATCAAAAGGTTATCATCACCTGTCTCCATTCCTTCCATGACCTCGGACGCCTTCTTCCGCAGGTTGAAGGGAACCTCCCGGCGGACACCTTTTGCATTCCGGATGCGCAGTCCGGTCCTGCTGCAGAAAAAGGAATCCAGGATGCCGACATCCACCGCTTCCGCCTCTTCCTGCGTCAAAAGCTCCTTCTCCACCATTCCGGATATCTGCCGGCGAATTTTCTCCTCATTATCCACCTGGGACAAGTCCAGATGCTGCAGGACAAAATGGACAATGGTCCCTCTTTCTGCACCTGTGAATTTCCGGCTGCTTTCCAGAAATCCGGGGTGATCGATCAGGGAAGGCATCGGGTCCGAAAGGACTTTTACCACAGTATCCTCTTTCCCCGGCAGCTCCGCTCCCCGCAGACCCTGCATGTTTTTAATTTCCG
Source organism: Eubacteriales bacterium mix99 (assembly GCA_038396605.1). Lineage (NCBI taxonomy): Bacteria > Bacillati > Bacillota > Clostridia > Eubacteriales > Eubacteriales bacterium mix99. The sequence goes on from CP121690.1 coordinate 480,256, forward strand.
TTACCGAAAGCTTGGATGGAACGGTGATGGAACAGCGATGTGGATAGATCCAGGAAAATCGGTCATTTACGGTTTTCCTGCTTTCCTCCAAAAGATCCTTCTCCTGGTCACCCAAATCCTTTTGATCCGCCTGCGTTGCGTCTTTCTTCCCCAAATCTTTACGGGTATCTTTCTCAGCAGGCTTTGAATCCTTTTCCTCTTCCAGGGATTTCAAATATTCCTCCGGATTTTCCAGTCGGTACAGCATCGCCTTTTTGTTCTGAGCCCCTTCCCTGGCAAGTCCGGTGACTTCTCCCCTGTCATGAAGCTCTACCTTCCACACGGACGGATCCTCCGCCAGAGACTCTTCCGTTTCCGCAGCGCCTGCCAGCTCCCGCAGGGGGCTACCGTCCGGATGCCGGATCAGAGGCGGACAGATCCAATCCAAAAAGCATTTTCCCCGGGAAAGGGAATAGGGAGTAAATGATTTTGCCCAATTCCCTGCTGCTTTGCCCAAGTCCCGGACCGAACCCAGAAGAATCAGTTTATCCTTCGGACGGGTAAAGGCAACATATAAAATACGCATTTCCTCCGACAGACTTTCCATGCGGATCACCTGCTTCATGGCAGACCTGGCGATGGTGTCACAGGTCTGCCGGGTTTCCGGGTTGACATACTTCGGACCCAGCCCCAGATCCTTGTGAAACAGCACGTCGGCATTGGTGTCCATCCGGTTGAACTGCTTCCCCAGCCCTGCTGCGATCACCACTGGAAATTCCAGACCCTTGCTTTTGTGAATGCTCATAATACGTACCACGTTTTCATTTTCACCCAGAATCCGGGCCGCTCCCATGTCGCCGCTGCTGTTTTGCAGCTTGTCAATAAACCGGATAAACCGGAAGAGTCCCTTTATGGAAGTTTGCTGAAACTGGTGGGCCCGATCCAACAGGATCCGCAGATTGGCCTGCCGCTGTTCTCCGCCGGGCATGGCCCCCACATAGGAATAATAGCCGGATTCCGTATAAAGCTTCCAGATAAAGTCCTCCATGGAAAGATAGCGGGATGCCATCTGCCACTGTGCGATGTTTCCGTAAAAATCCCTCAGCCGCCGGGACAGCCTGTCCTCCCGGTTTGCTACATATTCCGTAGCGGCCTGCCAGAAGAACCGCCCGTGGCTGACCGTCCGGATCCGGATCAGGTCATCTGCGCAGAATCCTCCGATGGGAGAGCGCAAAACGGTCAGCAGGGGGATGTCCTGACATTTATTGTCGACGACCTTCAGCAGGGCGATCACCGTTTTCACCTCAAGAGCTTCAAAATAACCGGTGTTCACATCCGCATAGACCGGAATTCCCGCCGCCGCAAATACCTCCTGAAAAACGGAGGCCCATCCGACTGTGCTTCGCATCAAAACCACAATATCCCGATAATCCACCGTGCGGACCCCCTGGCCGCCTTTTTCGCCAGGCACCGGAAGTTCCGTGCCAACCAGACTTTGAACCCGCTGCGCAGCGATCCCTGCCTCCACTTCAATATCACTCAGGCTTTCCGTGTCCGGGTCCGGGTCCTCCTTTCCTGCCTCCGCCTTTTCCACCAGATGAAGCTCCGTTTCCGGATCCGGCAGATCTTCCGTATTCAGACCCGGATAAAGGGCAGCGTTGCCATCATAATCCATTTCCCCGAACTGCGCGGACATAATATTCCGGAACAGATAATTGACGGCATTTAATATGGATGGACGGCTCCGGAAATTCCGATTCAGATCGATCCGGCGGTTTTTGGTCCCCTCCTCTGGCAGACTGGCGCGGTACCGGGACAGAAAAACAGACGGATCGGCCAGCCGGAACCGGTAAATGCTCTGCTTCACGTCCCCCACCAGGAACAGATTGTCTTCCCTTGCAATCTTATTTACAATGGTCTCCTGCACCAGGTTGCTGTCCTGGTATTCGTCCACAAAAATATAGGAATATTTGCTGCGGAGTTCCTCTGCCACCTCTTCATTCTTGAGAATATCCAGGGCATAATGCTCCAGATCATTGAAATCAATGATTCCCCGCTCCTGTTTCTGCCGCCTGTACTCCCGGTCAAACTTAAAAACCAGATCACAGAGATACTGCATGTAAGGATACAGTTCGTTCAGCTGTTCCACGCTGTGTTCCAGTCCCACAGAGAGAAAGCCGTCGCCCAGATTTTTGAAGATTGCCTTTGCCTGATTTCTCTGCTCCTGAACCGCTTCCTTCAGGGAGTCCTCCACATCCCTGCCGCACCGTTTCAGATTTTTGAACTTGATTCCCGGATAAGCCTGACAGCATGCCCGAAGGCCTCTGTGCTGTGTCAGGGACAGCAGATCCTCCAGCTGCGACAGGTCGTCCAGAAGATTCGCCTCGTAAGCCATTGGCCCGCCAGGCTTTCTGCACAGCGCAAGGGCATCCTGCAGCAGATCCATGGCCCCGGCAAGATCCATACGGATCTGGGACAATAACGCCTGATACCAGGGGCTGGCCCCGATTTCCTCCTCCTTCAGGGCAAAATCCTGTACCCGCACCTCCATCCACCGCTCCGGATCGGGCTTGCTCTGGATAAAGCCGTGCAGCCTCAGCACAAGATCCTGAAGCGGTGTATCCTGCCGGTTATTTCCGAAACGTTCCACCAGGCCGTAAAATTTCTCCGAACCTTTTTCATATTCCTTTTCAAACAAATCGTCGATGGCATCCAGCCGGATCAGGCTGCACTCCGTGTCATCCCCGATCCGAAAGCCGGGATCCAGATTGATAACATGAAAATACTGGCGGATGATGCGAATGCAGAAAGCATGCAATGTACTGATGGAAGCCTTGGGCAGAAGGTTCATCTGCCGTCTTAAGTGCCTGCTGTCTCCCCTGTTTTCATCCAGAGCCTTCATCAGGGCCGCTCCGATCCTCTCGCGCATTTCCCCTGCTGCTGCATTGGTGAATGTCACCACCAGAAGACGGTCCAACTCCGCTTCGTCCTTCAAAATCAGCTGCAGAATCCTCTCCACCAGGACCGCTGTTTTGCCCGAACCGGCTGCAGCTGCCACCAGAAGGTTACAGTCCCTGGCATCGATGGCTGCCTGCTGTTCCACCGTCCATTTTGGCATGAACCCTTTCCCCTTCCCTTACCGTTATCGTTCTCGTTTTATGCATTCCATCGTTCTCTTTTCATTACTTTCATCGTTTTCCCTTATTACGTTGGTTTCCGGTCGTCTTCTTCTATTTTCCGGAGAACCTCCTTATCCTTCAGCGGATGGATCAGACGGTATCCGTTGTCCTCCAGACGGCTGTCAAACTGGCAGATCCCGTCATAGGGGCAAAACCGGCATGCGGTCTCCTTTCCTTTCCGGACCGGCTCGATCCGTATGTTTCCGTGCAGCATTTCGTCGCCGATATCCCGGATCAGCCGTCTGATATGACCCAGAAGCCGGAAGAACTGCTCCTCCTCCAAAACGGAAGAACGACTGTGAAAGGTTCCGTCCTTTTTAATCCCCAGGGGAAGGACTTCGGAATACCCGTTTATATCACGGTCCATGCACTGAACAACATGGACATCCTTCAGAACCAGTCCCTTCAGTTTCAGCTTTTTGCGGATCTCGCCCTGAATCACATCCGCCACCTGCTCCTGGGTGTTGATCAGGGGATCGTCGATCCGGAAATAGAAGATTCCTCCGGGCCGGGCCTTTCCGTTGATCTTTCGCTGCTCCATCTCCAGCAGTGCTTCCAGATAAACAAGCAACTGCAGTTTCAGCCCGTAATAGGCATCGGACAAATCAAAGCTCTCTGTACCGGATTTGTAATCGACGACACTGAGGTATGCGTCCTCCCCTTCCCGGTAAATATCCGCCCGGTCGATCCTGCCTTCCAGATACATTCTCTCTCCCCCCGGAAGCTCGATCTCAATAGGCGGATACGTCCCCCTGGTTCCGAAACTGATTTCGTTTCCAATGGGACGGAAGCTGCTCCGCCGGATATGATCGGTCAGAAGCCATACCGCCCGTTTGCCGGTGCGTTTCAGACGTTTCGCCAGATATTGATAGCGATGGGTGCTCAGCAGCACTCCATGGTTATGCTCCGGCAGGATCCGGTCCATGATTTTATCGATCATAGCCCCGCACTTTTCATCATCCAGTGTCCGCCAATCCAGTCCTTCCTCCGCAACCTCTGCGGTAAATCCCTCAATGGACTGATGAAACAGTTCTCCGATGTCCGGCGCTTCCACTGCATACTGTTTCCTTTCTCCGGGCCGCAGGCCGTATTTGATAAAATGGGAAAAAGGACAATGGACATACTGCTCCAGCCGGGACACGCTGGCCCGAATCGGGAGGGAATACAGTCCCGCTGCCTTATCCCGGCCAAGCGGTGCCTCCTGATTTCGGTAAAACAGTGCCTTTTCCAGATCCTGTCTTCTCTTTTCCCAGGCCGGATGCCGGAAATACCAATCATAGACCAGCCACCACAAATCCGATTCCGGCTTGCCGTCTGCAAGGCTCCGCATATGGCACACCATATGGGGAAATGTGCTCTTTGGGGTAACAATCCGCATCAGCGGTTCTGTGTCCACATGCCGGTCTCCCGTGATCTCCAGCCGGGGAAACAGCTTTTTCAGCCGATCCATCAGAATGGACGGACGAAGTGCCCTGCCTTCCGCGTCGGAAACGGCATAGCTGACCGACAGGAAGTGGGAGGGCTTGCAGAATGCCGTGTAGATGCCGAATCGTTCCTCCGCAGAAAGCAGCTCGGTGCTTCCGCCCAGGTCCATTCCCATACTGCAAAGCATGTCCCGTTCCTCTGCCGCCAGAAGGCCTTCCTCCTGCCTTCCGGAAGGCAGGATCCCGTCATTGCAGCCAACAACGAACAGTGCCCGGACATCCTGGCTCTTGGACCGGCGAATATCCCCCACCAGAACCTGATCCAGCGTCGTAGGAATCATGCCAACTTCCAGAGAGGAAAATCCGGATTCCAGAATACGATAAAATCCCTCCGAAGAAACTTTCTGATCCCCCAGAATCTCCACCAGCTGATCCAGAGTCTCCATGATAATGTTCCAGATCTGGGCGTTCTCATTGACTTGATCCAGCTTTCCCATTTCCCGGAGTTCCCGGATCCATTCCCTCAGCTGCTCCTGCAGATGAATCTCCGTCAGATACTGATACAGGGCCTTTACCATGCCTTCCACCGTACTGCTCCGTTTCAGGCGTTTCTCCAGCAGGAGACAGGGGGAAACAAACCGCTTCCTGTAGTCATTCAATGCCGCAAGGGTTTCATCCGATTCCCCATAGATAAAGGGTTCCTGCCATCCTTTGCCCCGGATCCCGAATTCCAGACAGTAATTCTCCAGCTGCTCCGTCTCGTCGGTGGACAGGCCGCAGAATCCGGTCTTCAGCAGTTTAAAAACGTCATCGTACCGGTAGCCGCGTCTTACCACATGCAAAACGGTCAGGACCAGATCCACGACAGGATTCTCCATCACCGGCCGTTTTTCATCCAGAAAAAAGGGAATGTCATATTCCGGGAAAACCCGTTTGATGATACCGCCATAGGTTTCCATATCACCGGAAACAACGGCCATTTCGTTGTAACGCCAGCCCTTCTCCCAGGTAAGGGAGACGATCCGGGCTGCCAGATTTTCCACTTCGGATTCCGGATTGTTGCCGGCAAATGCTTCAATATGATGTACTGCATCCGGCCAGGTCCGATAAGGGTAATGGTAAAGCTCCCGCTCCAAATGACGGATCTCCGGAGCCCCCGTGGCCCGGAAAGGTCCTCTTCCGGAACCGGCAAGATGAGTGAAACGTTCCTTTTTGTGCAGTTCCTTTGCCATCCGGCGCACTTTTTGAAGGGAGAGGGCATGAACGCGGAAAACATCCTGATCCCTGCCGGTGTCATCCAGACCAACAGTAAAGGTAATCGTCAGATCCCGGGCCAGGACCGCCAGCTTTTCCATCACCCGGATGGTCTGCGGCGGATAATAGTCAAAACCGTCCATCCAGATCCGCACACCGGAAAGAAACGAGGACTGATCCATCCGTTCAATCAGGGCATTCACCGCATCCTCTGAATCAATGTACCGATCCTTCAGATAACGATTGAATTCCTCATAGATCCGGGCCGTATCCTTGAGCTTTCCGGAAAGCAGCTCGTTGGAGTCCAGTCTCTCCGCCTGCCGGCGCATCTGCTCCGGCATGATATCGTGCTGTTTCAGATCCGCCAGCAGATCGCTGATCTGTTCGATAAAACCGCTTTGTCCGGATACCGTTTTATAAACCGTGAGGCGATCCCGGCAGGAATCCAGAAGCCTGCGCAAAATCATCCGCCTGCCCTGGTCATTGATATGGATCTGTGTCAGTCCTCCCACTTCATTGAATACCCTGTGGGCGAGGCGGGAAAAACTCAGCACCTCCACATCCAGGAGTCCGGGCAGATTCAGCTTCCGGATCAGATCCCGCTCGGCCTGCAGTGTAAACTGCTCGGGAACCATAAGGATCAGGCGGCTGTCCCCCCGTTCCAAAGCCCTCCGGATCTCCCGGTATACCTGCATGGTCTTCCCGCTGCCGGAACGCCCGGTAATATAATGAATCCCCAAACCGTCGCTTCCTCCTTCCATGCGGCCGGCAGTCCCCAAACGGGTTGGCTTCTTGCAACCAGACATCTGCCGGCGCAGATGCCGGCTGCAGCAGTCCGAATCCATCTGCTGTACCGGCCGTACAAGTACTATTATATACTATCCCGGAACTATATTCATCCCGCTTCGTTGTCACCAATACCATCATCGGCGCTCTCGTGATCATGTCTCTGACCAACGGAATGAACCTGATGGGAATTGATATCTCCTATCAGTATATCGTAAAGGGAATCATCTTCATCCTGGCAGTCGCCTTTGACGTAAAAACCAAAAAGCAGGCGTAGTGCATGGCAGCCGAACACCGGCTGCCTGTCACGGCTGAACTCCACCGGAGGGAATTGTTCTGATCCCTCAGTCCATTGCCTGATATACTTCAGGCTTAGCTCCGCCCGGAAGGAAACAGATATTTGCTGTATTTGTCCAGAACCAGCATCAGGACAGTCCCCAGCCCATAACAGGTCACCACTTGTCCAAACATAACGGACAAAACAGAAATCCACAGAGGAAAATGATAGACATAATGAAGCATTCCTCCAATGATCAAACCATTGACAACAACCGGCGGCAGTGGAACCAGTGCTTTTTTCGGCATCTTTCGGGACAGAAAGGCGGCAACCAGGGAAGCCAGACTGCCCAGGACCACATCAATCGGCCCCACCGGGCTGAACAAATTGGACAGGAGTACCCCGATAAAAAGGCCTGGAATGGCAGCCGGCGTGTAAAAGGGAAGTACGGTCAGCATCTCTGAAACCCGGAATTCGATCAGACTCTCCCCAAAGCTGATGGGCGAAAAGAGCAGGGTCAGCACCACATAAATGGCAGCAATGACCGCTGCCTGAACCAGAAAACGTGTATTTTTCAATTATTTCTTCCTCCATTTCAGCGGCAACCCCCTCTCTCCATACTTTTCGCAATGAAAAAACGGGCAATAAAAAAGCATAACAAAAAAGGCATTTCCGCCTTACCAAACAAAAATGCCCCTGATACGGTGCCCCGTATGAAATCCATAGTTTTGTTTCAAGACAGGATGGTTGCGAACTGTCTATTCATTTCTCTTTCCATGATAACACATTTTCTCCTGTTCCGGCAAGAACCAAACTGTCTTACCGCAGCAGCTTGCTGATATCCGCCACCATGGTGCCTTTGATATTGGCACAGGGGATAAATCCGATTTTCCGGCTGTCCATGCTGTTATTGCGGTTGTCCCCCATCACAAAAACAGAACCCTCCGGTACGACAAACCGCTCATCCGGACCATATGTGAATTGATCCAGAAGATAGGGCTCCTCCAGGAGCTTTCCGTTCCGATATACCGCTCCCGCCCGGATTTCAATCACATCACCCGGCTGCCCGATCAGCCGCTTAATCCACAGATCCCGGCTTCCCAACCGATGAAAAATACGAATATCGGAAAGGTCATCCAGCAGGGATCGTTCCCGGTCTGTACGGTGATCCACAACGACGATATCCCCATACTTCGGATGAAGATGCAGCGTCTTGCCAATACGGGACAGCAGAACGAAATCGTCGTCATGCAGGGTGGGATACATGGACTTTCCATCCACCTTTATGGGCTGCATGATAAATAAATTGATGAGAATGGCAAGGACAAAGGAAAAGCCAATCAGCCCGACCCATTCCAGCAGTGTGTTCAGCAATTTTTTCAGTCCGGCCACAATGCACACCTCAGTTTCTTTTGAAACCTTTTACAGATATATTATACACGATAGGAAAGTATTTCAAAAGGAAAATTTTCAGAAGAAAGGTTCTCCTTTCGGAAGGTTCCGAAAGGGATTTCCCCTCGGAAGCAGAATAGATAAGTAGGAGGATCGGATTGCCGGACAATTGGAATTTATCGGAGAAAAGGCTCTGTTTTCGTTTATTCCATCAAAAAGAAAGGACATGGTATGATGAAAAAGAGAACAAGGAAAAGAATGCTGCTGCTCCCGGTTATGATACTATTGTTGCTGCCCGCTCTGACCGGTTGTGTACCGGGAGACGGCAGGAATACGCCGGCGCACCCGGCCGGGTTTTTCTGGGGAATATGGCATGGCTGGATTGCTCCGGTTTCGCTGATCTTATCCATATTTCGAAAAGGCATACGGATTTACGAAACGGCAAATACCGGATGGTGGTATGATTTCGGCTTTTACATCTCCGTCATTGCTGGTTTTGGCAGCTTGTCCCTGTTCCGTAAGGCGAAAAAAAAGGATTAGGGTGCAAGGCTGTTGGAACGTGAGCCCGGGATCCGTTCAAAACGATAATTTTTGGACTTCAGATAATGAATGATTTCCGGCAGGGCTTTTACAGTGGATTGTTTCCCCGGAGCATCGTGCATCAGCACAACCAATCCGTTCTGATGATGGACGGTGTCCTCCAGCCGGGCAATCAGCTGTTTTGCAGAGCGGGGTTTACGGGTTTCCGCATCCCCATTCAGGCTGTTCCAATCCACATACACATAGCCTGCATGGTTGGCCGCTTCCCGATAGGGCGCAAGAGTCTTTCCAAAGGATCCCCCCGGGAACCGGGTCAGCTTGAATTCCTTGTCCTGTCCCAGTATGGACTTCAGGATCTGCTCGCAGCGCACCACTTCAGCCATATAAATTTTGGGATCGCTGTATATTTGCCTGAACTCATGGCTGTAGCTGTGAGATCCGATCCCATGTCCCTCTGCGTATTCCCTTTTTATCATCTCCGGATAACGTTCGGCATTGGATCCAATGGAAAAGAATGTTGCCTTGATTCCTTCCGCTTTCAGGATATCCAGAACGGGGGTTGTCTGAGAGGGGGTTGGACCGTCGTCAAACGTAAGGTATGCTGTCTTCTCTCCCTCCTGATGATAAATGCCGTCCAGCGTGGCCTGCAGCTGCTGCGTACTGGCCTCCACGGCCGGAATTGTACCGGACGCATTCCCCGGATCTGCTGAAGTCCGGGGTTCCGGGCCGGATGCTGATCCTGGATTGGATGTGGATACCGGGCCGGCTGCAGGTGTGGATTGCGGGCCGGATGTAGATGCCGGATCGGACGTGGATGCTGCACCATTTGTTTCGTTTGGATTCTTTTTTCCCTGATACACCGGCTCTCCAAGCCGGTCCCCGACGATGCTTTTTTGAACCGGCAGGGCAGATGGCTTATTCATCAGACTTGCCGCCAATCCATAGCTTTCGCCCCCGTAGGATTCTCCTTCAGAACTGGAAACAGCCGACCCGGTTGCTTTATGAAAAAGAAAGATGACAGATATATTCAAAATCAGAAAGAGCAATGTCATCCTTCCTGCAAACCTGCGTTTCCTGGTAATTTTAATCATCTGCGCGCCCCCATATCTGCTGCACTCCTATAGTAAGTATATGCATACAGCAATATTTATGCCCCTATATTACAGCTATATGAATGGGTACCTTTCCCTTTGGAAAAGACATCTTCCGAGTGGATTCCTCAAAATAACCGAGGCTCTTTTCCATTTCCCATTCTACCATATGAGACGCGTGAAATGTATAAATAGTTGTCATATTTTCATACTCTAACAAAGGCTTAATGACTTGTAACAATTGTGTTATATGTCGTATCCTACAAACATCCTGTCGAATAAACGACAGGATGTCTCAGTGCCGGATGTGTCCTTATGCGTTACAAACGTTCATAGTATTTCTGCGGGATATCCCTGAAAAATGGGGACAGCTCTCCTTCCGCAAACAGATGGAGCCGGTGCAGCGCCCGGGTACACGCCGTATAAAACAATCTGCGGTCTCTCTCCAGACCATAATTTTCCGCATCTGTCCCATATACCACCGCCGCATCAAATTCCAGTCCCTTTGCAAGATATACAGGAAGAACGACAATTCCTTTGCTGAAATTGACGTCGTCCCTGGTCAGCAGGGAAACATGCAGCTTCTTTTTGATTGCGTCATGAAGCCGTCGGCTCTTTTCCGCCGTTTTACAGATGATGCCTATGGATTCCATGCCTTCATCTGCCAGATCCCGGATGTCCTTCACCAGCTGCTCCGTCAATTCCCCTTTGACCTCCGCCTGATAAAGCCGGGGCTTTTCCCCATGCCTCTGAATGGACTCAATTTGCTGCCCGTCCTTCAGCACCGAACGGGTAAAGTTCACGATATCCGCCGTGGACCGGTACCCTCTGACCAGCTTCAAAACCGCCTGGCTGTGTGGCTTTATGACTTCCGTAACCGTCCGGTATTGGAAAGCCCCCTTCAATGGATTAATCACCTGATTGAAATCTCCGAGCAGAGTCATCTTCGTTTCGGGAAACAGCTGCTTCAGGATTCCATACTGAATCGGGGTATAGTCCTGCGCTTCGTCCACCACCACATGGCGGATCTGTCCCATCTCGGGAACGCCTTCCAACATTCCCTTTAGATATACAAAAGCGGCAATGTCCTCATAACCCGGTATTTTTCGGGAAAACCGGGCAGCGGTATCTGCACAGATCTCCCTGTAGTGTTCCGGCAGATGTTCGCCTGCCAGGGAAACAAACAGATCCACGTTGGAAAACAGCTCCTTAAAAGCCTGATACCCGTCAAACTGCAGCATATCTTCAATTTCCCTTCGGACTTTCTTAAATTCCCTGTAGACAAATAACCGGCTGTATGCTTTTGCATTGCTCCTGTATTCCGGGGAGCCCAGAAATTCATCCCATAATTCCTTCCACCGCCGGTACCATGCCGGCCGGATCCGGTAATACAGGCGACTTTTGATTTTCTGTAGTCTTTTTGCCAGGGGAAGAGGTGCATAGTCCTCTTCATACAATTGCCTGATCTCCTCAACGGATACCAGCGTCTCGCCCCGGAAGGCAATATCGTGAAACCGCATGGCCTGAAATTCCAGATAACGGGCATAGCCATTGAGGAGATGATAAAAATCAACCGAAGACTTATAGGCGATGCCCCACATTCTCGGAAGCTGATCTTCCCGCTGTCCGGAGGCCAGGATATATTCCATCTGTTCGCTGCTGGTCTCATAGGTCAGTCCCCTGCCGGCCATCTTCGCAATATATTCATCAAAGGTGGTCTGCTGCATATTCTCTTCTCCCAGCTCCGGAAGCACATTGGAGATATAGTCATTGAATACGGTATTAGGGGAAAAGATCAGAATATTTCCGGAAGTCATGTTCTCATCCCGATACTGATACAGCAGCCAGGCAATCCGGTGCAGTGCGATGGAAGTCTTTCCGCTGCCTGCGACCCCCTGCACCATCAGCAGCTGATGACCTTCATCCCGGATCACGCGGTTCTGTTCCTTTTGAATGGTGTTGACAATGTTGCGCATCTTTTCATCGGTGTTCTTGCTCAGAATCTCCTGCAGAAGCTCATCGTCAATCTTGATGCCGGTATCCAGCATATAGTCCAGCCGGTCCTCCGTGATCCGATACTGGCGTTTCAGATTAACACGGCCTTCTATCACGCCATCCATGCAGCGATAGGATGCCGGGCCCAGTTCATAGTCGTAGAAAATGCCGGAAATCGGCGCACGCCAGTCATAGATGAGAATGTTTCCCCGTTCATCAAAAAAGGAAGTAATTCCGATATAAACCTGCTCGGTATCGATACTGCCATTTTCCATAAAGTCAATTCTTCCAAAATAAGGGGACTTTTTCAGCCTCTCCAGTTTATTCAGTTGATTTCTGGCAATCCGAAATCTCTGATTTTCCTGTTTGAGGGCATCCATGGACTGCTTGAGTTCCACCGCAGCATCCGTATCCCCGTAGTTCCATGTATGATCCCCTTCCTCCCATATCGATTGCCTGGTTTTCAAAATAGACGTCCGATAGGACTGCACCTCGGACGATCTGCGGGAAAGCTCCCTCCTGATTTTTTGATAAACCTGTGCAAGACGCTTCGCTTCCCTGTCCCACTGACTCGGATCCATAAACTCTCCATCTCCCCTTTCCCGGTAAACGCTTCCTCCCGGAAGCTTCAGGAAAAATAAAATACAACAAATATTCCAGAATCTATTGACAGTTAAGTAATAGTCTGATATAGTATATATTGATGTTTTTTGCTTAATTATCACATTTTTACATGATGATATTTTACGCTATTTTATTGGGCTTGTCAAGATGATTGGACGATCTGGAGTTTTAAAGCCCTCCGGATCATGAATGTTTTCAAACAATAAAGAACGCGGAATATATAAATGCGGAGGTCAGAAAGGCCGGTGGGAAATCCACCGGCCTTTCTGACCTCTGTCTTAATTATTTTCTCTTCCAAAGCCTGTCAGGCTCCCTGTACCGTCTGACGGTCGGAATCATCCGTTTTCTCCGGACTGTCTGATTTCTCCGCTTTCGGTTTATACATCTGCCGGTTATTGAGCAGCCAGACCCGATCGGAAAACTCACCCGGTTTTACTGCCTTCAATGCCTTTTGCATATCATACATTCTTGCATCAATCATATCCAGATAATGCAGGATCTCCCCTTCCGGAATCATAGGCCGCTTTGGGCTCCCGAATTCCGGCTCATAGTGATGAGCCAGTATCATATGTTCCAGCAGCATGACCGTTTCTTGATTCGCATGGATTTCCCTGCCGACCCGGTCGATATCCATGATCCCCTGGACGATATGTCCCAGAAGCACCCCTTCCGGAGTATAGGAAGATACGACTCCGAGTTCGTTGGCATCCATTTCCTCTGTCTTTGCCAGGTCATGCAGGATGACTCCGGCATACAGCAGATCCCGGTTCAAAAATGGATAAACTTCCAACACCCTCTCGGCCATTTTCAGCATGGTGGAGGTATGATATAACAAACCGCCCCGAATGGAGTGATGGTTTTTCATTGCCGCCGGATAGCACATCAGTTTTTCCCGTTTTTCATTCAAAAGTGTGCTGGTGATCTGCTTGAGATCCTTATCCTGGATCCGTATGACAAACTGCAGTATCTCTCCCAGCATATCCTCGGAAGAATAAGGTGCTGTCGGTACGAAGTCCTCCGGTCGGACATGGTCCTCCGGACGGATGTCCCGGATTCGCTCCACTTTCACCTGAAGCTGGCCCTGCCATTCGTTGACCAGCCCTTTCAGCTTGACCAGCATGCCATCCTTTAATTTCATGTTCCGCATCATATTATCCGGATCCCAGATCTTCCCGTTGACTTCTCCGGTGCGATCCGCAATGGTCATATCGATATATCTGTTATTTGCATTTGACGTCCTGAGAACGGCAGTCTTGATCATATAGAATCCCTGCACGGTCTCTCCCTTGCCAAAAGAGATTACCTCCTTCTGCAAATCAACCCCTCCTTTTCTACTCTATTGATTCTATCATGATCCCCCGCAAAAAAGAAGGCATATTTTGAAAACAAACCCGCTTTGCGGAGGTAAGAGCCGTTCGGGAGAGGATCTGCAGAATGGCGGATTGCCCTGCAGGGCAGAATCAGCCGTCATGCATCCAGATTCCATTCTTCATAAATCTTCGGCACATCTTCGATCAGATGCCTGGTGTAAGGTGCCTTTGGATGCAGGATGACCTCATCCGCTGATCCATGCTCCACAAACTTTCCATGCTCCATAATATATACCGTATCGGATACATAATAGGCCAGACCGATATCGTGGGTAATAAAAAGGACCGTCATATGGCTCTCCCTCCTCAGCTTCTGAAGCATATCCAGAATAGTTGCCCTGGAGCAGGCGTCAATCATGGAGGTAGGTTCATCCGCCAGAAGAATTTTCGGCTTCAGCAGGAAGATCCTGGCGATCATCAGCCGCTGCATCTGGCCGCCGGACAGCTCAAAAGGATATTTGTTGGTCAGTTCCTCAAACTTCAGATTGACAAAGCCGCACGCTTTCGTCATCTTCTCTGCTTTTTGCTCCCTGGAAAGATGTTTTCCACCCCGCATATTGATACAGTCCAGCAGTACGGAATCAATCCGGTTAAACATATTATAAGAGGCAAAGGGATCCTGAAAAATAGCCTGAATGTTCTTCCAGTATTCCTTTCTCTTTCTCCCGGTGGAAATATCCCTGGGCTTCCCCTGATACCGAATCTCCCCTTCCGTAAGAGAAATGAGTCCCAGCAGCATCTTGGAAAAAGTGGTTTTGCCGGAGCCGGACTCCCCCACAAGGGAAATAAATTCTCCTTCGCGGAACTCAAAGTCCACATGATCCACTGCGACAGTCCCGTTCTCCCCTGTCCCGAATACCTTTGTCACGCCCCTGCCGGAAAGACAGAAATTTTCCTCCTTCGTTTTATTCATTGCCGTACACCTCCCGGATTCTTTTCTCCGACATAATGCAGCGATAGCTTCTCCCGTTGGAAAGCACTCGCTCCTCCGGCCGGCCTCCCCTGCACGCAGGAACCCCATAGGGACAACGATCCGCAAACAGGCAGCCATCCGGCGGATGCTTCAAATTCGGCGGAGTCCCGGGAATGGCAGTCAGCTTCCGATCCCGTACCCCTTTCTCCGGCACAAGGATGGAGCCCATCAGGCCTTTGGAGTAAGGATGCAGCGGATCAAACACCATTTCCTCCGCATTGCCTTTCTCCACGATCTGGCCTGCATACATCACCATAATATCATCTGTCACGTTATAGAGCAGAGGCAATTCATGGGTGATAAAAATCATGGACTGGATCATTCCCTTTTCCATCAAATCCCGCAGCATCCGGATTACCTTTTTCTGTGAGGTGACATCCAGCGCAGAAGTGGGCTCGTCGGCGATCAGTACCTTCGGCGAGAGAATGGTTGAAATGGCGATCACGGTACGCTGTTTCATCCCACCGGACAGCTCCACTGCGTGTTTCTGCAGTACCTGTTCCGGAAGGCCCAGTATCCCGAAGCGCTTTCTGGCCAAATCATAGATATCCTTTTTCTTTTTTTTCGGATCGTGGGCATGGATCACATCCTCCACGAAGTGGATGATCTTCTGGGTCGGGTTCAGGGCATTCATGGCCGACTGGGGAATATAGGCGATCTCATTGCCCAGAATGTTTTTCCTCACCGTATTCGGATCCAGTTCGGAAATTTTCTTTCCGTCCACTATAATGTCTCCGCTGATATAGTGCAGCGGTGCAAAATAGTACCCCATCAGCGACAGAGCCAGGGTGGATTTCCCGCAGCCCGATTCTCCTGCAATCCCCAGGGATTTTCCCTCTTCAAGTTTCAGGGAAACACCGTTTACCGCATACACATCTTCATGAAAGCGGGTCACATATTTTGTTTTCAAATTGTTTACTTCCAGCAGGTTTTTTCCCATAGTTGCCTCCTAATCCCTTAACTGAGGATTGAATACCTGGTCCAGGCCGGTATTCATCAGATTCAGTGAGAATGAAATCAGGGCAATCATCAAAACAACCGGAAAATAAGCCCACCAGGAACCGTTCAGATGAGCCGAGTACATGGTGGCCCAGTTCATCATCAGGCCAAGGGTGGCCGTTTTTGTGGTTGCCGGTCCAAGGCCAATCATGGACAGCTGTGCCTCCGACAAAATTCCGGAAGAGATCTGAAGGATGAATGCCATCACCACATAGGACGCGATATACGGCAGAATATCCGTCAGTATAATGCGTATCGTACTGTGCCCGGACAATTTGGACAGATTGACATGATCCCGGTTGCGGAGGGACATCACCTGAGACCGTACCGAACGGGTGGTCCATGGCCAGGAAGTGCATCCGATCAGAATGGCCACCATCATGATTCCCCTCTGGGATTCCCCTACACTGTAGGAGATCAGGATCAGCAGCACAAAAGACGGAATCACGGTAAACAGATTGGTAAAGAACACAATCAGATTATCCGCAAAACCGCCGAGATATCCGGCAAGAAGCCCGAGAATCAGTCCCAGGACGGTTGCAATCACACCGGCAATCACCCCGATCTTCAATGAGGATCGGGTAGCTGCCACCAGCTCCGTCAGTACATCCCGGCCAAAATTATCCGTACCGAGGGGAAAGGTGTGTTTGTTCTGAATATCCTTTTCATTCACATACTCCGTTTCCCCAAGTTCCTCCACTTCCTCCAGATCCCCGGTCTCCTCATTTTTCTCTGCAAGAAACAATGCCTTGCTTTTCATGATGTCCCGGATTTCCTTATCCAGACGACGGAACTTCTTTTTCTTTGCCGCCGTCATGCCTTTCTGCTCTGCTGCGAGATCATAATGATCCTGCCAGAGTGCAATCAACCCATCTGCATCCGACACATCAATTTCGGAGGATTTCACCCCACCGTATTTTTCCAGCCATTCCGCCATGAATCCACGGGTGTCATTTTTCAGCCTGCGGTCCACCTGAGCTGCGGCGGCATCCACATTCAGCTGATAACTGTCCCCGGATCCCGCCACCTCCGATTTGGACACATAAGTGCCGGGCCGGAAAAAGTTCCCTTCTCCCATCATCTTCAGAGGATCCCTGGTGATAATCAGAGGATAGATAAAAATCGTCAGGAGAATAACGATAAAAATCACAAATCCCGTTATGAATTTCCCGGAGTGAAAAACCTGTCTGATTCTATTTTTCATAGCCATCCTCCCCTAATCCTGCTGACTTGCTTTCACACGCGGATCAATAACGCCATAAATCAATTCCACAATCAGATTGGCCAGCAATACCATGATGGTGATGATCAGCGTACAGGCAGAAAGCAGTGGATAATCCTGTCCGGTGACTGCTGCAAGCAATGTAGTGCCCAGTCCCGGATAACTGAAGATAATCTCCGCCACCAGCGCACCGCCCATCATCGTGCCAAGGGATAACGCCAGTCCTGTAATCTGGGGAAGCATGGCATTGCGGAACACATATTTTACAATGGTCCGGTCCTTGATCCCCAGGAAGCGGCTGTATTTCACATAATCGGCATTCAGCTCATAAATCGCCATGGACCGCATCCCGATGGCCTGTCCTCCGATGGTGATCAGTACAATGGACCAGAACGGAAGCTGGTAATGAACAATCACGGATTTTACAAAAGCCCAGGTCGCACTGGGCATCATATTGAATCCATACCCACCACTGGTGGGAAGAATGCCCAGCCTGACACCAAAAACAAACAAAAGAATAATCGCCATGCCAAAGGCGGGAATATTACTGATAAACAGAAAGGCTGGCAGGATCGCCTTATCGAATACGCCTTTCCGGTAAGCGGCCACTGCGCCAAGAACATTGCCCAGAACCCATCCCAGAACAATGGCCGGCAGCTGCAGGCAAACCGTCCACCATACCGCACCGGAAAGGATATCGGAAACCGTTCTTGGAAACTGACTGAAGGAAACCCCGAAATCACCGTGCAATGCGTTTTTCAGCCACGTAAAAAACTGCACATATATTGGTTTGGAGATCCCAAACTTTTCTGTATAATCCTGATATACTTTCTGAATTTTGGTGGCATCGCTCATGCCGGAAACGGACTTTCCGGCAATGGCGGAAACCGGATCACCGGGCATCAGTCTGGGCAGAACAAAGTTCAATACCACAGCAAATACCAATGTAAGCAGATACCATAGAATTTTTTGTACATAATACTTTTTTAATCCTTTCATGTAAGTTCTTCCCCTTTGCCCCTGTTTGCAAAGCGACCGGAGCATTTGCCCCGGCCGCTTTTGCCTCAGGCCGTTTTTATGGTGACTTATTGTCCACTTATTGTCCGTCCACCAAAGTCAGATGATACAGTGCTGCGATTCCATAACCATCGGTACAATCCGTGGGAGGAATGTTGGTTCCATCGTCCATCTGCGGATACCCGGTCCAGACGGATTCGTTCACAACATGAAACAGCTGCGGCCGATACATCAGGGGGACACACGGGCATTCCTCCAGCATGATTTGGGACAGCTCGGTATAGTATCCTTTCAGTTTTGCATTGTCCGATTCATTTGGAATCAGCTTCAGGATTTCATCCGCCCGGTCATTTTTGAAATGTCCGAAGTTCCCGCTGTAGTTCACGTCCAGATCATTGTAGGTAGAGCTCAGGAAAAACATGCATCTCTGATAGGGGTTTGCAACGGAGGACCCGCTGGAACTCTGCATGGTAATGTCAAAGTTGCCGGTGGTGTAGTCGTCATAATATTGACTTGCCTCCGGAAAGTAAGTCTCAATATTGATTCCTATCTCCTTCCCTGCCGCTGCCACGATTTCCAGGGAGGCGTTCCAGTCCGACCATCCGGAAGGGCACTCCGCCTTGTAGGAAAGCTTCTGCCCTTTGTATTCACGGATCCCGTCGCCGTCCGAATCCACAATGCCGGCCTCATCCAGCAGCTTTTTTGCGCCTTCCACATCCGCGTTCTTCCACTGATACTTTGCCAGTGCATCCTGATCCACCATTTCCTGATCGGCATCCGTCGGATTCATCACCGAACGGGGGACATCCTCAAATGTGGGAGACTGTCCGGACATGGCACTGGATATAATCTGGTCGTAATCCACTGCCATGGCAATTGCCTTTCGAATGGGAGTCTGATCCAGTCCCGGTTTTCCCGTGTTGAAAAACAGGGTAGGCATAACCAGGCAGACGCTGTAAGGGGCCTCGTCCATATAGGTGGAAATCGGAAGATCCTGTTCCAGCCAAAGTTTCTGAACATCCGGGATGAAGGTCTGGGATACATCGACCTCTCCCTTTTGAATTGCAGTCAGAGCCGCAGAGTTGTCCTTGTAAATGGTATGTGCAAGATATTTGGGTACCGGCAGCTTTCCCCACATGGATCCGGCCTGCCCCCAGTAGTTGTCGTCCCGTATGAAAACAACTTTCTGCTCATTGTCCATATATGGTTTATACGGTCCGGAAGCGATCAGATCGTCCATACGGTCCGTCTTGACCGCTTCGCTGTCTTCATTGCATCTCTTTTCAACTTTCTCCATGTATGCTTTCTGCAGGATGTACAGCTTTGGCAAAAAAGACTCGGTCAACAAAGGATTCAGGGCCTTTCCATCCTCACCCTTTTTCGCTTTGAAAACCACCGTGGAGTCATCCTTTGCCTCTATGGCATCGATGTAGCTCAGCATATCCTCCCCGGTGGGGGATTCATATTTTGTATGAAAGGTGAAGGTATACGCCACATCCTCCGCAGTTACCGGTGTTCCGTCTGACCATTTGGCGTCCGGATTCAGCTTTACGGTGATCTGGGTCTTTCCCTCATCCCACTCGGGATCCCCCTGCGCCAGCAGCGGAGTCATTTCGGCAGTCAGCGGGTTCCACATATACAATGTCTCATAAACAATGGTACGGGACATATCACTTTGGCTAATTGCCATGGCGTTATTGGAGTTTGCAGACAACGGGTTGTAGTCGTTTACCGTCCCCCACTGCTGTCCTGCGAAATAAAGGGTCTCATCCCTGGGGAGGGAATCGGCGTCCTTTCCGTCCTTTGTTTCTTCCTTTTCGCCTTTTTCCTCCTCTTCTTTCTTTGCAGGCTCGTCTGTCTGCTTTCCGGCATTTACCTTCTCCTTATTTCCCCCGGAGTTGCCGCATCCCGCCAGCAAAGAGCCTGCAAGAGCCAGTACCATCAGCAGAGCAATTATTTTACTGCCCTTTTTCATGTTACCCAACCTCCTTTGAACTTTTCCATAAAAATACCATACTGCGGATCTCTCCGTATCCACCGTCTTACAATCCATTGGTCCGCTTCGTTGACATGCTTCCGTGTGAAATTTCCCTGCCTATGCCGTGTTTGAATGATTCATATGCACCCCCCCGTTTGATCGTTTGCAGATACCTGACTGCTCACAGATTCTGCTGTTTACCGTTTGAAAAGATAAAAAATCGTTTCACTCAACAATCCGGGTTTTCCTTTCGGAAGGATCTTTGTCTTCTCCTATATTATACATTGGTGTTTTGATCCAGTCAATGCTTTTTGCTAAAATGCCTACAATCCAATTCCTTTTATTTTAGTAAAATATAACGAAGCGGGCGTGCCAGAATATTTTAGTAAAATGATGCCAGGTGAAAAAGTATCACAGCGTTTTAGTAAAACGCAGCTTATCGACAAAACTTTCTTAAAATCAGTTTATCACACCATCTTTCATGAATACTCTCCTTATCCAGTTCCCCGATCCGGGTGGCACGGTCCTCCAGATAGACTCCAAAATAGCCTCTGTCCGGAATCGTTCCGCTGCCGCGGAAAGCCAGCATCCGGGAATCATGATTTCCGGACATGACCTGATGGACCCTGTCCCAGTAAACCCGCGGCTGGCTGGGAACGTCCTGCTGATGCTCCTATTCCCCGGAAAGCATGTTAGGACCCTGACGGCTTCCTCCTCCTCTATGGTATGAAAAGGCCAGGAGGACCGGAGCAGATCCATGATGTCCGAAAGCTTCCAGTCTTCCGTACAGGCCATGGAGACCAGATGCTGCGATACGATATCCAGTGCATTTTTCGGCACTTTGCCCGTTTCAATGTTTTGATTCACCATTTCCCGGGAAATAACGACACTGTCCAGCAAATCCCCGCAGGTCCGTGGTATAATCCGCCCTTTGCTGACAGCATTCAACCGGTGACCGGCACGGCCCAGCCGCTGCATTCCCCTTGTGACGGATTTGGGAGAAGCGGCCTGGAACCGGGCAGCGGATGCCTTACAGAATACTCTGGGACTTTTCGGAAGTCAGCAGAAGGTACAGGGATTCCGGTGTGGTGATCAGGATATGCGGAGGCCTGCGCAGCATTTTCTGACGATCCCTGGATGGTGTGTCCCCTGTGCGCACAGCCTTTGTGATCGCAGGAAAGGAAATTCCGCTTCTGCATCCCATCATAAAATAACACAAACAGGAAGAGAAAACCAGTATTGTCTGATGTGCAAAAAAATCACCCTGTTTGATGCCAGGGTGATTCCCATATGTGAAACCTTTACAAAATGCTTTCGACGTTAACCACTTTATCCTTCCGGATTGTGGTGTCCAGCGCTCCGTATATCGCTCTCATTAGCCGGAAGCGTCCCGTCTCTCCCCACAGACGCGTATTCTGGAGACAGGCAGAGAGAAAAGGCAGACATGCCTATGCTAATATCTGCTTACTGCTCTTTAGATCCTCCCCTCGGAGACCAAGAATCAGATATCTCAGAATCGGGATGCGCTTCAGCAGCTCGTATAAAGCGGGAGAAATGATAAGGACTGCGAAAATGGCAATCAGATAAACGGTAAATACAGGCAAGGCTGTATAGAACTTCAGAAAATAGCAAGCGGCAAGGACAACAAGATAGTGGACGATGTAAATACCAAAGCTCGATTTTGTCATATAAGCTGCAAATTTCGATGTCTTGTTGAACCAGGCCTTCCCGCAGCCCAGAATCGCAAGAATCGCGGCCCAGAGGTAAGCACTGGTGAAAATGCTTTTCAGACAGGCATCATCCGCATAATTCCGACCGAAATAATAAACCGTATAAGCAATCCCCGTTAAAACAGCGATAATCAGCATCGGCAGGTGAATCTTATGCACTTTGTCCTGAATGTCATCATGAGCGAATATGAAATACCCGATCAAAAATGCGACAAAGTAAATACCGAAGCGATCAGTCGTAATAACCGGCATATTGAGAATCTGTGACGCTCCCCAGAGAGGAAGGAAAAGCAACAGGACCACGAAAAGATTACACTTTCCGCAGAGCGTGTAGAATTTATCCTTAGCGTCGATTTTCCGAATCAGCACAAGCAGCAATGAGAACAGCCACAGCATCTGGATAAACCATAGCGGTCCAATCCCGGAAATGACCATGACGGGGTAGCGGACGAATGCCGGAATCATATCCCACGCACCACCGAGTTTTATATTTAGGTAACCAACCATCCATTGAAACACGAAGAGTCCAAGAGTAGACGGAACAAGCAGCTTCACGGTTCTTTCCTTTATAAACTGCTTATGACTTCGATGCTCCAACGCGTATCGGGAACTGATTCCGGCAATCAGAAACAACAGTACCATGAACCACGGATATACGAAATACAGCACAGCATCCTGGTACTGTGTCCCCGAAAAGCTGCCAACACCACCAAGCACGCCTACACCGTTGAACAGATAAAAAACGTGGTAAACCAGGACCAGCAAAACAGTAGCCCAGCGGATATTGTCCAGATAGTGTTTTCTCATTTTCAATTCTCCGCCTTATCTTCAAAGATTTTTGCTGCAAGCTCGGCAAAGCTTTCTTTGGGCGGAATGGCAATGCCTTTCTTGTCATCGGCAAGCATGATTAAGGCATCCCCCGGTTTGATGCCAAATACGTCTCTTGCCTGCTTCGGAATCACGATCTGCCCCTTTTCCCCAACAGTAACCGTCCAGGCATATTTTTCCCTTTTTGTATTCATACTTTCCCTCCAAGTTCAATAAGTATAATTTGTATAATATATTATACCTGATAATAACACCTGAGTCAATAAATCGAATGAAAGTGTGAATACAAAGATATTACAGAAAAGAAAACTGTTTCTGTCTTTCCGATACATCCTTTTCGTAAAATACAACGCTATATTTTAAGAAAACTGAAGACTGGTTGTCACCGCAGATGTCTCATGAGCGAATCCCCATCAGACCGGGAGAACTGTCCGTGCTCCAGCTGCCAATACTGGCACGGTTCTCCGGTTTCCATGATCTGATGGATCAGATGAGGATGGCAGGTCAGGATAAATATCTGGTGTGTCCGGCTTATGCGGCACAGAATCGAAACTGCCCGTTCCAGATGCAGCGGATCAAAATTGGCAAAGGAATCGTCCAGAATGATGGGCATTGCCGGTTTGATCTCCATAATCCTGCCCAGCCGCACAGCCAGAAATACCTGCTCCCTGGTCCCGCGGCTCAGGACATCAGTACTGCTCTCAACAGATCCATCCGCCAGGGAAAAGGAGAAATCCGGATTCCGAAGATCCTCATTGGGAAGAATCCGGTCATATTCCCCGGAGGTGAGTTCTTCCAACAGGCTGTCAGCATTTTTCAGAAGCTCCTCCCGCTTATTCCCCATGAACCGGCTTCGGATATCCTGACACAGCCAGGCTGCCGCTTTCCATACGGCATACTGCCGGGCAACCGGATACAGCCCGTCCCGCCCCTGCTGAATCCGGTTATGGGCCTGCTCCAGCTCGGATGTCAGAGCCAGTCTTTCCAACTCGCTTTTTGTTTTCTGTATCGTTTCCCTGTTTAGTTCGATCTGCTCCTCCAGTCCCCGGACTTCCAGGGACTTCTTTTCATATACCGCATGGAGGGCTTCCCGGGAAGAATACTGTTCATAGCATGTAAAGAAGTAGCGGACCGTATCTCTTCCCTGGGGATTCACCAGGGAAACCGCAGCTTTCAGGCGGTCTGCCGAAGCTGCCCGGTTCAGGTTATGGACAAGGGAATCCATCTTCCGCCTTAAGGCCAGGAATTCCTCCCTACCCGCACACAGAGCCAAATAGGCTTCCACCATTTGATCCAGGGACTTCGATGACTCCATCTCCTGCGGAAGGGCATCACGATCCTCAGGCTCCCCGGGCTGTCTCCCTTCCCCGGCAGATTCTTTTTCAGCAGGTTCTTTTTCATCGGACTTATCGGATTCCATCATCAGCCGCCGCAGCGTTTCCTCCGTATGTCTCTTCTCTCCATACAGATTATTCAGGGCCACGGCCTGCTTCATTCTGTCATACCACTTCTCCAGATCCGAACGCAGCATCTGCCAACGGATCGGGTCAAGCCGGAAGTCGGCGGACGTCTGCTCCCCATGGCCTTCCCCATCCGGAAGACTTCCTTCCTCTTCGCTCTGCCAGCATTCCTCACATTCCGTCAAAACGGTTTCCATCTCCGTCAGGGCAACATACAGTCTGGCAGACAGTTCTTCCCATTCCTCCCGATCCATGAAATATCGGTGAACCCTTTCCTGAAGGTCCGCCAATGCCCGGTAAGCATCCAGGATGCCTTCCGGTTCCGCGGGTTCCGGCAGCTGCAATTCCTTCCGGGCTGCAGACAGAGTCTTTTTCGCTTCGTCCTGCTCCCGGCGCTGCGATTCCATTTTATCGTCCCATTCCTTCTCCTGCACCATGCAGCCGGACAGCCGGGAATCCAGTTCCTTCTGCTTCACGCCGGCTTCCTTTTGCCCCAGGCTTTTGAAAAAGACAAACAGAGCCGAGCCGGCAATTCCAAAGAGGCCCAGAAACAAGCCGGCGGCGGGGTGAAAATGATACACGGCAATTCCAAGAACAGCAGATATCAAAGAGGTGAGCAGATAAACCTTCCAATTGGCGGAAGGAAGAGACGTCTTCCATTCCGCCTTCTGCTTTTTCAGCCGTTCCGTCTCAAGACGGACTTCGTCCTTCCGATATTCCATCTGCCGCAGCTGCTCCCCGGACTGCTGCCAGCGTGATACGGCGCCGGCGAGGGTACTTTCCTCCACAACCCCCAGGGAAAAGTCCAGGATCCGGTCCAGATCCTTTTCCGTCCAGACAGGGTTGAACCGCCTCATGCGAATCAGCAATTGATCCTTTCCCTCTGAAACCTTCTCCTGCAATTTTGCACAGCGATCCCAACGCTCCTGGAGACCGGATAGCCCGTTATGGAAGTTTTCCAGTTTCCTCCTGTTTTTCAACAGAAGCGCAATCAGCCGGCCCGTCTCTTCTCCCTTTTTCCGGCTTCCGCAAAATCGGATGGATTGTTCCTGCCATTGCTGATCCAGTTCCCGATACCGGTCATACTGCAATTGAACGGCATTCCGGTTCTCCAGGGGAAAATCTGCCGCAGCGGACTTCCCTTCCTGCTGTTCCAGGGCCGCAGCAGTCTGACTGACCTCCTCAAAAACATCATAATTGTTTTTCAGGCACTCCAGAATTTCCAGATTGGCCTGCTGCAGACGCTGACGGTCCTTCTGCCCTTTCAGCTTCTCCTGCAGGGAGGAAAGACGTTTCTGCCCGTCCCGGTACTCTTCCACCTGGGCCAGCGCCTGTTTCCTTTGCTCCATGCCTTCCCTGATTTGCTGCATGTACGGACGAAATCCCTTGTTGGTCAGACTGCCTGTTTTCCCTCCAATGGCCCGGGCTTCCTTACGAAACCGGCTTTCCATCTGCGGAATCCCGGCCAGATCAGACAGTCCCGCCCCCAGAAGGATCGAATGAAGCCGCACCGCTTCCTGATTATTCATTCCTTCCGGTACTTTGGTCAGCTGATCCAGACTGATGAAAAACAAATTCTGATAGGAAAACGCGTGCAATGGATAAAGTTCCCTCACAGACACAGTGGATCCATGGGAGGAATCCTCCCCCGCCGAGCGGACGCAGACCGGTTCTGCCTGCCCGTCCAGCCGGATATGAACCACTGCCTGTTCGTCTTCCCCTTGCCGGGAATCCTTATTCTCTGATTCTTCATCGGGTTTCCCGCTCCCTGCAGCATCCGCCTCCACCTGATAGCGGACGTGGGGCGGAGGCAGTGCCCCGCCTCTGGAAAATCCATATCCAAGATACTTCAGTATCTTTCCGAAGGTACTCTTCCCCGCCCGGTTGCGGCCGCCTATGACAATCATCCCGGGGCTCAGATTCTCCAGGGCCTGATTGCGGAACAGGCCAAAGTCCCCGATGTACAGTCTTTTTAAGTGCATTCCTGTCCCTCCTCCGCCAGGCTTTCAATCAGCCGCTGACCGGCATCCTCCAGGATCGCCTGAAGGGTTTCCTCATCCAATGGCAGCTTCCGGTCATCCTGCTCTTCCGGATCCAGGGATTCCGTCCACATCTGTCCCAGCTCATGAATAAGGCTTTCCCTTGCCTCTTTCTCTGTCTCCACAGAGAGAAAGGACTGTTTCAGCAGGTCCCGGAGAACTTCATGCCGGTTTAAAACCTCTTCCGTGACCGGACTGCCCGTCCGGAACTCCACGGAATCCGTCCACACAAAAGGCTCGATGCCGGACAACCTGTCCCGCAGGGTTTCACACAGTTCCTGCCCGATTTCCTGCCGGTCGCCGCCCAGAATGCGGTGGAGCTTACCCCGGCCGGTGAGGATCCAGCGAATGACATATCCCTCCGGATTGTTTTCCCCATTGCCCTCCTCTTTTCCGGTCTGGCATGAGGCAGACGAAAACCGATGTGAACCAGGCAGGGAGACCGGATCGTTCCGGATATTCCAGGCACAGTCCACCAGATATTCCTCCAGCTGACTCAGTGTTTCCGCATCCCGCAGCTTTTCCCCTCCGATATCCACAGAAACCCGCCGGTAGATCACAGGGGAAGTCATCCGGTACTGCATTCCTGCAATCCCTGTCCCGTCCACCTCCACGAGCCAGCACCCTCCCGGGCCTTCCTCCCCGAAGTCCCTGCCCTGCGGAATGCCGGACCATGCAATGACCGGCTTGTCCTCCTTCAGAAGAACGGGCTGATGAATATGCCCCAGGGCAAAGTAATCCACAAATGGGCTTTCGGCCAATTCCCCCGGGGTACATGGAACATACTTCCGATCCCCGGCCTCCATCTGGGTATGCAGCATGGCAATGGTAAAACAGTCCTCATCCGGCGCCGGGAACCCGCGGTGCATGGGGGCAGACTCCCATTTGTTCCGATAGGACTGCCCGACAATGGCAGCAAGGGTTTCCCCGTTCTCCCTGACATAGCAGACTTCCGGTTCCCCCGCCTGAAAAACATGCACATTGGGGGGAAGCGCAAACATCTCATGATATTCCCGCAGAGGATCGTGATTCCCCGCAATAACGTAAACCCCGATTTCCCTGCGGTTCAGCATGCCGCAGGCATCGGCAAAGAACCGGCTGGCCCGTACACTGCGGGATTCCCGGTCATACAGATCCCCGGAAATCAAAAGAAACCGTGCATCCGAATCCACTGCAATGCGGCAGAGCCGGTCAAACGCCGTATACGTGGCTTCCCTGCACCAGGATGCCAGAGCCGTATCCTGCGCTCCATCCATATGAAGCATGCTGCCAAGATGGACATCGGCAGCATGAATAAATCGAAACCTGCTCATTTCAAAAACCCTCATTTCCCTGTTTTCATCTTTCCAACCGGGGTTTCCTTCCAGCCGGGACTCCCAAAGGCCAAAGGACCCTTCATCATGTGTCCAATTCTATATCCAACAGTTCCCCCGGGTATTATTCCCCTGCCCGGGCTGCGGCAATAACCGATAAATAATCCTGTATGCTTTCTCTGGAAACTCCCATTTGCGTAAGGTAAGAGGTCACCAAAGACTTTTTGAGTTGCAGAAACTCTTTTTTGCTTTCCATTTCAGCTGGTACCGGCGTATATTCCATCAGATATACCGTCCTTGCCACGTCGTACAGAAAACACCCGTGGCACACATTCATAAAATCGATAACGGTTGTTTTACCGTCCAATAAGAATATATTGCCGGGGTGAAAATCACCATGGCAAAACGTATTGCCATCTGGTAGTTTATCCAGCCTTTCCATCATTTCTTCCTGCCTGCTCAGAACATACGCAGCTTTTTTAATACCACGTTCCAGGAATTCTTTATAATTCGGGACATTCTGAATTGTATATTTCAGCATTTTCTTGTGGAGTCCTGCCATATATACCCCGCAGCCGTGTACATCTTGCGTTTTCATGACCCAATCCAGCAAGGATTGACCTTCGACTCTATCATAGATAATGCCTGCCCGACCTTCCCGATAAATAAGCTCATAAGCCTGCGGTTTTGCAAAATCCATATGGCAGATTGCCCTCGCGTTGGAAAACTCTTTTTCCACTGCTTCTTCCGGATAACCTCGATGAAAAAGCTTGAGTGCTCTTCCTTCTCCCCACTCATATACAACTGCCGTATTTCCCGTTCCGATGATTTTCCCGCATTCCATTTCCGGTACTCCTAACATTTGGTTTATGTCAAATTCTACTGCATCAACCGGAATCCCGGCCAGGATATCGATATAATACTCCAATCCTGTTTTAAATCAGGCCGTGATCGGCAAAGCTGAAATGCCGGGTGCCTGCCACAATAATATGATCCATGACCTGAATGGATATGGCATCACAGGCAGACTTGATTCTGCGCGTCGCGTCCAGATCCGCGGAAGAAGGCTGCATACTGCCGCCGGGATGATTATGGGCCAGAATGATGCCATTGGCCTGATGCTTCAAGGCCGTTTCCACAATCAGCCTGGGATAGACAGGAGCGGAATCAATGGTCCCCTCATGGACCAGATCTGCATAAAGGACCTCGTTCCGGGTGTTCAGACAAATCACATAAAAAGCTTCATACAGCCGGCCATAGAACAGAGTCGCGGCGTAGTCCCCTGCCCTGGCGGAACTGCTCAGCCGGGGCCTTTCCTTCCATTTGTCATTCATGTATCTGCGGCACAGGGAAGGGATAAAGGACAGGAGCGCTGCAGTATTCGGCCCGATACCGGGAACCTTTTTCAAATCCTCCGGGTCCGCTTCCAGGACCCCGGAAAGTGAGCCATACCGATCGATCAGCTCATGCGCAAGCGGGTTGGTATCCCTCCTCGGAATCGTAAAAAACAGCAGCATTTCAAGAACCTGGTGCTGATTGAATCCATCAATCCCTTCCGACAGAAAACGTTTTTTAAGCCGTTCCCTATGGCCTTCGTGCATTGATCTCCGCCTCCCGCAAGCATCCCACGCACTTGAATCCGCTGGAATAAAAACCGTCACAGGTAATATATTCTACAAACAGGTTGCAATTCCTCTAAAAAGCGACACGGAACCTCCAAAAAAACAACCGGCATCGGGTTCCCACCCATGCCGGCGTCACAAATCGTCATTTCATTCCTGCCAATTTTAGCAGAACCTCACCACTTTAGCGCTTGCAGTGTATCTACCGATGCGGCACAGGAATTTCCGCTGCACAAATAAAACTGTGGATGTCCTGCCGTGACTGGGTATTCTTTTGTATAGGGCGAGAGTTCCGCGAGTTCCTGTCCATTCTCCGGAGATTTTACCACGACTGTAAGATTTGGCTTTGCAGCCACCAGTTTACGAAGCTTCCTGAGATCTTCCTGCTCCGGCGACAATGCGATCAGCTCCTGAGAGGGATTCAGTGCATCCATAAAAGCCTGCATGGCGAATCCATGACCCGCTGGATACCAACCCGACGAGCCTGCAAGATATCGGAGCTGCTTCTGGGAACGCTCCCGCCATTTTTCTTCTCCCGTGATTTTGAAAAGCTTACCAAGCACATAAGCCGCAATGGAATTACCCGACGGCATCGCACCGTCGTAAGTTTCCTTTGGGCGAAGGATGAGCCGCTCGTCATCCCTGGCATATAGATAAAAACCTCCTTCCGTATCGTCAAAAAACCGGTCGCACATGGTATCGGCGAACCGGACCGCCTTTTTAAGATACCGGATATCGAAAATCGCCTGATACAGCATCAGCTCCGCCCAAACCACGAACGCATAGTCTTCCAGCTTGCCGTATCCGGCACTTACGCCTTCACGCCAGCGCACAAACAGCTTATCGTCCCGGGAAAGCTTTTCCTCAAGAAATCGTTCCGCCTTTTGCGCAGTATCGAGATACTGATTCTCTTCCAGGATAAGATATGCTTTTACATAGGCCGTGATCATCAGTGCGTTCCAGGAAGTCAGGCATTTATCATCCTTATGCAGAAATGTCCGCCTGGCACGGTAGGACAGCAATTTCTCGCAGCAGCGGTCCATCGTCGGGTTAATTTCCCTGTAGTTCGCATTTTCCACCAAATTGAGAATATTCTTTCCCTCGAAGTTGCCCTGTTCCGTTATACCAAACCACTCGCAAAACCTCCTGCCGCGGTTTTCGCCTAAAATATTCAATATCTCCTGCGGGATGAACAAATAATACTTTCCTTCTTCGCCATCGCTGTCGGCATCCTGCCCGCAGTAAAATCCGCCCTCCGGAGCGGTCAGCTCCCGTGAGACATAATCCAATGTTTTCCTTACGATATGCGTATAAAGAGACTCTTTGGTCTGGGTGTAAGCATCCAGATATGCCATTACAAGCAGTGCGTTATCATAGAGTGTTTTTTCAAAATGCGGGACCAGCCATTTTTCATCGCTGGAGTAGCGTGAAAATCCGCCGCCAATATGATCGAACAGCCCGCCCCGATACATACCATCCAGTGTGTGCAGTACCATTTCACTTGCTGCGGGATTTTCTTCCTTCGCATACCGCAGCAAAAACAGAAGATTATGTGCCGCCGGAAATTTCGGTGCTTCTCCAAAGCCGCCGAATCGGCTGTCATAGGAATGTGCAAAGGCACTGAACGCCTCATAAAGCAGATTTTTCTCCGGCTCCTGTACATATCCCGTTCTATCCTGTTCCCGCATCGCTTCCACAATCTGTTCGCCACTCTCCAGCAGCCGATTTCGGGAAGTCTTCCACAATTCCGATACTTTTAACAGCAGTTCTGTCAGCCCGGTCATCCCGTACCGGCTGTTTTTCGGCAAATAAGTCGCGGCGTAAAACGGCCGCTTTTTCGTATCCAAAAGGAGAGTGAGGGGCCATCCTCCCTGTCCTGTCAATGCCTGACATATTGCCATATAGACCGCATCCACATCCGGGCGTTCCTCCCGGTCCACCTTGACGGAGACGAACGATCGGTTCAATATTCCGGCTACGCCCTGATCCTCAAACGATTCCCGCCCCATGACATGGCACCAATGACAAGTGGAATAACCTATGGACAGAAAGATGGGCTTGTTCTCCTGTCTTGCTTCTGCAAAGGCTTCCTCGCACCATGGCCACCAATCCACAGGATTATAAGCGTGTTGAAGCAGATAAGGCGATTTCTCATTCACCAATCTGTTGGGTGTTTTTATTGAATTTATCACAGAGCATAACCACCTCTATTTCATGGAATTATAGAGTTAGTATGCTCGAAAACAGAATATTAAACTCCATACCGTTGATCGTGCCTTCTCCATTGGTAGATAAGACCGTTATGGCGAACAGCATATAGACAGCAACGACAATCCCGTAAAAGACAGCAAGGGATTTCTTACTGTCACTAAGATAAAAA
This sequence comes from Eubacteriales bacterium mix99, assembly GCA_038396605.1. Taxonomy (NCBI): domain Bacteria; kingdom Bacillati; phylum Bacillota; class Clostridia; order Eubacteriales; species Eubacteriales bacterium mix99. Next base: position 511,728 of record CP121690.1, read on the forward strand.
GCATACATATTTTTCACATTCATGGCTTTATCCTCCTTAGGAGTTCGTCAGATGAATAAACATCTTCTGAAGATCCAGTTTCGAAAGTTCCAGTCCGTCCGGAACAGGGCTTTCCGGCATCTCATCAAACAGGTAGGCTGATTTTAACCCTCCGATGACATCCGATCCGATTACCTGTTTCCCGGGAAGAAACGCATCTACCCGCCCGATAGGTCCGGATATCGTATACCCCTTTTTCAGCACATTCTCCACGCTGTCCTGCAGGATGACTTGTCCTTCCTTTAATATGATGACTTCTTCGATAATGTCCGCTGCTTCTTCGATAAGGTGGGTGGATATCACGATTGTCCTCGGATTTTCACTATAGCTGGATATCAGCTCCCTGTAAAATAGATCCCGGTGATAGGCATCCAGGCCAAGTACCGGTTCATCCAGTAAAACCGTTTCCGTATTGCAGGATAATTGCCATCTTAATGATTCTGCTTTTCTCCAGACTTTTCTGCAATAAAAAAGAAATTGACAAATTGCCATTCTTCGTATAGGATGAAGAAGAATAAAAGAAGGAATCCGAGTTCCGCCGGAATGCGTCCAGGAACACAGGGCGAAACGCATGGTCGGGAAAGATGGAATAAAGCGGGTTTCAGAAAGGAAAAACCATGAACAAGACACGGAAATGGATCGCATGGAAATCTGTCATGACCGCATTTTTACCGATTTACGGGAGGAGTGCGCCTAAATTGAATAGATTTTACCCTATCCATATAAGTGTTTTGGAAACAACATGTCCGATATAGATCCTATTGTCAGGTTCGGAATACCATAACGTGCAATAGGATCAAACCGAAAACGGAAAATAAGAATCGATAAGGACGGATCCCAAGGCTTATAGGCTTTGGGATTTTTTGCGTCCAATGGGCGCCCGATAGGAGGAAGGAAAATGATTGAGCTGAGTGGCAACAATTTGACGAAATACTATGCCGCCAACAAAATATTCGAACATATCAGCTTTACGGTCCAAACCGGGGAGAGAGTGGGTTTGATCGGACAGAACGGATGCGGCAAAACCACCCTTCTGAAGATCCTCATGGGAACCGAGGAGGTTCAGGGCGGCGAGGTGAGCATCCGCAAAAATGCCAGGCTGGGCTGCCTGGAACAGATCCCCGTATATGACGACACCGTGCGGGCTCTGGATGTCATGGAGTCCGCGTTTGAAAGCGTCCGGGAAATCAAAAAGCAGATGCGGCTTCTGGAGAAGCGGATGAAGCAGCCGGAAACCGCCGGATTGGAAAAAGCACTCCAAACATACGGCAGGCTCGGTGAAGAGTATGAGCGAAACGGCGGGTACGAATCGGAAACCAGAATTGCCAGGGTGGCTAGCGGATTTCAGATCACCGATTCCTTGAAAAATAGGGGTTTCAATCGTCTCAGCGGCGGGGAGAGAACCAGGGTCATGCTGGCAAAGCTGCTGTTGGAAGAACCGGACATACTGCTTCTGGACGAACCGACCAACCATCTGGATCTGGAAACCATCCAATGGCTGGAAGGTTTCCTGCGGGAATACAAGGGCACTGTACTGGTGATTTCTCATGACCGCTGGTTCCTGGATCATGTCGTGGGGAAAATCATCGAACTGGAGTTTGACCGGGCAAATATCTACCGGGGCAATTACAGTTACTATACGGTAGAAAAAGAACGCCGGTTTCTGATCGATTATCGAAATTATGTAAATCAGCAGAAGAAAATCCAGCGGATGGAGCGCCAGATCCAAAGATATCGGATCTGGGGAGAAATGCGGGACAGCGAAAAGATGTTCAAAAAGGCGAAGGAGCTGGAAAAGCGTCTGGAAAAGATGGGAACCCCGGAAAAGCCGGTATTGGAAAACCAAAGGATCCGTCTGCGCCAGACCGAAGCGGAACGGAGCGGAAAAATCGTACTGGAGCTGAAAAACATCAGCAAGTCCTTCGGGAACAAGCCTTTGCTCGAAGATGTCAATCTGACGGTTTTTTACCAGGACAGCGTCTGCGTCATGGGCAGAAACGGTACGGGAAAAACCACCCTGCTGAAAATGATTCTGGGAGAGTCGGAACCGGACAGCGGCACGGTAACCATCGGCTCCCGGGTCAAAATCGGATATCTGCCGCAAAACGCGGCCTTTGAGGAGGAGGAATCCACCGTATTGGAGTACTTCGCCCGCCTCCACAATATCCCCTATGGGGAGGCCCGGTCCCAGCTGGCCAAAACCCTGTTCCGGAACGAGCAGGTCAACAAGAAGATCGGCTCCCTGTCCGGCGGCGAAAAGAGCAGGCTGAAGCTATGCTCCCTTACCTATGCCGGCGTGAATCTGCTCATCCTGGACGAACCCACCAACCACCTGGATATCGAATCCCGGGAGGTTCTGGAGGAAACCCTGGCGGAATTCGACGGGACGCTTCTCTTTGTTTCCCATGACCGGTATTTCATCGACAGGCTGGCGGACCGGATCGTCGTCATAGAGGACCGCGGTACACATGTCGTCAACGGGGATTATACCTATTACGCGGAGGAATGCCGGAAATCCCGGCAGAATACTTCCCGGGCGGAAGGCAAAGACACAGAAGACACCAACCCTGAAGGCGGTACCGAATAGGTTGAGTAACGGTAAAGGAAATGCGGCAACACGACGTCTGCCAGAAATATGGAAGGCTGGTATAAAACTTGCATTTCTGTCCGGATTATGTTACTGTTTGTCTGGAAGTCGTTTTGATTTTCCGCAGGATATGGTGCTGATTGATGCGGCTAAGGTGTCCTTCGTTATCTTGCGGCAATATGGATTTTTGCGGCGGAATCCATAAATTTTAATCTGATTTTAATCTTGTTCCAACCTTATTTCAATCCCGGAAGGCTATAATCATCTTATCAAATGGACAGGAGGATATTCTTATGGCTACGATGGAACAGGTTGAAAAGTTAAAGGAGAAGGCAAATGTATCCTATGAGGAGGCAAGAGCCGCGCTGGATGCGTGCGGGGACGATATCCTGGAAGCGATGATCTATCTGGAACGGCAGGGCAAGGTAAAGCCTCCGCCGGACGACGGTTATTACTGTTCCCGGCAGGAGGAGCCGGAAAACGAAACGGCGGATGACGACAGCCGGGATGGCACACAAAAAGGGGAAACCTTTTCGCAATTGGCCGGCAGATTTTTCCGATGGTGCGGCAGAGTCATTGAAAAGGGGAACCGGAACTCCTTCGAGGTAAGGCGGGAAGACAAGACGGTTATTGCGGTTCCTGTTACCGCTTTGGTTCTTCTCCTGATCTTTGCCTTTTGGTTTACCGTCCCGCTTATTATTGTCGGATTGTTCTTTGGCTGCCGTTACCATTTCAAAGGCCCGGATCTGGAATCCACCGGTGTGAACCACATGATGGATTCCGCAGCCGGCGCGGCGGAGAATCTGAAGAACGAAGTAAAAAACAAGGGCGACAGGGGCCAATAACGCCTTCCTGCCGCTTCGAACGGGATTGAGCGGCGTTTGGGCAGAGGAGAGAGCAGTTCCCCGGCAAGGCAAAAACGGTACAGGGTGAGCATATGAATGAAAAAGTCCTGATTGTGGAGGATGAAGAGAAGATTGCGCGTTTTATGGAAATGGAACTGGCCTATGAGGGATATGAGGTGGCAAAGGCCTTTGATGGACGAACCGGACTGGAGCTTGCCCGGAGCGGCGGTTTCGATATCATCATACTGGACATCATGCTTCCCGGCTTGAACGGGATGGAGGTACTCCGGCGTATCCGCAGGAGCTCCTCTGTTCCGGTGATCATGCTGACAGCCCGGGATACCATTGTGGATAAGGTGACCGGACTGGACGGAGGGGCGGACGATTATATGACAAAGCCCTTTGAAATTGAGGAGCTTCTCGCCCGGATCCGCAATGCCCTGCGAAAGAAGAATGCTTCCGGATCTGCAAGAACTCTGACGGCCAGCGGTCTTGTTCTGGATATTGACCGGCATGAAGCGGCCGTCGGAGGTGTCCCGGTAGAGCTTACCAAAAAGGAATTCGATCTTCTCCGGTACCTGCTGGAAAACAAGGACATGGTATTGACCAGAGAAATCCTGCTGGAGAAGGTTTGGGGGTTTGATTACGCGGGAGACACCAATGCGGTGGATGTTTATATCAGATATCTGCGCAGTAAGATCGACGAGGTTTTTGGTATAAAACTGATTCATACCGTCCGCGGAGTGGGGTATGTGATAAGAAATGAAGGAAAATAAAAAGGGAAACAAAAGAGAAGATTTTTCCATTGTCTTTAAGCTGAACACCTGGCATCTGTCTCAGGTGTTTTTTGGATTTCTCCTGATCGATATCCTTCTGATTATCCTTTTCTCCGGCGCCCTGGTCTGTTACGCGGAACGGGATATAGGACAGAGGGTGGAAAATTCAGCAGTTGGGGACCTTCTGACGGAGCAGGAGCCGGACGGCTTTCATCTGCCCGGGTTCCTGAACCGATGGCTTCCGGACCATATGGAGGGTGTGATCCGGCAATTCGTCGTCCCATCCGGGGAATCTTCCTTTTGGAAACGGCTGGATGATGTAACATACCGGGCATGGGTGCCCTTCTCCGGCGGCAGAATGTATTATGCGGCGGACTATGCTATCGGCAGACATCTGACCCTGTTTCTCAAACTTTTTCTGGTTTTGACTGTTTTTGAACTGTTGTTTCTTCTCGGCGGCATCGGCAAAGGAGCAAGAGCCGTGAGACGCTCCCTTCAGCCTCTTTCCGATCTGGCCCGGACGGCAAAGAGCATCAATCAGACCCGGATGGTCCGGCCCGACATACAGCTGCGGGATCTGACCGGCACCATCGATACCATCAATGTGACGCGGCTGGACCGGAGGGTTTCCATCCGCTCGGAACAACGGGAACTGAAGGATCTGGCGGGCGCCATCAACGGGATGTTGGATCGAATCGACGCGTCCTACCGCTCCCAGGTCCGCTTTGTATCTGACGCATCTCATGAACTGCGGACTCCGATTTCCGTAATACAGGGATATGCCAATCTCCTGGACCGGTGGGGAAAGAAGGATGAAAAAGCGCTGCAGGAATCCATTGATGCCATCAAGGGCGAAGCGGAAAGCATGAAGGACCTGGTGGAACAGCTGCTTTTCCTGGCAAGGGGTGACAACGACTCCATGAAGCTGAACCGGGAACCCGTTAATCTCAGCCGGATCGCGGAGGAGGTGGTGCGGGAGACCGCTATGATCGACCCGAACCATGAATATGTTACGAAAACAGAAAAAGAAGTGTACACCATAGGGGATGCGCAGCTCATCAAACAGGCCTTCCGTATCTTTGTGGACAACAGTACCAAATACACCCCACCCGGCGGGACCATCACGGTATCTGCCGCCCGGAAGGAGGATTCGGCAAAGGTAACTGTGCAGGACAACGGGATCGGCATTCCTTCGAAGGATTTGTCTCATATCTTTGACCGGTTTTTCCGCTCCGATGACTCCCGTGCGCGGAAAACAGGCGGAACCGGCCTGGGTCTCTCCATTTCCAAATGGATTATTGACCGGCATCATGCCGTCGTCGAGGTCCTGAGCCGCAAGGATCTGGGCACCCGGATAACCATTTCTTTCCCGGCGGGCCGGACGGCGGAGTGACCCGATCCGACTGATTCAATTGACAAGTCTTCAGACAGGAGACATTGTTATGAAGAGAGCAAATTATCCACTGTGCTTCATTCTGATATTACTATCAATTTTGCCAGCATGTTCATCAAGTGGTGCAAAGAACCGCGGGGGCCTTTCTGTTTGCAAGACATGATGCCGGAGCCAAAAAACAACCGGCACCGGATTTTCACCCATGCCGGCACACAAAACTTCATTTCATTCCTACCAATTTTAACGATGCTCTGTCTGTTTTATCCCGGTACAAACCTTCCGTCCGCTCAGTCCTGCGTCATACAGGATTGCAGCTTGGCCACATAATTCTGCAGCCCGGATAGTTTATCCGTATCGGACATGCTGAGAAAGCACTGATTCACATCCATCAAATCCAGGAGCTGCCTCCGTATGTGGTCAGCCTCCCTGCGTTCCTTGTCCAGACTGACTTCCAGCATCAGAATGCGGTTGTTCAGATTCTGCAGCTCCCGGCTGCGGCTTTTCCCATTTCCTGAACGGCGGTTTCCTGCTGCCAGGTTGCTTAAATCCCGCAGTCCCCTGGCCAGATCATCCAGCGAAACTCCATGGATCGACTTCACGTTGTTTACAAACTGACCGATCCAGTCAATCAACTGACCGTTGGCACCTTCCGACGTCGCCTGTGTTTTACCGGAATGAATCAGTCTGGCTCTGGTATACGGATTGAAGCAGGCGATTCCTTCCGCCTCGATTTCCCGCATCAGATGACTGACATATTCGGGTTCCCTGGCAATCACACTGCGATATTTATTCTGATACCGGATCAATACCCTTTTGTCTCCATGACTGAGCCGATTGGCGCATCCACGGACCGATTCTCCCCGGGCCTGAGCGATCAGCATCTCCCGGATCAGCGCTTTCTTTTCCTCCGCAGTAAATGGTTTCCCGATCCTATCGTCCTGGTTCGGATCCTTTTCATCCGAAATCGTCTGATCCTCCCGCTTTTCTTCCTGGGTATGAAGATAGCGGTAATAATAATTCCGGATGGTATTCGCCTTCAGTCCGGATCGTCGGGCAATTGCCTCAAATGCGCGAATAATCGGCATTCTCCGTTCCTTTGCTTTTCCGACTTCTTCCTTCATGATCGACATCAGTTCCGGCTGCAGTTCCTGCTTTTCACCCATCGTATTGTCTTCATGCAGAGCTTGTTCCTTGGACATATTTTTTCCTCCTTCGCATTATTCCAATGCTTCCATAATATTCTAGGTATATTATTCTCCATAATGGAATTGTTTATTCCTGCATATATAAAGATTTCATCATATATCTGTCATTGCATAAAAAAAGGCAAGGATCCCTCCTTGCCATAACAATAATCCATGCCATTATTTATCCATTTAATATTGCAGATCAAAAGCAGATGACGTTAGAGCTTCCGGCCTTATTCCTTGCTCTCCGTTGCCTTGTGCTTTTTCCGGGACAGAAGCGGAAACTTGCCGGAACCTTTTGTCAGGTAAACCAATGCTCCGATAATCAATACACACACCAGAACAACTACGACCAGGACAACCCAAAGCAGGGTACCCTTGCCGGACAGACCGCCCTTTTTCACTTTAACGGTCAGTGGCTCGCTTTTCACCGTAAACTTTTCCCCATCCTCGTCCGTCCCGTTGACTTCCATGAAAAAGTCTTCCGTCTTCTCCACACGGAAGGTCGTCACCGGGATCGTTTTCTTTTCCCCCGGATTCAGGACAGACAGGTTGTCAATGACCATCCTGCGGTCCATGAGAGTCAATACCAGGTTGTACAGGGGCTCTGTTCCCGTATTCTCAATCACGCATTTCAATTCCACGGTGCCGGATTTACTCAGGGAAGTTTTTTTCGAAGTCAGCCGGACGGACAAATTTTGGCTCAATTCGCCGCCTCCGATGAGAAGCTCCAGTTCAGACGCCTCATAACTGTAATTTTCATTGGTCACGGCATCCTTTGCTCTCAGAGTGGCCCTGCTGACGGCATCTTTTTCAATGGTCAGCTCCTTGTCGGTATGCACTTCCTGCCCGGCTTCAATCTGTTCAAATGTGTCGATTTCCCCGAAATCAGGCTCCTCCAGAACAACATCCTTCAAATCCACATTTCCGGTATTGCGGATCACATATTCCAGGACAAAAGGCTCTCCCGCAGTTATATTTTCCGGCACCACAAAACGTTCAATCTCCACCTGCGGCTGCAGCCGATCCATATGAACATCACAGGAAGACTGGATCAGCTGATTGGTGTCCTCAACCCGGGCCTGCGCCGTCAGGTGATAGGTTTTATCCGGTTTGACGGTCCCGGTAAAGCTTGCGGAAGTTTCTTCACCGGGCAGAAGCTGCTCCAGGGTATAAAATACCTTTTGATTCCAGTCCAGACACTCCAGATTCTTCAAGGCGGTATTGCCCGTATTCTTTATTTTCAGCTTGAAAGTGACGGATTCCTTCCCCGGCCCGGGTATGAGCTTTTTATTCGGCTTGCCGGCAATGTTCAGGGACGACACCGGCGCTTCCTGCTTTATTGGAATCTTCAGGCCTGTGTCAAAGGTTTTCCGTAGCTTTCCTCCCGATCCCAGGGGATCGTCATACTCTATTATAATATTTCCATTGGTTTCCTTATCCAGAGGAACCGTCGTTTCCACCGCTTTCCTTTCTCCGGGTGCAAGCGCATTGATGGTGCCCAATGTCTTTCCGAGATCGCTGTCCATAACCGACAGATTTTTCAGTGTAACATTTGCCCCGGACTGCACTTCCACCTTCAGGGCAGTCTGCTCACCTTTGAAAACCGGTCCCTGCTGTGAGGAGGAATACGTCACATTCATACTGTCATTGATCGTTAGAAACGAGGCCTGCCCTGTTGCTTCCTGCTCCTGTTGGTCCTCTGCCCCTGCATAACGGATGCGGCACGTAATGTTGCCCGTATCTTTGCCTGCCTCTGCGGTAAAATTCCTGCCGGAAAAGGACAGGCTTTCTCCCGGTCCGATTTCCTTCCCGCCCAAATCGATGGAAAAGTCCCCGCCCGGCACGCTTTCCACAGCACTTACGATCCGAATGCCCTGTGCACTTTTATTCTGAACCAGATATGCTCCGCGGCAAGTTCCACTGGGTGATATAAAGAGCTTTCCACCTGCATTGGATATATTACCGGTTATTTCGGCGGAAACCACCACATCGCCGTCTGCGTGAACCGTACCGGTCACGGCGGAAAACGAAACAACGAAAAAAATCATGCAAAGCAACAGACTGATCATTCGTTTTCTCACTGCAATTCCCCCAAACCTTGTTTTCTAATGCCAATCATTCTTATTTCCATTCGTTTTGTTTCATGACAACTTATTATATCACAAGCCCGCCTTCAAGAAAAAGGGAAGGCCGCAGGCACTGTTTACAAAACGCTTAATTCTTTTCAAACTTTTCGTTACATATGCAATCCTGATGGTGTCCTGAGGAATGATTTCCCGGAATTCTCCGCATACTATCCAAAACCGATAAAAAATGGAGGCTCTCGGAATATGGGGAAAGGAAAATACGGTTTCGATAAGGCAAAGAAAGATGGCGTCCCTGTCCTGGGAAAACTGGCCGCCCTGGGAGCGATCGGAGCACTGGGCGCAATGGGGATCAAATCATTGAGCCGGTTTGCAGTAAACCAGGCAAGCGACAGCTTTTTGAAAAAAATCACCAGCGAGGAATATGATCAGAATCTTTATGAAGTCGTTTCTTCCACCCTGCGGATCCGCCCGCAGGTGATACTGGAAACAGAGCTCCGGGCTGAAACCGGAAAACTGCTGGAGCGGCCCATGGGATCCACCGGCATGTTCCCCGGACTGGAAGATATCAAGTTCAATGTTGCTCAGATCGATACCCTGCCTTCCGAGATCGATACGGAAGTGGATTGTTCGGTTACCATCGGCAGGTATGCCAAAAGGCCGCTGACCACGAACCATTTCATGATGCTGGCCCCCATGGCATATGGCATCGCACTGAGCAGGCCGGTGAAAATGGCTCTGGCAAAGGGATGCACAGCAGCAGGGGTTATCTATCATACCGGAGCAGGCGCCATTTCGGCGGATATCCTGAACCAGGCAGGCCCCTTTATTTTTCAATATGGCCGGGGAAACTGGCCCACTCCACAGGATGCCTTGCTGAAAAGCCAGGCTGTTGAAATTCAGTTCGGTCAGGGGGCTTTTGCCGGAGTCGGGTTCACGATGGAATCAGAGTCCGTAGGGGAAAAGCTCAGAGAAGAAATGAAATTAAGAAAAGGAAGCGATCTGATAACCCACTCCAGACAGGCAGAAGTGCAGAATCCCGGACAATTAAAAAAACTGGTGGATAAACTCCGCACTATGACCGACGGCGTGCCCATTGGAGTAAAAATAGCAGCAGGCAGGGATCTGGAAAGAGATCTGGCCTGGATCTGTGACAGTGAAGTGGACTTTATCGTTCTCGACGGAGCGGAAGCTGCGACAATCGGTTCGCCGCCCATCCTTCAGGATGATTTCGGCATTCCCACCGCTTTCGCCGTTCATCGTGCCGCAAAATGGATGGAGCAGCACGGAGTCCGGGAAAGAATCTCCCTCATTGCTTCCGGCCGGATCCGGACACCCGGAGATGCGCTGAAGGTGAAAGCGTTGGGCGCCGATGCCTGCCAGATCGGATCCATCGCACTGGTGGCAGTATCCCATGGCCAGATCCACAAAGCCCTGCCCTTTGAACCGCCCACTTCCCTTGTCTGGTATGACGGAGATGCTGCCGATCAGTTTGATGTGGAAGTCGGTGCCCGCTCCTTTCAGAACTTCATGAACTCCTGCAGACTGGAGATGGAGAATGGAATCCGTGCTTTGGGAAAAACATCCATCTCCCAGATTGATCAGATGGATCTGGTAACCGCCAACGAAATGTATGCGAAGGGACTGGATATCCCCATGGTTTATGTTCCGTCGGACCCTTTGGGCCCGAAGCCGCCAAGGGTGCGGAAATTGAAACTTTGAAACTCCAATAAATAAAAAATGTCTGACCTTTATTGACTTTCATAAATCGGTATGTTAAACTGATATCAATAAATCAATCAGACAGATGGATGCCGGAAAGAGCCCTGCATTCCGGAAGTATTATCCGTATCGCCTGATCCCGGGAAAGGAGAAGTTTGGATGTTTCCATTTTACTTTGATCCGACTTATGCTTTGCTGATCCCTGCCATACTTCTGGCAGTTTATGCGCAGACGAAGGTCCGGTCGACCTTCAATAAATACTCACAGGTACCGGCACGCAGTGGAATGACCGGAGCGGAAGTTTCCCTGGCACTGCTGCACAGCAGAAATATTTATGATGTAAACGTTGTGCCGATCCGCGGTCAGCTGACCGACCATTATGATCCCCGCAGAAAGACCCTGAATCTGTCCGAAGGGGTATACAACTCCACTTCCCTGGCAGCACTGGGTGTGGCGGCTCATGAAGTGGGCCACGCATTCCAGCATGACACCGACTATGTCCCTCTGAAGGTCCGGAGCTCCATTGTTCCCCTCGCCAATATCGGTTCCAATCTAGCGTTTCCCCTGCTTCTGCTGGGCATCGTTCTCGGCAATCAGAAAGTGGCTTTTATCGGAGTGGCTGCGTTCAGCCTGGCTGTTTTATTTCAGCTGGTCACCCTTCCGGTGGAGTACAATGCCAGTAACCGGGCAGTGGAAGCGCTTGAAGTCGGCGGCTACCTGGAAAGGGATGAAGTCCATTCCACCCGCAAGGTATTGAATGCTGCTGCCCTGACCTATGTGGCCTCCACCATGATGGCAGTCCTGCAGCTGCTGAGGCTGCTGATTCTGTCCGGCGCAGGCAACCGGCGCAGAGACTGATAAACCGAAGAGATGGATAATGGAAGAGATGAATGAGAATACCCGTTATACGATACAAAAGGCCCGGCTTTCCGCCGGGCCCTCTTTTTAAATATTTTTTTAATCTTTATGTTTTATCGTCACGTTATTTTATGATAATTATTTTACCGTCACTTTATGGTAAACCTTTTTGCCTTTACGAATCATTAAACTCCCATCCTGCAGATCCTTCCCTGTCAGGGTATGATTGATGTCCCCGATTCTCTCATCATTGACATAGACACCGCCCTGCTGAATCAGCCTGCGTCCTTCTCCTTTGGAGGGAATCAGCTTCAGGAAGGAAAGCATGTCCAGTATTTTACTGTTTTCCTGGAATTCCGCAACGGAAAGAACCGTGCCGGGTACCTGCGCATCGGCAGTTCCCTTTCCGAACAGTGCCTCCGCAGCCGCCTGGGCTTTGTCCGCTTCTTCCTTTCCATGAACAATCTTTGTTACTTCATAGGCAAGGACTTTTTTTGCTTCATTGATTCCTTCGTCCTTCTGATTTCCCAGCCGGTTTACTTCTTCCATGGGCAGGAATGTCAGCATGGCAAGAGAATTCCTTACATCCGCATCATCTATGTTTCTCCAGTATTGATAGAAGTCATAGGGAGACGTCTTATCCGGATCCAGCCACAGGGCGCCGGCCTCCGTCTTGCCCATTTTCTTTCCGTTGGCAGTGGTCAAAAGGCGGAATGTCAAACCGTATGCGGGGGTTCCCTTCCCCTTGCGGATCAGATCCACACCGCCCAGAATGTTGGACCACTGGTCATCTCCGCCCAGCTGCAGCTTGCAGTTATATTTCCGATTCAATTCCAGAAAATCATAGCTTTGCATCAGCATATAGTTGAATTCCAGAAAAGAAAGACCCTTTTCCATACGGGTACGGAAACACTCTGCAGTCAGCATGCGATTCACGGAAAAATGAATGCCGACTTCCCGCAAAAAATCTACATAATTCAAATTCAGCAGCCAATCTGCATTATTGACCAAAATGGCCTTTCCGTCTGAAAAGTCCAAAAACCTGGAAAGCTGTTTCTGGAAAGATCGGCAATTTGCCTCCACTGTTTCCCGGGTCATCATCTTGCGCATGTCGGTCTTTCCGGTCGGATCGCCGACCATGCCTGTCCCGCCTCCAACCAGTACAATGGGCCGGTGGCCTGCCCTCTGCATGTGCATCATAATCATGATCTGGACAAAATGTCCCACATGCAGACTGTCTGCCGTAGGATCAAAGCCAATATAAAAGGTGACGGGTTCTCTGCCCAACAGGTCCCGGATTTCCTCTTCATGAGTCGCCTGCGCCAGATAGCCCCGCTCCTTCAATATGTCATAGACGTTGGTATGATTGTTGCTTCCATTACTCATCCGAATCCCTCCAAATGCATCATGGCTTTTATTGTACCTTCTGATCCGGAAAATAGCAAGGGCCCTCAGCATCCCCGGAACACAAATGCTGATCCGTTGCGTTTCAGGAAACCAGAGCCGGGTATCAATAAAATAACCAATCAATAAAGGAGGAGTTTGGCATGTCGATAGGAAAATACCTGCAGACCGGAGACTGGAAGGGAGAAAAACACGTACCCGTCATTCACGTTCCCGATAAAATAAAAGCGGACGAAGGATTTGAACTGAAGGCCTCCATCGGGGATGCCATCAAGCATCCCAACACCTTGGAACATCATATCTGCTGGATCAAGGTATTTTATGTGGAAAAGGATGGGAAATTCCCGGTGGAACTGACAACCTTCAACTTTCAGGCACATGGAGAGGCAGGCGCCTTTACGGAACCCGTCGGCGTTACCCGGATAAAACTGCATACTTCCGGTAAAATCTACGCTGTCAGTTACTGCAATATCCACGGCCTGTGGGAAAGCAGCAAGGATATCACCGTGGAATAATTCATCAACATCAACGGTTTCTTCCAACGGCAAGGGGAATGCCTGGCAGAAGAAACAGCAAAGACTGCTGCATAAATGATTGCAGCAGTCTTTGCTGTATACTCCCTGTTTATTTTTGATGGTTGTCAGGCCTTCCATTCCACATCTTCCCGGATAATCCGCATGGGATTGCCAACAGCAAGACAGTTTGGCGGTACGTTCTTATTAACCAGTGTGTTCGCTCCGATTACGGCATTGTCCCCGATCGTCACACCTTTCAAAACAGTACAGTTGCATCCGATCCACACATGATCCCCAATTTGAACCGGTTTCACGAGCTCATTCTCTGTATCATCCGGATAATGGATATGATGAAAATCCGTATCCAGGATGGTGGTGTTCCAGGCAATGGCACAATCTCTTCCGATAGTAATCCGATTGGCACAGTACACGACGGAAGAAGCCGTAATATAGGTATTGTCCCCGATGGACAGCATCGCACCCGGGCCTGTTACAATCCCCACGCCCGGCCCAAGCTTCACCCTGCCCATCACATGAAAAACAGAGTCCCGGTACATCCGGACAGAGGATTTGGAATGCACCATATCCCCAATATATTTGCCGCCCAGGTACAGCCTTCGGTCAATGATCAGCCTGGCACCGGAGCCCCTGGTAATGGTACTCCCAAAATCCGCAAAAACCCGGAACCGGTAAAAACTCCGTATGGAGTGAAACAGGTTCAGGAAAAAACTATATATCACATTTAAAATCAGCTTCGGATTCATCCGGAGCGTGCGGACCATTTTTGTATTAAACATTGGCTTATCCACAGACAGCCAGCCTCCGTTCCACATAATCTGACAATTCCGGCAAGAATCATTATACCACAGGATCGGGAAAATTGTTGCCATTTTTACGGATTATATACCTTCCTTTGCCTGTCGAAAATGTCGAAAGCTCTCCGTCCCCCGGGGTCCCCATTAAAAGTCAGCAGTGTACCATAGCCTGGCAAAACGTTGCAAAGCCGGCTTCATACTGACACTCCAGGCCCCGTGTGGTATAATGGATACATTAAGAGCATCCTGGAAAGATACGGATGTACAAACAGTTTTCAAAAATTATGGCAGCGAAACGCAGAACAATCCCAGAACCCGGAGGCTTATATTATGAAAGCGACACCAAAATACCAAAAAATCAAGGAATCCATCCTTGAAAAGATTCAAGGTGGAAAATTGCAGACGGACGAACAGCTCCCATCCGTGGAATATTATATGGAGAAGTTTGATGTCAGCGCAATCACCGTTCGGAGAGCTCTCTCTGAACTCGCTGAGGAGGGATATATCCGGAGAATCAAGCGCAAGGGAACTTTTGTGAACGATCCCGGCAGTTTTGAAGCGTCCAGTCATTTGATCGCCGTCATTCTCTCCACGGAGGATTATTACGATACCAGCTACATGGAGATCATCAAAGGGGCACAGAGCTTTATTTCCGAATACGATTATTCCCTTCTGATAGAATGGACGGATCTGGACAATGAACAGGAGCGTGCCTCTGTCCAGCGAATGCTGGATAAAAAAGTAGATGGTTTCATTATCTATCCCTTTGACCCTGTGAAAAGCGAAAATATCTTCTGCCTGATTGAAAAGGAGAACATTCCTTATGTCCTGGTGGACCGGTACAATCTCCATCACCCCTGCTACTTTTCCGGCAGTGACAACTACAGCGGCGCAATTCTTGCCACCAGCAAGCTCATCGAATTCAAACACACAAAGATTAAATTTGCCGCCTACCATTTTTTCCTCCCTTCGGAACAGGAACGCTATGACGGCTTTTGTTCCGCAATGCGTGCGCACAATCTGGATGTCAGTGCAGACAATCTTTTGATTGATATCGATTATGATGACCTGAAGCAAAAAATCATAAGCCACGAAGTCACTGCCCTTTTCTGCGTC
The DNA here is from genome assembly GCA_038396605.1 of Eubacteriales bacterium mix99. NCBI lineage: Bacteria > Bacillati > Bacillota > Clostridia > Eubacteriales > Eubacteriales bacterium mix99. The sequence goes on from CP121690.1 coordinate 527,072, forward strand.
AATGACCGGCTCGCTCTAAAAATAATGTCCAGGCTGACCGAACTGGGAGTCCGGATCCCGGAAGACGTCTCGATCATCGGGTTTGACGATTGGGACAATGCCCGGAACAAAACGTCCGGCCTGAGCACAGTCCGGCAGTACTTCAATGAAATCGGATCCAATGCCGCCTACCTGCTGATCAGTGCCATACAGGGACAATTGCAGGGCAGGAATGTAAAGATGCTGGCCGGCGTCACACTGGTGGAGCGGGACAGTGTTATTGAAAATCCCTATGCGTGAATCCTTCAAATCCCTTTAAAAAAGGGCACCCTTCTCAAAGTTGAGGAAAGATGCCCCGAGATGCCTTTGATCGACGAAACTTCCAGGAATCCTCCGATCAGGGAAACTATTTTTCACTTCTCTTGAAATACTCTTTCGCTGCCTTGTTGTAATTATCAAGCAGTTTGTCAATATCCGCAACGTTCTTGATTTCCTTCATGTATTTATCCCATTCATCCATGCTCCGGGTTCCGGAAACCATTGCGGTTTCCCACTCATCCCGCAGGGTATTGTAAGCCGTTGTGATCTGACTGTTTTCCTGAGTGGTATTCGTGTCAAAGGTACAAACCGGTTCCTCAAACGCAGGCGGAACATAGGGATTCTCCGGATAGTCCGGATAAGGCAGATTCAGGTAATATTCCGATTGCTCGATCGGTTCCTGATGCACTTTCCCGTCATAATACAGCCAGTCGTCTGCCGCCAGCGCCACATAAGCCTTCGTATCATCCGCCAGGATGACCCCGGGACTCATGTTTTTACTGGCGCGCATCCCATATTTGTCTGCTTCGGACCAGGGATCCGGTGCGTTCAGGATATCGTCGACAAACTGCGGATTGCCATCCTTGTCAAGATTGTAGCTGTCTCCTTCAATCCCCCAGGTCAGCAGCCGGATGATATCATCATCAAAGCAATGATTCAAAAATTCAATCACGCCTTCCGGATCCTTCGTATCGGCGTTGACTGCCATTCCGCTGAATTGATTGATCGAAACCGTGTTGACGGGCTGTACTTCCTGCCATGCTTCCTCCCCATATTTTGGATTGTTCGGGAACAACGTGGCACAAAATACCTGCCCGCTGGAACTCAGCCTGGTGAATTCACCCGGAGTTGTGAACCAATCTGCCATCACAATAAATGTTTTATCCGACAACTCCTTGCTCTTCAGCATTTCATCGTCATCACTGATATACTCCGGATCCAGCAGCCCTTCCGCATACAGCTTCCGTGCAAACGCAACGGCATCCCTGTATCCTTCTTCATAGAGTCCCATCACATATTCCTTGCCGTTCCAATAGACGCCGTTGCTGGTATGATTGGCAAAAAACAAACTTCGCAGATCATTCCAGCGAGTATGAACCGGATAAACATCCGGATAAATTTCCTTCAGCTTTTTCGCAGCATCATATAATTCATCCAGGGTTTCCGGAATCTTAATATTGCTTTTCTCAAAGATATCATACCGATAAGTTGAAAGGTTGGAAGGCAGCATCCCCTTGTCCTCCGGGAAACGCGGCAGACCTATACTTTTTACGTCGTAGATGTGACCTTCGTCATCTGTAACGGAAGCAATGCCTGCATTGGTCTGTTCCATATATTTCCAGTAATTTGGGAAGATATCCTTATAGGGGGCAATATCCAGCAGGAAGCCTTCTTCGGATGCCTTGCTGTAGTCAAACAGGAAAGGTATTCCAATCAGATCCCCGAAGTCTCCCGTGGAGAACAGGATGGAAGCCTTGTCACTGTATTCACTGCCCGGGATCAATTCATATTTGATCTTTAACTCCCGGTTCAGCTTTTTGCTCATCTGTTTCTCAAATTCTTCATTCACGCGGCCATCCTTGCTTCCCGGATTTCCTTCCATCGTGATATTCAGAACCAAAGGATCCCTTTTCCCGTCAGCGGAAGCCGAACTTTCCTGCCCGGTTTTCCTGCTGCTGGAATCCTTGCCGCCCCCTCCGCAGGCACTGAGGAAAACAGTCCCGATTACGGCTGCAAGTGCAAATGCCATGATTCTTTTGCCTGTTTTTTTACTCATATTGTTTCTCTCCTTTGCTTTTTTCTTTTCATAGCCATTGTTTATGCCAAACCAATATTGACGATCCGCCAATATCCGGCGAATCGGCCGGCGCTCAACCCTTTACGGACCCCACTAACATTCCTTTGGTGAAGTACTTCTGAAAAAATGGGTAAATACACATAATCGGGAACATGGTAACAACAACAATTGCCATACGGACGCCTTTCGGAGATACTTGCTGAATAAAGGTCGGATTAAAATTGCCAGCCCCGGAGCCGGCCCGCTGCTGCAGATTTGCCGTATCGATGACATACAGATATTCCCGAAGGATATTCTGAACCGGGTAAAAATTTGGATTCTTGAAATAGATCATCGGTCCAAACCAGTTGTTCCACATTCCCACAATGGCAAAAAGCCCAAAAGTCGCAAGCAGCGCCCTGGAAGTGGGGAGAATAATCCGGAACAGCACGGTGAACTCATTTGCCCCATCAATTTTGGCCGATTCGCCCAGCTCCTCCGGAATATTGCGAAAGAACGTCCGGAAGACAAAAACATTATAAGCGCTGACACAGCCCGGAATGATAATCACCAGCGGATTGTTGATCAGCTTCATATTCATCATCAGCAAATAGGTTGGAATCATACCGCCGCCAAAGAACATCGTGATCGTCAGGAATACGGTTAAGAACTTCTTCCCGATGAAATCCCTCCTGGTCAGCGGATATGCGGTCATGCTGGTAAAGAGCAGGGTACAGACGGCAGATGCCAATGCATATACAATGGAATTTGCATAACCCCGCCACACCTGTTCATCCTTCAGGATATACTGGTAGGCATCCATATTGAATCCTTTCGGGAAAATGGTAATGTCCGCCCTGGCTACATGCTCCGCATTGCTGAGGGAAATTGCAATCACATTGAGAATTGGATAAAGCACTACAATAATCAGCAGAATCATAAGCACAACATTGAATACATCAAAAATCGCATCGCCAATGCTGGATTTTACTTTGTTTTTCGAATTTCCCATTCCTTGATCCCCCTTACCAAAGACTGTTGTCGGAAACTTTCTGGCTGACCTTATTTGCCGCTACAATCAGGACAAAGCCCACCAGAGACTGGAACAGACCAATCGCGGTGGTGTATTCAAACCTTGCTCCCAGAATCCCTTCGCGATAGGTATAACTGCCGATGACATCCGAAATGGAATAGGTCTGCGGTGTCTGCAGCAATATGACCTTCTGGAAATCCGAACCCATAATGCCTCCGATGGACATAATCAGCATGATGGTAATCGTGGGGGTCAGGGCCGGCATGGTGATATGCCGGATCTTCTGAAAGCGCGATGCTCCGTCAATCGAAGCCACATCATACAGATTTGGATCAATATTGCTGATGGCTGCCAGATAGAGAATGGTTCCGTATCCCGCGCCTGTCCAGATGCCGGAGCCAATGAAGATGGTCCGAAACCACTTTGGTTTCTGCAGAAACAGAATCGGTTTTTTTTCAAAAAAACTCAGGATCTGATTAAACAGACCTTCCCGTGAACAAAACTGCATCAACATCCCTGCAACAATCATCGTCGACAGAAAGTATGGAAAATAGGAGATAGTCTGTACCGTCTTTTTGAACCTTCTGCCTCTCAGCTCATTGAACAGCAGTGCCAGAACAATGGGAATCGGAAACGACCACAGCAAATTATAAACGCCCAGGGTGACTGTATTTTTGATGGTCCGGGTCGCCATGGGATTGCTGAAAAAATCCATAAAATTCTTCAGGCCCACCCACTCGCTTCCAAGCACCCCCTTTTTCACCGAGTAATCCTCAAAGGCAATGAGTACGCCATACATTGGAAAATAGTTAAATACCAGCACAATGAGAAAACCCGGAAGGGCCATGAGAAGCAGCCATCGCTGCTTCCAGACCAACGACTTCCAATTCTTCCTGGTTCCTGTTGCTCCCGCCCGGACATTTGTCCCGGCAGATTGCGTTTTGGAATTCAAACTGCTTTTCATCTCTTCTCCTTTCCAAACTTCAGGAAGGATTCCTCCTGAAGTTTGCTTATTTGCCTGCCATATCCATGATAAATGTCGTAATCTCATACGGGTTCATATGCAGATGAAGCCTGCGGCCTTCCGGAAGAAGCGTTTGCTCCGGCTTTTCCATCAGGTTGCACAGGGTAACCTTCTCCACCCCTTCCGGAAGGGTAATGCAGCAATCCGTGCATTCCCCATAGGTCTCATACATACGGACCACAATCCCGTCATGCTCTTCTGCCTTTTTGACGGTGGAAAGAATCACATTGTCCTGATCCACCTTTATGAAACTCTCCTCCGGACGCAGGATACCGGTTCCCCTATAGACCTTCAGCGGATTGTTGAAGGCAAGAGCAGTCTGCTCCACCAGGGCTTTGTGCTCATTTCCGACATGCGGATAAAGGGCATAGCGGAAGGTATGCTTCCCCTGATCCGCATCCTTGCCGGGGCTGTTGGTGCTGCGGAGAAGTGCCAGATCCAGCACGTTGTCATAGAGTTTATGACCGTATTTGCAGTCATTCAGCAAAGCCACTCCATAATCTTCACGGGACAGATCCACCCATTTATGGGCACAGCGTTCAAAACGGGAACGCTGCCATGTGGTATTCCGGTTCGTGCTGTACCGAATGTTTCCAAACTGAATGTCGCACGTCACTTCCTCTGCATCGATCACAACCGGGAAGGAAGTCCGGAGCATTTTCTGCTTCTCATGCCAGTCCACCTTCGTATCAAACTGGAGAAGTCTGCTGTCCTGCTGCAGATAGATGGTTTGCTGAAGATCGGAATCGCCAAAGCGGTAATGCTGCTGCATCACTGCATTTACCCCGTCCAGGGAGGCTTTTTGCTCCACCAGTTCAAACGCGCGGGGTTTCTGCTCGTCATAATACACTTCAATGTCCCATGCGTTCCCGTCTTCTTCGTTATAAACGGCCAGCCGGTTTGCCACCTGCCCGTCCGGCAGCACTTCCACTCCGTTCTGCCTGTCAAAAATCGAGACAATGCTTCCGTCCCTGCCAAACCGCACGCTCAGATTTTCATTTTCAATCCGAAGATCTTCGGCCTCCAGTGCGGTGCTCCGTTCCGCCTTGTCAAACTGTCCGGTGGCCGCAAAAGCCGGCACCGTCACCTGATACCATCCGTTATCCTTCTTCAGGTATTCCGTCCGGTCAAATCCCTGGGTATTCACAGCCAGTTCCCCGGCAAACAGGTCTTCATACAGCTCCCTGATCATTTTCAGTGTCTTGTCATAAAGAATCCGATAGCGGGGGACACTCTCGTCATAAACCCGTTTGATGGCGGATCCCGGTATAATGTCATGGAACTGGTACAGCAGTACTTCCTTCCATATATCCGCAATCTCTTCCCGGGGATATTCCTTCCCGCCGTACTGCTCTGCCAGTACTGCCGCAAACTCCAGATCGTGCAGGGCATTTTCCATGTAGCGGTTATATTTCTTGTTGCGGGCCTGGGTTGTAAACGTACCGCGGTGCTTTTCAAGATAGAGTCCGCCCCGCCACTCGGGATATTCCTCCGTGTTCCGGTCAATATCATGAAAGAAATCCCTGGCAAAGCGCTGCACCGTTGGAGACAGTCCTTCCAGGTTCTTCATCCTTTTCAGCTTTTCCAGATGATAGGCTGAAGGACCGCCGCCGCCGTCTCCCACACCGAACAGCGCCAGCGCCTGATCGCACAGGCCCTTCTCATGGTAGTTCTTTTCAATCTTCCTTACCGATGCCGGGGAAGCCTGGCTGTTATAGGTTTCCTCCGGCAGCATATGCGCCAGCACCACAGAGCCGTCCAGCCCTTTCCAGCGAAAGGTATGATACGGAAACGTATTGTGATCGTTCCAGGACATTTTCTGCGTCATAAAATACTTCAGACCGCTTTTCCGCATAATCTGTGGAAGCGATGCCGTAAATCCGAAGCAGTCCGGCAGCCATACATTATCCACTTCCGCATCAAATTCCCTTTTCCAGAATTCCGTGCCGAACAGGATCTGCCGGACCAGCGATTCCCCTCCGGGCAGGTTGGTATCCGCCTCCACCCACATTCCACCCTGAGGCTCAATCCGTCCCTCTTTCACACGTTGTTTGATCCGTTCAAACAGCTGGGGATAATACATCTTCATCCAAAGCAATAACTGTGGCTGACTGACCCCAAAGACATAGTCCCCATAGCGGTCCATAAGCTGATCCACCGTGGAAAGGGTGCGCGCGCCCTTGCGAATGGTCTCGCGGATCGGCCACAGCCATGCCAGATCGATATGGGCATTTCCAATAAAGTTTACCGTCAGGGACGGTGTGCCGCCAACCTTTGCCAGCTCTTTTTCTAAAATTTTCCTTGCGTGCTTTGCCTCTTCCTCCGTGTCATCATAAAAAACATTGATGGAATCGTTCAGCGCCCGGATAATGCTGGACCGCCTCGGCCCTTCCTCCATGCAATGAAAAGCTTCCCTGAGGGTATAGAAATCATAATAAAAGGCCCGAAGCTCCGGATACAGGACCGCCACAAAGGCTTCCTTCAAATCACCGCTGTCCACATAATTGCCAAACAGGTCATTGCAGCCGGCATCCACCCACAGATCAATCCTGCCGTCCTTCGTCCCGAGTAAATCCAGGGGAACAACATGCTTCCGGACTGAACCAAATTCATGAACAACGCTGCCATGAGTCAGTCCGGTCAGGGGTCCGCGCTTTTCATCATAGCAAAGACCTTCCCCGCTTACGTCAATCAGCAGAACCAGATTTTCCCCCTGGCTTTCCGCCGGAATCTCCCCGGTAAAGTGCATCCAGGCGCAGTCAAACAGATCTCCCCAGTGATCCCCCGCCTTTAAATCCTTTTTCTCACCGGTAAACCGATCTTCATAACGAACAGGTTCCCTGGTGATATAAGCAGTACAGTTCAGATCCCCTATTACCTTATAATACTTGTGAACCAGTCTCCCCATAAAATTGTCGATGCGATGCATTGTGTTTTTTTCAAATTGGTACATTGGCCGCCCCTTTCCTGCTGCAAGGTTTTATTTACAATGTAAAATTATATTATCACATATTTGTATATATTTCAAGCAATTTATTGTATACTTTATTGCTTATCATTTGTATTTCCCTCCAAATAGAAGGGGCCTGTTCCGCCCGGAAGCTCATTCAGGAAATTGCGGAAATCCCGGCGCCTGAAAAAGTCACAGGAAACTGTCCTTTTTTTTATTAAAGTGTCAGAAAAAGAAGGAATTGCCTTGCTTGCGGCGAATAAGAAAGTAGAAACGATATATACAATTGTCTATACATTGTGCGCAGTGGAGGATATCCATTATTTATGAAGGCTGTTGGATTATGAGATGGAAAGAGAGGATTATGCGGATTTATGGCGGAACTGGAAAGCATCGAAGAGTATCAGCAACTGTTGAATAAGATCCCCGGAGTTCTGTCTTCCAGAATTATTACGGATGACCACTCAAATATAACAGATGTACATGTCCTTTCTACTACCAACCGCGGGCCAAAGCAGATTGTCCGGGATGTTCAGTCTGCCATGCTTGCAAAATATAATGTATCCGTGGATCACAAGATCATCAGTGTCGCTCAGATAGAGGATAAGAGTGTCACCAAACGGGAGATCCGGCTGGTGATCGAAAGTATAAAAATGCAGAGTGAACAGGGAAAGGTGATGGCCAGCGTTATTCTGTCCAGCGACGATCAAACCTTTGAAGGGATTGCTTCCGGGGGGAATTCCGCAAGAGGACGTATGCGGGTGGCAGTATCTGCCACACTACAGGCAATCCATCGGTTTCTGAACAAGGATTTCGTATTTTTATTATCCGATGCTGTGGAGGTCCATCTGGCGGATCGTCAGGCAATCGTTGTTTCCATCCTGCATATTGCAGACTTCGGCGAGGAGTATCTTTGCGGATCCGCCATGATCAAGGGCAACGACGATGATGCCGTTGTAAAGGCCACATTGGATGCGGTCAACCGGAGGTTATACCAGCATTATTCCAGATAGCAAGTATCATGATTGCCTATAAGCCAAAACATCGACAACAATACAGCGGAGCGGATATAGCCTGTCTGTCTAGCGAAGGACAGAGATTGAAAAATAGGGGGGCTATATTCCATGAAGAAGATTGGAGCATCGGTATTGACATTGGTTACGAGTTTAGTATCCTTGTTACTTGCCAGCGGTGCAATGTTTTCTATCAGATAACGGATGAGACATAAAATACATCGATGTTTTGGCTTTCTTTATCATTAAGGGGAATTGCTTCAATGAATAGAAAGCTATTGTTTACTATATCTGCTTTGAGTATCATCAGCCTGTCCCTTACAATATACTGTATCTTACAAGTCAAAAGTATAGACATTTGGAATCTGATATACTGGATTGTCCTGACTTCCCTGCTTGAATCCTTACCAATATATATAAAAGAAGACCGGGCAGTCAGTGTGAGCTTTGCCGTCCTGCTGGCCTGCCACCTTAACAACGGTCCCTATTTTACTGCATTGGTAGCATCCTGTGGAAGTGTTTTGGTATTTATAAAAAATCAGGATGGTACCTGGAAGCATCCCTTTAATTTACCTTTTTATAAGACGTTGATGAATTACTCGAATTTTACGATATCCATATTTACTGCCGGGGTTCTCTATGACACATGGATCAAAACATACCCCGTATTTATCAATCCCATCCTGAACATCGTTCTGATCTTTCTCTATCTGACCGTGGTTTTTTTGCTGAACTCCACCATCATGGCACTCTATACATCCCTTATGCGGAAAAAAGCATTTCAGAAAACCTGGACCAGTGAGACATTGTGGGCTTATCCCAATTTTATAGCCATCGCTCCCCTCGGCTACTTTCTCTCCGTTCTGTACCGGATCCCAAACGGTTCCCTCTATGTTCTTCTGCTTCTTGGCCCGCTTTTGCTGGCCCGTCATTCCTTCAAGCTGTACCTGGATTCCAGGGAGCAGTATTACAAGACCATCCGGACGCTTACTGCGGCCATCGAAGCAAAGGATAAGTATACGGAAAGCCATTCCAAACGGGTGGAATACTACGCGGGGCGCATTGCCCGGAAACTGCGGGTTTCGTCCGGAGAAGCCGAATCCATCCGTACGGCTGCCTTGCTGCACGACATAGGCAAAATAGGGATCAGGGACTCGGTCCTTTCCAAACCAGACCGGCTTTCCGATGAGGAATTGGCAATGATCCGGCAGCATCCCGGCATAGGAATAAAGATCCTGGAAGAGGTCACTTTCCCGGGACATGTAAAGGACGCCATTCTCCACCATCATGAAAGATACGACGGTGACGGATACCCGGATAATCTGAAAGGGGATCAGGTCTCCAGGGATGCTTACATTCTGGCCGCAGCGGATGCCTATGATGCCATGACTTCGGACCGGCCTTATCGGAAAGCGATGTCCAGGGATGCCGCCATTGAAAACATCAGAAAGGAAAAGGGTGCCCAATTTCATCCCGATATAGCCGATGCCCTGATCTCCGTCCTGGAAGAAGAAGGTGCAGTCGATAGCGAAAAAAGGAAAGACGGGAAAGAGAGAAAAAAGCAGAAAGGAAAAGATACGTAAAAATGATATTGCTGATCCTGTTGTTTGTCGCCGCCGTCGGCATTGGCCTGATCCGGGGCGGCAGGATATCCAATCTGACCCATATTAAAATCAGGCGTCCGTGGCTGATCTTTCTATCTGTTCTTGTCGAATATATTTTGATCTATCTGATGAGAAATACGTCCCGGATCACCCAGCCCCTGGCATGCCTGTTTCTGTTTTTACAATATCTTCTGCTGTTTCTGTTTTTATGGGAGAATCGGATGCTTTCATACATCTGGCTGATTGGCATGGGCAGCTTTCTGAACTTCCTTGTCATCCTGGTCAACAAGGGCTCCATGCCCCTGTCAAAAGCAGCCATGACGGTGGACGCCAATTCCAGAAACATGCAGTATCTGGCAAATGGTAAATACCTGACCTATCACATTCTGAACAGCAACTCAAAACTGTGGTTGCTTGGAGATGTTATTTTTGTCCCTCCCCCGGTCCAATCCTTTCTCAGTATCGGAGATATAATTCTGTTCCTCGGTATCCTGCTGCTGATTCAGAATATCATAGCGGGAAAACCGGAAAGAAAAGCGTCGTGACAGATAAAGTGTCTCCTCCTTCCCATTGGAGTCAACAGATGAACACAAAAAAACAGGATGGATCCGGTCCACCCTGTTCTGCTTTATTTTTTTATCCTCTTTTTGGAGGCTGCTGTTTTATCCGTTGACTTTCATCAATTGCTTTCATCAATTGATTTGAATCCGGTGATCCCTTTTCTTCTGTTCTTCCGCCTTTGGCAAAGTCAGTGTCAGGACACCATTTTCAAATTCTGCCTTTACATCCTCCGGCTTGATACCATTTACGTAAAAACTTCTGCTCATGGAGCTATATCTGCGCTCCCTGCGAATGTAGTTCTTATCCTTATCCTCCTCTTCGTTGTGATCTTCTCTCTGAACGGCAATGGTCAATCTGTCGTCCCGCAGTTCTACATTGATTTCATCCTTTTTCACACCGGGCAGTTCTGCTTCAACGACATAGTCATTATCATTCTCCCGGATATCAACCTTCATCTGATCATTGGAATCATACAGGCTCGGGAAGTCGCTGAAGAAGTTATCGAACCAATACTCCGGATCGAAAAAGTCTCTTGCCCTCTGAACATCCATATTCCTTCTGTTACGATACGGTGTTAATCCAAACATAACCATTCCTCCTGTTTGTATTTTATATCCTGTCAGGAAAAGTCATCTCATTTCATTCCTTTTCATCTTCTGCCTTTGACTTTCCTTGACCTTCAGTATTATTTATATCACCTCTCGCGGAAAATCACAACAGTAAAATTCAGCCTTATATCTTAATCTATACGGTTTATCTAAATATATCTGTTTATATCTCTTATTATCTCTTTATTTCATGCTATTTTAAAATAAATTCATCCCCCAACAGCAATTGATCCTGTAAAGCGAACTTCCAATGCATGCCATGGGACTTAAGATTGATAAATCACCATATAAATTGACAGCCTCCTCCTGTGCCTGTATACTGATTAGGATCTCCAGAAAGTGTATTTGAGCCAATATTTTCACATTCTTTGCCCGTACCATGATAAAATGGCATAAAAAGATAAGAATAAAGAAAAAGAAGAAGGAGGTACTCAGGATGAAAGAATATGGAATTGGAATCATTGGCTTTGGTTTCATGGGAAAAGCCCATACTTACGGGTATCAGACCATTCCGTTTTATTACAGAAATTTGCCCTTCCGGACTAAACTTGTGGGCGTCTGCACTGCTCATCCGAAAACAGCACAGCAGGCAAAGGAGCTTTACGGCTTCTCCTTTGCAACCACGGACCCCAATGAGATATGGAACCATCCTTCGGTGGACATCGTTCATATCTGCACTCCCAATGTGTTTCACAAAGATCAGGTGATCCGGGCATTACAGGCCGGAAAGCACGTCTACTGTGAAAAGCCGCTGACCACCAGCTACCGGGATGCAAAGGAGATCGTATCCATCCTGGACGGGACAGATGCCATCACCCAGATGACATTTCAGAACCGCTTCCTTCCTGCTGTCCTGCGGGCAAAGGAGCTGTTGAAGGAAGGCAGGCTGGGACGGATCCTTTCTTTCCGTGCGTGCTATCTGCATTCCGGTTCCGTGGACCCGGATCAGCCCATCGGCTGGAGACAGGACAAGGCAATGGGCGGCGGAGTTCTTTTCGACCTGGGATCCCATGTGCTGGATATCATCTATTATCTGATCGGCAAATATCAAAGTATTCTGGCAAAGAACACCGTTCTGTACCCGCAGCGTCCGGCTCCGGACGGCACAAGAAAAGAGATCACTGCAGAGGATCAGTCCCTGATGCTGGTTCAGATGAAAAATGGAAGTACCGGGGTAATCGAAGCGTCGAAAATCGCCACGGGAATGAACGACGAGATGCGATTTGAAATTCATGGCGACCGGGGAGCCATCCGGTTCCATCTCATGGATCCCAGTTATCTGGAGTTTTATGACAACACAAAACCGGATCAGCCCATCGGCGGAGAAAGGGGATTTACCCGCATTGAAACGGTCCAGCGTTTTCCCGAGCCGGGCGGGGCATTTGTTTCCCCCAAGGCACCCATCGGATGGATCCGCGGACATGTCCACTGTCTCTACAGCTTTCTGAACTGCGTTTATGAAGGCAAACAGGCCAGCCCTTCCCTGCGGGACGGAGCCTATATTCAATATGTCATGGAAAAGGCCTTTGAGTCCGATCGAACCTCCCGCTGGGTGGAACTATGACCAAAGGTTTTCTTGTTCTCCTCACAGGTTCATGTTAAAATGGAGTATACCGACTTGAAAAAAGGGGTGAAGGAATGAAATTTAAAATATTGGCAGACAGCAGCTGTGATGTAACAGAGGATTTACAGAAAAAAACAGGCGTTGAGCTGATTCCGCTCACCATGCGCCTGGGTGAAAAAATATACAAAGATGATAAAAGCCTGGACATCAGGGAATATATTAAAGCCATGAAGGAATACAAAAGCCATCCGAAAACCTCCTGCCCGTCCATTCAGGATTTTATGGATAAGTTCCGGGAAGGTGACAATGTCTTTGTCGTCACCATTTCCTCCAGGCTCAGCGGGACCTATAATGCCGCCGTACAGGCAAAAAATATCATCCGGGAAGAGCTCAGTGATAAATTTATCCACGTTTTTGATTCCAAAAGTGCTGCAATCGGCGAAACCATGGTTCATCTTAAAATTCATGAATATATAAAGAAGAATCTGGAAAACGCCGAAATCGTGGAAAAGGTCACCCGATATATTGAAGAGATGAAGACCTTCTTTTTGCTGGAGGACCTGGACAACCTGACAAAGGCCGGCAGGCTGAATCCCATTGTAGCCAAAGCGGCAAACATTCTTTCCATCAAGCCCGTCATGGGCGCCCATGACGGATCCATCCGCCTGGTCAGCAAGGTAAGGGGCTACAAAAGGGCGTTTCAGCGCCTGATCGATGTTATAGGGGAGGAAGGAACCCATCTGGAGGACAAGGTATTGGGCATCTCGCACTGCAACTGTCTTCACAGGGCGCAGAGACTGAAGGAAGAGATCCAGAAGAGATACCCCTTCAAGGACATTATCATTGCGGAAATGGGAGGCCTCAGTTCCACCTATGCGAATCAGGGCGGATTGGTCATTGCATTTTGACAAGTGGTCTGTTAAAATTCGGCCTGTTAAAATTCCAGACATACGAAAGTCCGGCAGCAAACTCTGCCGTGACAGGATCCCGATAGATGGGTTTATTCCCTGGTATCCGATGGGCCGGCGGACAGCGCATTCATTTCCGCTTCGGGGATATCCATTCCTGCCATCTTCATCAGATAAACGGCATTCCGGGTATTGGAAACGCCTTTCCGGAGTTTGTAGTCAAAAAGGAGTTTCCCTTCCCGGTAATATTCCCGGAAATGATAGTTCCGGATTCTGCTGTCCTCCTTTTCCAGATCCCCCAGCTCCACATCATGGGTGGACACAAAGCCGACGGCTCCTTCCGAGCTGAGCAGCTTGATCAAAATCCGCGCTCCGGTATGCCGATCCCGGGAATTGGTCCCCTTGAAGATTTCATCCAACAGGAAAAAGACCGGTTCGCCCCTCTTTGCCGCTTCAATCATTCGCTTGATCCGAAGAAGCTCCGCGTAAAAGGAAGAAATCCTGCCTTCCAGATCATCCCGGACCCGCATGGAGGTATAAAGATTAAATACCGTACAATGAAACTCCTTCGCGCAGACCGGAGCACCCGCATAAGCCAGTACCAGATTGATCCCGACAGTACGCAGCAGCGTGCTTTTCCCCGACATATTGGAACCGGTGATCAGAAAGACCTGTCCACTTTTCATCCGGTCTATGTCGTTGTATACCCTGTCTTCCGGCAGCAGCGGATGCCCCGCTTCCGCAGCAAACAGAAGGGAACGGCCGTCCCCGTAAATCCTTGGCACCGCCCAGTCCGGATGATCGTAATACAGGACGGCCAGACTGCACAGTGCTTCCATCTCCCCCAATGCTTCGATCCAGTCCCGGATCCGATCGCCGGATTGTTCCTTCCACTTCTCCAATACCAACATGCATTGATAGTCCCACAGAAAAAGAATGTTGATGAGCCAATATAACTGGCTGTACCGGACGGCGGTCCGGTCCATGATTCTTTCCAGCCTCCTGATCTGGCGGCATGCCGTTTCGCCCTGTTCATTGCGCAGTCTCTGCTGCAGCTTAATTAAATACGCGGAATGGAATTCCTGATCTTCTATTTTTCCCAGCATGGCCCGATCCATTTTGATATTGCCGAGAAAGGGGGCGACCACGTCCAGGATCTGCCTTCGTTCTGAATAATGATAAGCCGTCAGTCCCATCTGAAGGAGAAGAACCAGATAGGGAATGAAAAAAGGAAAAGCAGGAAATACAAAGGCAGCTGTGAAAAAGAGAATCAGCAGCAGCGGCAGACCCTGAATCAGCCAGCGGACAACACGTCTGTGATATTGGGGATTGCGCTGCTGTACCCATTGATAAAACGGCTGTGGATCCTGAAGTTTGTCTGCAGAAAGCAGCGCCTCCGCCTGCAGCTGCTGCCGCCAGTCCAGAAGCCCGGCCAGTTCCTTTGCCACTGTCTGACGTTCCCGGATTTCCTCCGGCTTTTTGGGCGGATCGGTAAGCAGCTTTTTCAGGGCATTCCTGCCGGCAAAGGTTTTTGCCGTATTCATCCACTGAAACAGGGAATTCCGGCCAAACACATCCAGATCCTCTGAAAAGTCATGTTCCGGATCCCGATAGTCCTCGCCGATATCCTCAAACGTCCTCCATGCCCCATTCAGCCGTTTCAGGGAATCCCCATTGATCTTCCTCAGAACATCGATACGCTCCTGCTCATGTTTCAGGCGGTTATGCCGGACAACAAGATACAGGAACAGCAGCATGGCAGGCAGAAATACGGCAATGCCCAGCGCTTCTTCTTTTCGGAAATACAGATACAAAGATCCGCCGAACCCAATCAGTGCCGTCAGCAGTCGGAAATTGCTGATCCGATTCAACCGGGATGTTTGATCTTCCCCTTGCTTTTGGTACTCTTTTGTTCTTTTCTCATATTCCGATCCGGGATTGTTCAATCAAAAACCTCCAATGTCCTTTCCGTCCAGGGTCCGCTTTTCACAAAACGGTGATTGCTGCTTTTCAATTGCTGTTTTCCATCCTGGCTGAAATTAAAGTTTCGCCAGGGCGGCAATCGCGGAGCCGGTCAGATTGGCGTTTTTTACCTCGACAAATGTATGATACTGTCCCAGCTTGTCATTCAGCCAGGTCTTCATATAGCGCTCCACCCTGCCTGGAAAATCCTTTGTCTTATAGAAAGTGGAACCATCTGCCGTAATGCACACCGGCCTTGCGGGATCCTTTCCCTTCCCGGTCTTCATAACAACAGCGGACAGATTGACAGCAGACAGCTTGGCCGCTCTCTCAATCAGGGAATCTATCAAGAAATACAGGGCAGTACGATCATTCCTTCCTTCCTCCGGATCCGGACTGCAGAAACCGGCCAGCAGGTTGTCTCCATAAGGGGCATGCAGAAAATCGTCGGCCTCCTTGGTGCTCAGTGTCAGAATGCTCCGGATGGCATTGGTCAGTGCTTTCGAAAACATTCCTTCCTCCGCAGCGTCCCGTAGCAGGGTGTATGCAAGGCCTCCCAGGTAGGCGCCGGAAATCTTCTTTTCAAAGGTGGACTCCCCCGGATTCACAGTGGTTGCGTCAAATTCCCCGTCGATCTTTCCGGACGGGGATTTCGCATAGGCTCCGGATTCCATATTGATCACCATGGTGTCGTAGCTCCTGCGTGCTTCCCGAAGCTTCCCGATATTTGCACCTTCCTCAATATAACTGGTATTGGTGCCGGTACCCAGGATGTAGCCCACAAAACTGTCATAATGCATTCTGGAAAAAGCTGCTTTTCCTCCAAGCAAGGTGGCAACAGTATCGTTCAGCAGGACAATACGCTTCGGCTCCGTCACTCCTTCGCTTTCAAGCGTCTTCAGGATCCCTGCCCCCACAGACTGTCCGATCATATTCTGAACCCGGATCTCCTTGCTGAAACGAATTAATCTGCCGTCCCCGTTGGGAAGGATATCGGTGGGATAGGAGAAGCAAAATCCGATTTTATTGCTCTTGTGGATCACTGGTTTCAAATACTCCACTGCCGTATGAAAAAACTCATCCCGGTCCACTTCTTCTCCGGCTCCGGGCATGGGATAATTTTCAAAATCATCAATGACAGGTTCCTTGTTCGCATCAAAGGAAACCACAGCGATCCGAAAATTGGTCCCTCCCGCATCCATTACAATCACCGGTTCATTGGATGGGATATCTTCCGTCATGGGAATATAGGTGGGCAGCATATCCAGACAACCCTCATCTCCATCCAGCCCTTTCTGCATATCCTGCAGGAATGTCCTGCATTCCTTCATAAAGTCCATGCTCTCATGGTCCATTCCGTTTTTCTGCAGAAAGCTTTGAACTTTTGCCCTGATTTCCTTCTCCGTCACTTTTGTACCCCTTTCGCAAGCATTCTTGTGTTCAGACTTTTCATTCAATATTATATAGGAGATCTCACAAAAATTATATAGGAGATCTCACAAAATGCAATATGGAACCTTGCCTGTCCCCCTGCCCATGGGAGCATTACCCGATATAGGGGCAGGAAGCCTTTGTCTGGCAAAATTATATCATATTTCTAGGAAGCGTAGAACCCTTTTACCTTTCTGTATTCCTTCATAATATTGCGCAGGATATCCACATGCTTGAAATCATTGTGATACAGAATATTGACTTCCCGTATCATACTGAGATTCTCAATAGGCAGAACCGTGATCTTCCCCTTCTTCAGCTCATCCAGACACACACTGCGGGAGAGGATGGAAACGCCGATATCCCGCCGGATCAGATCCTTGATCGTTGCAATGTTATCCACTTCCATGATAACATTGAAATCATTGAGAGACAGATTATGGCTTTCCAGTTTCGCCGTAAAAAGATTCCTGGTCCCGGAGGACGGACTGCGTAAAATCAACGGCTGCTGTTTCAGCTCGTCGATGGTTACCATGCTTCTTTTTGCCAGAGGATTGTTATTCGATACCACCAGCACCAGAGAATCGGTATCCAGCAGCAGGGAATGGATGCTTTCATCCTCGATCCTCCCTTCCACAACAGCCAGATCCAGCTCATAATTCTTCAGCTTTTTATAAAGATTATTTATGGAGTCAGTGACTATTGTTATGTTGGTGCCCGGACTCTTTGCACTGAATTTGCCCAGCACTTCTGCTACAGCATTGCTCTCCGACGTGTGTGTCATTCCAACGGTCAGACGGCGGATATGATGCTGTTCATCCTCGATGTCCTGTTTCATGGACTCATACAGACTGATCATCCGCCGGGCATACTGAATGACGATATACCCCTCATTTGTGGGCTTTATCTTGTTCCGGACACGATTGAATATTTTGATATCCAGATCCTTTTCCAATTGTTTGATATGCTGGGTTACAGCCGGCTGCGTCAGGGAAAGATGCTCTGCCGCACGGGTATAACTGTTATACTCAACCACTGCCAGCAATGTATACAGTTTTGGATCAATCATTCGTTTCCCCTTCTTTATAACATATCATTATTGACTGCTAATAATTCATAAATTTACTTTATGCTATCAGGCAACTATAATAGTAACATAAGTTCAACGATATCGCAAGAATTCCTGTCTGGCTTGAACAGTCTGAGGGAACACCTGTTGGATACTTTGATATATTATAAATTATTTCTATTTAGGGAGTGTACGTCGATGGTCTATCCATTCAGTCAATTAAATAATACTACAACGGTTCTTTTAACATTATCCATAATACTGCTGGCCGGTTTTTTGCTTACCCGCATTACAAAGAAGGCAAAGCTTCCCAACGTCACAGGCTACATCATTGCCGGCATCCTGATCGGGCCCTATGTCCTGAAGCTGATTCCGCTGGAGATGGTCGGTAAAATGGGCTTCGTCAGTGATATTGCCCTGTCATTTATTGCATTTGGCATCGGACGGTTTTTTGTAAAGGAGTCCTTCAGGGAAACCGGCATCGGCATCATCGCGATTACCCTGCTGGAGTCTTTGATCCCCGGAGTCCTGATCGCCCTGTCCCTGCGCTTTCTGTTTCATCTGGACTGGAGCTTCAGCCTGCTTTTGGGAGCCATTGCCACAGCCACGGCGCCTGCCAGCACCATGGTTACCATTGGTCAGTACCATGCGCGGGGGCCTTTTGTCAATACCCTGCTGCAGGTTACCGCATTTGATGATGCCGTGTGTCTGATTGCCTTCAGCATCGCTTCTGCTGTGGTCAGCGCCGAATCCGGAGCAAATCTTTCCACATGGGATATCATTTTGCCGATCCTCTATAACATCAGTGCTTTGGTGCTCGGTTTTGTATGCGGACTGATACTGAGCAAGCTGATGACGCCGGATCGAAGCGAGGGCAATCGTCTGATACTGACCATCTCGCTGCTTCTCGGCATTGCAGGTTTGTGTGCAATCGTCGATGTTTCTCCCTTGCTTGCCTGCATGGTATTTGGCACTACGTATATCAACATGACAAAGGATAAACAGCTGTATGATCAGATGGAGAACTTTACACCGCCTATTTTGTCCCTGTTTTTCGTCATATCCGGAATGAACCTGGATATCACCTCCTTTCAAACCCTGGGAGTGATTGGAGTAGCCTACTTCTTCATTCGGATTATCGGAAAATATCTTGGCGCCTATCTGGGATGCGTGGTGGCAAAGTCGCCGAAATCCGTACGGAATTATCTGGGGATGGCATTGACCCCTCAGGCCGGAGTTGCCATAGGACTCGCTTTCCTGGGACAGAGAATCCTGCCGGGCGCAGAAGGCAACATGCTTCTGACCATCATCCTGTCCTCATCGGTTTTGTATGAGCTGATCGGACCTGCCTGCGCAAAGTTTGCCCTGATCCGTTCCGGATCCATCCCAAAGGAAAATCTGGAGACTGCAAAGGGGAAAGCCGTATCCGCCAGCGAGTCCGTGCCGGACAAGACACAGAATGAAAAGAAGCCGGACCAAAAACAGGACACTGTAATCAATTCATAACCATCCCCGTACCTCTTATAAAAAAAGCACCTTTGCAGGTGCTTTTTTTATACTTCAAAGTTCAGAACTCCACTGTAAATCCGTCATAGGCTGCCAGGAATCCATTTTCCGAAGCAGCTTTCTCCAGCTGCTCATGGGTCAGTCTGCCGTTATGGGACAGATGGTTCAGGACAAATACCGTGTTTTCGTCCACACAGCCGGCCGCTCTCATATCGTCCCGCATCCCGATGTCATCCTCCAGGCCCATATGGTACTTTCCGTCCCTGGACCGCCCGGATGTCACATCAAAAAATGCACAGTCCAGATGTGTATTCCGGACCATCTCCATGCTCCGCTCCGGAAGAAAACCGGAATCATGTCCGTAAAACAGCCGCTTTCCACCCGCTTCGATTATGTATACAAAGCATTCGAATCTCTGGTCATGCCGCGCCGTCAGGGGGGTCACACGAAGCTCACCCACCGGATAGGTATGATAAGCCTCCCAATAGTGGACCTTTATGTAATCCCTGCTTGCCTCCGAAGGAAATTCAGGGTGCTCTTCCTTCAGGGAGCCTGGTCCATACACATTGAGACAGGAGCCCTCCGCAGAATAGGCAAACGGAGGCCGCCGATATTCCAGATCGTTGGGATAAAAATGATCATCATGGGGATGGGTTATAATAATATGTTGAATTTTATGAAAATCAATATGATACCTCAGGGAATGCAGATAGGAATCCATCGGAAAATCAATCAGATATTTGTCATTGATGATGGACTGTGACCGTGTACGGATCTCCCTGCCGCCGGCCCTCCGTGCATGCTCACAGACAGGGCAGTTGCAGAATATCCCCGGAATTCCTTCTGCTGCAGCTGTCCCCAGAATTTGAACCTTCATGATGCTTTTCTCCTCTCTGACCATTTATGCCATATAATGATGTCAGGATTCCGTTTCCGGTTTCCCCCCTCATTATCCACGAATTCCACTGCTTTTGTCAAATCCCCTTTGCATAAATGATATAGGGCTTTCCCGTGACGGGGTTATTTACAATGCAGCTGTCCAGACGATACACCGTCTCAATGTTTTTCCTGGTCAGGACCTGCCAGGGAGTGCCCTGGCAAACGATCCGTCCTTCGTTCAGCAGGATCAGGAAATCGCTGTACCGGGCAGCCAGATTGAGATCATGCATCACCGATATGACGGTGCGCTTTCTGTCCTGCGTCAGGGAGCGCACCATGTCCATCAATTCAATCTGATGGTGCAGGTCCAGCTGGGACACCGGTTCATCCAGCAGCATGACGGCCGTATCCTGTGCAAGGGCCCTTGCGACAAGAGCCCTCTGCCTTTCGCCGCCGCTGACTTCATTGATGCTCTTTCCCCTGAAATCCCAGGTGTTGGTCAATCGCATGGCGTGCTCCGCAGCAGCCATGTCCTCCCGGCTTTCGGACCTCAATCGCCTGATATAGGGGTTTCTCCCCATCAGGACGATATCCCGGACGGTAAAATCAAAATCAATATAGGTATTCTGCGGAACAACAGAAAGCTTTCCTGCCACATCCCGGGTGCTCAAATCCATAATGTCCGTACCATTCAGGAAAACGGAACCGGCTGCAGGCTCCAGGCTTTTTGCAATATTCCGGAGCAAGGTTGTCTTGCCCGATCCGTTGGGACCAATGATGCTGTAGAGCTTTCCTTCTTCAAAAGACAAAGTGATATCGGAAAGAACCCGCCGGCCGCCGTAGCTCCAGCTCAGGTCACGGACCGCCACCGGATATTGTGCCGGATCTGTGCTTTTCTCCTGATTCCCGGATTCCACTCACATCACCTTCTTTTTGTTCCGATGCAGCAGATACACAAAGAACGGCGCGCCAAACAGCGAAGTCACAGCCCCAACAGGGATTTCAGACGGGGGAATCAGATTCCTTGCCAAAGTATCGCACAGCACCAGAAAAACAGCCCCCGCCACCGCGGAAAACGGAATTACCGCTCTCTGGTCAGATCCCAGTACCAGTCGAATGGAATGGGGCACGATCAGGCCTACAAATCCGATCACGCCGGCAGTGGAGACACAGCAGGCGATGATAAGGGAAGAGAGCGCCAGCAGAAGCTTTTTCACCTTTTCCACTTCAATGCCCAGACTTTTTGCCGTTTCCTCTCCGGTGGACATGGCATTCAGATCTCTTGCAAAGGCAAAGAGAACGACGGAGCCCGACAGCACCACCGGAAAGAGAATCCTCACCTGACTCCAGGTGGCTGTCGCCAGGCTGCCCATGGTCCACATGACGATCCGATCCATCTGGTCCCGATGAAAGAACATCATGATATTGACCAGGGAAGACAGGAAAAAACCCACCGCCACTCCAGCCAGAATCAGTCCCAGCGTCGGAATCCGATTTCCGATTCTGGCAATCCGATAGACCAGCAAAGTCGTCAGAAGAGCTCCCGCAAAGGCAAACAGGGCGATAACTCCCATGCCGCCCACCATTCCGCCCCATCCCAGGACAATGGCTGCCGTGGCACCGGCAGATGCGCCGGATGAAATGCCGAGAATATAGGGATCCGCCATGGGATTCCGAAACATGCTCTGAAAGGTGGAGCCGACAACAGAAAGCCCGGCCCCGATCAGGGCCGACAGGAAAATACGCGGCAGCCGCACATTCCACAGTATCATACGGGAGGAAGAACGTATGGAACCGACATCCGCAAGCCGGCGCAGCAGGGGAACCCCCGATACCATAATGCGAAGGGATTCCAGAAAGGAAATGTCTGCGGCCCCCAGGGTGCCGGATAAAATCATCAGGAAAAACAAGACAATCAGAGCGATCAGAAACAGGATCCCGTATTGTTTCTTCTTTTGTAAAAAAGTCATGGCAATTTCCTCGGTTTCTCTTCTATTTAAAAGCTTCCGGATGAATGTATTTGGCGATCTCCTTCAGACCATCCGCCAGCCTCGGCCCCTGAATTTCCAGCTTATTCTTGTCGATTTCAAGTATTTTGCCGTTCTTCACGGCATCCAGATCCTGATAACCGTTGGCCGTCTTCAACTGCTCCTTGTGATGGTCGGCCTTGGAGCAGATCAAAACATCCGGATTTTTTTCAAGAAGTTTTTCCAGACTGTAATTCCAGCCTTCCACATCATCGGCTGCATTTTTTCCGCCTGCCATCTCAATCATCTGACCGACAAAGGTATCCTTTCCGGCAGTATAATCTCCCATTTCTCCGAATCCCACCACATAGTACACACTTGGCTTTTCCTTTCCCTCCACCCGCTTTTCCACATCCGCAACCGTTGCCTTCATATCATCTATGATCCCGGATGCGGCTTTTCGGGCATTGAAAAGGCCTCCGATTTTTCCGATTGCTTCATAGGCGCCGTCAAAACTTTCTTCCCCGTACAGTATCACAACCGTCTGGCCGGCGTCCTCCAGCTTCTGAAGCACTTCCTTCTGGAAATGGGCGGAAGCGATCACAACATCCGGTTCCATATCCACAATTTTTTCGATATTGGGGCTCATCAGATCCCCGATGGACTCAATCTGCGCAGCTTCCTCCGGATAGCTGCAGTAATCCGTCCGGCCGATCAGCTTATCCTGCTGCCCGAGAGCAAAGACAATTTCCGTAACGGCAGGAGAGATGGAAACCACTTTCTGAGGTTCTTTTTTCAGCGTTACCTTCCGATCAAAGGAATCGGTAATGGTGAAGGGATAAATTGTCTCTGCACTCTCACTTTGTTTTTTTGTTTCCGTTATTTTTGTTCCGCCGGCACCATCGTTCCCCTTTTTGTCACTGTCCTGTCCGCAGCCGGCCAGCAAACCGGTAAACATCAGCAGGAAAGCCATCAGGATGGATAATAACCTCGATGGATTTGCCTCTTTCTTTGTTCTTCTCATTTTTTGTCTCCCTTTCTGTTATCCTGAGATTTTCCTGTATTCCTTCCATCATGGATTCATCCCGGATTCCATATTTGATCCCTGCCTTTTGTTGTGCCACGCAGACTGGGAGAATACTCTTCAATTCTCTATTCCCAACCGGGCTCCAATCCCCCGCTGAAATGGATGCTTCACTTCCCGTATCTCGGAAACATAATCGGCTGCGTCCACCAGTTGGCCCGGAGCATTCCGTCCGGTCAGAACAAGCTCCAGCCGATCCGGTTTGTCCTCAATCAGCGCCAGAACATCCTCCTGCCGCACCATCCCGGTCGTAATGGCCGCCATGATCTCATCCAGAATCAGCATGTCCCATTGATCCGTCTTCATTTGCTTCAGAGCATATTCCAGCTGCTGGTTCTGAAGAGCCTCTGATTTCTTTCGCTCCTCCTGACTCATATCCCAGGTAAATTTGCTCATGAATCTGCCCCGGTTCACTGTAAATCCTTCTCCCAGTTTATCAATGGCAGTCAGCTCTCCGCTTTCCATTCCTTTCAGGAATTGTACCATCAGGACTTTCTTTCCCCTGCCCCATGCGCGGAGCCCCAGGCCAACGGCAGCTGTGGTCTTTCCCTTTCCGTCACCGGTATAAATATGGACCAGGCCTTCCATTTTAACACTCCTTCCCTGTTATCCTTAATTGCCCTTCCTTTATTTTCCTTCTTCTTGCTATGGAGTTTGATCCTCCGGCTGTATTGCAAATAAAAAAGACCATACTCCTTCAAAAGGAACATAGTCCTGGTATGATCGTAATCCCATGCCTATTTCCTTCCCTCCGAAGGACTGCATTTTTTCATCCGGGCAGGTCTCCTGGCTGACGGGTCATTCTCCTCCCTCCTTCCCGGCAAAGGAACTGCCAGTGGATATCAGGATTTGTCTCCGTTCACAGTAGCGGGGGCTGCAGCGGATTTTCACCGCTTTCCCTATTAAACCTTTCGGTGCCCTGAATGAATCGGCCCCAAAACGGGCCGGACATTTTCTGCTTTTCCATTCTATTCTGCATTCCTGCGAAAGTCCCGCCTCCAAATACAGGAAAGCCTGCCAGCCATCCGGATACCTGGTATGCAACAACATTATTCCGGAACGGATATCTTTGCAGGAAACAGCTCATATTTCAGTATAATGTGGATCAGGAAGTCTGTCAATACACCACGCCATGAAATGCACAGGCCAATACAATCCCGTCATTCTCACTTCTACAGTTGAAAATAATTCATACAAATATTTTTCGGTACAAATCCTCGCCAAAAGCTGTTTTCAATGGCTCACCCGATATCATACGAAAGGTACGTTCCCCATTATCCAGCCTCTGTGCCCGCAGGAACTGTGTTTGACTGCTGCCGGAAAATGCAGCGGCATAACTGTAAAGATGCGTTACCGAAAAGACCTCCACACCATTTTCGACAAGCGCCTTTGTGATTTGCTTGCTGATCTCTGATCCCTCACGCTCATTGGTAGCAGCAAAGGATTCATTAAAAAGCATCAGCGCATTTTTCCCCAGGTGGTCAGCTGCCTCACTCATGCGGATAAGTTCCTCCTCCAGTTTACCACTTTGCAGGGTGACATCCTCCTCCTTCTTAAAATGAGAAAGAACCATGCTGCGAATCGGGACAGTAAAGCCCTTTGCCCCCACGAACATCCCGCATTGAGCCATGAGCTGCGCTTGCCCCATGCTTCGCAGGAATGTAGTTTTCCCGCCCTGATTTGCACCGGTGATAAGATACAGTTGCTTGCCGGCAGCTTTCAGGTCATTGCCAACCACTGTTGCATTTTTCGCCAATGCCAGGCTTACATCATACAAGCCCATCCAGGAACGGTCCCTGCTGTTTACGGAAAGCAGACTTGGGAAAGTAATGGGCATTCCCAGCTTCCCCAAAACATCCGCCAAATTCAAACATCCGACATAAAACGCCAACTCACCGCGCAGTGTGGCAAAGAAATGTTCCATATGCTCTGCTGCCTGTGCCAGCGCATTTGTCGCTTCGTTGGCGGCGCGCCCGCAGCGCCGCTCGAGATCTGCAGCCCCGGCATCGTCACGGTGAGCAATGGTATAGGAAGGAGCAAAGCGCCACCTCCACCAGAACCCCTTTCGATTTTTCCGACGGAGCACATAATGAATCCCCTGCAGAGTATTCCCGGGTACAGCACTGATCAGTAGGCCGTCCCCATCCTGCAGATCCTTCAAATGAGCATGGGCTTCGGCAAGGTAATCGTCGTTCAGTTCCCGTTGAAACCCGGTCAGTAAATTCCGAAAGCCTTCCGATTGAAAGTCCGGAAGATAGTTGTCTGCAACCCGGCGCAGTTTCATAAGCATCCCGATATAGATCTTCATGAGCTCAACGGCGCTTGATAAAGTACTGGACAGATAAGCGGAAGACAGCCAATGCCAGGAATCCTTTCTTTTCTTTTCTGTTTCGACTGTAATTTCATAGAGCCGCCGCACAGCATCCGGATTTCTTAGTGCATCCCTCAGGTTTTCCTGTCTGTAGCGAATTCCCTCCGCCGATTGCAGGGGGCAAAAAAGAGCTGTATCACATGCTGCATAAATAGTTTCGTCGCCCTGTGCCATAACATGCAGCATGCGCTTCAGCTGCAGATCTTCGGTTAGAATATTCTTTCCAAAACAGGGCTCCGCTTTCAAATTTAAATCCCTGTCCCGGAACATCAGATTTCCCTTCATCTCTTCAGCCTCCTGCAAAGTTGTTCATAGGTGAGTCCGTGTTTCCCGGCAATATGAACGGCATAAGCAAGACCATCCGGCGGTTTCCGGACGACTTTAAAGGTCCGCCGGGTCGGATCGTCCTTCCGCACCATACTCATCATGCTGACCGTTTCCTGCCCGTGTAAAGCCAGCTCATCAAGAAAGGTTACCAACACGGAAGGTGCACCCAACTCAGCCAGGGTATCCATCATAAGACCGCCCAGCAGCAGGGCATCGGACAGGGTAGTGGAAGCAAATATCTCATTGATAATGATAATGCTTCGATGGGTAGCTTTGTCAAAGAGATCATGCAGTCGTACCAGATCATCCTGCAACTTACCATTGGATGCAGACAAGTCTTCCTCCCGCCCAAAATGGGTAAAAATGTTGTCAAACAGGTACAGGGACGCTTCACGACCCGGCACGCACAGACCCAGAGAGGCAAGATAGTGTACCTGGCCGAAGGCGCGGGCAAAGGTTGTTTTCCCACCCTGATTGGGCCCGGTAACAACCATAACCCGTTCCGGTGCATCCAGCCTGAAATCATTGACTACAATTTTCCCGGATTTCTTTTGCGCCAGTGCAAGGTCAAAGCAATCAAAATCATGGAGATGATCCGGCTTGTCGCAAATCTTCGGATAACAAAAGGACAGGCCTGTTTGCCGGAGCGGCTGGACATAAGCCAGCCATGACAGATAAAACCATATCTCCCGGGAAAAGCGCAGAATTGTTTCATCCTCAAACTGAAAAAATCTGCAACAAAAGTGATTTAAGTCTGCAAAAATATCCTTGTAAAGCCCTGCGACCATATTCAGCACGGCTGCTTCCACATGATTGGCATAGGGCTCTTCCGTAAATTTATGCCGGTAATCCTTCGCAACGCTCTGACGGAATCTTTCAAAAGTCCTGAGAATTTGCTCTGAGTGGTCTGCCTGTCCCTCGTATTTGCGGACCCGTATGGTGCCATTTTTGATGAGCATGCAATATTTCACAGTGGAAAATTCGTCACGCAGTCGTTTTACATGACTGTAAAGTTCCGTAAAATCACCCGACATGCAGTATGCAGCAAGATATCCCGCAAAACTTCGAAGACCCTCCGAATGAAAAGTCTGTTTGGAAAACGCATCATTAAGGACGGAAACCGTATGGCAATATCGGTCCGCATAATCCAACATCTGCCCCCGTGTAAGATAATTGTTGCGCCAACTGTCCCCGGAGTTCAGCGAAGAACGGATCTCCTTCATGTATTTTCCTGTCCAATAAGCCGAATTGGAAAAATCAACGAGCAAAATACGAAGTTCTTCCTTCTCCAACTCCCGCATGACATCCTGTCTATAGTTCAGAACACCCGGATCCTGCAGCGGTGTATAAAAATATTCCTCCAGATCAAATTCTTCTATGGACTGAAAGACAGGCCCAAATATCTGATCAAGGTTTAAGTCCGTAAAACAGGCTGGCGCTTTGACCTGTTGCGGCTTTTCAAAATGCTCCTGTGCAGGAAACAGAATACTGTAAAACATAAAAACTCCCTCCTGGAATATAAAAAAGCCGATGCTTTCTCCTGTTACAGAAGTCATCAGCTTTTTGCAGTTTGGCTTTCGCCATGGGAGAACTTCTTTCCCGTTTCTTTATTTACTTAACGAGAGCCTGTGCCCCGGCAACGGCAGCGGTACACGCAGTGACACTCAGTACCATATAGGAAAGGGCGACGGCCGGTTCGTCGTTTTGGAGCAGTTGTACAGCTTCCAGGGAAAAGGTGGAGAAGGTTGTAGCGTCCCATCGTCCCCAGCATTCCTCCTGCGCCAACCAATAAACAGTTTCCAAAGGTATTCAATTCCTCAATGCCTCTGCAACTGCAACAGCCACGGCAACAGTAGCTCCAACCATTGGATTGTTCCCCATACCGAGAAAGCCCATCATTTCCACGTGGGCCGGAACAGAGCTGGAGCCGGCAAACTGTGCGTCCGAGTGCATACGCCCCATTGTATCGGTCATTCCGTAGGAAGCGGGACCGGCTGCCATATTATCCGGATGCAGCGTGCGGCCCGTGCCGCCTCCCGATGCTACGGAAAAATACTTTTTCCCTTGCTCCACGCACTCCTTTTTGTAGGTTCCGGCAACAGGATGCTGGAATCGGGTGGGATTTGTGGAATTCCCGGTGATGGACACGTCCACACCTTCCAGGTGCATAATCGCCACGCCTTCGCGTACATCGTCCGCTCCGTAGCAGCGTACCTGCGCCCGTTCCCCCCTGGAGTAGACAATCTCGCGCAGAACGCTGATCTTACCGGCAGCATAATCGAATTGTGTCTGCACGTAGGTAAAACCATTGATGCGGGAGATAATCTGTGCCGCATCCTTGCCAAGTCCGTTGAGAATGACGCGAAGCGGTTCCCTGCGGGCCTTGTTTGCATTTTTCACGATACCAATGGCGCCTTCGGCGGCTGCAAAGCTCTCATGTCCGGCAAGGAAGGCAAAGCATTTTGTTTCGTCCCGCAGCAGCATGGCACCAAGATTTCCATGACCCAGCCCAACCTTGCGGTCCTCCGCCACACTGCCGGGAATGCAAAAACTCTGGAGTCCGATGCCGATGGCTTCCGCCGCTTCCGCCGCCGATCTGACATCCTTTTTGACAGCGATGGCAGACCCCACAGTATAAGCCCAGCCGGCATTTTCAAATGCGATAGGCTGAATGGACTTTACGATGTCATAAGGAGAAATACCGGTTTTTCTGCAGATATCTCCGGCCTCCTCAACGGAAGCGATACCATACTCGTTCAATACGCCGTTGATTTTATCTATGCGACGCTCATAGCCTTCAAATAATGCCATGTCAATCTCCTCCTTATTCCTGACGCGGATCAATGTATTTTACAGCTTCATGAAAGCGTCCGTATGTGCCTCTGGCCTTTTCCAGCGCTACGTTGGCGTCTTCGCCTTTTTTGATGAAGTCCATCATTTTCCCCAGGCTGATAAATTCATATCCGATAATCCCGTCGTTTTCGTCCAGGGCAATCCGACTGACATATCCTTCGGTTAACTCGAGATAACGGGCTCCTTTCGCCTTTGTACCAAACATGGTACCAATCTGACTCCTCATTCCTTTTCCCAGATCCTCAAGACTTGCGCCGATGGGAAGCCCATCCTCTGAAAAAGCCGTTTGACTACGTCCATAAACAATTTGCAGAAACAATTCACGCATGGCTACATTAATGGCATCACAGACCAGATCGGTATTGAGCGCCTCCAGAATCGTCTTGCCCGGAAGAATCTCGGAAGCCATGGCAGCAGAATGAGTCATGCCGCTGCAGCCGATTGTTTCAATCAGAGCCTCCTCAATGATACCATCCTTCACATTCAGCGTCAGTTTACAAGCCCCCTGTTGAGGCGCACACCAGCCGATTCCATGGGTCAAACCGGATATATCCCTGACCTCTTTCGCCCGCACCCATTTGCCTTCTTCGGGAATCGGCGCAGCTCCATGATTTACACCCTGGGCAACCGGACACATATTTTCCACCTCAATCGAATACGTCATGTGCTCACTCCTTACTATTATTTGTTCTTGAATACCATCCGCTTTTCATCCGGCACTTCGGATATTTTACCAAAAACAAAAAGCTGACGACATTCTGTTTCAAACAGAAGTCATCAGCTTTGTTAAGCGGTTTCGGTATTCCCGTGGGAGAACTTCTTTCCCATGATTGTATTATAACATAGGCCCATCCTGCATACAAGAAGCAACCCTGAATTTCCTGAACATTCCGGGTAGGGAATAAATTTATTGATCCAGTATCTCTCCAACCTTTTGCGATACCTCTTCAATGGAAACCATCGTTTTGATCCGCTTGTCCCGGGTGGTGATTTCCACCTGTCCCCTGGCAATGTTCCGCTTGCTGAGAATAATCCGGACCGGTGCCCCAAGCAGATCCGCATCAGCAAACTGCACGCCTGCCGCCGCTCCGCGGTCATCCAGCAGGGTATCCCACTTTTGCCCTAGCTCCTGATAGAGACGGAAGCCCAGCTCCCGGATTCCTTCCTGCGTATCGTTCAGCATACAGATATGAATCAGCCAGGGAGCCACGGATTTCGGCCAGATTGGCCCATATTCATCGTGATTATCCTCCAGTACGCAGGCCAGCAGGCGCCCGACGCCGATGCCGTAGCATCCCATAAGGGGGGTCTGAAGCGTTCCGTTTTCATCCATGTACTGCATTCCCATGCTTTTGGTGTACTTCGTGCCAAGCTGAAAGATATTTCCTGCCTCAATGCCCCGGCGTACCTTCAGGGGACCGCCGCATTTGACGCAGGCATCCCCTTCCTTTACCTTGGCCACATCCACAAACTCCCTGATATCCAGATCCCTGGGAACGCTCACGCCCCGGATATGGTAATCCTTTCGGTTGGCGCCGCACGCCAGGTTCGTTTCCCCTTCCAGGGATTTGTCATAAAGGACCTGTATGCCTTCCGCATTCAGATGATAAGCTCCGATATACCCAAAGCAGAGATCCACTCCTTCGTAATCTGTCAGGGGATCCACTTCCGTACCCAGTATTTTTTTCAGTTTCACTTCATTGACCTGCAGATCTCCGCGGACAAACACCACTACAGGAATCTTGTTGTCCCTGCGGGAAAATACCGTAGCCTTCATGGTACGGGACTCCGGTACGGACAGAAACTTCGTCAATGCCTCAATATCCCGGACACCCGGCGTATGAACCTCTTCCATGGGCCGTTCCTCACAAGGCTCCTTCTGAATGCTGGATACCGCGACTTCCATATTGGACTGATATCCACACTGATCGCACAGCACAATGGTGTCTTCCCCTCCATCGGAAAGATACATAAACTCGTGGGCCTTTTGGCCGCCCATCATTCCGGTATCCGACTCAATGGCGACGACATTCCTCAGCCCGACCCTTTTATAGATCCTGCCATAAGATTCCAGAACCTTCTGGTAATAGGCATCCAGATCCTCCTGGGACGTATGGAAGGAATACGCATCCTTCATGGTAAACTCCCGGACCCGGATCAGTCCTCCCCGAGCTCTGGGCTCATCCCGGAATTTGGTCTGGATCTGATAGATCATAAAAGGATACTGCAGATAGGACTTTGCTTCTGAACGGGCAAGATGGACCGCTGCCTCTTCGTGAGTCATGCCCAGAACCATGTCGTGCCCACTCCGGTCCTTCAGGCGCAGCAGCTCGCTGCCCACCGAATCAAAACGCCCGGATTCCTTCCAAAGATCCGCCGGAAGCACAACTGGAAACAATACTTCCTGGCCGCCAATGGCGTCCATCTCCTCCCGGATGATCTGTTCGATCTTCCGGGATGCCTTCTTCGCAGGAGGAAGCAGGGTAAAAATTCCATTGGACACCTGCCGGATGTAACCGCCCCGAAGCATGAAGATATGACTGGCCATAAACGCATCCGCAGGCTTTTCCTTAAACCTCTCCCCCAGCAGCTTACTCAACAACATACTATTTTAAGACTCCTTTCGTCCTGCATCCGCTTTTTCAAATGCACCTGTTGCTCTATTCTACAATATATCCATGTTTCCGTCTACCACAACGAAATTATTTCATGATATCATCCATAAATTGCGTCAATGACTTCGGAGAAGATTCCTACATTCTGACCCCCTTTGATAACAGGAATCATAAAGATCATGAAGCAGCTGGGGCTGGACAGACTGGAGAATATGGTGAACAATCAGGAGATTGACAAATTGCTGACAAGGGAATAAAACCGCCTGCACCGGAATCACGGCAGGCTATACCGCATTGAGCTGTGCATAATACCCTCCCAGCTCCATCAGGCTTTCATGGTTCCCGGATTCCACGATGCGGCCCTTTCGCATCAGAAAGATCATATCGGCATTCCGGATAGTGGACAGCCGGTGGGCAATGATCAGCGTGGTCCGGTCTCTTGAGATATTCTCAATGGACTTCTGGATCAGCTTTTCCGTTTTGGTGTCAATATTGGCCGTTGCCTCATCCAGTACAAAGATAGCCGGGTCATGGGCAATGGTCCTGGCAAATGCCAGCAGCTGCCTCTGACCGGCGGAAAAGGTACTCCCCCTCTCCGTGACCATCTCGTGCATTTTATGCGGCAGCTCATCAATAAACGCATCCGCACAGGAAAGCTTCAGGGCTTCTGCCACCGTTTCATCAGAAATGTGGTTGCTCAGGGTGACATTGTCCCGGATACTGCCCGAAAAAAGAAATACGTCCTGCAGCACGACGGAAATGTTCCGCCGCAGATCCTTTAAATTGATATCATTGATATTGACCCCATCGATCCGGATCTCCCCCTTCTGCACCCGGTAAAAGCGGGAAATCAAGTTGATGATGGTGGTTTTGCCGGCGCCGGTGGCTCCGACAAAAGCCGCTGTCTGCCCTTTTTGGATCCGAAAGCTGACATCCTTCAGCACCCAGTCCTCTTTTTCATAGGCAAACCAGACATGTCGGAATTCAATTTCTCCCTGCAGTCTTTCCAGGTGCATGCCGGAATCACAATCTTCCAGGCTGCCTTCCTCATCCAGAATTTCAAAAATGCGATCTGCCGAAACCACTGCTGACTGAATGGTATTGTATTTTTCCGCCAGGTCGTTGATGGGATCAAAAAACTGTTTGATATAATTGGTAAAAGCATAGAGAACGCCGATGTCCAGCGTATGGTTCATGATACGCCCCATTCCGTACCATACCAGCAGGGCAATGGCCAGCGAATTGAAGATCTCAATGGAAGGGCGCAGGATACTGTGCAGCATCAGGCGGGTAAGAGAGGCCTGATAATATTTGTCATTCAGGCCCTGAAATTCTCCCTCCTTTTCCCGCTGCATGTTAAAGATCTGCACCAGCTTCATCCCCGATATGTTTTCCGCAAAAAAGCCGTTAATGCGGCCGGTCAGACGCTTGATGACCACAAAATTGGCTTTCATTTTCCTTTTCATGAAATTGGTGATCATAACAATAAAGGGAAGCACTGCAAACCCAATCAGAGACAGCTGCCAATCCAGTTTCACCATAATGACCACAATGCCGATCAGAAGAAAAACATCCTTGAACAGATCGATCAAAACGTCCGTAAACATCTGGCTCAGTTCTTCCACATCGTTGGTAGCCCGTGTGATCAGCCGCCCGGAAGAGTATTTGTCCAGAAGGGACAACGGCATATGCTGAATATGGGAAAATACGGTTCTCCGCAGGTCGGTTATGACATTCTGCCCAACCCAGGTCATGGCATTGATCTGCACCGCACTGAGAACCGAGCTCCCGGCGATCAGGAGCATATAGAGAACCCCCATGGCAGGGATGGAAGAAAGTCCATGCTGCGGTTTGCCCGCCACCAGAAAATCGTCGATAACCTTCTGCATCACCAGCGGTTTGTATAGCGCGGCCCCATTCACCGCTATCACACACAATACACAGGCGAGTATGATTTTCCAGTAGGGCAGGCTCATTTTCATCAGGCGCAGCAGACTGTGATGTTTTTGCTCAGGATGCTTCATTTTCCATGTCCTCCCTTTGCTCTTGCTCGTACTGTTCCTGGTACAGCTCCCTGTACAATCCTTCCCGATCGATCAGCTCATCATGTGTTCCCTGCTCAACAATGCGGCCATGATCCAGGACAATGATTTCATCGGCGTTCCGCAAGGCGGAAATGCGATGGGCAATGACAATGCCGGTATGGCCTTTCATTTCCCGTTTCAGATTTTTCAGAATCGCTCCCTCTGTCCGGGTGTCCACAGCAGACAGGGCATCGTCCAGAATGTAAATGGGCGGATGCTTGATGATCGCTCTGGCGATGGAGATCCGCTGCTTCTGTCCGCCGGACAGATTCGCTCCCCGCTCCCCGATCTGCGTTTCAAACTGATCCGGAAATTCCATGATATCCTGATAGATCATGCTGGACTGCACCGCACTTTTAATCTCGTCTTCGGAATACCGGTCATTGAAATAGCGGACATTCTCATAGATGCTGTCGGAAAACAGGAAATTGTCCTGGGGAACATAACCAATGTTTTCCCGAAGTTCCTCCAGGGAATATCCGTTGATGTCCTTTCCGTCCAGAAGGATTTTCCCGGACTCCACATTGTACAGCCGCAGCAGAAGATTGACCAGTGTGGTCTTGCCGCTGCCGGTCCTGCCAATGATACCCAGTATCCTGCCTTTTTTCAGATTGATGTTGATGTCCTCCAGGGCATACTCCTCCTGACCGGGATAGCGGAAGGACAAATCACGAATCGTAAGATTCCCTTCCAGCCGCTCCATGGAACCGAAAAGCGGGATCTCATCCCGGATCTCCGGCTCCACCTCAAAAATCTCACCAAGCCGCTTATAGGAAGCCATGCCTCTCTGAAAAATGTTGATGATTCTTCCAATGGAGACCACCGGACGCATGATCATGGTCAGATATCCGTTGAATGCAACAAAATCACCGAGGGAGATCTCATGGGCCCGGACAAGAGAACTTCCGTAGATCAGATTGATTGTGAAGCTGATGCCAAAGAAGATTTGAATCAGGGGAGTCAGAAGGGAAGAAACCCTCACCATATCGATGTTGGACTGCTTCATACGGCCGTTGAGCACATCAAACCGGCTGACTTCATCCTCCTCCTGCACATAGGTTTTGATCACGCGGATGCCGGAAATGTTCTCCTGTATCCGGTCAGAAATGGTTGCAAAGTTCTTTTGTACCGCCCGGAACCGATGCTGTATGGTTCCTCCCAGCCGGACAATCATGAAAACAACGAAAGGAATCGGAAGCAGGGCAAGCAGGGTCAACCTGGGGTTTACGGATCCTGCCATGGAAAAGACAGAGATCAGCCCCATACCGAGACCGTTGAGGATCAGGGATACCCCGGGACCAAAGCTTTTCCGCACGGCACCGATGTCGTTGATGGCATAGGCCATGAGATCCCCGGTTTTCCGGTTGTTGTAGAAATCAACGGACATTTGCTGAAGGTGCCGGAACAGCTTCATCCGCAGAAAACATTCCATATTGCGGGCATTTCCCATGATGAAATACCGCCAGATAAACCGGGTGACAAAGACGCCCAGCGCAGCAAGCAGAATCCGCCCGACATACCGCATCACCTGGTGCATATCGATGACAGGAGCCTTCAACAAGTCAATGATGATCCCCAGATATCGGGGAGACAATGCCTCAATCGAAACACACAACAACAGAAAAATGGCGCCCCACAGGTAATTCGTCCAATACTTCTTCAGGAACTCCGATACAATTTTGTTCTTCATAGGGATAGGAACATCCTTTTTGTGTTTTTCCGATTCCTTTTTTATGAGTCCACACAGATGTCGCCGAAGACCGGTGAATCAGAAACCGGTTTGTCAGCTTCCTTTATTATAGCATAGTGATACGTATAAGTGAATTCAAAATGAAAAAAAGGACAAAAAGACAAAGGCCGTGAATCCTCCGTAAAGAGAATTCAGGGCCTCAAAAAACCGCTCTGCAAAACGCAGGATCCATGGAACCTGCGAATCCGTATTTACGGCATCACGAGCAACCGGTGGTCGCCCCGCAGTCCTCACAGACCTTGCAGGTGCCGTTCCTCCGCAGGCGTGTACTGCCGCAGGTGGCGCAGACCTCTCCGTAGATCCGGTCGCCCCTGTCGTTTTCCTTTTCCTTCCCGTCCGGAACGGGAGGATCCTCTGTCATTCCTGCAGCATCCATGCTGCCTTCGGTCTCATCCTCTGAAGTGGCCGTCACCAGGTCATGGGCAGAAAGGACCGGTTCGCCGCCTTGTTCCCCGGGCTTCACCTGACAACGGGAAAAGTCGCCCAGCTCAATGTCAATGATCTTGCTAACCAGATCCGAGATGGAAGTGGCAGACTTGATATAGGGATGCCGGCTGACAAAACCCGATGGTTCATATTGCTGTCCCCGCAGGGTACGGGAAATCTCCTCTGCCGGAATGTGGTACTGCAGCATGTTGGAAATCGCCTTGGACAGGGAGGCCAGCAAGCCTTTTACCACGGTTCCTTCCTTGTCTGTGGAAATAAACAGCTCTGCGATCTTCCCGTTGGGATAGAAATTGACGGTAACATACAGCTCAATATCCCCGATCTTGGCGCTGTGCGTAAACCCGGGCCTCCGTCCCCTGGCTTTCTCCCGAACGGGAACGTTTTGCCTGCTTGCCCTGGCTGCCTCCAGCAGTTCCTGATAGGTCATATCCTCCAGATCCTTTTCGGATTTGGGCGTAATCCCGGAAGTCAGGGGCTGGCTGGCCTTGGAACCATCCCGATATATGGCAATGGCTTTGGTGCCTGTGTTGTAGGCCAGCAGATGGATTCGTTCAATATCCTTCACGGTGGCGGAATGAGGCAGGTTTACGGTCTTGGAAACCGATCCGGAAATCATGGGAGTGATAGCGGATACCATCAGCACATGTCCTTCCGGTGAGATGGAACGCTTACCGGTACCGCATCTGCCGGCGGTATCAAAAATGGGATAATGCTCTTCTTTCAGATACGGAGCGCCTTCCATTTTGCCATCCAGGATATTGCCGTCCGCATCCCTCCGCAGAATATAGCTGACAATGGCATCGATCTGATCCTCCGGATATCCCAGATTCTTCAGTGCCGTTTCAATCACCGGGTTCACCATGATCATGGAATTCCCACTGATCATTTTTTTATAGATCACGTGGGCATAAAAGGGTTCAATGGAAGTTGCCCCGCAGTCCATGGCAAAGGAAATGGTGCCGGTGGGAGCGACCACCGCTACCTGGGCATTCCGGTATCCAAACTTTGTACCGCTGTCACAGGCCAGATCCCAGCAATGCTTCAGGGCAGAGCAGACATCCTGAAAGCCCATGGAATCCAGCAGTTCATGATCCACCTTCATGGGTTCATAGCTTAAATTCTCATATCCGTCGGATCTTGCCCCGGCAACCCGGGAATGATTGCGGATTACCCGCAGCATATACTTCTTATTCAGGCTGTATTTCTCAAAGGAACCGAGCTTCTGTGCCATCAGGGAAGAGACATAGTAGGAATAGCCGGTCAGGATGCCCAGAATGGAAGCTGCCAATGCCCGGGCTTCCCTGGAATCATACGGATACCCTGCCGCCATCAGCAGGGAAGACAGATTGGCAGGTCCAAGACCGGTGGTTCGGAAAAGATGGGACCGCATCGCAATCTGTTTAGTAGGAAACTGTCCCCAGTGAATGGATGCCTCCAGGACCATCTGAACCAGGGCAACCGTATGCATGAAATCCTCCACCCGGAAGGATTTTGTTTCCGGATCGTAAAAAAAGTACAGGTTGATGGATGCCAGGTTGCATGCCGTATCATTCAGGAAAGCATATTCACTGCAGGGGTTGGTGGCGTTGATCTGATTATGCTTTGCCCATACCTGACCATCCTCCCCTGCAGGACAGGTGTGCCATTCATTGAATCTGCCATGAAACTGCAGCCCGGGGTCTGCACAGCTGTATGCAGACTGGTTGATCGCATCCCACAGCTCCCGGACAGGGATTTCCCGGTCCACTGCGGAGTCCACCCTGCCGTGCAGGGTAATGGCCGCATCGGGATCCTGATCCAGATTCCGGATCTTTTCCATGGTATCGTCGGACAGCCGGACAGAGTTGTTTCCGTTCTGGCCGGACACGGTACTGTAAGCATCTCCGTTGAAATCCGTATCATAGCCCATCTTGCCCAATGCCCGGACCTTGTCCTCCTCCTTTGCCTTCCAGGTCACAAACTTCAGGATATCCGGATGGTCGTCGTCCACAATGACCATTTTGGCGGCACGGCGTGTTGTACCGCCGGATTTGATGGCGCCTGCGTTTTTATCAAGACCTTTCAGAAAGCTCAGAAGCCCGGATGAATAGCCGCCGCTGGACAGCTTCTCCCCTTCCCCGCGAATCGGCGAAAAATTGGTTCCGGTACCGGATCCTCCCTTGAACAGCTTTGTCTCGGTAACATACTGTTCCGTAATGGACTGGTCCCCCATCAGCTTATCCTTTATGGAAAGAATAAAGCAGGCGGATGCCTGGGTCCGGGTATAACGATCCTTGCTCTCCACAACCTTCTTTTGATCCGGATCATAATAATACAGGCCGTCGGGGTCACCGCTGATACCGTAGGCAAGCTTCAGACCGGTATTGAACCATTGGGGGGAATTGGGCGCCCATGCCTGGGAAAGCAGCAGGTAAACCAGCTCATCATACAGAATCTTCCCCTGCTCCTCCTCATCGATCAGTCCTTCGTCCTCCAATGCACGGACCCAGAAGGAAACCATGCGATCCGCCACTTCCCGCATGCTTCGTTCGTGACCCACTTCGTTGGGAACGCCTGCCTTCCTGAAGTAATTCATGGCTATGATGTCACAGGCATTCTGGGAATACCGGACCGGAAACTCCAGATCCTTCATGTCACATACGGCCTTGTTTCTTTTATAATCCATGATCCGGACATCAACGGTCTTCCATTCAAAAAGGTCATAAACGGTCTTGTCAGGGTCTTTCTCCAGTACCCTGGTAAACCTTCTCACCATCAAATCGTTTATCGTCTTCAAGTACGTGTTCTCCTCCTTTGTATTGCAGCCATTGCTTCCCATATCCTCCCTTGCATCTTCTCCGTCCGTTTCCGCATTTCCGCAGGACGGGTTCCAAATACCAGGCAGACTGCATCCTTCCAAAAGCCAGTCAGCATGTTTTTTGGAAAGCTATCGGCAAAACCCGATCCCTTTCGGCAGCAATTTCCCTTTATATACATTATGTAGTGCCCTTATCCCTTTGCACTATACTACTTATAGTATAATATCCTCTGCAGAAATGCAATGAACCGATCTTGCCTTTCGTTAAAAATAGATCATGTATGACTTCACATGATCCAACCCGTCCTCGGTATAATCGGCCGTTTCCGGCCATCCTTTATAAGAACAATGACATCTGAAAAAAGAATTTCGACTCACAAATTTCGATTAAGCCTTTGTTTTCAGAATATCCCGGATTTCTGTAAGCAGTTGTTCTTCTTTGGCTGATTCCTCTTCTTCCAAAGGCTCATCGACTTCCTTTTTCCGGAACTGATTGAAAAACCGGATCACCATAAAAATGGAGAAGGAAATAATCAGGAAATCAATGACGTTTTGCAAAAACATTCCGTAGTTCAGAGATAGCTCGGGAGTCTTCCCTGCCGCTTCCCGGACCACCCACCGGGCCGCCTTCATATTGATTCCCCCTGTGAGCAGACCAATAAGGGGCATAATGATATCACCCACCAGAGAGGAGACAATTTTGCCGAATGCACCACCGATAATGACACCAATTGCCAGATCCACTACATTCCCCTGCATTGCAAACTCTCTAAATTCCTTCCATATTTTCATTTTCTCTTCCCCCATTTGTTCTTTCTTTATCGGTTCTTCACAGCTGTATTCTCCAGAACATCCGCTACATCTTCACAAATGTCATAAATGTCTTCCAGGCCGTCATAGATTTCCTTCCACTTCATAATTTCCAGAACAGGCCGGTCCTCGCTGCTGAACAAAGTCCTCGTGATGGATCGGTGAAATACATCGCCTTTTTCCTCCAGACGGTTGACTTCAATAACCAGCTTATTCAGATTTTTGGAACTGCGGAAGGACTCAAATTCCTTTACTGCATCGGCCAGTGCCTTGCAGATGGAAACACAAAGTCCGGACATTTCCTTCGCAGTCTCCTCCACCTGCTGAATAGAAAGGATATCAAACAGGTTTGCCACATCCTCCACACCATCCATCACATCGTCCAGACCGCTTCCGATGGCAATCAGATCCTCACGGTCAATGGGTGTGATAAAGGCAGAATTCAGCTCATGGACCAGCTTGTGAAGAAGACCATCGCATTCATGCTCGACATCGTGAATCTTCCTGGCCTTTTTGGCAACATCGGTAAAGTCATGCATCATTTCATCCAGCTGAATGGACGCCCGATGGGAGCATTGTGCCATTTGATAGAGCAGTTCATAATAATTGGGCTCTTTTTTACTGCCAAGTTTCATATTCTTTCTCCTCTTCCGTTCACATTTTTTATACCCTTATTTCCATGCACAAAACAAACAACTGACAAAACGAGTTCCAAAAGTCAGAAAATCGCCAGAAACAGCTTTGCCATCAAAAATCCAATCAGGCCACATCCCGGAAACGTCAGGACCCAGGCATAGACCATATCCCGCGCAATTCCCCAGTTCACCGAGGAAGCCCGTCTGGAAGTACCCACCCCCATAATAGCAGTGGTTTTGGTATGCGTTGTGGATACCGGAAGACCGGTCAGGGATGCCAGGAGCAGACAGGCGCCGGCTGCAATATCCGAAGCGAAGCCCTGATAGGTCTGCATCTTTACCATATCCATACCTACTTTTTTGATGATCCGCCATCCACCTATCATGGTACCTGCCCCCATGGTAAGGGAACAAAGAACCATAACCCATATCGGAATTTCAAAGGACCCGTTGGGCCCCCTCTGTGCCATGCCATTTAAAAACATGGCCACCATAAAGACTCCCATAAACTTCTGCCCGTCCTGGGCACCGTGCAGAAATGCCATACCGGCAGCGGCACCGGCTTGTCCCTTGCTGAAAAAGGATTCTGCCTTCTTCCGGTTCACCCGCCGCATAAAGGTTTCAATCAGGCGGGCAATCAGAAAGCCGCCGGCAAACCCCAGAATGGAGGACTCCACCAATCCGATCAGCACCTTGGACCATTCTGCCATATTCACGGCGGAAAGCCCGCCAAGGGCCAGAGCGGCACCGGTGATGCCGGCAATCAGTGCATGACTCTCACTGGTGGGGATGCCAAAATACCATGCTGCCACCGACCAGACAACGATGGCAAACATACCGGCGGTCAGAACCACAAGGGCATCCCTGCCGGGCTCCGGGCCAAAGTCCACCATATTGGATATGGTGTCCGCCACCTGCGTCGAGATGGAAGTCATAAGCAGGACGCCAAGGAAATTGAAGACCACAGCGACCAGAATGCCGGTACTCGGTCTGAAAACCTTGGTGGCCACTGCGCTCCCGATGGCATTGGGCGCATCGGTCCAGCCGTTGACAAAAACCACGGCCAGAACCAGCACAATACTGATAATAAATGCTACATTCATCCGTTCACCCCATATTCTATCTGTCGCAAAAAGCGACTATTTTTACAATTAGTACTATACATGGATTCCTGTCCATCGTCAATATCGGCTTCCTGCGAAACTCATTTCAGTTGGCTGGAAACTCATTTCAGTTGGCTGGGATGTTTGGAGAAAAAGTCCACCCTGGGCTCCAGGGTTTTCAGCTTATGCCCTTCCGGCTGATCCATAAAGTCGTACACCGTATCAAAGATCCGGCTCCAGTCCCAGAACTCCTTCCGGAAGTTCAGATAGTCCCGTACCATCTCCGTCCCCTCCGGCGCAATGGGATGCATCAGCACAATGGATGTCCGAAGCATATGAAAAGCGTCCACAACGATCTGCATCCTGAGATCACTGTCATCTTTGTCCCTGACCTCCTTCATTCCGCTGGCCCAGTACTTGTTGGCATTGCGGATATACGTATCCATGAGACTCATAACATTGTGAAACTCATACCGGTACATCAGTCTCTCATACTCCAGAATGGTCTCCCGGGATTCCTGCAGCACCGAGCCGCTTATTTTCCCTGCCGGAATCCGGCCATCATAATACTTCTGGGATGTATAGAAGCAGGATCTTGCCAGACGATTCAGCACGTTGGTGAGCAGGTTTCCTTCCTTGAGTACCGGATCACCGTCTCTCT
Source organism: Eubacteriales bacterium mix99 (assembly GCA_038396605.1). NCBI lineage: Bacteria > Bacillati > Bacillota > Clostridia > Eubacteriales > Eubacteriales bacterium mix99. Next base: position 568,762 of record CP121690.1, read on the forward strand.
CACCGGCCTTTGGATTCAGCGGTTTGGGCTGAAAACTGACGCTGCGGATTCCGAGCCCCAGGCCCAGAAAATGAGCTCGCAGCTGTTCCGCCGTATAGTATTCCAGCAGGTCTTCCGCCATGGGAGGCTTTACCTTTCCGCTGCTGCTGGCTTTTTTGTTCAGGAACAGGATATGACTGTTGGCAACCAGACCGGGCAGCTGCAGTTGCCCCGGATCCGGATGAATGGACGGATTCTTTCCCTGGGTCGCCATAAACATGGCCATCTCCGCCAGACCATAGAAATAGATATTGTCCTCCCCAATAAACTGATAAACCTCTGCTTCCGGAGAGCACCACCATTTTTTCCATTCCTCCGCGCCCCGGCCCTGCTTCTCCAGCCAGGCCCTGGTAAAGGAAATCGGGGCCCAGAGGGACTCCGGCCATACCCAGAACGTCAGGCCGTCGATGCCCTCCCGCTCCGGCGCCGGAACCCCCCAGTCAATGTTTCCCGTCAGACGGAAGGGAACCAGGGTCTTTCCCGTACGATAATGAACCCCGTGTTCCGTCAGAACCGCACAGGCCTTCTCCCGGTCCTTCAGATTGTGAAATTCCATGATGAAAGAAGGCTTTTTCTCCTCTTCCTCCACAGTATGATCCGGAATCCGGGCCTTGATGGATTCCACCTGCTCAAAAAACTCCTTTTTTACATAAATCACCGGCGGCCTGAGGAACTCTTCCAGGACCCGGATCAGCATGGGACGAGTATTGGAAGCCTTTTTCAGGGTATCCACCCATTCCTGCAGCAGTCCCCGGCAGTCTTCCAGATTGAAATACCAGTTGGTGACATCCCGCATATCGGGCTTCTTCCCCGATAACGTGCTGATGGGATGGATCAGCTCCGCCGGCATGTACTGATGGCCGAGGGAACATTCATCCGCATATCCCTTTTCCGAGCGGCATCCTTCAATGGGGCACTGCCCTTCCACCTGCCGTCCGTTCAGGAAAACACCCAGTTCGCTGTCATAGAACTGGGAAGTGGTGATTTTGGTCAGCCAGCCGTTCTGATAGAGCTTATCGAAAATTTCCCGGGATACCTGTCTGTGAATCTCCCGGGACCGGCCCAGCCCGGAACCGCCGTACAGATTCAGGCTGATATCATATTCTTCCAAAGCCTTTTTTTGCAGATCGTGATTGTACTTTACAAATTCCTCCATTGACCCATGGAAAGCGCCCTCCTCCTTCAGTTTGCGGTAATTCTCCAGAATCGGTGATCCATAACAGTCCGTTCCGGAAACAAAAATCACATTGTCTTCCCCGATCCGATCCCGCAGGAACCGGGCAAAGGCATCCGCATGGACAAACACACCACCGATATGGCCAAAGTGCAGTTCCTTGTTGCCATAGGGCATTCCGCCCGTGATCACCGCCCGTTTCGGAAAAACAGGCCGGGCGGCTGCCCCTGCCTTCTCCTGTATCGTTTTTCTGTCTGCCATCTAAAATCTCTCCTCCTGTATCTTTCAACTTCTGTATCTTTCAACTTCTGCTGTTGCCTTGCCGTTCTTTTGTCTCACCATTGATTCTGCATCAATCCCGGGAAAAGCATACCGTATCGTTTCTTCACCCAAAGAAAAAAGCCTCCGTCTCAGAATTTTTTCCTGAGGACGAAAGCTCCCGCTTCGCGTTGCCACCCCTGTTTGCCGATATGTCGCCATACTGGTCTCTGCCGGTATCCGTCTTTCCATATCCATACCGTTGTTCCGTAACGGGGAATACCGTCATAGCATCCATCCATACCCTTTGTCATCCAATATCCCTCTGACTCAGGCATGGAAATCCGTATGCCGCTCCGAGGCTTGGTTTGGAAAAGCGCCATGCCCCTTTTCACCATTGGGGCTCTCTGTGGATGGAAGACTTTTCCTACTCTTCTCTTCATCGCATTTGCATTTATTCTGCTTTCATTGCACCGGTTCGTTTTCCGCGCCGGCTCAACATGCCGGATCAGATTTGTTTCCAAATCACCCTTGCATTATATCGTATCATAATTCCCTTCCCCTGTAAATGAAGATTCTGTCAAACCGCTCATTTATCCATTCCGGTATTGATTCCGGAAATCTGCCGGCGTCTCCCCCTTCAACTTTTTGAACACCCGATAAAAATACTGGTTGTCGTGGTATCCCACCCGGCAGGAGATATTGCAAATCGGTTCGTCCGACTTTCGCAGCAGGTAACAGGCCGCCTCGATTCGGATCCCTGTCAGGTACTGTGTCAGGGTTTCGCCGGTTGCCTTTCGGAAGATACCGGATAAATAATTGGGATGAACGGAAACATGCGCCGCAATGTCCTTCACTGTGATATCCCTGCCATAGTTGCCGGCAATATATTCCCTGGCCCCGGAGATAATGTCCCGCCCGGAAGTCTGCTGCTGCCCGGCCTCCGAAGGAAGGACCTCCTGCAGGACCTTCTGCAGGATGGAAACCAGATCATAATCGGTGATCGGCTTCAGAATATACCCTTCCGCACCCAGATTGATAGCCTTTTGGGCATATCGGAATTCCGAGTACCCGCTTATGATAACAAACCGGGTGCCAAACTGATTCCGGTTGTCCCATTCCATGAGCTCCAGACCATCCAGCCTGGGCATAATGATATCGGTGATCGCAATGCGCGGCCTCTTTTCCTCTATCAGATTTTTCGCCTCAAGGCCATCGCCGGCTTCGTATATATCGTCAAAATGAAGACCGCTTTTCTTCAGTTTGGCGATAATTCCTTTTCGTATCCATTTTTCATCGTCGGCAATCAACAGATCCGACATTTTCCTGCCTCCTTCGTTTATTCTGCCGGGAGACGGATCCACACTTCCGTCCCCTTCCCTTCCTGACTTTTCATCTGTATTCCGTAAGCCTCTCCGCAGCAGAGCTGAATCCGCCTGTTGATGTTGTAAAGCCCGATTCCCGTATCCGTCCTGGCAGAGGCGATCCCTGTCTCCTGGCTATGGATGGAACGATTGATGTCGTCCAGCCTTTCCTTCGCAATCCCCTGCCCGTTGTCCTGAACCAGGATACACAAATAGGAATCCTTCCGTTCCGCATGGATGACAACGCAGCCGTCTGTTTTGTCCCGAAAGCCGTGCCGGAACGCATTTCCCACCAGAGGCTGAAGAATAAAACGCGGGACCCTGCATTCAAGAAGATCCTGCGAAACTTCTATTTTCACTTTTATTTTATCCTCAAACCGGACTTTTTCAATCGAAGTATAATTCTGTATGTGCTCGATTTCCTCCCGCAGGGTGGCAAAGTCCGAATCTGAACCGGACATGTTATAACGGAACATCTGGCCCAGGTTCTGGCTTATCTTTCCGATATCGTCGCAGCCATATACCGAGGCCATGGAATTGATCAACTCCAGGGTATTGTAAAGAAAGTGAGGATTGATCTGAAAGCGGAGTGCCCTGAGCTCTGCTTCCTTTCTCTCTATATTCTGCACATAGTTCTCATTAATCAATTTGTGGAGCCGGACGATCATATTGTTGAAATCATGGTCGATCTCCGCAATCTCATCCCTGCCCGTTACAACAGGCTGTGTTGCAAAAGCCCCGGATTTAACCTTTTCCATCTTATCCGTCAGAACCTTCAGCCTCGCGGACATGGATGCGGAGAAAAGAATACAGATCATGAAAAGGATAATATAGAGGGTCAGACTCATGATAAAAATGGACATGGTGGCTTCCCTCACCTGTTGACGGATGGCGCCGTAATCAAACAGCAAAAGGACAGACCAGCCGTATCTCGCTATTTTTTGATTCAGGATCCGATATTCCCTTCCATCAATCTCCACATGATTTTCCCCATGGGACCATGCATTTTCTATCATTTCCTTTTTGTTCTTCCAGTCATACAAATCCCCTGTCCCATATAACGGATCCCTGTTTTGATCCACTATGGCGAGATTCACATTCTCACTGACCGCCGGAATATTGGTCAGTGCAAAAAAATTGGAAACAAAAGTGTCCAGCCGGGCCAACCCAAGGATATTGTCCGGTGCATATCGGTCCGTGTCCCTTATCACCGCATAAAAGGAAATCACTTTTCGGTCTGCCCAGTCCCGGCGAACATAAAAATTGGTCTTATTGCCCGTATCCAGCATCGATTGAATCCAGGAGCGATCATCCAGCCGATCCACATTCCCGATATGGCTGTGATACAGAACCGCTCGATTGCCGAGAGGATACAGGGTAAGTTCGTTTAATCCGGCAACAAACTTATCGGACAGGTACTTGTTGACATCTTCCAGCAAGGTCACTCTGGCTTCCCGCACCTCATCCGGATTCTTCACCTGCTGCAGGAACGTCAGAAAATCCTGCACCAGATTATTGGAGGATATTTCTCCCATAATGTTGTCATAGAGTGCCAGCTTATATTCCACATTACTCACGTACTGCTGTATTAAGTGCTGATAGGATGCAACGACTTCATCCTCCACTGTTTGCCTTATTTTATTGTAAAAGACCGTGTTGATGATAATCATTGGAATAAATGAGATTACTGTCGTAAAAATAAATATTTTATAGGCTATTTTAAATCCATATTTTCGTTTTTTCATAATGGTTCATCCCCGCTTCTCCATTGAAGTTCCAATAGCCTCTCAGGAATATCCGCCTTTTCCGCCTGTCCGTTCCCAGCACTTTACTGCTTTACAATTCCATTATAGTATGCAGGCCGGTTCAATTCAATAGGATGATATTGGTAAAAAAACCAAAAAGAAAGGGAAGGCATGAACTAACCATACCTTCCGATGCTTTCTCAGGTCAGAATATCAATACCGGACGTCTTTCACCTTCGGAATTTCCTTCTGCATATACTCTATAAATTTATCCAGGCCTGCATCCTTCAGCTTTTTCCGGTAATCGTTCAATATTTTCAGTGCGCCTTCATCCGTGTCCTCAAAGGTCGCTCTCATAAACTCCTTGCCATAATCCAGCGCTGCAGTATTGCTTTCATATTCCTGCCGGTCCGGATAATCCCTGGCGATAAAGTTGGCATTGGTGCCATCGTAAAACTCCAAAGGAGTCACTTCCTTTGCCTTCTCATAATCGGGATCCTCTTTTTCAGGCCACCAGCCCTTTCTGGGATCGGCTCCGACAAAGTTGTCGCCAAATACCAGGCCTTCGTTCACGTAGGCTGTCATGTCATTTTCTTTCTTGTCCTGCCACTCGTCCGTACGCTGGGGCTTGTCGTCCACCATGTTGTAATGAACGCCTTCGATTCCGAAGGTTACCAGCTTCAGGCCTTCATCGCTGTTGATATAATCAATGAACTCCAATGCCTTTTCCGGATTCTTGCATTTGCTGCTCAGAAAGATCGCGGGAGAACCTGTCCGGCCTCTGGATTCCTTGGCTGTCACCTGCTTGCCGTCCGCATCCAGGAACGGACCCACTGGAACATATTTCATTTCCGGATTGGTCTTATACAAAGTCTGCCTCATGAAATCCCTCAGGTTGGGATAATGGCCGTTCAGTACCGCCACTCTGCCGGTGGCGATCTTTTCCTTCGCTACCGTGTCCGTCTGGGTATAGGCTTCCGGATCAAACAATCCTTCTGAAACCAGCTTTCTCATGAACAAAACCTTTTTATCCTCCATGGGGTCAAAGATCCAGTGGGTAATTTTTCCGTCCAGATTTCTCCAGTCTGAAACGGTATCCCTGCTGAAGGATCTCATAAAATCGCTGTAGTTCCAGCCATTTCCCCATGTGCCGGCTGTGATCACGGGTTTGCCGTTGATATCCTTGAACCCACCGCTTTTAATCTGTTTCATCAATTCGTACAGCTTTTCCGAGCTGTCAATGCTCTCCGGCTCTACACTCAGGTCCTTCAGAATATCCTGCCGCACCCAAACGTTATAGGCCCATTGGGTCACATCGGCATCGGTTCTGGGAGTCTGCTGGGGAATAATATAATGCTTGCCGTTATAATCCGGATGTTCCAGATCATATTTCTTGTAGGATTCGGAAACGCCTTCCGTCATCATTCTCTTTACGTTGGGATATTTGTCCATATAGGGATCCAGCTCCAGAACCAATCCCTCGGTGGCAGCCTTTCGGATGAAATCTCCCGAACTGCCCGGATTGGTGTCCCAATAAGGAGCGTTTACGATGTCGGGAACTTCACCGGATCCGAAAATCGTACTCAGCTTTTCCCCTTCGTCCGTGGTAATGGTCTGCACATTGAGGGTCACTCCGGTCTTTTTGGCCAGTTCCTTTGAAATCGGATTGTTTTTCATATCCTCCGGAAATTGGGAGGATGCGCCATTCCAGCACATCAGGAAATCCAGCGTGACCTGTTCCTTTCCGCCTTTTGCCGTTTTGGATCCTCCGCCATTGGATGTTTTCCCGTTTTCCTTGCTGCCGCAGCCGGTAAAAGCTGTCAGTGCAAAAAGACAGGCCAGACAAAGGACCAAAAACCGTTTTCGCCGTGAATTCATGATTGAAATCCCCTTTCTTTTTTTGATATTCATTGGATAGCATTGCCTGTGATGACGATTTCACCTGCCGTGTTCACTCCTTGATGGATCCGATCATAACTCCTTTCACAAAATATTTTTGTAAAAAGGGATAGATGCATAATATGGGAACTGTAAGAATAATCAGGAATGTCATTCTCAGGGCTTCCGGAGTCACATTACTGTTCTGGCGAATGGACTCATTTATATTTTCAAACCCATTTGCTCCTGCTGAACTCTCAAAACTTGCTTCACTCAGAAGCTTGTTCAGCAGGGTCGCCGCAGAAACCAGTTCGGCTTTGTTGATAAAATACTCACCGGTAAACCAGTCATTCCAGCTTCCCACTCCGACAAACAGGGAAATGGTGGCCAGAACCGGCATGGACAGCGGCAGAATGATCCGGAAAAATGTCTGCAGTTCACTGCATCCGTCAATCTCTGCCGCTTCGGATAAACTGTCGGGTATGCCGTCAAAATAGGTTTTCATGACAATTGCATTATAGAAATTGTACAAACCCGGCAGCACATAAATCCAGAAGTTGTTGAGAAGATTCATTTTCCGGTATATCACATATTTGGGGATCAGTCCGGCGCCGAACAGCATGGTAAAATAGAAGAACATCACAAAGTATTTCCGCCCGGGCATCCCTTTCTTGGACAGGGCATATGCCAGCATAGCCGTCAAAAATACGGACAGGACCACGGAAAGGACTGTCCGTGCAATCGATATCTGGAAAGCACTGGATATGTTGGGGTTCTGAAACGCCTTATAGTAATTGTCCAGAGTGAATTTCCTCGGCCAGAAGTAAATCCCCCCTTTCAATGCATCATTCCCGTCGTTAAAGGACAGCACCAAAGCATAAATAAAGGGATATAACGTGGTGAAGCCCAGAATCGACAGCAGCAGATAATTGATCCCGTCGAAAATCCGATCGCCTATTGTTCGTCTGTAACCGGCTGCTTTTTCCATGCCTTCCCCTCCTTCACCATAATGACACTTCTGTCGTTTTCCTGGAAATATAGTTTGTCACAACCACCAGGATCAATGAAATAACGCTGGAGAAGAGCCCGATCGCCGTGGCGTACCCAAATTGATTCATTTTCAGACCTCTCTGCAGAACATAGGTGTCCAGCACCTCGGCGACATCCATTACAGGAGGCGTCTGCATCAACAGGATCTGTTCGTATCCTGCATTCAATATCCCGCCCAGATTCATGATGAACAGGATGCCGATGGTCGGACGAATGCCCGGCAGCGTAATATGCCAGGTTTTTGCCCATCTTCCGGCTCCTTCAATTTCCGCTGCTTCATACAGCCCGGGGTCAATGCCTGTCAGGGCGGAGAGATATATAATGGAATTCCAGCCGATGTTCTTCCATATATCTGTCAGTATCACCAAAGGATAGAACAGATTGGGCTTTCCCTGAAAATAAATCGCCTCCAATCCCTTTTGAACCCGTATATCGTTGATCAATCCGTTGGTAGGAGAAAGGAATTTGGACAACATGGTTATGACAACCACCCAGGATACAAAATACGGCATATAGGATACTGTCTGCACCGTTCTTTTGAACTTACTGTTCGTTACCGCATTGATCATGAGGGCCAGTATAATGGGCGCCGGAAATCCAAAAGCCATTTTCAGCAAACTGATTTTCAGCGTGTTCCGGATCACCCGAAAAAACATGGGATCCGACAAAAAATTTTTAAAATACTTGAGCCCTACCCATGGACTGCCCAATATTCCCATATTGTACTTGAAATCTTTAAAAGCCAGGAGAAGTCCGACCATAGGCGTATAGGCAAATGCAATAAACCATATGACGGCAGGCAGTAAAAAAAGATAAATATATCGATATTTCCATATCCTTTTCCGTGTCCCGCTCCTGGACCTTTGACCGATGGAAACAGCGCCAGAAGCAGAACATTCGGCCTTTACTCTTCTACTCATGGTATCCTTCCTCCCTTGAGATATTTCCATTACGAATGACATATATTATTATAGGATATGCCCAATAATATTACATTGGACATAAATTAGTATTTATTGGACAAATCTCATATCTGCCAAATAAAATGCGATATTGATATATCATTTAGACAAAAAAGCCGCAGGGAATCGTATGGCACAATAAGGATCGCCAGGAAGCTTCGCATGACAGAGAAATAACTGAACGTTTCTTCTTTTGCGGAGATTGGAAGAATCCGCAGGCATCCTGCATATCCATATATTAAGATGGGAAGTATCTGTGTAAAAATTTTGTTGAAAATTCTCATAAAATGTATCATAATCAGAATTTGTTCATATTAAGTTCAAACATACCTTGTATAATGAACACTATAAAAACTATATCTGGAATAGGAGTGGGTTTCAATGATGGGATTATCGGAAGAAAAAATTGCAAAATGGGGACAAAGCGGGAAGGCTGCGAAGCTGGTCAAAGCCGCCGGCACCAGGAAGGAGAACCTGAAACTGGCCCTTGCCAAAGCAATGGGCAACGTCAAGGATGAGCAGACTTTCAATATCCTCATTACCTACCTTCGTGACAGAAATCCGGAAATCCGTATTGCTGCCCTGGAATCCCTGGAAAAGATCAACAGCAAAAATGCAATCGAGCATGTCAGAGGCCTGATCAATGATCCTGACCCGAAGGTCAGTGAAAAAGCAAGGAGTGTACTGAAAGCTCTCCACAGGTGATTGGTATATTGTGATCTTCCCCATTATGGGAAGCCGGGACGACCTGCCTGATTCTCTTCCTGGCAGATCATTTAAAAAGGAGCTGCCGCAAAATTTACTGAAAAGTTGATTTTGCGGCAGCTCCCTTTTTATTTTATGGGATTCCTCTTTTGCCAATTTTGCCAATCTGTTGAGTCAAAGTGAACGGAAAGGTTTATAATACAGATATACTACAGGGTTATAATTATAATAGTTTACGGATTCATTCGTAATTCCTCTGTATCTCTGCAGTCATTCCATGAGTACAAAAATTAAGGGAGGTTATCTGTTATGAGAACGATCAAGCTGGGAAAATCAGATCTTCAGGTCCCCACCATCGCAGTCGGCTGCATGCGCATCAACAGGCTGGGCAAGCCGGAAGCAGAGCATTTTGTCCACGCGGCGCTGGATGCAGGTGCAAATTATTTTGACCATGCGGACGTATACGCCGATGGAGCCTGTGAAGAGCGGTTCGCAGACGCGATTCACATGAATGACACGGTTCGTGAGAAGATATTCCTGCAGTCCAAATGCGGAATACGAAAAGGTTCCTATGACTTTTCAAAGAAACATATCCTGGAAGCGGTGGACGGCAGCCTGGAGAGGCTGAAAACAGACTATCTTGACGTTCTGCTGCTGCATCGCCCCGATGCACTGATGGAGCCGGAGGAAGTGGCCGAGGCCTTTGACCAGCTGTATGAAACCGGCAAAGTGCATCATTTTGGGGTTTCCAATCAGAAGCCCATGCAGATCCAATTGCTGCAGAAATACATAAAACAGCCCCTCCTGGCCGATCAGCTGCAGCTCAGCATCACAAATGCCAATATGATTACGCAGGGACTCCATGTCAATATGTTGGACGATCCGGCGGAAGACCGTGACGGAAGCGTCCTCGATTTCTGCCGCCTGAATGATATCACCATACAGCCCTGGTCCCCCTTCCAATACGGTTTCTTCGGAGGCGTATTCCTGAACAACGAAAAATTCCCGGAGCTGAATGCGAAGATTGATGAAATTGCCGCACGATATCAGGTCAGCAACACCACCATCACCATGGCATGGCTGCTCCGCCATCCTGCCAAAATGCAGCCGGTCACAGGGACCATGAATGAGGAGCATCTGAAGGACTGCATCAAAGCCACCGGGATCCGCCTCACCCATGAGGAATGGTACGAAATCTATCTGGCTGCCGGCAACGATCTGCCATAAAGGAAGGATAGGATACAGCATGAACAAATCAATTGACAAGTCAATCCCTGCCACTGTTTCTGCAAACGGAATGCCTCTCCCTGCCCTAGGGCAGGGAGGCTGGCATATCGGGGAAGATCCGAAAAAGGCCCAAAACGAAATAGACGCGCTCCGACTGGGTCTGGACCTGGGAATCAATCTGATTGATACCGCAGAAATGTACGGCGATGGAAAATCAGAGGAGCTGATCGGGAAAGCATTGAGCGGTAGACATCGGGAGGAATATCTGCTCGTCTCCAAGGTTTATCCGTATCATGCCGGCAGAGAGGACATTTTCAAAAGCTGCGACGCGACTCTGAAGCGGCTAAAGACTGATTACCTTGACCTTTATCTGCTGCATTGGCGTGGAAGCATACCTTTATCGGAAACGGTGGAATGCATGGAGAAACTGGTGCAGTCCGGTAAAATCCGACGCTGGGGCGTTTCAAACTTCGATACCTCCGACATGGAGGAACTCTGGAGCCTGCCGGGCGGCAGGAACTGTGCGGTGAATCAGGTTCTGTACAACCTGGGATCAAGGGGAATTGAATACGATCTAATTCCATGGCTGACGTCCCATCATGTTGCAGCCATGGCCTACTGTCCGCTGGCACAGGCCGGCACCCTGCGGAGAACGCACCGGAACCTGCTGCGGGATCCGGTTCTTTTGGGCATTGCTGAAAAGTACCGGATCAGCATCATGCAGCTTTTGCTTGCTTTTGTCCTTCGGCAGGACAATATGGTTGCCATTCCCAAGGCAGGTTCGCCTGCTCATGTCCGGCAGAATGCGGAAGTGCTCCGGCTTTCCATCGCTGAGGAAGACTGGAAGGAAATCAACAAAGCATTTGGCCCTCCCACAGGAAAAACACCTTTGGATATGGAATGAATCCTGATTTTCATACCGGTTTCCGGTTGACTTCAATATATTGGCTGGTGGAACGTTTCCCCTTTTCGTCCGTCAGCTGCACCCGCACAAAGGAATCCGATTTTTTGATTTTGTAGGTGGCAGAGCGGATCGGAGCTGCTGCAGCGTACTGTACCCGATCATCACAGTAAAAGGCATCGCTGTAGAATGTAACAACCTGGGAAGGTTCACACTGCACTTCAATGGTATCCCCGTCTACCGTGATCTGCCGGAAACCCGGCCCCCCTTCCGTGGCATAGAAATTCCCTGCAAGCAGGGAGGCCATGAGATCTTCCCGGGAGAGGGAGGGTGCCTGCAGCATAATCCACGCCTGAAACACATCCCGGTCGTAATAATGCGTATCATCCACGCCCAGCAGCATATGCCTGCAGCCTTTTGCCGCACAGATATCCACATATTCCGACGAATCCCCCCGGCCCGTGCAGGCTTCGGAAACACCGCTGTAGATTTCAGTTGCAAAGATGCCGTCCAGTGATATCATGTCCCGGTGGGTAAGCAGGGACCAGACAGGATGGCCAAGGATGGCAATCCCGCCTGCCTCACGGACGGCCTGTATCATACAGGGAGCCTTGTCCCCCCTGGTATACCGGGCGGCTTTTGTCATACCGACTCCAATAATGTGCCAGGCAGCGTGATTTTCAAAATCGTTGTCATCCAATTCGGTGCCGCCCAGCAGGGTAAAGCCTTTTTCCTCATTATATTGATAAAACCTGCGGTGATCCGTAATTGCCAGAAAGGAATAACCTTCCTTCCTATAGTATTGGATTGCCTCATCCGGATCCAGATGTCCATCTGAAAGTGTGGTATGGGTGTGCAGATTGCCCCGATACCAGGGAGCATTTTCATCATATAGTTTTTGCAAATCGATTCCTCCAGGAAATAACCTTGTTTATGAAAAGTACATGCCGTTCAAAAAACAACCAGGATTCATTATACCACAACATCCGGAAAGCTGCATTTTCCGGGACCGCTTTGATAGCGTCAATTTACTGTAGGGAAAGAAAGAATAGAGACATCCTGAAATATTCTTACTAGCAACAGTGGTCTTGATTGATTTCATTAATTTTAACAGCAATCAATCTTGTCAGCTGCATTTATTCCACGATCTGCTTGACAACGAGCCTCTGCCGGTGTGGCTTACGGCAGATGTCGGCAGCAGCCATCTCTAACAGCGGGATAGGCTTTGGAGCGGTTGCTGCCGTACCTCAATGCTACCACACCGACTTCTCGTTATCAAGCAGCTTTCGCGGCATAAACGCTTGATCTATGTCGTCCCGGCTATTAAAAACGCCATAACGAGCTTTATGAAGGGCCTAATAGCGTATTCCGGCCATACTCCTCATCTCATTAAACAGCCCTGTCTTTTTCCCCATGGTAATTACAGTTGGGCTGCTACTCCATGAACCAGCATATCTGCTTTCTGATGATTTCCTTACTTCCTTGATTAATTCATCCTGCAATTCATGTTTCCTGTTCTCCTTCTCCTTAAGCTTCTGTGCCATAACCAGGTCATAGATCCTGCCGCCATTTTTCTTATATACGATAAGTTTGGACATCCTGGCAACACCTTTTTCAGACCATCCCTTAGGCCTGCTGCTTAGCCTGCTTGAAAACACATGGCTTATATGACCTTCGGCACTGCATCCTATCAGTTCATGGCCCTTATCAGCCTTTATCTCTATTCCATGCCAGTTATTCAATATGTACCGTCTGGCATCCTTAACTGCCTTCCTCTTCGTTTTGGAAACCGTTCGTTTGAGGATCTTCTTGAAAACATCCTTGACCATGTCCTTGTCCGGCCAATCCAATGCATCCTTCAACTCCTGATAGATGTCTCCATCGTTTAAGTGTGCAGTCGCAGTTATCATATATTTCTTAAGATGAAAATTGTCCAGCACAAACTTGCTTTTGGGAATCCAGTCAAGCCCGGCCTTAATCCATGATGCCCCATCCCCGGAAAGGTATATGGTTTCAATGAAATCCATGTTGTACTGCTTGTCTATATATTCTATGACCTCCAGCCACAGATCCTCACTCTCATCATACATGCCGCCAAAATATTTAACGTTTTTAAGTCTGGTCCTCGTTTGGCTGCTTTTTTCGGGATCTACGCCTTCATGAACATAAACCAGCCTGGGCATAGCTATCTTGCTTTTATCGTCTTCTCCCTGCAGGGAAACATGATCTTCATCTGCTTCAACATACAGTATCCTGACATCCCTCTTCTTGTCCACCTTATGCTCATGTTCGCTGATCTCAAGGTTATGTATTTTATCCATAACAGCCTGCTTGCTTATTTCATCCATATATCCGGCTCTTTCTCCACCTTTCCTGTAGCTGCTGTCTATGGCCTCTTCCACCACATTGATCACCACATCTGCACTCACTCTGTCATGTGGCTTAAGACCAACAAGCTCATCAACGAGATATTTCCTTTTGCCACCACTCTTTGGCTTAAAATACGTTCTATTATACTTGATCGTTCCAAAGGTCGTTAAGATCCCTGTCTCATCTTTCCTGACAATCTCCCAATTGTTTTTCCTGACCCCGGACTTTCGAAGCTGTTCATCCATCCCCTCAAGAGTCTCCACCAGTATATTCCGACCAAGTTCAAACAGATCCTCCTGCAGCCCCAGAGTCAGTTCCGCCAGATCCTTACCTTCCCTTAAAAATTTTCTTACCTTATTTTCTGTTTTTCTTGCAAACTCGTTAAAATCTTGTATACTGTACATGGAAGGTGGCACCCTTTCTTGATATTTTTGTTGATGATCAATATTTTAGCAGGATGCCACCTTCTTTTCAATCCTTATGGTAATTTATTACTCTTAATCCCTACGGTAACTTTACGCTAACACCGATTTTGCAATTCCCCCATCAATAAATTGGGGGGTTCCCTGCTGATTATTTTCCCTGCTTCTTACGCCATGCATCCAACTGCTTCTGTTGTTCATCGATAATCCGATCCACGCCGGAGGACTCCAGTGCCTTGAGAAACCTGGGCAGTTCCTTATCCGGGTTGGAAAGTCCCTTGATCAGCGGATCCACATATTCCTGCACGACAGAGCGCACCGCAGCCAGCTCCGTCATGATGGGAGTCTCATCCAGAGCGAATCCAAGGTTATCAGCCGCCAGCAAAGTATCGGCAAATTTATCATAGCGGTCCACCATATCCAATGGCAGGCTGGTATCCGGCTCTGCCGTCAGAAAGCCAGGCAACGCCCAGGCGGTCATATCATAACGCCTTGTCTCGCCTTCCTTCAGATACATGGAAAGATCAATCTGTCCCTCCTCATTTCTCCCCCAGTGCTTCCCTTCGATTCCGTAAAAGAACAGGTCCGCAAACTCCACGTCGGAGTTCAGCAGGTCCACCAGCATCATGGCCCGGGCAGGATCCTCTGATGTGGCAGAAATCGCGTTCATGGAGCCATATATCTTGGAAGTTGTCTGGGTTGCATTGTTCACAAAATAGGGTTTTAGCTTTACCCCGTAGGTTTTTTCATAACCGGGAGTGCGCTTGGCCATGGAGTCCTGTGTGGAAACGGCAGGATCAAACTTACCCAGCTCCACTGTGGTATCCGGATCGCGGGGCAGGCATCCTTTCTTACCCAGCATATAGGCATCCTCGCAGAATGCCTTGAATTCGGGAGTATCGTATTGGTTGAACACAACATTGCGTTTCTGGCTGGCGTATGATTTATCCCCTATGACGACAACGCCCGGATCCCGATCGTCACCAGTTATGGCTTCCATGGGGTACAGTGCGGAAAACACGGAGAAACTCATATTTCCCACGTATCCGTTGGGGTCACCGCCGGCTTCCTTCATATCAACCATAAAATTCTTGAAACTTTCCCAATCTTTCACCTTATCCACATCCACCCCAACCTTCTCGGCTTCGGTGCGGCTCAGGTTGTACAGCACATGCTGGCAGGAGTATTTATGGGTGGGAATGGCATAAATCTCGCCGTTGATCGTAACTGAATCCCACAGATTCTGCGGATAAACATCAAGCATGGTCTTCCCATATTTCTGAAGCAGATCCGTCAGGGGCTCAAATGCCTGCTTGGCTACATAATCCGCATAATGGGTACTCACAAAAGTCAGATCAAACTTTTCCTGGCTGGATACCAACATGTTTAACTTCTCATCATGCTCGGAGGATTCATGGGGAATCAGCTTCAATGTTGCATTGAATTTCTCTTTCATGCGCTTGCTGACCTCGTCCACCACTTCCTGATGATCTTCTGCTTTCTTCCCCAGAGAATACCAGACAATTTCATAGGGAGGAAGATCCTTTGGATCGGCTGTTTCTCCCGTCGTTTCCTTGTTTGTTTTTAGCGGGGTTTTGTTTCCGGATGTCCCGGTATTGTCTGAGCCGCCTGCACATCCGGTGAAGAGCAACACGATCAGCAGAATGGATGAAATGGCTTTGATGAGTTTCTTCATAATATTCTCTCCTTTTATGCTTTGCAGTATCTATTTTAAATCCGCAAACAGTGGACACCGAACGCACTCAGCCCTTAACCGATCCAAGGGTCAGGCCTTTGACAAAGTATTTCTGGAAAAAAGGGTAAAATGCCAGAACCGGCGTCATGGCCAGCACGGTAAGCGCCATCCGCATGGATTCGCCGGGCAGGTTCTCCAAAAGCTCCACTCCACCCTCCGACATGGCAAACTCCGGGTTGGAGCGTAAAAACTCCAGATTTTTCATAACCCGCTGCAGCAGATACTGTATGGTATACAGTTTGCTGTTTTCAATATAAAGCATCACCTCAAACCATTTGCTGAAGTAGGCAATGGCCGTAAACAACCCAATGGTGGCCAGGGCAGGCTTGCTGATGGGCAGAATAATCCGGGCGTAAATCCGCAGCTCACCTGCTCCGTCAATCTTGGCCGCCTCAATCAGGGATTCGGTCCCCAGGGAAGTAAAGAAAGTGCGCAGGACAATGATATTGTAAGCGGAACACAGCGTGGGAAGCAGCAGCACCCAGTAGGAATCGCGCAATCCAAAGACAGTGGTGTTGACGATATAGGAAGCCACCATGCCTCCATTAAACAGCATGGTAAAGTACGCAAAAAAGGTAAGCTGCCTGCGCAGGGCAAAATCCTCCCGGGAAATGGCATACGCATAGAGTGTCATAATCAGGAGGGACAAAACCGTGCCAAATATGGTCAGTGAAATACTGACCCAATAGGACTGGAGAATCTGTCCACCGTCCTTGAACAGGTACTGATACGATGAGACGCTCCACTTAGCCGGAAGAAAGCTGAATCCATTGATCTTGATTGCCTTCTCCGCAGTAAACGAGCCAATGTAAATCAACAAAATCGGTAAAAAACAAAATAATGCAAAGAGACTAACCAATATGGATAAAATTACATTGGTTTGCGGTTTCACAGCAAGGGGACGATACCCCCGTTTCCTTTTTGCCATAATGGATCCTCCTTTAAAACATTGCCAAATCCGGGTCGATCTTCCTTGTGATCCAATTGACCGTGACGACCAGAATAAAGCCACACAGGGATTGGAAAAATCCAGCTGCGGAAGACAGCGAGACATTATTGCTGGTACGAAGCATATTGTATACGAAAACATCGATGGTATTGGTCACGGGATACAGCTGCCCGGAGTTCAGGGGAACCTGGTAAAAGAGATCAAAGTTGGAACTGAACATCCCCCCAACACGTAAAATAGCCAGGATCACCGTCATGGGAATCAAAAAGGGGATGGTAATGTAACGGGTTTGCTGCCACTTCGTAGCTCCATCAATTACTGCTGCTTCATAATATTCATCAGAAATGCCGGTAAGGGCTCCCATATAAATAATGCTGGAATATCCGGTGCTTTTCCAGATATGTATGATGTTCAGAATCCACGGCCAGTATTTGGTCTTACTGTAAAAGGCAATACGGGGGGATCCTATGGAATCCAGAAGATGTGCGATCATGCCGTTGTCCGCACTGCACAGTGCAAAAACAATGACGGAAACAACCACATAGGAAACAAAATGAGGCATGATCACAAAGGTCTGAAGGGTACGCGCCAGCTTTTTGCTCAGCAGCTCGTTCAATCCGATCGCCAACAGCATAGGGCAAATAATTCCCGTAACCAGAAATGCGGCATTGTACAGCAGGGTATTCCGCAAGGAAAGCCAGAACGTTGCATTGTTATACATGAATTGAAAGTTTAATGAGCCAACCCAGGGACTGCCCCATATTCCAAGGCGGGGGATGAAATTTTTGAACGCCAGCAGCAGTCCATACAGCGGCATATAGGAAAAACAGATAAAAACAAGGATCCCGGGAACGGTCATCAAAAACAATGAAATATTATCTTTCCATCGAACTTTCATCCGACGGGGCGATGGCCTCCGGGGAGACAGTTGAATCATAAAACAATGCCCTCTTTCCTGTGACAGTTTACAATCATTCAGTTGATTGAATCGTTTTGACAATTTCCCTCATAATTTCTTGTATAATCTGCTACATTGTCGTACAAATTTAAAAAATCCCCTAATGCATAGTGTTGCTTGATTACGTTTCAACATCAGTATTAGTAGCATAGAATTCTCTATACCTTAGCAATCTGGGATTTTGAAATCCCAAATTTATCACACGCTCTACTTTTTCCAACAATTCGGCTGGCGGGTTTGTGACAAACGCAAACAAGTTCAGATATCCTTGTATGTCCTCGTGTTTGAAGCCGCTGTGAGAATTCAGGAAGTTTTTAAGTATGGCGTGAACGCGGTTGACCGGATTCATAGGGTTCACATTGTCAGGCATCCCTTTTAAGGATTTAGAAGGATGCACTACGCTTTTCAGCGAAAGCTTCTTAATCAGGCGGCTGTGCGAGGTGTCGCCGTCATGGATTAAGAGCGACCCTTGTCTGATATGTTCCCCGAATGCCTCAAATGTCCTCTTTTGCGAAGGTTTGCCCGTGCCCTCCAGCAGAACCACACTGTTTTTCTTGTCTGTGGCAACGCCAATGCAGAGCTGGTTCATAGACAGCCCTCTCAGCTTGTCGCCGTTGTCCTTCCGCACCATGTCTTCCGCCCGGACGGAATAGAAGGTTTCGTCGAGCCAGATGTCGCCCGACAGGACGACCCCGTCCTGCACCCCTTCGAGCGTCAAGAAGAGCTTCTGAAGCCAGTATCTGGACGTTCTGAATGCGTTTTTGTTGTTCCAGGAGTCAGCGGTGATGCTTACGTGGTGGAATAAATTTAAGCAGTAGTCAGTCCATTCGCTGATTGGGATCCGGTGTTCATCGAAAATCGTGCCCGTAGTGGGCAGGAAGGTTTTGCCGCAGATGCACATATAGCGTTGCACCCCGCTGCGCGTATGGCCGCTCTTCTTAAAGCCTTCCGCCCCGCAGTATGGGCATTTAGCGGGGATGTGGGAATTAATCATCTCGGCTTCGCAACTATCGGCAACCTTCTGATGGCGGCTTTCGTAGCTGGCAATGTAGCGTCCCTGCAAAAATTTCTGTGTCGCAGTCATGTTTTCAGTCCCTTCCCATGGCGTTTTCCTGCGTGATTTCGCCCGTTCCATTCTATCCCTCCTGCATTTCCGTATGACGAAAGCATATCATACGAACAACAGAAAAGCAACACTATGCATTAGGGGATTTAATTTAACATGAAACTGTACAAATAGTATAAAGCAAATTTCAAAAAGAGTCAATACGGTATTTCATCTGATCTTTCGACAATTTCCGCAGGTCTGCAGCAGACGTCCGCCACTTGCAGACTGCAGAAACAGCATTGCCTTTGTTTCAGGCTCTTATCTTTACTTCAAAAATGGAATACGGATCCACTTCCATTGTGACAGCCCTGCCGTCTGCGGCAAGGACTCCCTTTACCGGATTCTCATCCAGGTCCACAAATTCTGCGGAGGCAACGTTTTTTGCAAACAGCAACTCCGCCCGGGCCATCCTGCCGGACGCATTGTATCCCCGTATCAGAACGGCGCCGTCCATTGCAGCCGTTACGGCAGTCGTGGCAATATTTTCTGCCGACATTTTCAGCAGGCTTTGCTTCATTGGCAGACTGCCGGAATGGGAGCCGGAAGACTGATAAAACAATTTATGGCGAAAACAGGCAGACATCCTTTCCGCCGCTCCCGCATCTTCTCTTGCCGTCCCGATCAGCAGACGGATAGGGTGGATTCCCCTTTCCGGATAGGGATCCGGGCTCGTCGAGCTGTTGATCAGGGTCAGGGCCAGCGTGTTCCCGTTTCCCCTATAGCCGTATTTGCTGTCGCTTGCCAGAATCAACGATTCCGCCCCGCCCCCTGCGGCCATCCCATACTGCAGTGCCGGCACATCATTGGTCAGATCCCCGCGTTTTACCACCGCTCCCGGGACATCATACAAATATCCGCTGACCGGATAGGAAACCGGGATCCGATAATCCAATACAGGAACGATATCCCCTCCGACTTCCTTCCAGTCGACGGTGATATCGATCCGGACTCCCGACTGATATTTATCCAGGGTATAGACCACCTCAATCACGGAATCTGCAATTTTATAAGTTGCCTTCACACTTTCCCGCAAAGGTCCCCGGGCTGTCTCTTCCAGCCGGACGCACTGATCCACCGGAATACTCCGGATGTGCCGGCCGATCTGCCAAGCACTGGATGTGTATTTTTCCGTTTCAACATAGGTGAGCCCTGCGGTTTCCCCGGCAATCAGTTCCCTACCGCCGGCATTGGACTTCAGGGAACACAGCCGCCCCGTTTTTGCATCCAGGACCGCTGTTATTTTGTCATTTTTCAGGATCCGATCCGAATAAAGGGAAGAGACCCTTTCTCTTGTCTGAAAATAAACCGGATAGGCTTCGGATTCCGTTTCGGAAAGAATCACTGTGGTATATCCGAAGGCAGGCACCGTGACATCCACCAGAATGCGGAAAAATTTATGATCCCAATACTGCTGCAGCTCGTCGTCCAGCAGCTGATGCTCCACGGTTTCCCCATTCGGACCCGTCACAGCAATGCGCTTCAGATCTCCCGTCCAGTCCCAGACGGAAAGCTCCGCGACTTCCCTGCGCTCTTCCGGCAGGGTGTTGAAGATATGGAAAATTCTTGTCTTTCCCATACCCCGCTCTGCAGCGGGAGCTCCGGCAAAGTTTTCCACGCCGTATCCGGCGCCGGCTCCCTCGGACCGGGAATCATACGGATCCGGATCCGTTGAAATGGATGAAGTATCGATTTGTTCCGAAATGGCCAGCATGGCATTCGAAAGCTGCGTGTTTGCCGTCGCCATGGAGGTCTGATAGAGCCCCATGGCATGTTCCCTGGAATCCTGGACACAGGATCCGGTCAGGATATCATGAAATTGGGTAAACAGCACATCCTGCCAGGCTTTCACCAGCCGATCCCGCTGAAAGACAAAGCCTGCCAGACTTCCGGCCATGACCGAAAGATCCTCTGCATCCGTCAGTGCTGCCTCCAGCCGCTTGTTGCCTCTCTTGATCCGACTCTGCGTCGTATAGCATCCCGGTGCAAAATAGTTCAGCTCATGGCTGACCACGGGAAGCTGATCCCTTACCGTTTCCGCCTCCCGGAAAAATTCACGGATCGTCCCGAACCGGATCCGGGGATAAATCCTCCAGGACATCATGTCCTTTGCCCGTTCGATATCACGCCGGGTGGGGCCGCCTCCGTGATCCCCGACACCGTATACCACCAGCCCGGTTTTCAGGCCGGCACACCGCCGGGACAGTTCCACAAGTCCCGCTCCGATATGGGGAGTAATTGCCCCATTGTACCAATTCGGCTCCCGGTAGGCCAGCACTTCCCTGCCGGAAGGAGCCCGGTAACGGTACAGGACGTAATCCCCGTCCAGGCCGCGGCAATGGTAATAATATTTTACATGCCCGAAGGTATTGATTTCCGGAACGTTGCCATTGTGCCCGAAAGTATCGGGAGAAAAATCCACATCAAAGTGTGAAACGCCCCAGGTTTTGGACAAATACTCCTTCGTGTACTGAATGTGCCGAAGCAGGGATTCCATATTCGGCATGTTCTTGTCCGTTTCCACCCAGGCACTGGCGGTTACCTCCCAGCGTCCTTCCGCTATTCTGGCCCTGATTCGTTCCATAAGGGAAGGATCGTAGTCTTCCACAATTTTATAGACAGCCGCCTGGGACTGGGAAAAGCAAAAATCCGGATACTCGTCCATGATGTTCAGTATGGTGCGGAACGTTGCCAGCACCACCGATACGGTTTCATGGAATCCCCACATCCAGTTCATATCCATATGCGCATGTGCTGCCAGGATCAGCTGATACTCCCCGCATGCCTGCTCCAGATCCTCCAGCAGATCCTCTGCATGCTCACAGTCCCGGTTTGTCAACACGCCATTTTCGCGGACACAGGAAAGCAGATAATCCAGGGCGTTTTCCATCGCCGGATCGTATTCGCCTTTCCGCTTCTGCGACAGGTTCATGGCAAATTCCAGTTCGCTCAGAATCCGCGTGTTCCATCTGGACGGCGTGGTAATATGAGCCTGCTCCTCCCCGGGCATTCCAAAAGTGTCCTCATAGCGAACCTGCTCCCGGTTCCCTCCGATGGATGTTTTCAACCTTCTGAATTTTTTTGTCAGTTCTTTCATCGGCAAATCCCCCTCTCGGTCCTCGTATCTTCCGTCTTATTTCCCTTCGGGACGATCCGCACTGCCGGTAAAATCCGTCCAATAACGGACGGGCTCCGCTGTCTGCCTTTCCTCATCCCGCCCCGATCCTGCCGTAAATTTTATCCGAACGTTCCGGACGTACCCCAGATCCTGCACTTCAGTTCGGCAATGGAAGGAATATAGCCGTCCTTTGTGTCAATATGGAACGTTGGAACATCCAGATGCGGTTCCTCATAGGGAGTAATGGACAGTTCAACTCCCTTTCTCGCCAGATCCACCCCCTTGTCATGATGAAAATATTCCCTCATAGGATCGGCCAGGCCGCGGTCCAGAAATCGTTTCTGTGCAATTTCATCCTCCACTTTGCATATGAGCAAAAAGATCCGGGCGCTTCCCTTAAATTTCTTCAGATGCGGTGTCCAGAGCTTATGCTGAAAGGCTGCTTCTGCGATGAGGGATATCTGATCGGACAGAAGACTTTCCACCGCCTCGAAGAAAATATCCGTTACAATTTGATTGGTCTCGGGAGGCAACCCGGAATGTCTCTTTTGAAACGTATGTACATAACCTTCCTTCAGCGCATCCCGGCTGATCAGCGGCATATAGAACTGTTTTGCGATCTCCCCGGCAAACGTTGTCTTCCCCGAACCCGGTCTTCCGGTAACCACCAGTAAGTATGGCAGCGGCATATTTTCCCCCTCCTTTGCTGCGGATGGATGACACTTAGCGAATGGTTCACGGTTTCATGATATCATATTTTGATCCTCAATGTACCGGCTGATTTTTATTTGTTCCGGAAAAGAAAATAAACAGGCTCTTTCCGCAAAAAGAATAAAAGGCGGAGGCAACAAGGAATTGATCAGGACAACGGAGAAGACAGGAGAAGATAAAAACAGTAACAATTACCAGCAGGAAAAAGAGTAACAAAAAATCAGGAAAAATAAAAGGTCAGCAAAAAAACAGGAAAAGAGTCGAACAGGAGGAAAGCATTTTGTCTGAATTTAAAATATCCGGCAGAAATTTTGCATACGACGGGAAGCCGGTGCGGATCCTATCCGGGGCCATCCATTATTTCCGGGTGGTGCCTGAATACTGGAGGGACCGGCTTCTGAAGCTGAAGGCATGCGGGCTGAACACGGTGGAAACCTATGTCGCATGGAACATGCATGAGCCGGAACCGGGGCAGTTCTGCTTTGAAGGGATGGCAGACATTGCCCGTTTTGTGGAAATTGCCGGCGAACTGGGGCTGTTTGTCATCGTGCGCCCCGGTCCCTATATTTGCGCCGAATGGGAATTTGGAGGACTGCCTGCCTGGCTGCTGGCGGATTCCGATATCCGGCTCCGCTGCCATGACAAGCCCTGGCTGGAAAAGGTGGACCGCTTTTACGATGAACTGATGCCCCGGCTGAAGCCGATTTTGTGCACCAACGGCGGTCCGATTGTTGCCATGCAGGTCGAAAATGAATACGGGAGTTATGGAAACGACAAAAAATATCTGAACTATCTGAAGGAGGGAATGATCCGGAGAGGCATCGATGTCCTGCTTTTCACTTCTGACGGACCATCGGATGAAATGCTTTGCGGCGGAACCCTGCCGGATGTTTACAGGACGGTGAACTTCGGATCCCGGCCGGAGGAAGGATTTCAAAAGCTTCAGGAATATCAGCCGGATCAGCCGCTGATGTGCACGGAGTTCTGGAACGGATGGTTTGATCACTGGGGAGAGCCCCATCATACCCGGGACGGAAAAGATGCAGCGGACGTACTGGATCAGATGCTGAAGGCAGGTGCCTCCGTCAACTTCTATATGTTCCATGGCGGCACCAATTTCGGATTCCGGAATGGGGCAAACTATTACGGGGAACTGTCCCCGACAGTGACCAGCTATGATTATGACAGTCCCATCAGCGAGGCAGGAGACCTTAGAGAAATATTATGCCTTTCAAAAAGTGCTGTCCGGATATACTGAAATTCCGGAAGGAATTCTTCCGGAGCCCATTCCCAAAAAAAGTTACGGAAAAGTCTCCCTTGAACCGTTCAGTGAGCTTAAGAGGCTCCCTGGATCAGCTTTCCCATCCGGTGCAGCGCACCTGTCCGGAACCCATGGAAAAACTGGGGCAAGGGAATAACCGTCCCGTGGATATTTCATATGTACAGAATACAACCTTGAAAAAAATAATACAGTCCTGAAAAATGGTACAGATAAGCGGCCCGCTCCTTAAGGTTATCCTGAGTTTTTTGTGAATAGAAAAAGTACCTTCCAGAGTCAAAAGCCCCATAAAAGATGAAGGGGTAAGTTCCGGAAAGGGCTTGGAATAGAGGCTTGAAGAGATGATATTGAAGGTGTGGAAAGTGTGAAATTGATAAAAATGATCAATTGGAAGAAAATTTGGGTATGGCAAACAGACCTGAAAAAAATTAAAATTTCAAAGCTGAAAGATTAAATTCCACAAGTCAAAGATGAGCTGGAGTTGTCTGTGTACCGCCGGAAATAAATGCTGCAAAAGGTTGGGACTGTAGTTATTCCGCTATTTTGCGAAAATAAGTTCCGGTTTCAGCACTACATCATCACGATCTATTTCTCTTATGTTCAGAACCTTCGGCACGTCCTTACCGTAAAGAAAGCAAAAGACCTCAAAAGGCGTTTTATCACCAAGGGACTTTCGGGGTGCCGAATTAATGTGGGAAAACATAAGATCAATGCTTTCCTGCGTTAGACCGCTGAGGGGATAAGAGTTCGGGATGATATCACGCACGTAGTTGTGGTTGTTTTCGACATGTGGCTTTTGGCATGATTGCATAGGGTCGCAATAGAATATGCTAAGCCGCGAATTGCCGGATGGATTCAACTCAAAAAGTCGGTGCATCTCAAATTCGGGCCCACGGTCTGTGAGCAAGACAGGAAATAGTTTGGAGAATTGTTCCGCTCCAAGCTTTTCCTGAAGCCAGTCGATGCTTTTCGCCATGCTCTCACTGGTTTTATGCGGGTGCAGGAACCCAATCATGAAAGCAGTTTTGGGGAACAGGAAAGTCTGAATGTAAGGCCCTTCCTGACTATTGTAGACGGTATCCATTTCCACTGTTGGCGTTTCCGGATTTTCAGACAGGAAGTGCAGATAATCGGCGTATTTCCGTCCTTCATAGTTCGCCGGGGCCTTACGTTTTTTGTATTTTTGCCGGAACTGTTTGCGATTGACCTGTTCCTTGAGGGAAAAGTTGTCTACGCCATACTCTTTGAAGATTCCGCTTTCAATGTAATTATACAATGTCCTTTCACACTGTTTTACCTCTGGGTGCGCGGAAAGGATCTGATGAATGGACTGCCCTTTCTTAAGCAGGGGAACAAGGATTTGGGCAATGGAGTCACACTCTCCGGTTGTGAGGTTGACGCCCTCGCGGGTCTCGACAAGATCATCGTGGTATTTCTTATCAGCGGATACCGCGTTGTAGTAATACTTATCGAGATGGCATCCGGGGCTGTCCTTGCATTTGTTGCAGGCTCCCGGAGATTTGTCACGGCGATTACATATGGGCTCTTCATAGAAGGCGCATTTTTTAACGCAGGGCTTTGTTGGGCAGGTGCGCATTTTGGTGCACACAATGGGATGATTAAACGGATTGCGGGGTTTAAATCTGCGGTGCTTCCTGATTTCCTTTGCGACGGTGGTGGCATCTTTTCCGATGGTCCGTGCAATGGATGATTTGGTGGAATTGTTTTCAATTCCAACCTGGATGATCTTTCTGTCCTCCAAAGATAGATGAGTATTGTCATGAAGCAGTTGTCTCTTCATAATCATTGGCCTCCTTTGGCGGTACACCTTCATTATGAACTGTGGAACCTGGATTTGCAATCTTATTCTGGAATTTACCGTAAGACTTACGTCCAATGAGGTCGCTTGACTCTGGATGTTACTTTTTCTATTGTTACTTATTCACAGCCCTTAAAAAAGTGTATGGGGAACAAGGCTAATTTCTAGCTCTAGCCTTGTTCCTCAATATTCAATATTTCTTCCAACTTGAATGGATCGCCTCTGCAAAGTCGGAGCAGTGCATAAAACTCATTAATTCCATGCCTGTAGCATGTTTCAACATAGGATTTGATGTTGGCATAGAACGATGCAGTTTTAACATTTTGAAACTGCCCGGATACCTTCATTTTAGTCTTTGCACCCCGCAGGCTTCGTTCACTTAAATTGTTGGTGAAGGGGATGTCAAAATTCACCACCCACGCGAGATATTCATCCTTGTAATCCAATATTCGCAGGATCAGTGTATTCTCATCACTGGCATAATACTTTGAACCCGTTTCCTCATTTTCTTTGTAGGCATGAAGCATGATGCCATTAAATTCCCAAAAGAACCTGGAAAGCTCCTCCTGAGTAAATGCCGACACACCGCTGCGGATCAATTCTTCTCTTTTCTTGTCTGTGTCGGCAAGCAACCTGGCCAGATCTTCCGCCCATTTATGCCCGAGATTGTCCTGAACCTTTTTCAGATCTCTCAGCAAATGCTGATTGCACTCGGCATTCCGGAAAGAATACTCTTTATTGTAGTTTACCTTGTTATGGTCGTGCATCACAATGGTGGTGGGAGGAAGCAGCCTGAGGATATTGTCTTCTTCCAACCCTTCCCTGTCCTTGTGCATGTGCGCCTTGTAAAGAGCAAGTTTCTCCGTTCCATAGAACCTCAGGCAGGCCCTGTGTGTGTTGATCCTAATGACCGTGTCATCCCAGTGGACGATATCCTGCTTTAATATTTCCTTTCTAAGATCCTCACAGAAGTCCCAGGCATTCTGTGAAGCTCTTTTCTGCAGCTTGCACAGATATCCTTCCGAAAGCTGTATTTCGCCTTCCGTGAACCCGTAAATCATTCTGCGGATTTTGTTCAGAGTCACATTTCCCTGATTCATAAGCATCAGGGCTTCTGCCTGAACCTGGACGCCGTACTGATTTTCTTCCTTCAGGTCATTCGGGATCCTTTCGTGGACTTCCTTTCCGCACTGGAGGCAGCGTTTTACCCGAAACCCGTGACGCGTTTTGGTAACGACCACTTTGTAATCCAGGCAATCCTTTTCTATCACTTTACCCGTATCCTCCAGGTCCGTACACTGGCATTCCGGACATTTGTCCGGTACATGCTCCACATAGGCGTCAACTTCGGAGTCCGGAAAGCGTTCCAGTTTCTTTCTGGCATGCCCCACCTGTCCGCCGATTTTTCTCCCCGTCTTTTTGCGGCTGTTGGGGATCACCTTTTTCTTGCTTATTGGTGTCTGGCTGGTAGGGAGACCGCTGTTCGTCCCGTCTATGTTCAAAAGAGCCTTCAACCGATCTGCTTCTTTTGTCAGGTCGATAATCACAACATCCTTCAGGGAATTCTGTTCATCAAGATCCTTCTTTTGCTTCTCCAGGGTCTTGTACCTGTTTGTAAGCAGGTTGTAGTTATATTTCAGGGCACGCAGTTCTGCAGCCAGTTTTTCGTTTCTCTGATATAGCTGTTCGTAATCCCTGTAAAAGACTTTTTCATAATTCGTACCCAATATAACCACCTCCCGTCTCATATTTTGGAAACCTTACCATCCTGTTTATGCGCCTGACAAAGCTTTGCCCGGTAATCGGCATCCAGCGGGTAAAAGCAGATGTCTTTTACAGGCATATGGATTTCATTACGGGATTTCCTTTCTCATGATCTCCATAATGATATATTCGACATAAAATTCCGAAGTTCTGCTTCTTTTTAAAAAATTTAAATATTTTTTTATAGAATAATTTTGAATCTGTTAACAGATTTGCTCTGGTTCGTGTTATTGCTGCTCATATCAACAAAAAGGAATCGATATCGATTCCTTTGCTCTCGACTTTCCGATATTTATTCTGCCTGCTTTTAATTGAGCTGTGAATAGTAACTTTCTATTCACGATCCTGAGTTTTTTTGAGCCGGCCGCTTGACTTTTTGGGCCAGTTTGCGTTATAATTTTAGTTGTGATTTTCCTACCATGTTCACGTCAATGTAAGGCTGGGGAAACAAAATAAGAGACAAAACAACGAAAGCGTGCGCTGTCCATCGATGGTGCAGCTCGTTTTTTTTTAGGTAAGAAAGAGGTAGTATTCTATGTGGAAAGAACTCGCCAAAAGTATAAGGGAATACAAAAAACCATCCATTGAAACCGTTATCTGGGTTTCTATCGAAGTGATATTCGAATGCATCATACCCTTCGTGATCGCCGAGCTGGTGAACCAGATCAAAGCCGGCTGCGGACTGAATGTGATCGCCCGATACGGAATTGTACTTGTCCTGATGGCAGGACTTTCCCTCCTGTTCGGCGCTCTCGCCGGATCCACCTGTGCAACAGCATCCTGTGGACTGGCCAGGAACCTTCGGAAAGATATTTTCTATAAAATACAGGAGTTTTCATTTGAAAATATAGACCGCTTTTCCACTTCCTCCCTGGTGACACGGCTCACCACCGATGTGGCCAACATACAGTTCGCTTACATGATGGTTATCCGGACTGCCATCCGCTGTCCCCTGATGCTGGTTTTTTCCTTTGTCATGGCGTTTATCATGGGCGGCAGAATGGCACTCATTTTTCTCGTTGTGGCGCCTATCCTCGGTTTCGGCCTTTTCATGGTGACTCGTAAAACTTTGCCGCTGTTTCAGAAGGTTTTCAAAAAATACGATGCCCTGAATCAATCGATTCAGGAAAATGTGAAGGCCATGCGTGTCGTAAAATCCTATGTACGCGAAGATTACGAGAAAGAAAAGCTGGATAATGCCGCCGAGGAGATCCGGCAGGATTTTACCCGGGCGGAAAGAATTCTTGCCCTGAACAACCCGCTGATGCAGTTCTGCCTGTATTCGGTGATGACATTTGTCCTGACCTTTGGCTCCTATACCATCATCACCTCAAAAGGTCTTGCACTGGATGTGGGACAGTTTTCTGCCATGCTCAACTACAGCTTCATGATTCTCAACAGTCTGATGATGTTTTCCATGGTATTTGTGGCGATCACCATATCGGAGGAATCTGCACAGAGAATTGCGGAAACTCTTCAGGAAAAAAGTACCCTGACCGATCCGGAACAGCCGATTGACACTGTCCGGGACGGTTCCGTGGACTTTGAAAACGTTAGTTTCAAATATTCCCCGGAAGCCGAACGGATGGCTCTTTCGGATATTCAGATGCATATCCGTTCCGGGGAAACCATCGGCATCATCGGAGGCACCGGATCTTCCAAATCCTCGCTGGTTCAGTTGATTCCCCGCCTGTATGACGCAACGGAAGGAGTCGTAAAAGTAGGCGGTGTGGACGTCCGGGATTATGACCTGGAGGCCCTGCGAAATCAGGTTGCCGTGGTTCTGCAGAAAAACATCCTGTTCTCCGGTACCATCCGGGAAAACCTCCGTTGGGGAAATAAAAAGGCGACCGATGAAGAGATGGCGGAAGCCTGCCGGATGTCCCAGGCAGAAGAATTTATCCTGCAATTCCCGGGCCAGTACGATACCTATGTGGAACAGGGAGGTTCCAACCTTTCCGGTGGGCAGAAACAGCGGCTTTGCATTGCCAGAGCCCTGCTGAAAAAGCCGAAAATATTGATTCTGGACGACTCCACCAGCGCAGTGGATACCCGGACAGATGCGCTGATCCGGAAAGCGCTGAGCCGGTATATCCCGGAAACAACAAAAATAATCATTGCCCAGCGTACTTCCTCCGTCGAAGATGCCGATCGCATTATCGTCATGGAAGGTGGTACCATAAACGCTACCGGCAGCCATGAAGAGCTCATGGCAACGAATGAAATTTACAGGGAAATCTATACATCCCAGAATAAGGTGGTGAAAGAAGATGTGGAATAAACACATGAAAGATACTGCAAAACGCGAAAAGAAAAGGGAACGGGAAATAGATGTCGGAAGTCCAATGCAAAGTACAATCGGACGTCTTGTGAAGATGATGTTTGGGTTCTACCCCGTCATGCTTCCGGTGACCATGGCCTGCATCCTTTTCAATGCAATCATCAGTTCCATTCCTGCGGTATTTATGCAAAAGGTCATCGCAGTCATCGAAGCAAACTGGAAGAGCGGAAACTGGAATGCAGCAGGCAGGATCATCCTTCCGACCGTCGGTTTGCTGGTTACATTTTATATCCTGTCCCTGCTGTCCGGCTTTGCCTTTCATCAAATGATGGCCATTATCACCCAGGGTTCGCTGAAGAAGCTGCGTACCACGATGTTCAACAAAATGCAGGACTTACCTATTCGCTATTTTGATACCAACAATCACGGTGATATCATGAGCCACTATACCAATGACATCGATACGCTCCGTCAGGTGATTTCCCAATGCTTTCCACAGCTTCTGATCTCCACTGTAACTATAATTACGATCTTTTCGATCATGATCTATTTTTGCGCATGGCTGGCCTTTGTCGTGCTGGCAGGAGTTGCGCTGATGCTCCTGATCACAAAAAAAATCGGTGGCAATTCCGCAAGGCATTTCTTCCGGCAGCAGAATGTCATTGGAAAGGAAGAAGGCTATGTGGAAGAGATCATGAACGGACAGAAAGTTGTGAAGGTTTTCTGCCACGAAGAGGAAAGCCAGGCGGATTTTGACCGGATCAATGATTTGCTCTTTACCGAAGCCGAAGCCGCCAACAAATATGCCAACACCCTGGGGCCAATCCTCAATAATGTGGGCAACGTGCTGTATGTCATTGTTGCCCTTGTGGGCGGATGCCTCCTGCTCTTTCATGCACCCAACCTCAGTCTTTCCGGCTTTCCCCTCAGTATCAGCGTTGTCGTTCCGTTTCTGAATATGACGAAGCAGTTTACCGGAAACATCAATCAGGTGTCCCATCAGATCAATTCCGTTGTCATGGGCCTTGCAGGAGCGAAACGGATTTTTGCCCTGCTGGATGAACCGCCCGAAGCCGACGATGGATATGTTACACTGGTCAATGCGCGGGAACAGAACGGAAAAATCGTGAAATGCAGAGAACGGACCGGAATGTGGGCCTGGAAACATCCCCACAGGGCAGACGGAACCGTAACCTACACCAAACTGTCCGGGGACGTAAGGATGTCTCACGTGGATTTTGCATATGAACCGCATAAGCCAGTC
Organism: Eubacteriales bacterium mix99; assembly: GCA_038396605.1. NCBI lineage: Bacteria > Bacillati > Bacillota > Clostridia > Eubacteriales > Eubacteriales bacterium mix99. Next base: position 599,861 of record CP121690.1, read on the forward strand.
CTGCATGACATCACGCTTTATGCGGAACCCGGGCAGAAAGTTGCCTTTGTCGGCGCCACCGGCGCAGGAAAGACAACCATCACCAACCTGCTCAACCGATTCTACGATATCGCAGACGGCAAAATCCGTTACGACGGAATCAATATCAATAAAATTAAAAAAGGGGATCTGCGCCGCTCCCTCGGCATTGTTCTGCAGGACACGAGCCTGTTCACAGGAACGGTTCTGGACAATATCCGCTATGGAAAGCTGGATGCCACGGATGAAGAGTGCATGCACGCCGCAGAACTTGTGGGAGCAGATGATTTTATCCGGCGCCTGCCGGAAGGATACCAGACCCCCATCAGTGCAAACGGGGCCAATCTTTCCCAGGGGCAACGACAGCTGCTGGCTATCTCCCGGGCTGCTGTTGCCGACCCGCCGGTGATGATCCTGGACGAGGCCACCTCCTCCATTGACACGCGTACGGAAGCCATCGTTCAGCGGGGCATGGACGCCCTTATGCAGGGCAGAACCGTATTTGTCATTGCCCACCGGCTGTCCACCGTAAAGAATTCCGATGTCATCATGGTACTGGATCACGGGCGAATCATTGAGCGTGGAAGCCATGAGGATCTGATCGAAGAAAGGGGCGTCTATTATCAGCTTTACACAGGCGCGTTCGAGCTGGAATGACGGCATTTACCGGTTCGGGAAAGAAACCTGATATTTGATGTATTTTACTATTGCTGTTTCTTTTCATGGAATAAACCGGTGTGCTGTGATTTGCAGAAAATGATTTGGCATTTCGTAAAAGCAGAAAAAGGGAAGCCGGAGAGGTACGATATCTCCCCGGCTTCCCTTTTGGCTTTGACAACAATATTGTTTATGCTTTGCTGCCTATGCTGTTTTTTCCGGTTCCTTTTCCGATTGGTTCCTTTGTAAAACAATTATTACAGGCTGGCTCAGGATACCTTCGATCCCGATTTCTCAGTTGCCTTCCCTGCCTCTCCATCTTCTGCCTCACCGGCAGCACATTCGGAAGCAGCAGTGCCGCCATGTTTCTCACTCCAGATACGATCTGCGGTCCCGGCCCATTTCTCCGCCGTATCTTCACATTTTCCACTCAACTCGTCAATGTCTTCCGGCTGAATAAAGTCTGTGGAAAAGGCTCCGGATTTCTTCACCATTTCCCTCAGCCGGTTCGGGTTATCCAGCAGCGGGCAGGGACGAAGCATGTTGTCATTGAAAGGCTGACCCTTGTGATACTGCTGGAACAAAGGCGATTGCAATGCCTCCAGTAAGGTTTGATTATGGATATTGCAGTTCGCATAATGAATAAAGGCACAGGGTTCAATATCACCATTTGCATTGATATGCAGATATCTTCGTCCACCGGCGATACATCCGTCCACATATTCCCCGTCGTTCCAGAAATCCATGGTGAACAGCTCTTTGGTGTTGCGGAATTTGCGAATCTGACGATACATAAACTCACGCTGCTCTGCTGTCACCATCAAATCCGGAACCGCATCCACGCCTACCGGCATATAAGTAAAGTACCATGCGAACTTCGCTCCCTGGTTAATCAGGAAATCCGTAAATTCCTCACTGCCGATTACTTCGGTGTTGGCTCTTGTATAGCAAAGGGAGGCGCCAAACGCCAGCTTTTTGCTTCGGAGAAGGTCCATGGCCTGAATCACCTTTTGATAGGTTCCCTTCCCGCGTCTGGAATCCGTTGCTTCCTCAAATCCCTCAATGCTGATGGCAGGCACAAAATTTTTGACGCGCAGCATCTCGTTGGCAAAGTCCTCATCAATCAGCGTACCGTTGGTAAATGCAAGGAACTCACAGTCGCTGTGTTTCTCACAAAGACGGATAATATCCTTTTTCCGCACCAGCGGCTCCCCGCCGGAATAGATATAGAAATAAACGCCAAGCTCTTTCCCCTGCTCAATGATGCTGTCCAGGGTATCATAGTCCATGGAAAGCTTGTTGCCATACTCTGCTGCCCAACAGCCTGTGCATTTTAAATTACATGCAGAAGTGGGATCCATCAGAATTGCCCACGGGACATTGCAGTCATATTTCTTTCTGTTCTCCTCCTGCAGCGGACCACCCTTCATATTTGCATTCAGGATAAAGTTCATAAAAACAGTCTTCCGGACCCCGGGGTCGATATCGTCCCACAAACTGAGAATCAATTTGTACCAGTTGTTATCCTTATCTTCAATCACTCTTCGAAAAACTTTCCGTTGACTTAACACAGCGTCTTTCCGGTCCAAACGATCCACCCAATCCAGAAGATTTGGAATATTTTTTCTGGGATTGGAATCCAAATAGGAATATGCCAGCTTTATCCCTGTACCAAGTGCCTTATTCATACATCAAACCTCCTCTTCTTACTTCCACCTGAAAACTCTATGGTTTATTTTAGCATAACCCATATTCCCGGTAATTAGACAAAGCAGGCAACGTGTAAAAATGCCTTACACGTTGCCTGCTTTGTAAAAACGAAAATCCTTTCCCGGCACGGATAAAAAGATTTATTCCCCAAGGGTAATCAAATCCGTGGCATAGGGCAGCGTCCTGATATAATCACAGAAGGTATGCCATTCGCTCAGTTTGTGATTTTTCCGGGAATGGTAAATATTTGCCAGCACCTCATAATTGAGGGAGCAGGTCCGGAGCTGGTTGTAGCTGGACGGAAGCAGCTGAATCATATCCATCCAGACCTGTCGGTCCTTCGTCCGAAGATACTCCTGTCTGAGCTCTTCCAGATACGCAACGATTTCGCTCAGCTTCTCCCTGGTCTTTGGAGTCATCTGATCATGGCTGAACTGATCCATACGGAATTCCCGGCTGTGTATTTTATGCATGGTGCTCGTGGAATTGGAAACCGTGCCCACCTTATAGGTATCAAACTCTTTCCACCAATAGATCGGTGCATTGATGTCAACCGAGACAAAGATCTGTCTCAGAAATTTTCTGTGATCCCGTCCCGCTTTGCAAAGGCGCTTTGCAAGAGCCAGGTCATTTTCTCCCAATATATATTTCCCGGCCTTGAAACAACTGTCCATTCGATTCCAGCTGTTCATGGGATTTCTTGCACCGCGGATCGCATTTTCGAAGTTCATGACACTGGAATTCCCTACTGTCAACATAAGATCCCTCCAACAATATAAAATAGGAAAGAAAGAGCCCCAGGCAAAGCTTTCGGGGTTTCACCGGGGTTCCTTCAGCAATACACCTTATAAATCAATGCCCAGGACGTTTTTCACGAGCAGACCAACCACAAAGGAAATTGTCGCCACTCCAAGGCTGATCCCGGCCATTACAAGAAAATTCCGGCGGAATGGCCTGCCTTTGGCAATGGAAATGTAATAATTAAAACCGGCAATAATTGTAACGGCAATCAGCAGCGTAATACCCAGGGCCCAAAGATAGCTGCCGGATGGCAAAATCAGATAGGGAATGATCAGCAGCGCAACGGTCACCAGATAGGCAGTTCCCGTATATGTAGCGGATTTGGCCGCATCCTTCTGTCCTGCCTCACGGGAGGAAAGATAGCCGGAAGCCGCCATGGACAGCGTCGCAGACACGCCCGTAATCAATCCCGCCATGGCAATGACATGCGTATTCTGCATGGCCAGGGTATATCCTGCCAGAGAGCCGGTGAGCTCCACCAGCGCATCATTCATCCCCAGCACCATATCCCCCAGATAATGCAGGCGTTCCTCATCCAGCATGTCCAGCAGCTCCTGCTCATGATGCTCTTCATCCTCCAGAATCTGCTTCAGTTCGGGAATGGCATTGATATTCTCCCTATAGAATTCGATTGCCTGATCCTCACCATTTTCCAATTTCTGAATGATAAACGTATATCCCAGAATCCGGGCAGCTAATATATTCCAAAACAGCCAGAAATGCCGGGGCTTCAGCTTGCAGCCTGTATACTTCGCAAAGGTCGCTGCATGTCGGGATTCTTCCCTGGATATGGTCTGAAGCGTTTCCCACTCACTTTCCTCTTTCGTAAGCCGGGCAATCCTCTCATATAAAGCTGCTCCGTCCACTTCCTGCTGCTGAAGTATCCGAAAAGAAATCTTGTCTGATCCTGCTTCCATTCTTTTTCTCCTTTCTTTCCTGTTATATTATATAGTATAGCACAACAAAGCAGAATTTTATCAGTCTCCATAGCAATGAAAATTTCGGTAATTACCCGGCATAAAGGATACCTGGAGTTTGCTATTTCTCTTCTTTTAATGAACCGGAAATCCCATCGATGACATGCACCGCGGAATCGACAGCCTGATTGGTACCCATACCAAAGCCTCCTGCATCATTGCCGACGTAATACAGGTTTTGTATCGGAGATTTGGGGCTGGGCCGTTGTTCTCCGGACTGCCCGATGCAATTGGCAATGCCATACGCCTCCCCGCCAAGAGTTGGTTCCATTCTATCCGTCCCGACAGTATAGGACTGTGCAGGAGTCATGAGCTCGGTACGGTAAATGTGATTAAAAATATCCGGCTGAATTTTGCAGATAATATTTTTTTCTGGATTACAAGCGTTTTTGAGTCCTGTTGACAAACAAAGAAACCAGTAAATACTGATTCTTTCAGCATGCCGCATTAAAATCGGATATCAATCACAATAATATTATAATTTCTGGTCTTATAACTGAAAAAACGGGGATCAGCTTATCCACTGAAACCCGCTTATATGGCGGAGAAGGAGGGATTCGAACCCTCGAGACGCTTGTGGCGCCTACACGATTTCCAGTCGTGCGCCCTCGACCAAACTAGGCGACTTCTCCATATCACTGATTCAATTATAAATGGGATTTTCTCCCGCTGCCCTTCGATCGGCCTCTTCCCGGACGATATCCAACCGCCGAAAACAAAAGACACGAACAACAGCAAGTATTATATTACACCAACAAAACAACCTTGTCAACGATCTGATGAGAAAAAAATAGGTTGACAAATACCGAATCCGTCCATATTATGGAGCTAAGCAGACAACCGCCTGTGATACACTACTGCTTGATAAATTTATTTTGAAGTTCATAAGGATGGTGATTGGATTGAAAACCTGTTTTGTAAATGCGAAAGTGTTGACACCGCTGCAAAGAAAAGATGCTGTTGTGGTGGTGGAAAATGGAAAGATTGCCGGAGTCGATTCCCGGCTGGATCCGCCTCCCGATATGCAGGTAATCGACGCAAAGGGCTGCTACCTGTCTCCGGGGTTCATTGACATCCATGTACACGGCGGCGGCGGATACAGTGCCATGACCGGCAATCCGGAGGATGTCGTCAGAATGTGCAGCGCACATGCACAGTATGGAACGACTTCGATCCTGCCCACGACCACGACTGCACAGATCCCAAAGCTGAAAACATCTATGGACGGCGTCCGGAAAGCGCAGCCAGTCTGCAGGGACTCCAACATTCTCGGGATCCATCTGGAAGGCCCGTTTCTTTCCAGAAATCAAAAAGGTGCGCAGAACGAAGAGAATATATTGAAGCCCACCGAATGCGACTACGAGGAACTGCTGGATTACTGGCACGGAATCCGAATGATGGGAGCGGCTCCCGAGGTGGAAGGCTGCCTCGAACTGGGCCGTGCCCTGGAAAAGCGCAACATTGTCCCATCTGTGGCCCATTCCGATGCCACCTATGATGAAACCGTGAAAGCCCTGGAATACGGCTACTGTGACATCACGCATATTTACTCCGGCTGTTCCAGCGTCATCCGGAGAAACGCCTATCGGATTGCCGGAGTGGTGGAAGCCGGACTGGTGCGGGATGAATATACCGTTCAGATGATTGCCGATTTAAAACATCTGCCCGTCGCCCTGATTCAACTGATCTATAAATGCAAGGGGGCGGGCCGGATTTCCCTGATCACGGACGGACTGGAATATGCCGCATCCGAATTGAAGGAAGGCACGGTCTACCGTCAGCCGGGCGGTGTGGAGACAGTATATGAAGACGGTGTCATGAAGCTGCTGGACCGGCAGGCTTTTGCAGGGAGCGTGGCCACCTGCAATAAACTGGTACATAATCTTTACAAACATGCAGATATCCCTTTGCTGGACACCGTAAAAATGGCTACTTGGACACCAGCCAGACGAATCGGCGTTGCCGACCGGAAAGGGCTGATCACTGAAGGATACGATGCGGATCTCCTTTTGTTTGACGACAACATTGATATGAAAATGGTAATGGTCAACGGAAACATGCTCTTCAACCGCTTATAGGTTTTCAGGCTGATGTTTCAAATAGCAGTAAAACGGTACAAAATGGATGATAATTCAAAAAATATGGAGTTGGAAAGGCATATTAAATAGGATGGATTATAATGAATGTATCCCCCTTCGTCCACATCATGGACTATGCATACCTCACTATACAGGGTATGGGTACGACGCCCGGTTTGTGAAAAATATGGATGATATCATTGACCACTTCAACGATCATCCGGATCAGAAAATCGTTCTGCGGATATCTGCGGATGTTTTGTGCCTCAGTTGTCCAAACAACCAACACGGCAGTTGCAACAAAGAAAAAACTGTTGCCTTATATGACCGAAGCTGTTTAACCTTATGTGGATTTTCGGAGGGCCAGCAATTAAAATGGGGTGACTTTCTTCAAGCCATTACGAAAACGCTGATGGAAACCTCCCAATGGGAACGAATCTGCGGAGATTGCCAATGGCTGCAGCTATGTCAGAAAACGCATTCAGGCATCTGAGTCTTGATACTGAGCAATTCCTTTTATCCAGCGTACCATTCATACCGGCAACACTGATAACATATAATACAGTATGTCAATTTGTCACTCGGAGGTGTTGGATTTGGTCATCCACCGCGTATCACAGGGAGAAACATTATATGGAATAGCAGGAGTGTATGGGGTTCCCGCTTCTTCCATTGCAGAAGTCAACGGCCTGTCCGAAACAGAGGAGCTGGTAACCGGGATGGAGCTGGTCATACCGGTTGGGGACACCATAAACAACCAGCTGCTGCGGGTACTGCAGAACCGTCCCTCCATTGAAACCCTGGGCTATCTGCTTCCCGGGGCAGCTGCGGCCAATCTTGTCCGCCAGATCGGACCGGACCTTACTTATCTGGGATTGTTTGATTTTCCGGTTACCGAAACCGGAGAGATACAGGGCACATTGGATGAGGATATTCTGACAGCCGCCAATGAGGTAAACACAGCCCTGCTCCCCGTTCTGACCAACAATCGGGCAGAAGAAGGATTCAGTCCGGAACTGGGGCATTCTATCATAGAAGCCGCCAACCGGCAGAACTTTATCGGCAACGTCCTGGAAATGCTGGATCAATACGATTTAAGGGGCATTATCATCGACTTCGAAAACCTGAATCCGGAAGACAGGAACCTTTTTACGGAGTTTATCGGGCAACTGGCACAGGAACTCCATGACGACGGAAAAATCCTCATCCTGAACCTGGCCCCCAAGTGGGAGGATGTGCCGGATGCCTCCTGGTCGGGATTCTTTGATTACAGTGCCCTGGGGCCTTTGGTGGACCGGGCTGCGATTATGACCTATGAATGGGGATATATCAGCGGGCCGCCGCAGCCTACGGCCCCCATTGAAAACGTACGGAGAGTCCTGGCGTTTGCCCTTGCCAACAATATTCCGGCCGATAAAATACTGATGGGCATGACACTGTACGGATATAACTGGGAGCTCCCCGATACTCCGGATAACCTGGCAACCACAGTCACGCAGCCACAAGTATGGGATCTGGCAAGGAGATACGGCGCTTCCATCCAGTTTGATGAAACAGCCGGGCAGCCATCCCTGAACTACATCAACGATCAGGGGACAGAGCATGAAATCTGGTTTGAAGATGCCCGCAGCCATTATCTCAAATACCAGCTGGCCATGGAGACCGGCCTGCGCGGAGTGTTCTACTGGATCATCAATCAACCCTTCCCCGGTACCTACTATATGGTCACCCATCTGTTTACGGTGGAGAAGCTGTAAAGTATCAGGAAACGGCAGCTGTTTTTCAAATTCGGGGCAGCAAGTAATATATGAAAAACGAAATACCGACAAGTGCTGTCTTACAAGTCCTGTCTTACAAGTCCTGTCTTATAGATGAGGAGAATCAGAAACGGGATATAAAGAAAGATAAAATGAGAGAAAACATGAAAGGAAGGCATATCTTCCCTGAGACAGCCTCTGAATGCCGATAAACATAACAATCATATAACAGGTTAGCGTAAAGTTACCGTAGGGATTAAGAGTAATAAATTACCATAAGGATTGAAAAGAAGGTGGCATCCTGCTAAAATATTGATCATCAACAAAAATATCAAGAAAGGGTGCCACCTTCCATGTACAGTATACAAGATTTTAACGAGTTTGCAAGAAAAACAGAAAATAAGGTAAGAGAATTTTTAAGGGAAGGTAAGGATCTGGCGGAACTGACTCTGGGGCTGCAGGAGGATCTGTTTGAACTTGGTCGGAATATACTGGTGGAGACTCTTGAGGGGATGGATGAACAGCTTCGAAAGTCCGGGGTCAGGAAAAACAATTGGGAGATTGTCAGGAAAGATGAGACAGGGATCTTAACGACCTTTGGAACGATCAAGTATAATAGAACGTATTTTAAGCCAAAGAGTGGTGGCAAAAGGAAATATCTCGTTGATGAGCTTGTTGGTCTTAAGCCACATGACAGAGTGAGTGCGGATGTGGTGATCAATGTGGTGGAAGAGGCCATAGACAGCAGCTACAGGAAAGGTGGAGAAAGAGCCGGATATATGGACGAAATAAGCAAGCAGGCTGTTATGGATAAAATACATAACCTTGAGATCAGCGAACATGAGCATAAGGTGGACAAGAAGAGGGATGTCAGGATACTGTATGTTGAAGCAGATGAAGATCATGTTTCCCTGCAGGGAGAAGACGATAAAAGCAAGATAGCTATGCCCAGGCTGGTTTATGTTCATGAAGGCGTAGATCCCGAAAAAAGCAGCCAAACAAGGACCAGGCTTAAAAACGTTAAATATTTTGGCGGCATGTATGATGAGAGCGAGGATCTGTGGCTGGAGGTCATAGAATATATAGACAAGCAGTACAACATGGATTTCATTGAAACCATATACCTTTCCGGGGATGGGGCATCATGGATTAAGGCCGGGCTTGACTGGATTCCCAAAAGCAAGTTTGTGCTGGACAATTTTCATCTTAAGAAATATATGATAACTGCGACTGCACACTTAAACGATGGAGACATCTATCAGGAGTTGAAGGATGCATTGGATTGGCCGGACAAGGACATGGTCAAGGATGTTTTCAAGAAGATCCTCAAACAAACGGTTTCCAAAACGAAGAGGAAGGCAGTTAAGGATGCCAGACGGTACATATTGAATAACTGGCATGGAATAGAAATAAAGGCTGATAAGGACCATGAACTGATAGGATGCAGTGCCGAAGGTCATATAAGCCATGTGTTTTCAAGCAGGCTAAGCAGCAGGCCTAAGGGATGGTCTGAAAAAGGTGTTGCCAGGATGTCCAAACTTATCGTATATAAGAAAAATGGTGGCAGGATCTATGACCTGGTTATGGCACAGAAGCTTAAGGAGAAGGAGAACAGGAAACATGAATTGCAGGATGAGTTAATCAAGGAAGTAAGGAAATCATCAGAAAGCAGATATGCTGGTTCATGGAGTAGCAGCCCAACTGTAATTACCATGGGGAAAAAGACAGGGCTGTTTAATGAGATGAGGAGTATGGCCGGAATACGCTATTAGGCCCTTCATAAAGCTCGTTATGGCGTTTTCGTTCTTCGTAAGGAGAAATAGCCGGGACGACATAGATCAAGCGTTTATGCCGCGAAAGCTGCTTGATAACGAGAAGTCGGTGTGGTAGCATTGAGGTACGGCAGCAACCGCTCCAAAGCCTATCCCGCTGTTAGAGATGGCTGCTGCCGACATCTGCCGTAAGCCACACCGGCAGAGGCTCGTTGTCAAGCAGATCGTGGAATAAATGCAGCTGACAAGATTGATTGCTGTTAAAATTAATTAAATCAATCAAGGCCACTGTTGCTAGAAGAATATTTCAGGATGTCTCTATTCTTTCTTTCCCTACAGTAAATTGACGCTATCATATAACAGATGAAATTTGACAATTCATCATTACAGATATAAAATTGGGTACGTTGTGCAAACAAGATACGACGACCCTTTTTTTAATGTTTTCGGCAGGCCTGCCTTTTTATTTTAAATATAGAAAACATTACATTATCGGTTCGCTGTATTTTTTTGTGCAAAAAATGACTTCATTTTACAGAGAAGGAGACCTGAGTATTGAAATCATCAAATCAGCCATCCGAAACACCCGGTATGAAAAAGACACTCTCCCTGTGGAATTATTTTACCATCGGGTTTGGGGCCATCATCGGTACGGGGTGGGTCCTGTTGGTAGGAGACTGGATTATTCTGGGTGGAGGACCAATTGGAGCAATTGTAGCATTTTTAATAGGCGCCCTCTTCCTTTTGCCGATCGGCGCGGTTTTCGGTGAATTGACATCGGCCATTCCAATATCGGGCGGAATTGTGGAATATGTGGACCGTACCTTCGGGAAAAATGCTTCCTATATCACCGGTTGGTTTTTGGTCCTGGGAAACGGAATCCTTTGCCCGTGGGAGGCAATCGCAATTTCCACTCTTATTTCTGAAATGTTCGGAGACCTTCTGCCCTTTCTGCGCAGCGTAAAGCTGTATACCATCCTGGGAGCGGATGTATATCTGATTCCCACCATTCTGGCAGTGGCAGCAGCAGTCTATGTGATCCTGCTGAACTTCAAAGGGGCTTCCAGCGCTGCAAAGCTGCAGTCCTTCCTGACAAAGGCACTGCTGACCGGCATGCTGGTGGCAATGGTTATCTCCCTGATCAAGGGCAGCCCGAAGAACATACTGCCTGTATTCACCCGTGCCATGGGGCCTTCCGCTTCCACAAAGGGAACCGGTTTGCTCTCAGGAATTCTTTCTGTATTGGTGATGACCCCATTTTTCTATGCCGGATTTGACACCATCCCGCAGCAGGCGGAGGAAGCTTCCGAGGGACTGGACTGGCACAAATTCGGCAGGGTTATAGGTATGGCACTGCTTGCCTCCGGGATATTCTATGTGATCTGCATCTATTCGTTCGGCACCATTATCCCCTGGACAAAGTTCGTCAAGGCTTCCGTACCGGCACTGGCATGTCTGAAAAGCATCAACATGATTCTGTATGTAGTGATGCTGTGCATTGCCACATTGGGACCCATGGGACCGATGAACTCTTTCTACGGTGCCACATCCCGTATTCTGCTGGCCATGGGCCGAAAGGGGCAGCTGCCTGCCACTTTTGCCAAAGTGGATGAAAAAACAGGCGCTCCCAGGACAGCCAACGCTGTTTTGGCCATTCTGACACTGGCAGGGCCTTTCCTGGGTAAAAAAATGCTGGTTCCCCTTACCAATGTTTCGGCATTGGCCTTTATCTTTTCCTGCATGATGGTTTCCTTTGCGTGCATGAAAATGCGCAAAACCGAACCGGACCTGCCGCGGCCCTATAAAGTGCCCGGCGGGAAGTTTGGTATTGCCCTGGCCTGTATTGCAGGCGCCATCATCGTGCTGCTGATGATTCTGCCGTTCAGCCCGGCAGCTTTGAACAGTGTGGAATGGAGCATTGTAATCGGATGGCTTCTGATCGGAATGATCCTGATGTACATCAGCAACAAAAAGGGGAACAAGTCTCAGGCTGCATGAAAAACAACAATAAATAATTGGAGGAGTCGTTATGAGTAAAATTGCTTTTAAAAACGGTCTGCTGATTGACGGAACCGGCGCGGAACCCATCAGGAACTCTTTGGTCCTGGTGGACGACAAAAAGATAAAATACGCCGGACCGGCAAAAAAGTTTGGTGAGGATTACAAAGTCGTGGACATCAGCGGAAAAACGATTATGCCTGGATTAATTGATACGCATCTGCATTTCTCAGGCAATCTCACCGACAATGACAGCGACTGGGTGCTGGAAAACCCGGTTCAGAAAACCGTAGTGGCAGTACAGCAGGCCCATGAATGCCTGGAAAGAGGATTGACCACCGTAGGGGAGATCTCCCGCTCCGGAATTGCAATCCGGGACATGGTCGAAGCCGGCGTCATGACAGGCCCCAGAGTGGTTGCTGCAGGACTGGGATTCTGCCGAACCTGCGGACATGGCGATAGCCACAGATTACCCAGCTGGTACAACGATGAATCCCATCCGTGGGCAGAACGGGTGGATGGGCCCTGGGATCTGCGCAAGGCAGTACGCCGCAGGCTGCGGGACAATCCGGACGCCATCAAGATCTGGTCTACCGGCGGCGGTGTATGGCGTTGGGATCAGAAACTGGATCAGCACTACACCCTGGAAGAAATCCAGGCAGTCGTGGATGAGAGCAACATGGTAGGCATTCCGGTATGGAGCCATGCGGAGGGTTATGGCGGCGCACTGGATTCTGCCAGGGCAGGCGTTCATCTGATCATCCATGGACAGGCACTGAACGACGAATGCCTGGATATCATGTCGGACAAGGGAATTTATTTCTGCCCCACGATTCAGTTCCTGAACGAATGGTTCAAGACCTATGCCCCTCCTTATATTCCTGAGGTGCACGACAAATACCCCGGAAAGACCGTGGCAGAAAAAGAATTGAACCGGGTCTATGCCAACCTGCGCAAAGCCAGGGATAAGGGCATCGGACTGACCATCGGCTCCGATTCCTTCTGCTCCAGCCTGACACCTTACGGCATCACAGCAATCGGAGAAATGTATTCGTTCGTGGAGCGGGCCGGCATTTCCGAAATGGATACCATCGTTTCTGCAACCAAAATCGGTGCCGAAATGTTGAAAGTCGGCGATATCACCGGCACATTGGAAGAGAATAAATCCGCCGATCTTCTGGTCATCAGCGGAAATCCTCTGAACAATATCCGTTCCATTGCCGTGAACAATATGGAAGTTATCATGAAGGAAGGGGCTTTTGTCCGCAGGCCTCAATAAATCATGCGATTCCGGCGAAGGCAAGCAAAGCAGGAACAAAAAGCAGGCAGGGCATGGGCTCTGTCTGCTTTTTTGTTTATGACACCTGGTACAATATCCCGTCCTTCAGCTTCCTGGCCTTCTTCTCTCCCAGAAGATACGTTACGATTTCCACCGCAAAATCCACAGCCAGTGCCGGACCCCTTGCCGTAATGAGATTGCCGTCCCGAACCACACTTTGTTCCTGATAAATTCCGCCGGACAGCTGTTTTTCAAATCCGGGGTAGGAGGTAATCTTTTTTCCTTCCATGATTCCGGCTTTCTTCAGGACAATGGGACCGGCACAGATGGCAGCGACCAGTTTGTGATTTTCATATGCTTTCTTCACGATGTTGATTACCCGCGCATCATCCCGCAGATTGGAGGCTCCGGGCATTCCTCCGGGGATGATGACTCCGTCAAAGGATCCGATCCCTTCGATCCCATCCATGGTCTGATCCGCCCACACGGAAATATCATGCGCGCCTTTTACTTCCCTGCTCCGGGCAATGGATACGGTATCCACTTCAATCCCCGCCCGCCGTAAATAATCCACCGTTGTCAGGGCCTCCACTTCCTCAAATCCATCTGCAAGAAACACAATAGCCTTCATTGTCATCCTCCTTTTGTTTTCATTCTCCTGCTGTTCCTTTGTTGGAATTTCCTGTTTCTCTGTTCAGCATTCTGTATTCTCGGTCCATTTCCCTTTTTTGTCTTCCCTCAGTGTCCGGATCGTCTCCCGGATCGCCATGCACTGGCTTTGCATGTCCTGATTTTGCCCATATGTAGATGCTGTCCGCATCCCGATGTTCTTTATCTTTCCTTCCTGGTAATCTTTATCATTGTAAGGATCAGGAAAAGACCTGAGAAAATCAGAATATAGATCAGGCTTGCAGCTGGGCTCAGGACCTTTTTCCCCACCTGAAAGGCTGCTCCCAGTTCCAGATGGAATGCCTCCAGATTTTCTGCAGGGGCACCTGCAAACGTGATTCTTTCTGCCTGCTCCATCATGATTCTGCGAAAAAGAACCGCCGCATGGGAAGGAGGAAACAGCTTGACAACCGTTTGTATCGAGGACGGCAGTGCCCCGACAGGAATATAGATGCCGGTAAGGAACCCCATCAATGTACCGATTACGGTGCTGGCAGCTGAAAACGTATTGACGCTTTTGAACCAGGATACCATATAGAACATCATGATGCCGGAAGATGCCGTGGTCAGGAGAATCATGGCCAGCGCCTTCCCTGCAGCAGCAGCCGCCAAAAGCTCCCCCCCATATATTACAATATAAATCTCGGCCAGGAAAAAGGTCACCAGGGACAAAATCAAACTGATCAGGAACCCGCTGATCAGATATCCACCATAAAGGACGTTCCTTTTTATGGGCGAAGCTGCAAAATCCTTGTACATTCCATATTTTTTGTCCTCAATGACCACCCCCATGGCACCCAGGGAAGTGGTAACCGGAGTAACGGCCAGCAGTCCCGACATGATCCAGCTGTCCATCAAAAACCGTGCGCCCGGCAGATCTCCCAGGTCTTTCACCATGATATCCCCCAGGAACAGGACATACAGCCCGATGATAATCAAAACGCCAAGAAGGGAGAAAAACACGCTGCCCCTGTCCCGGAAAAAAATCAGCAAATTGCGCTTGACCAGATATTTCATTCCCGTATCTCCTTTCCGGTAATCTGAATAAATGCATCATCCAGGTTCCCTTCCACCACCTGAAATCCCTGTATCCTGTCCCTGCATTGATCCAGCAGGGGCAATGCCTGCATGGTGGACTCCAGCCGGATGAAAACCGTATCCCCACGTACCTCACAGGGCAAATCGAAAGGCTTTAGAATATCCAGGACAGGACCCGCATCCTTCGCATGCAGGATCAGCCGATCCATGCTGTATTGTTCTTTCAACTGAGCGGGAGTCCCTTTGGCGACGATTTCCCCCTTGTCGATCACAACAACATAATCGGCTTTCTCCGCCTCTTCCATATAGTGCGTCGTAAGGAAGATGGTCATATTCTTTTCTTCCCGCAACTGTGCAATGGCATTCCATACACTCTGCCGCGTCTGCGGATCCAAACCCGTTGTAGGCTCATCCAGTATCAGAATCTTTGGGGCATGTACCAATGCCCGTGCAATATCGGCTCTTCTTTTCTGACCTCCTGACAATTTGCCGTAGAAACGATCCAGATAGCCGGTCACCCCGGCACTTTCCGCCGCATCGTCCACCGCGGCCGCCAGGTCTTCTTTTTGATACCCATAGAAGCTCCCGCGAATCATCAGGTTTTCCCTTACCGTCAGCAGATCGTCCAGTATATGGTCCTGAAAGACCGTTCCGACAAGGGCACGGATCCTGTCGTCCTCCCGCCCCAGTGCATATCCGTCCAGGAATACTTCCCCCTCATCCGGCTGCAATAACGTTCCGATGATATTGATTGTGGTGGACTTCCCTGCCCCGTTGGGCCCTAAAAAGGCAAAAAACGAACCTTTTTCCACATAAAAGTCGATTCCCTTAATGGCCTGAACCGCCCCATAGGATTTCTTCAGGCCGGATATTTCAATGATCCTGTCCGCGTCATGATTCATGTCATGATTCCTTTCCCGCTTTTTATTGGGCTGCTTTGCTTATCTGGCTGCCTTTGCTTATTGGGCCGCCTTGATTTCATCCCAGATACGGTTATAGGTACTGATGATATCACTTAAGTCCTCAAATACCTCGCTGTCTTTCAGGGACTGATTATCAGGATAAGCCGTCGCATCGCTTTTTGTCTCTTCGTCCAGTTTCTCAAAGGCACCGGTGTTGGGCGTGGAGTAGCCGATATATTCCGTATTCCGGAGGGCAATATCCGGATCGTTCATATAATTGATGAAAGCCTCGGCTTCCTTCCTGTTTTTACTGGACTTTGGGATACACATGGCGTCGTACCACAAATTGGTGCCTTCCTTCGGAACCGCATAGGCCAGATGCGGATTCTCCTTCATCGTATAAACGGCATCCCCGGACCAGACCACCGCCATCGCTGCTTCTCCGGATATCATCTTGTCCTTGACCTCATCACCCAGATAGGACAGGACCAGGGGCTTCTGCCGGATCAATTCCTTCCGGGCTGCCTTCAGTTCCATTTTATCCCTTGTGTTCAGGGAGTATCCAAGCTTTTTCAGGGCAACCGCTATGGAATCCCGCTGACTGTCCAGCATAAAGATATTCTTTTTATATTTCCTGTCCCAGAGAATGTCCCAGCTGTCCACCGGTTCCTTTACCATGGTCGTGTTGTAAAGGATTCCCACCGTTCCCCACATATAAGGAACGGAATACTCATTATCCGGGTCATACGCCAGATCTTTATATTCCTCTCCGATATATTTGTAATTCGGAATCTTTTTCAGATCAATCTTCTGAAGCATACCTTCCCGGATCAGCCGGGCCACCATATAATCGGAGGGGAAAATGACGTCATAGTGAATCCCTCCGGCCTTCAGCTTTACATACATGTCCTCGTTGGTGGCAAAGGTCTCATAGGTGACATGAATTCCGTATTTCTTCTCAAAATCCTTTGTTACGGACTCATCGATATAGTCCCCCCAGTTATAGACGGTAATGGACTTCCTGCTGCCCTTCCCGCCCGAACCGCCGGCACATCCGGCAAAGCTAGATATCATGACCAGTGTCAGTAAGATAAGAACCATTTTCCTTGTTTTTCCCAATCTTATTCCTCCTTTCCGGATTTTCCCTGGATGTCAGCCAGTTGACCAGAAGCAAAAGCAGCAGCACACTGGAAAACATCAAAGTGGACAATGCATTGATTTTGGGGCTGATCCCCCGTCTTGCCATGGAATAGATCAAAATGGACAGGTTGGAAACTCCGCTGCCTGTCGTGAAAAAACTGATGACGAAATCATCCAGGGAGAGGGTAAACGCCAGCAGGAAACCCGCCACCACTCCCGGCATGATCTCCGGCAGAATCACCTTTCGGAGAGCCACCACAGGTGTAGCTCCCAGATCCTGTGCTGCCTCATACAGGTGCCGGTTCATCTGCTTCAGCTTCGGCAATATGGACAGGATCACATAGGGGATGTTGAAGGTAATATGGGACAGCAACATGGTCACAAATCCCAGAGGCATTCTGGTGAAAATATACAGTGCCATAAGGGAGATACCGGTCACAATATCCGGATTCAGCACGGGAAGATAATTCAGATTCAGCAGAATCTCCTGCGGTGCCTTTCTCATGCTGAATATCCCGATGGAAGCTGCCAGTCCGATCAATGTGGCAATGGCAGAGGACAATACTGCGATCAGAATCGTATACTTCAGGGCAGACAGTATCTGCTGATCCTGAAACAGTTCCACATACCATTTTAAGGTGAAGCCTCCCCAATGCGCCCTGGACTTTGAGGCATTGAACGAGAACAGAATCAATACCAGAATCGGCACATAAAGGAATGCAAAGATCAGACTCACATAGAATTTCTTCAAAAAGCGGCTCACCACAGCACACCTCCTTCGCTCTCCTGCTCATGCCGCTGCATAATCCCCATACTCAAAAGGATGAGCAGCATCATGATAACCGACAAGGCGGATCCAAAGCCCCAATCCCCGGAAGACAGGAACTGCTGCTCAATTAAATTGCCGATCAGCATGAACTGTCCGCCTCCCAGCAGCCTGGAAATAACAAAAGTGGTCACTGCCGGCATGAAGACCATGGTAATCCCGGAAACCACGCCCGGCAGACTCAACGGCAGGATAATCCGCCGGAATACGGTAAAGGCATCCCCGCCCAGATCCTGAGCCGCCTCAATCATACTGCCATCCAGTTTGGACAGAACCGAATAAATGGGCAGGATCATAAATGGAAGAAAATTATAGACCATCCCCAGAACAACTGCGCCATCTGTGTAGAGAATATGGAGAGGCGGCAGATGAAGCCGGGTCAGCAGGAAATTGATGACCCCGTTGCGCTCCAGCAGAGTCATCCAGGAATAGGTCCGCAGCAGAAAATTCATCCACATGGGAAGCACAATCAAAAGATACAGGATCTTCTTTTTGCTGTATTCCTTTCCGGACAGAATCCAGGCAACAGGATAGCCAAGCAAGAGACAGACCCCTGTGCTGATCAGCGCCAGTACAACAGAGCGGATCAGCACTTTGATATAAATGGGATCCAGACAGCGGCGAAAATTTTCCATGGTGAACCGGATGCCGGCTCCCGATTGAACCGTCACACTGTAGAACACGACCAGTGCCAGGGGAACAACGATAAACAGGATCATCCATACAATGTACGGATATGCCATCCAACGCTGCTTCATGCCGTTCGCCCCCTTTTCATGATATGGATATCATTCGGATGAATGTCCAGTCCCACTTCCTTGCCGACTCCGGCCATCAGGGTACTGTGGACCATCCAGGTGATTCCTTTGCTTTCTATCATCATTTCATAATGAACTCCCTTGAACGTGACAGACAATACCTTTCCCCCGAGCATTCCGCAGTTGGCGGGAACCACCCTGATATCCTCCGGACGAATGACGACTTCCACGTTTTCGTCTCTGGCAAAGCCCTGATCCACGCATTTGAATTTCCGGCCCATAAAAGTGACCAAGAAATCCTCATTCATTACCCCATCCAGTATGTTGCTCTCTCCGATAAAGTCCGCGACAAAGGCATTCTTCGGCTCATTGTAAACGTCTTCCGGAGTGCCAATCTGCTGGATCACCCCGTTGTTCATAACCACAATGGTATCGGACATCGTCAGGGCTTCCTCCTGGTCATGGGTAACATACACAAAGGTAATCCCCAGGGACTGCTGCATGTCCTTCAACTCCAGCTGCATTTCCTTTCTCAGCTTCAGATCCAGCGCACCCAGAGGCTCATCAAGAAGCAGCACCTGCGGCTCGTTTACCAGGGCCCGGGCAATTGCCACCCTCTGCTGCTGGCCGCCGCTGAGAGAATCAACGGAACGCTTCCCGTAGCCTTCCAGATTCACCAGCCGGAGCATACGCTCCACCTTTTTCCCAATTTGCTTTTTATCCATCTTCTGAATACGGAGACCAAAAGCAATGTTCTCAAACACGTTCATATGCGGAAAAAGAGCGTATTTCTGAAAAACAGTGTTCACCTTTCTCTTATAGGCGGGCAGATCATTGATGTTCACCCCTTCAAACAACAAATCGCCGCTGTCCGCATCCTCAAACCCGCCGATAATCCGCAGGGTTGTCGTCTTCCCACAGCCGCTGGGTCCCAGCAGGGTAACAAATTCATTTCTTCGTATGGACAGATTCATATCCACAAGAGCAGGCGTATCCCCAAAGGACTTTGAAATATCCACCAGCTGCAGTATCACATCATTAGTCATTTCAGATTCCCCCATTTCCAAGAACAAATAGAAGTTGCATTTCTTCAGAAAGTCGGCGGCGTGGAAATCCACAAAAGCTGGGACTTTCCCCTGGCAGCGTTGGTGATAAAATGACTCATGGAAGGCTTGAACGAAAAGCTCTCACCTTTGCGCACCCGATAGCTTAGCTTTCCCAGATGAAGAATTACCGACCCGGAAAGCACATAGCCAAATTCTTCCCCGTCATGGGGACCGTCTATTTTGGAAGAACCGCCCGGCAGCAGCTCCATAATAATGGGCTCCATGCTGTTCTTCTGCGCATTGGGTATGATCCAGTGAATGATATGGCTCAGTTCCCCGTTCTCCAGGCTGAAGACATCCTCCTTCTTGAACACAATTTTTTCATCGATCTGTTCATTGAAGAAGTCCCGGATATTGGTCCCCAGGCTTTCCAGAATATCCATCAGCGTCGCAATGGACGGAGAGGTCTGCTCCCTTTCCACCTGTGAAATGAAGCCCTTGGACAGCTCACACCGATCTGCCAGTTCCTGCTGGGTCAATCCGTTCCGGATCCGAAGCTCTTTGATTTTCTGACCAATTTTCATAATCATCCCGTCCATCCAGTCTCTTAACACTAAACTTAATGTTTACAAACGCTAAACAAGCAACGTATATAGTAATAACATAAACGAAACGGAAAGTCAACTTGATTTCATGCATAGCTTTTGATACGATATTTGAGAACCCAATCAATGAAAACGACTTCCCTGCGGCGGGATAAATGGAATTTCCTGCAGCAGGATGCACCTGAAATCAACGGGCAGAATGAAGAGGAGTTACAGAGTTATTTATGATACCAAAAGATTACCCAACGGTCAGCTATCCGGAAGTTCCCTTGAACAGGGAGATCGAAATCAACAGCATCATTACCTTGTTCTATTTTGAATATGCCAAGGATTATGTATTCCATGGGGAAGCCCATAACTTCTGGGAGTTTTTGTATGTTGACAAGGGAAAGGCAGAGGTCATGGCTGACGCAGAAGGTTATGAGCTGGAGCAGGGAGAGATGATTTTCCACAAACCCAACGAATTTCACAGCATATGGGCAGATGGAAAAACGGCACCCAACCTGATTGTCGTTTCCTTTATCTGCAGGAGCCCGGCAATGAAATTCTTTGAAAACAAGATTCTGAAAGTGGACCAGGAGGGAAAGGATCTCCTGGCCAAAATCATCCGGGAACGGTCCGATTGCTTTTCCGATCCATTGGACAAAAGAGTCCATGCCGATCGGATCCGGCCGGACAGGCCCTTTGCCTCCCAACAGCTCATATCCCTGTATCTGGAGATGCTGCTCATCACTCTGATCCGAAACAATACTGCCATTGAGAACAGTGCCCGGGTATCCTCTTCCACCCGACACCGGGTGGAAGAGGATCTTGTGAATCGGATCATCGCCTATATGAACGAAAATCTTGATAAAAACCTTTCCATTGATGATTTCTGCAGGAAATTTTGCCTGGGGCGCACCCGGATCAAGGATTTATTCAAGGAAAAAGTGGGTATCAGTATCATCCAGCACTATCGGTATTTAAAAATCGAACGGGCAAAGCAGCTCATCCGGGAAGAACGATATAATTTTACGGAAGTTTCCGAGATGCTCGGTTTCAGCACCATCCACTACTTTTCCAACGTATTTAAAAAGACCACCGGGATGACTCCTTCGGAATATATATGTTCCGTAAAATCCAAGGTCTGATCTTCAGGCGGGACTTTTCCGTCGACTGTTTGTGCCGTTTGGTGGTTCATCCCCCGGGTATTCCTGCCCCGCCGTTGGTATCGGGCCATCCGCCGGCCTTTCCTTTTCCTCCATGCATTCCTTCCGGTTGCATCCGTTCAATCCGGGAGCTCAATGAAAAAGGCGGATCCCTTTCTCCTTTGGCTCTCCACATCAATGTTCCCGCCGAACAGATCCACAATGCGCTTTACAAGTGCCAGGCCAAGACCATTGCCCTCCGATGCACGGGTGGTATCCCCCTGATAGAATTTGTCAAAAATACGCTCCCGTGTGGACGGATCCATGCCGATTCCCTCGTCCCGGACCGTTGCCTTGATGCTGGTCCCGGTATGATACAGCCGGATGATGATCCTGCCGCCGGGATGGGAGAATTTAATGGCATTTTCCATCAGATTCAGCCAGACCTGCTGCAGCATTTCCTCATTGCCATAAAACATGATGTCATTGAGATGAAGGTCGAACCGGATATTTTTTCCGCTCCATTCCGGTTCCAGCAGCAAAATAACACGCCGTATCTGCTCATCCAGTGCAAAGAGGTTGCTTTCGGACAGGATATCCTGATTTTCCAGTTTGGACAGTTTCAAGATATTGGATGTCAGCCTGGAAAGACGTTCGGTTTCCTCCCGGATAATCCCCGCATACTCCTGCCTTTCCCCATCGGTCAGCTCTCCGGATTGAATCAATTCTGCAAAACCCCGGATGGAGGAAATAGGGGTTTTGAATTCGTGGGAAACATTTCCAATAAAATCCTTCTGCAGCATCTCCATGCTTTTTAATTCTAACGTCATTTTATTGAAGCCATCCGCCAGCTCCCCGATTTCATCATCGGAACATTTCTTTACCTTGACGTCAAAATTGCCTTTTGCCACTTCCCCGGTTGCATCATGAAGCGCATGTATACCGCGCAGTGCATGCTTGCTTCCCATGATGATCATAATCGTTCCGATCAGAACGCTGAACAGCAAAGTCAGTCCCTTTCGCAGCTCTGTCCGGAAATAAATGCTGCTGTGTCCCCGCATGCTGATCTCTATTAGATTATCTTCAAGATAAAACAGCGTCTTGCCGGACAGGATGTAATCTTCCCACAGAAATACAGTTTCCTTCCTGTCCAGGGCTTGCTTCTGCCGCTCCGTCAGCTTCAATCCGCCGGTCCCGTTCCTTTTTCTTACCCGATGATAAGGATTGCCGGATAACCGGATCAGCTCATCCATGGACAAGTCCGTCTTCTGATGCAGCTGCTGCATAACCTCCGCAATCTGTACCTGTCCCTCCCGGATGTCTCTCTGTACAGAACGGTTGGTGATCAGAACCGAAGCCACATAGGAACTAAAAGAAGCGGAAGCCATGATAAAAAGAAACAAAAGGGACAGTTTGACTCTCAGATTCATCCCTTTCCGGCTCATACCTTTTTCTCCGCCTTGTAACCAAGCCCTCTTACGGTGACAATATCGAACTCCGGCCAGGGCCCAAAATGTTCCCTCAGCCTTTTGATATGAACGTCCACGGTGCGTTCATCCGCTTCCGAATCCACTCCCCAGATTTCGTCCATCAGCTGACGTCGGGTAAAAATCTGCTTTGGATAGGAAAGCAGCTTGAACAGCAAATAAAATTCCTTGGGAGGAAGGACGATGCTCTCACCATTCCGGGAAACGATCAGTGTATCATAATCCAGCTCCACATCTCCAATGACCAGTTTATGCTCATTCGAAACCTGGGCACGGCGCAGCAGCGCTCCTACCCGCAGAATCATTTCATTCAGATCGATGGGCTTTACCATGTAATCATCCGCTCCGGACAGAAAACTTCTTTGCTTGTCTTCAAAACTGTCCTTGACCGTCACCATCAAAATGGGCAGATTGTAATCTGCCTTGCGCAGTTCTTCCGTCAACCGGAATCCATCCATATTCGGCATCATGATATCGGAAACAACCAGGTCAATGTGCTCGTGACTCAGAAGGAACAATGCCTCTTCCCCATCCTCGGCCCGAAAAACATGATAGCCGTTCTGCTTCAGCACAGCACAAATCAGTTTGTTCAGATTTCTGTCATCTTCCACAACCAATATATTGAACACGGTACTCTCCTGACTCCCTTATCCTTGTCTTTCACCCCATACCATACTCCGGAATCCCTTTTCCAACCGGATGATCTATATGATCTATACTCGGATAAAAGGCAATCGTCTTCTCTCTTTCATTATACCATATCAAACAGATGCGTCCGAAGCTTCAGCTTCTCACGGCTTTTTCCCCGTCCGGTTCTCCTCCTGGTGATCCGGCCCGGTATCGGCTTTTCCGTATTCCGCATGATCGGAAGAGGATGAAGAAGTGCGGGTATTCCGCAGCCTTGTATACACCCAGTATACAACAAAGGAAGCAATGGACAGCGTAACCGACAGGATACAGGAAAACAAAAACTCCGGGGAATGGGGGTTGGTTATGGTGATTCCCACCATGGTAATGGAAATCAAACCGGGCAGCATTCCGACAGCTGTTCCGGTAATATACTTTTTGAAATCCACCTTGCAAGCCCCCATAAACATGCTGACGGCATCACAAGGAAGGAAGCCGATCACCCGTACAATAAAGGAAAAGAACCACTCGTTTCCCCTTTTTAAATTGTCCAGCACCTGCATTTTCGGAAACCTCTTCAATATCTTTTCCATCACTCCCCCGCCGGAGTATCGGCCAATCCAATAGGGCAATGTCGTGCAGGTTATCATGCCCAGCACATTGATCAGGAAAGCACGAACCGGCTTGAAAATCAGCCCGGAAGAGATATAGAGCAGGGGAATCGGTATCACAAACACCATGGACTTGAAAGCATAGAGGGCAATCATAAACAAGGCCGCCAGCCATTCGTTCTTCGGCGCATAGTTCACCAGCTCCTTCGGAGAGATCGGATCATCGTGCAAAAAGGCAAAAGGGCCGGTCAACAGAAGTACCAGTATCAAACCGCATATCCACGGAATGGTACGAAAGACTCTTGCACGAATCCGTTTCCCTTTCTCCTGTTCCAACCTCTCGCGATCTTCATCACCCATCTTTGCTATCACCTCTGCCTTGCAATTGCAGTGCCTTTTACTGCATGAAACGGCTTGCCTCATTGATACCGAAGCCAGACCAGCATTTCCCCCGGTTCCCGATTGCCCCACAGAAAATAAGGCACAGCCTTGATTCCAATATGTTTCTCGCTTCGGGACAAAGGACGGTACAATTCCTCTTCCTTCCATGAGGATTCATTGGTTCGGTACCCCTCTGCCCGGATAGCCACAGCCTTCCCCGGAAGCCCCGGATCCCGGAAAGCCTCCAGATGGGCATCCGAAGGTATGGAAATGGAAGAAAGATTCTTGCCATTGTCTGTCTCCTCCAGGCAATATACCAGCGGACCTCTCTGAATCGCCGCCCTGCCTGCATCGGCACGCACCATGGGATGTGCCTGAATCAGCTGCGGATCCATCTCCATGCAGAATTCCACAAGGTCCCCATCCGTCCATATCCGGTCAAGACGGACAAAGCCCTTCTGCCGCCGGGAACCGATGGAACATTCCTCACCGTTGACCTTCAGGTCTGCTTTGGGACACCAGCCCGGCAGCCGCAAAGCCAGGGTAAATCGCTTTTCGGATACTCCCTTGACCTGAATCGTTACCTTGCCATCCCAGGGATAATCCGTTGTCTGCACCAGGATAACGGGGACGTCTCCGATTTTCGCCTGAAATTCCCCGCCGATATAGAGACGAACCGTGATCGTATCCTCCTCCACATCGTACACATATCCTCCCAGGGAAGAAAGCAGGCGGGCAATATTGGGCGGGCAGCAGGCACAGCCGTACCATTTTTGGCGGACTGGCAGGATATGTCGTTTTCCAGGATCTTTTTCGCTGGCCTCCGGCCAAACCTCCAGCGGATTGACATAGAAAAACCGTTTCCCGTCCCGCGAAATCCCGCTGAGGATGGAATTATAAAGAGCCCGCTCCATGACATCCGCGTACTTCCCGTCTTTGTCCAGGGCCAGCATCCGATGGGAAAAGAAAAACAGGCCAATGGAGGCACAGGTCTCCTGATATGCCGTATCGTTGGGCAGATCATAGTCCAGGGTAAACGCTTCCCCCTGAGCGGTGGAGCCAATCCCTCCCGTAATGTACATCTGCCGGAAGGCGATATTGTTCCACAAAATCCTGCAGGCTTCCTTCAACTCCCTGTCTCCGGTCTCCAGAGCCACATCGGCCATGCCGGAATACAGATACACCGCACGGACGGCGTGACCTGTTGCCTTCTTCTGCTCCCGGACCGGGATGCGGTATTGGTTATAATCCGCAGTGTCGGAAGGCCTGCGCCCTTTCGGGGACCAGAGATTGCTCTCCCTTTTCTCGGCTTCAAGGTCAAAATAATAGGGACGCTTTCCTCTTTCATTGATGAAAAAGGCAGCCAGATCCAGATACCGCTTCACTCCGGTGACATGATACAGCTTGACCAGAGCCAGCTCAATCTCCTCATGACCCGGGTAACCTTTCAGCTTGCCGGGCTCCGGGCCGAAAACTGAATCAATATGATCCGCAAACCGGCACATGCACTCCAGAAATTTTCTTTTCCCCGTCGCCTGATAATATGCCACAGCAGCTTCCATCATATGCCCGGCGCAATAAAGTTCATGACATTCCCAAAGATTGGTCCATCTTTTGCCCGGCTCCTTCCGGATAAAATACGTATTCACATAACCATCCGGCAGCTGCGCCCTGCTGATCAGATCGATCACTTCATCAGCAGTTGCCTCCAGTTTTTCATCCGGGTAGACGGCCAGACTGTATCCCACCGCTTCCAGCCATTTTGCCAGATCGCTGTCCTGAAAGACAAGTCCCTCGTATTCCCCCTGCTCCAAACCTGCCGCAATCCGGAAATTGCGTATGGCATGACTGGGCGGAGCGTCCGGAACCCGATCATTCAGCGCCTCCCATTGATAGGGAAGAATGGTCTCCCTCACCAGATCCGTATACGGAGACCAGAATTCATCCTCTATCCTGACATCTTTCCAAGGCAGCAGATGCCCTTTCACTTGATTCAAATCCAACCCCTCCCGGTTTTTTTGTGGCAATATGTACAGCAATGCACAATTGTGCCAAAAAAATTTTATCATTTATGTTCTTCAAAGTAAAGAAAAAAAGGCCGGTTGCACCAGCCTTTCAAAATTGCCGCCTTTTTATCGACTTCAAATCCTTTTTCACTTTTCACCAGCGCCGTTATCCTTTAAACCCGTATCGCTTCGCTGCATCTTTGTACACCTTCATATAATGATCCAGACGCATGTTGTCAAATCCCTTTACATAATCGTCCCATTCGTCAAAGGATTTTTTGCCTGTCACAAAAAGAGCCCGGTTTTCATTGATGTAAGTACTGAGATCCGTGGCGATGGAAGCCATATCGTCCGTATCCTTGTCTTCCCATACAAAGCCCGGCCATATGGTTTTGGGACGATATTCATACAGTTTATCCGCACTGGCCTTTGTAATTGGCTGCATCTCGCCGCCTT